>JAAVAC010000047.1 GCA_014804265.1 Lachnospiraceae bacterium | reverse complement strand
CGAAATTTTCCGGGCGCATTTCCGTTCTTTTTAACAGAAAGCTTTCTGCATACATTCTGGCGCCTTCCGATAAAAGATAATCCTGCTTTTTACACATTTTTTCCAAAATGGCCAATTGTTCTTCTGCCGTATAATCTTCAAAGTAAACAAATTTGTTAAAACGGGATTTCAGCCCTGGATTGGACTCTAAAAAGGCGGCCATCAGCTCCGGATATCCTGCAACGATTACAATCAGATTATCCCGGTTATCCTCCATTGCTTTTAAAAGGGTATCTACCGCTTCCTGTCCATAATCTCCTTCTCCCTTATTTACTGTTAATGTATAGGCTTCATCAATAAACAGGATGCCGCCCATGGCTTCTTTCACTACTTCCTGCACCCGCTCTGCAGTCTGTCCTAAGTACCCCTTTACAAGACCGGAACGGTCCACCTCCACCAGATGTCCCTTTTCCAACACTCCAAGGTCTTTATAAATTCCTGCCAGTATTCTTGCTACCGTCGTTTTTCCGGTGCCCGGATTTCCCGAAAATACCATATGTTTGGTCGTTGCCGTATTTTTCAGCCCTCTTGTTTCCCTCAGCCTCTGTATGCGCAGCAGATTGATTAAACTGTTTACTTCCTTTTTGACTGCCCGAAGCCCTACCATATTGTTAAATTCTTCCAGCTTCTCCTCCAGAGTGGTCTCTTCCTCATCCTTTTCTTTTTTCCTATGTTCACTTTCGGCTTTCCCGTTAAAAACAATCATGCCATCCTTTCCGATTTCAATGGCTTCCAAGTCGATTTGGAACTCCTTATCAAGCCCTTGCCAGAATACTCCAAATTCCTTTAAATGTTCCTCCAGCTTCTGGATATAAATGGTATAAGCACGACAGGTTTCATGCGTGGGATTGCTTTTTACTCCAGCCAGGAAACAGCTGCCGAACACTTTATACATATCGAATAAAATCTGTGCCTTCTGCCGGTAGAAGGGAGGTTCTGCTTTCTTTTCCCCTGCATCCGATAATACCGCATAGTGCAGGATGCTGGGTATATTGTTTACATACTCCACAGGAATGTGCTCTCTGAACTTTAATGTACATAAATCCCTTTCACTTGGAAATACAGCTAGCTTATCACCGATTGTCTTGATTTCCTCCTGGGAAATGGTTCCGTCCGCATCTGCCAGATAAACAGCAAATTTTAAGAGTTCATAATGAAACCCCGCCTTGATTGCCGTGGGTTTTCTTTCCAGCGGCCCAATACCAAAACGAGTTTTTTCCAGCCATTCACATACATTATCACATAAATTCATCAATTGCCGAAAATCATCAATTCTCATATTCTTCCCTCAATTCACTTTTCTCTATTTTTTCAGTCTGTTCTTCCAGTTTCTCTCTTATTATTTTACCTGAATTTTCCTGTTTTATACAATGACTGCTGCATTTTTTTATTTATCAGATGTCCGGTTATTTCCTTGCCCCGATAATGGAAAATATCAGGAAAAAAACCATATCCACTACCACAATGCTTGCACCGGTAGGAGTCGCAAGCATGTAAGACACGGCTAACCCCACAGTAAAGCTGATCATTGCCAGTACCACAGAACAGAGAATCACACTTTTAAAATCCCTGCATACCCTCATTGCCGTAAGCGCCGGAAAAATAATCAGGCTTGAAATCAGAAGCGTTCCCATCATGCGCATTCCAAGCACAATAGTAATCGCAATCAAAAAAGCCAGCACTGCCCTATATAAGCCCACCTTTACTCCTGTTGCCTTTGCAAATGTCTCGTCAAAGGTTACCGCAAAGATTTTATGATAAAAAAGGACATATAACAAAAGCACCGCCACAGTCAATATCACACTAAGGCGCACATCCTCTTCGCTCATGGCCAAAATGCTGCCAAACATATAATTGTTCAGATCCGCATTCATTCCTTTCGTCATAGACACGATCATAACGCCAAGGGCAAGGGCACCTGTGGAAAACAGTGCAATGGCCGCATCCCCCTTCATCTTTCCGGTTTCACTGATCCAAAGTAAGATCAAAGCCGCCCCAAACACTACCGGAACTGCCAGATATAAAGGGGCTATCTGAAAAGCCGCTGCCACTGCCAGCGCTCCAAATCCTACATGGGACAAACCGTCCCCTATCATGGAATACCGTTTCAATACAAGCGTCACTCCTAACACAGCCGCACACAAAGACACCAGTATTCCTACCAGCAATGCTCTTGTCATAAAAGGATAAGAAAACATCTGCACCAAATCATTCCACATCTTCATGCCCTCCTAAAAAATCCTTTCCTAGATTGCTGTCCAAATACTGCTTTGTGGTGCCAAAAAAGAAATCCTCCTGAGTCAGATGGAGAATATGGTCTGCCTGCTTTATCGCTTCCTTAATGTCATGAGAAATCATAATGACTGTAATACCATGCTTTCTGTTTAAACGCTCCACTATTTCATAAAAATCGAAAATCGCCACCGGATCCAGACCGGTAGTAGGCTCATCCAAAAGAAGCACCTTACTTGTAGCGCACAGGGCCCTTGCCAAAAGCACCCTTTGCTTGTAGCCGCCGGACAGTTCCCGATAGCATTCCTTCCTTTTGTCCCAGATTCCCAAAAGCTTCATATGATCACTTGCCTTATTTTTATCTGCTCTGGAGTAAAAAGGCGAAAATCCCTTACTATTCAAACACCCGGAAAGCACTACCTCCATAACAGAAGCGGGAAAATCCCTTTGGGCAACCGTCTGCTGGGGCAAATACCCAATCTGGTCTGCCCTTAATCCTTCTCCGGTCTGTATTTCTCCCTTCATAGGCTTTTTCAAGCCTAACAGGCCTTTCATCAGCGTAGTCTTTCCGGTTCCATTCTCTCCTACAATGCAAAGATAGTCTCCTGTTTTCACTTCAAAAGATAAGTTGTCTATTACTAACTGATTTTCATAAGCAAATGAAAGATTCTTGCAGGTTAATAATGCCATTAAAATGCCTCCCTTAGTGCATGGTAGTTTCGTTCCATCAGTTCTACATAGGTAACTCCTTTTTTGAAATCCTCTTTTGTTACATTATGGCAGGAATGAAGCTCACGGATATCGGCTCCCATTGCCTCTGCCGCCGCCCGGGCTGTCTGGCTGTTGGATAATTCCAGATAGAAGATGGTTTCTGCCTTATATTCTCTTGCTTTCTCAATAAAAAACGCCATTGTCCTTGCACTTGGCTCCGATTCCCCATTACAGCTGGGAAATACTGCATAATAAGTAATTCCATATTCCTTTGCAAAATAGAGAAAGGGAAATCTGTCTCCTACAAAAAGAGCATGGTCCTTATGCTCTTTTACCAGTTCTTCAAACCTTTTATCCAAAGCTGCTATCTGCTCCACATAGCTTGCTGCATTTTTCTTATAGTACTGTGCATTTTCAGAATCCAGCAGCGAAATCACCTCTTCTATGCCTTCTATCATTTTAATGGCGTTTTTTGGAGATGTCCACACATGCTCATCATATTCCTCATGTTCCTCTTGCTTCTCTTCATAAGCCGGCACATTGCTGTCATGGTCATGGCTGTGCCCTCTTACCTGCATTCCTTCTATCGTCTCTTCTTCATAAAGTGTTGCAAAATCCATCATTTTTATTGTATGAAAGCTTTTTTTCGGAAAACTTTCCAATATTTCTTCAATGTACACATCCGATTCTCCCCCTGTATACAAAAACAGGTCACAGTTTCCAATCGTAATCATATCCTGTGGCGTAGGTTCATAGGAATGAACCTCATTTCCCGGCGGAATCAGCATCGTAATCTCTGCATTGCCGCCCGTTATGGCCCTTGCAAAATCATAGCAGGGAAAGTTAGCCGCCACAATCTTTATCTTTCCACCAGCATCTTCTAACGTATGGTCTTTCTCAACATTTATGCCCTGATCCAGATTTTCAGCGCACCCAAAAAGAGAAAGCATCATAAATATGCTCACCATAAAACAAGTTATCCATTTACAATGCCTTCTCCCTTTTTGAAACAACTTTTTCACACTTTCTCTTATCATTCTCTTAAACAAAGCTTATGATTTCTTCCTTTGGCGCCTTTGCTTTTGAAAGCTTCACCGCATGCAGAACCGGTCCTTCACTTTTATAATCCTCAAAATACTCCCAGCAGATAGTGGCTGTTACCTGAACCCATTCCTTCTGCGAAAGAGCTTCTGCTCCATCATATTTGCAGGCATAGCCTAAAAATGCCATATCATCAGCACAGCAGGTCATTGCCATCCTGCCCGGTACGAAATAACCCTTTGGAAATTTTTCCGGCTTTAATACCATGGCGAGAAATTCCACTGTTTTTCCCACATAACGTTCCATGTTGTCCAGCATATCGATATACCAGACGCCATAGCCGGTATCATCCAAAGAAATGATGTCTGCATTTACATCATAAGGCAGATCCTCTTCCAAAGTCGCATTGATTTCTCCTTTCGAGTCTTCAAAGATAATCTCCGCCTGTTGATTTATGGCTTTTATATTGCGCTTATAATTTGCCAGCTCACTTTCCATGCCGTCACAACGGTTCATAATGATCATTTCCGATTTTCTCAGCATTTCCGCCAGCAGGGACTTCATATTCGTAAAGTACATGGAAAAGGTGGAACCATCAATGCAGGTAACCTGCTGCTCTACTTTCCAATGCCATGGAAGCTTCATGTTTTTTGCATTCCACATACCGTTATATTCCACGATAATCCGGGAGGGTTTATGCTTTTTCTCCAGTTCAATCAGCGTTGCAGGCTGAAAATCCTCTTCTTCCTCTATCAGCTCCACTATGGTACGGCTTTTTTTCAGTACTTCTTCGGTATAAGCCACCTCTCCCTCTTCACATAGGATCAGCAGTGTCTTTCCCCTTGTCTGAAAATAGGGTTGCGCTAACGTATACGTAATGAATTCACTTTTTCCGCTGTCTAAAAATCCGTTAATTATATAAACAGGAATCATTTCCATCCTTCTTTCTATCAATTAAGAGAATAATTTCTTTAAGTTTTCTTCTTTCAACTGGGAACCGATTACACAAATCTTCCCGGTATATTCCGGATTGCCGTCCCTTACTTCACTTTCTGCCGGAACATAATCAAAATAGAGGAAAGCCTGGCTGTCTTTTGCTGCTACCATTCCTTTTGCACGAAGTACAAAACCATATTCCTCCTTGTCCTCTAATGCCTCAAGGATGTCCGAAATCTGCTCCTTTGTAAACTGCTTTGGCGTCTCCATGCCCCAGCTTGTAAACACTTCATCAGCATGATGATGTCCATGTCCGTGGTCATGGCCACAGGAACAGCTTTCTCCATGGGCATGGGAATGCTCATGGTGTTCATGGTCATGGTGGTGCTCATGTCCTTCATGATCGTGATGGTGCTCATGCTCTTCATGGTCATGGTGGTGCCCGTGCCCTTCATGATCGTGATGGTGCCCGTGCCCTTCATGGTCGTGGTGATGCTCATGCCCTTCATGATCGTGGTGGTGCTCATGCTCTTCATGATCGTGATGATGCTCATGGTCATGACAGCCGCAGGTACAGCCCTCCCCATGCTCGTGAGAGTGGTCATGCTCTTTCATCACCTCGTCTAACAGCTCTGCCTGAAAATCGCTTCTATGCTCCATTGCCTCCAGAATCTGCTCTCCCTGTAAGCTGTTCCATGGTGTGGTGATGATTGCCGCCTTTTCATTATGTTCCCTGATCATTGCCACGCATGCTTCCAGTTTTTCCTCTGTCATCTTATCTGTACGGCTTAATATGATGGTGCCGGCATATTCGATCTGATTGGCGAAAAATTCTCCAAAGTTTTTCAAATAGGTCTTACACTTTGTGGCATCCACAACAGCTACAGCGGAATTCAATGTAACTCCCGTTTCCTCCATAACGCCTTCCACTGCCTTTAATACATCAGAAAGCTTTCCTACGCCGGATGGCTCAATCAGCACCCGGTCCGGCTGATAGGTGTCGATTACTTCCTTTAAGGATGTTCCAAAATCCCCTACTAAGGAACAACAGATACATCCTGAATTCATTTCTTTAATTTCAATTCCGGCATCCTTTAAAAATCCGCCGTCAATTCCGATTTCTCCAAATTCATTTTCAATGAGTACCACTTGTTCGTCCTGAAAGGACTCCTTTAACAGCTTCTTGATAAGAGTAGTCTTCCCCGCTCCTAAAAATCCTGATACAACATCGATCTTGCTCATTTCAATCACCTTTCTTTTTTATATTCAATTTTTAGTATATCACATTTTTTCCAATACGCAAAATTTTCTATATCTTCCAAAATCAGCCTGGCTTAGAGAAAGCAAAAGCCTGGTGCCTTCGTTTTCATAGGTCAGCTCTTTGATAATGGCCTGCCTTTGCAAATAAGACACTACCTGTCCTTCTGAAAAAGGAATCAACATTTCACAATCCACATAACCCCTTTTGGAAAAATCAAAAATATTTCTCACTAAAGCCTCTATATGCCCTTTATTTTTTGCACTCATATAAATGGCATTCTCTTTTATCTTTGGAAGGGGGAATTCTAAATCCTCTTTTAAATCCGCCTTATTATATACAATCATCATGGGAATGTGGTAAGCTTCCAGCTCTTTCAAGGTTTCTTCCGTAACGGTCATATGCTCCTTATAATGAGGATCTGAAAAATCCACTACCTGCAAAAGCAGATCTGCATTTTTCACTTCTTCCAAAGTAGAACGGAATGCCTTGATCAGATTATGGGGCAAATTACTGATAAATCCAACCGTATCGGACAACAGGAAGCTTCTCTTATCCTGTCCCACGATTTTCCGCACAGTGGTTTCCAACGTAGCAAACAGCATATCTTTTTCCAGTACCTTCTTCTCCTCATTCTGTACATATAAATCCACCATCTGATTCATAATGGTAGATTTTCCGGCATTTGTATATCCCACAAGCGCCACCTGAAATTCTCCGGTTCTAAACCGTCTTTTTCTCTGGGTTTCCCGTTCCCTTGAAACCTCCTCCAGTTCTTTTCCAAGTTCACTGAGCCTGTGTTCGATTTTTCTTCTGTCCAGTTCCAGTTTCTTTTCTCCGGCTCCCTTATTGCTAAGGCCGCTGCCGCCGCCCTGTCTGCTCAATGCTTCATGGAGCCCCACCAGTCTTGGGAGCATATATTGAAGCTTTGCGGACTCTACCTGCAGTTTGGCTTCTCTCGTCTTAGCCCTGGTGGAAAAAATCTCCAGAATCAAAGTGGTTCTGTCCAAAACCGGACGTCCCAGTTCTTTTTGCAGGTTGTGAAGCTGGGAAGGGCTTAATGCATTGTCGAATACAATGACTTCCGCTTCTGTCTCCTCTGCTTTTTCCTTTACTTCCATTACTTTTCCTGTTCCGATGTAAAGAGCTTTGTTGACAGAGGGAAGGGTCTGCTCTACCACCGCAGCTACTTCCATATTACAGGCCTCTGCCAGTGCTGCTAACTCCTCCATGGACTGTTTGAAGGTGGCGGTGTTGTTTAAATTTACTCCTACTAATAATGCTTTTTCCATGATGTGCTCCTTCTTTTTTGGGGGTGTTAGGTTGTGAGGATACTGTGATGTGTCTTGGTTCTCTAGACACACTTTCGTTCTGCTTTGCACGTAGCGGTACTAGGCTTGCAAAGAACGCAAGCCAAGGACCAACGTGCACGCAAAGGTCCAGAGAACCAAGACACATCACAGTATCTGCCACTACGTTACGAAAAAAGGGGCAAAGGGCAGGGGTGGATGTATGCCCTTCGTTTGGATTTTGGCGTTTTTGCAAGCACCTTCGTTTTTTCTTTCATTTCCGTGTATAATAGTTAAAATAGAGCAGGGTAAGCTTCCATAAGCGCCTGGCAGAATTTTTTTGTGCCTTTTGGGTTTAGGTGGTCTGCGTCGCCGAAGCAGTCGTTTGGATAGGAGTGAATCTTTGTATCGAAAACAACCGTTTCGTACTTTTCTGCCAAGGTGTCCATATATTGGGTGTAGTGGTTTTTGAAGTCTTCTGTCAGGATGGAATAGGAGGCTTCGTTCATAGGCATATTTTTTACAATTACCTGAATCTTATTTGCCTGGCATAAAGAAAAAATCTGTTCCATATAGTGGGTAATCACATCGTTTTCCCGAAAATCGGTTACTTTAGCCTCACCGTTAAAGCTGTCACTGGACTTGGCGGTGCCGTAATAGCTTTGTCCCCTGCTCTCTTCCATCTGAGCATATTTGGCTTTTGTTTTCCGGTAGCGGAATAGGAAGCCTGCTTTTTTTAAGGCGGTAGCATATTTATTGGGCATATATGTTTGATACATAACATATTCCATGGGATAGTTGTCTATGAGGATGCTTTCCTGATCCTTATATTCCTTTGCCGTCTTTATGATTTCCATGAAATCTTCTGTGTCCATTGTGTGGAAATATACGCTTCTTGTCCATAAGGTATCTACGTCCATGTAATGCATGGGCGCATAGGATAGGACTACTGTTTCCGGCAAAGGATGATTTGCAAGGTATTCTTTCAAAGTATAATATCCTTCAATAGGGGTTGCGCCTCCTAAGGACAGGTTATAGCAGTCTCCGGAAAGCAGGTCCGGAACAAAGCCTGCTTTTGCCCGGGAATCTCCTAAAATCACGATGCGGTCATTCCCGGTACTACCCTGCACATAATCCTTCTGCTGCCTATACATAGCATACTCATCATCCATGTAATACTCCGGAAAAAAACGACAGTACAGAGGCAGCAACACAAAAAACGGCACCAACAATATGAGCAGCTTACCTGCTGTTTTTCCAATTTCCTTCCACATTACTTTTCTATCCCCTTTCAAATGTGATGGCTTTTCCGATACACAGTGGGAGCTTTCATAGCATATGGTAGTCTTCCGGGCCTTGGCAAAGTCGCCGGCACTTATGCCCCGTACTTTGGGGCATTAGTACCGCTGCGTCTTTGCAGAGCGAAAGCGTGCCCGGAAGACTACCATATGCTATGAAAGCTCCCACGTCCGCCAATCCACTCCCCAATCTCTGAACAGGCTACACCCTAAAACTGAAAATACACAAATTCTCTTGCATTAAAAGAAGCAAACAACAGAAAAAATAACAGAAATCCATAATACACTGCCCATCTTGCTTTCGGGGACAATGCGGAAATCCGGCTGATCGGATCGGTTTTCAAAGATACATAGTCATAAACGATAAGCATGATCACAGGTACGATTACGCTGACTCCATCCAAAGGTGTCATGTGAAAATCCCTTATTCCGTTCATCATATAATTTACAGGCGAAGAAATGCCGATCCACATATGGCCTAATACATAAAAAGCTTCCGATATGGTATCTGCCCGAAAAAATATCCAGCCCAGCACTACAAGGAAAAAGGTCAGAAGCCGGTTTTGGAATTTGACAAACCATTTTCCCAGGATCTTTTCCAATACCTGTCCCACTCCATGGAAAAGCCCCCATAGCAGGAATGTATAATTGGCACCATGCCATAATCCGCTGGCTAAGAATGTTACGATCAAATTCCAATGCTTTTTTACAGAAGAAACTCTGTTTCCGCCAAGAGGAATGTATACATAATCCCGAAACCAGGTGGATAAGGAAATATGCCACCTGCTCCAAAATTCCTTTAAGGAACTGGCAAAATAGGGACTTTTAAAATTGGTCATCAGATCTATGCCAAAGAGCTTTGCGCAACCGATGGCAATATCCGAATAACCGGAAAAATCACAATAAATCTGTATGGCAAAAAACAAAGTCGCCAAAAACAGGGAAAAGCCGTTAAAGTAATGGCTTTCCGAATAAACCTGATCCACATAGATTCCTACTGTATCGGCAATTACCAGCTTTTTAAAAAATCCCCATGCCATCAGCTTCAGTCCATAAGAGGCTTTCTCATAGGAGAAAAACTGCTCTTTCCCAATCTGTGGGAGCAGATTTTCCGTTCTTTCAATGGGGCCTGCTACCAGTTGGGGAAAAAATGCAATAAAGGCGGCATACCTGATAAAATTTCGTTCCGGTTCCACCCTTTCCCTATATACATCAATGACATAGCCTAAAGTCTGAAACGTATAAAAGGAGATTCCCACCGGAAGCATGAACTGCAGCGTGGCAGGATGCAGAGGAATTGCAAATCTTGCACAAATCCCCCCAAGAGTGCCTAAAAAGAGATTGGAATACTTAAAGAAAAACAATACTCCCAGGCTTGCTACCAGCGTAAGCCCCAGAAGAATTGTTTTTTTCTTTTGAAACGATGCCTCTTTTAGCAATAATCCGCTTACATATGAGACAAATGTGGTAAATAAAATCAATGCTACATACTTTACATTCCAGCTCATATAAAAATAGTAGCTGGCCAGAAATAGAAGTACATAGCGGTATTTGTGTGGCAACGCCCAGTACAGTATGAATACAATCGGTAAAAAAACGGCAAATGCCAAGGAATTAAATAACATAGTTCCCCCTGCTCATTTCTGCTTTATAGATGTGTAATCTGTTGTTCTAT
The DNA here is from genome assembly GCA_014804265.1 of Lachnospiraceae bacterium. Classification (GTDB taxonomy): domain Bacteria; phylum Bacillota; class Clostridia; order Lachnospirales; family Lachnospiraceae; genus RGIG3040. The sequence goes on along the minus strand of JAAVAC010000047.1, from coordinate 46,167 downwards.
ATGAAAAGTAAGCAGGACGATAAGCCGGGTTCTGTCGCGAATGGTCATCTATCTAGGGCATCTGTTGCCAGATGCCTCAAGCAACCTACCTGAAAACCTGACGGGCCGCCAGATTGTTTTCTATTTGGTCTTGCTTCGGATGGGGTTTACATATGCCCTTCCTGTTACCAGGAAGGCGGTAGTCTCTTACACTGCCCTTCCAACCTTACCGGCGGGCAAAGCCCACCGGCGGTATATTTCTGTTGCACTATCCTTGGAGTCGCCTCCACCGGACGTTATCCGGCATCCTGCCCTGTGAAGCCCGGACTTTCCTCACCTGCCATAAGGCAGCTGCGACCATTTGTCCTACTTACATTTCTATCATATATCATATTCTATTATACGTTAAAACAGCTGCCTCCTACAAACTCCCTTACAATGGAATTATTGGGCAGGTTCTCACTGCTGACACCCAAAAAATAATCCAGAAACTTTAAAAGCCTTTTTGCTTCATAATATTCCGGCTCATCCTTGGATATTTCAAATAAAAGCGGCTCTGCAAACTGCTTCAATACTGCCAGCTCATAAATCAGCGCTGAATTAAAAAACGCATCGGCGCTTTCCTGGAAGGGAAAGATATTCTCTTCTTCCCCCCTTCTTACAGAACCCCACATTTGAATCGTTCTCTTTGCGGCAGTTCCTCTTGTCCTGGCATCCCTGACCATACGCCTTATGAGTCTTCCATCAGTAGTCGGGATACGATTATGCTCATCAATATTCAGGCTTGTCAGGGCACTGATGTAAATTTTATATTTACTGCTGTTTGGCAGGGAATGGGACATTTTGTCATTTAAGCCGTGAATCCCCTCAATCACCAGAATATCATCTTCTCCTAATCGCTTCTTATTCCCCTTGTACTCTCTCTTTCCCGTTTTAAAATTAAAGGTAGGAAGCTCCACTTCTTTTCCCTCAAGCAGAGCACACATATCTCTATTAAACTGCTCTAAGTCAATGGCTTCGAGACACTCAAAATTGTAATCTCCATTTTCATCCTTCGGAGTCTTATCCCGATCCACAAAATAATCATCTACGGCAATAGGATGTGGTGTCAGACCATAAGTACGGAGTTGTATAGACAGCCTGTGGGAAAAGGTAGTCTTGCCGCTGGAGGAGGGTCCTGCAATCATAACAAATTTCACACCGCCTCTGGAAGCGATTTCTTCAGCGATTTCTCCAATCCTTCTTTCCTGCAGCGCCTCCTGCACTAAAACCAGCTCGCTTAGATTGCCTGCACAAATTTGATTATTCAAATCGCCTACCGTATCGATTCCAAGTCTTCTTCCCCAATCACCCGCCTGCTTCAATGTTTCAAACAGCTTCTGCCTCGGTTTGAATTCTTCTATGAGCTTTGGCTCATGACGCTCCGGCAGGTTCAGCATAAGACCGCTTTTATAATAAGAAACGTTAAAGTACTTCACATATCCGGTTGCGGGCAGCATATGCCCGTAAAAATAATCAAAATATCCATCCAGCTCATATACATTTACGGTAGAACTTCTCCGGTAACGGAATAATTTTTCCTTATCTGCCATACCTCTTTCTCTAAAAAGCCCGGTAGCATAATCGATCGGATATGTTGCCTTTTTAATGGGCAGGTCAGCTTTCACTAACTCTTTCATTCTATCATTGACCTGCTCAACCAGATTCTGCGTAATTTCCGTTTCTCCATTGCTGCTGCAATAATAGCCTTTTCCAACAGAAAACTCCACCTTGATTTTCGCTGCTTCTTTTACTCCCAAAATATCGGATACTGCCTTTAACATCAAAAAAGTGGCAGTTCTGACATAGGTTTTATGCCCTGCTGATTCATGCAGCGTTATAAAACTAATTTCACAGGGTTCCTCCAGAGTCTTTTGAAGCTCCATCATTTTACCGTTTGCATAAACAAGTGCAATCAAGTCCTCATATTCACCCTGATATTCATTTGCTATGGTCTCATAGGAGATTCCGATTGGATACTCCTTTTCTTTTCCTCCAATTGTTACTTTTACCATACCGTTTTCCTCTTTTCATCGTTATATAATCACAAAAGGCGCCGCCTGCCTTGGTGCAATCACCTCAATCTCCTTACATTCCCTGATTAAATATTCCTCCATATAAGGCACGAAGATCTGCTCTAACCCAAAATGGCCTGCATCAATGATAAAAAGCCCCTGAGCCGCCCCATCCATGCCCTCGTGATGATCGATATCCCCGGTAATCATCACATCTGCACCGCCCTCTATGGCTGCCGTTATCATGGACTTGCCAGAGCCTGGCATAATAGCTGCTGTTTCCAGATCTGCTTCCAGATCTCCAAACACCTTTACATAATCTATGCCAAATTTTTGTTTGACAAGCTCTGCACATTCCCGTAAGGACATGACTGCCGGAAGCTTTCCAATGCGCCCAAAGCCTTCCTTGGAAATCTCATCTTCAAAGGTTGTTTCCAGCACTGTTCTGCTTTTCAAGCCGATTTCATCAGCTGCCGCATCCGCCATTCCCATCACGTCAAAATTCGTATGCATGGCATAATAGCACATATCATTCTGTATCAATTTTATGATGCGGCGGCCTACAAAATGCTCTCCTGTAATTTTTCTGACCGGCTTAAATATCATGGGATGATGTGTCAAGAGCATATCGGCCCTTTTTTTGACAGCATCCTCAATTACTTCATCTGTTGCATCCAGTGCAATATAAATCCGCCTTACCTCTTTGTCCCGCCTTCCTGTCTGCAATCCTACATTATCCCACTCACTGGCATACATAAGGGGCGAAAGCTCCTCCAACTTGGCCATGACCTCTTCACAGCGCATATGAATACCTCCTTAAAACCCTTCCAGACATTCCTCAATACACCGAAGCTTTTCCAGAAGTTCTTTTTTCCGCTCCTGTCTTTTTATTAGATCTCCTCCGCTGTTTTCCAGTGCCAGCTTTTCAATCGTCTGCTCTGCTGTTTTCTTTTCCTTCTGTAAATATTGAAGAAGCACCGGATGCTTTTCCTTCAGCAGAAGGGGACCATACCATTCTTCCTTCCGGGTATATATACTGCAGATTGCTTCTGCCGTTTTTTCCGCCCGCAGCATGGGATAATACTTTCCATCCTCTAAAATCATATCTTCCTTTACGATTGAAAAATGATTCTGCAAAAGGAATCGGCGCACAAGCCATATTTCCGACTGGGGCTGTAAAATCAATGCTTTGATGGCAGGAAGCCGTTTTATGGCATCCTCAAGAATATGAATAGTCAGCCTGCCGCCCATGCCTGCGCAGATCAGGGTATCTGCTTCTTCATCTTCCAGTGCTGCTGCTCCATCTGACAATCTGGTTTCTATGTAAGGACCCAGTCCTTCTCGTTCAATATGTTCTCTTGCATGGAGCAGGGGACCTTGATTGATATCCATGGCGATAACCGTGCTGCACTTATGCTCTTTGATCAGACAGATAGAAACATATCCGTGATCACAGCCAATGTCTGCCGGCCGATCTCCTTCTTCCACCAGATCCACGATTGCCCTTAAACGTTTTGATAATTCCATATCTTCCCGCCTGTCAGTCCAAATAATCCTTTAATTTCCTGCTTCTGCTTGGATGGCGAAGCTTTCTTAAAGCTTTTGCCTCAATCTGACGGATACGTTCACGGGTAACGTTAAACTCCTTCCCTACTTCCTCCAGGGTTCTTGCCCGTCCATCATCCAGCCCGAACCTGAGCTTCAACACCTTTTGTTCTCTTTCTGTCAATGTATCCAGCACTTCTCCCAGCTGCTCCCTTAACAAAGTAAATGCAGCCGCATCGGCCGGTACCGGCACATTGTCATCCTGGATGAAATCGCCCAGATGGGAATCCTCTTCCTCCCCAATAGGTGTTTCCAGTGACACCGGCTCCTGGGAAATCTTCAAGATTTCCCTTACCCTGTCTTCCGGCATATTGATTTCTGCCGCAATTTCTTCCGGGGTAGGTTCCCGCCCCAATTCCTGAAGCAGCTGCCTGCTGACCCTGATTAATTTATTGATGGTTTCCACCATATGAACCGGGATACGGATCGTTCTTGCCTGATCGGCAATGGCCCTTGTAATAGCCTGGCGAATCCACCAGGTAGCATAAGTAGAAAATTTATACCCTTTCCTGTAATCAAATTTTTCCACTGCCTTAATAAGCCCCAGATTTCCTTCCTGAATCAAATCGAGAAAAAGCATTCCTCTGCCCACATATCTCTTGGCAATGCTGACAACGAGACGTAGGTTTGCTTCTGCTAATCGTTTTTTTGCCTCTTCATCACCCATTTCCATTTTCTTTGCCAGTTCAATTTCTTCCTCCGCACTTAAAAGCGGCACCTTGCCGATTTCTTTTAAATACATACGAACCGGATCCTCAATGCTGACACCATCTGGAACAGACAAATCAATGTTCTCCACATCCACTTCATCCTCTTCCGCTAAGATGATCTCTTCATCGGGCTCGTCCCCCTCCGTAATGCGCAGGACATCCACCCCTGCCTGCTCCAATGCTTCCAGTATCTTATCGAACTGTTCCTCTTCCAATGGCATATCCGCAAAAAAACCGCTGATTTCCTGATATTCCAGAACATTCTTTTTCTTTTTGGCAAGGCTTAAGAGATTTTTCACTTTCTCTTCAAACTTTGCTAACGTGTTTTCGTCCATTTGGTCGTCCTTCCTTCCATAATCTGTTCCTATTTTAACCTTATTCCAAATAAATATGCGCTTTTTTCAGTTCTTCCAATGCCTTCTTTCCCGCAATTACCTTGTCCAGAGCCGTTACATCTCTTCCCATTCTTTCCGTATGGTATTCATAACTGCACTCTTTCACCCTTATGATAATATCCCGGAATGCTTTTTCTTTTTCCTGCTTCGTTTCCAATGCCTCAAGCTTCGTATTAAAGAGATCCGCCACTTCCCTCTGTTCTTCTTCATCGGTAAACATGCTGATAATCCCTGCCGGATTCATAGCTCCTTCCTCTAACTGTGAAAAAAGCTTCTCTGCCACCTTTACATAAAGCTCATGGGTAAAATCGCTGGTTACGATATATTTCTTAACAATGGGATATGCCTTCGGCTCCTCGATCAGCCAGGTAAACAGTACCTTCTGGGCCTTGATCCCGGAATCCTCTTTTCGTTCTTTGCTCTGTATTCCGGATTTAGGTTTTACCGGCTCCCTTACCAGTCCCGTCCTTGCCGCATAGGAATAGACCAGCTTCCTCAGATTTTCAAACCCTATGTGATATCGTTCCGCCACTGCTTCTATATAATTTTCCCGTTCCACTTCTTCTGTGAAATTGCAAAGCCTCTTTGCAATCTCATTATGAAACTTCGTCTTCCCTTCCGGATCTTTCAGGTCAAAATCCCTTTGCAGGATGCGCAGTTCAAAAAAGAAGCTGTTTTCCGCCTCCTCTATGCGCTTTTCAAAGGCTTCCTTTCCACGGCCTTTGATGAACTCATCCGGATCCTTATAAGGCTCTAAGTTAATGACCTTTCCCGTCAGCCCCACTTCTCTTAAAATGCCAATAGCCCGCAGCGCTGCCTTCGTTCCTGCCCCATCACTGTCATAAGATAAAAGCACCTGCTCCGTGTAACGTCTTAACAGATTGGCCTGCCCGCTTGTAAAGGCGGTTCCAAGGGAAGCTACGGCCTGATGGAAGCCTGCCTGATGCAATGCGATCACATCCATATATCCTTCGCACAAGATCATATTTCCCTTTCGGGATGTGCGGGCAAAATTTAACCCATATAGGTTCCGGCTTTTATCAAAGACCTCCGTTTCCGGAGAGTTTAAATATTTCGGCTCTCCTTCTCCCATGACCCTTCCCCCAAAGCCTATGACCCGGTGGTTGATATCCTGAATGGGAAACATGACCCGATTCCAGAACTTATCGCACATTCCAATCTTCTCGCTGTAGCTTACAAGTCCTGCTGCCTTTAACAGTTCATCCTGATAGCCCTTCTTCTTTAAGTACAAGTACAAATCATTGCTGGTCTTATTGGCATACCCAAGCCCGAAGCCCTTAATCGTTTCTTCGCCAAGCTTCCTGTTTTTCAGATATTCATAACCAGCCTGTCCATGCCTGCCTTGAAGCTGATAAAAAAAGTATTTTGCCGCCTCTTTATTAATTTCCAAAAGAGTGGTCCGCCTGCTTTCCTTCTTTTTCATCTCTTCGTTATATTCAAGCTCCGGCAGCGGCACTCCTGCCCTGTCCGCTAACATCTTCACCGCTTCCGGAAACGTATAATTTTCATAATTCATGATAAAGGTAAATACATTTCCACCTGCACCGCAGCCAAAGCAATAATACATCTGCTTATGAGGCGATACGGAAAAAGAAGAGGTTTTTTCATTATGAAAAGGGCACAGTCCAAAATAACTGGCTCCTTTTTTCTGCATACGCACATAACCGGAAATCACATCTACGATATCATTTTTTTGCCTTACTTCTTCTAATATCTCTTCTGGATAGTACATGCCTTTTGCTGCTCCCTTTTCTCATCAACCATGCCAGGTTCTCGGAACAAAGATTTCTTCATACTTGGCAATGGCAAACCGGTCCGTCATGCCTGCTATATGGTCGCATACAATCTTTTCTGCCGGAGTATTGTCCCGCTCCATAATCTGGAGCAGTTCCTTTGGCAGCAGCTCTAAATGCTTCAGATAGTATGTGTAAAGCGCTTCTATCAGCATCTCGGCCTTGCCCTCCTCACTTTTTTCAACCGGATTCTGGTACACGTGTTCAAACATAAAGGCTCTGATATCCTTCATTGCCTGTGCTACCGGTTCTGACATGACAATGTCATTTTTCCCTCTGCTGTTCACTACAATATCATGTATAAAATGATCCAGCCTCTCTCTGGTAGTATAGCCAATTACCTTTCCGATAGACCAGGGTACATCTGCATCCTTTAATAAATTGGCACGGATCGCATCATCCATATCATGATGAATGTAAGCAATCTTGTCGGAAAGCCTTACGATTTTCCCTTCCAGGGTAGCCGGAACATCGGCCGTCTGATGGTTTTTTATGCCGTCTCTTACTTCAACAGTCAGATTCAGCCCCATACCATCCTTTTCAAGCACGTCTACTGTCCGGACACTTTGTTCACTATGTACGAAGCCAAGGGGACATATCTTATTTAAAGCCCTCTCGCCTGCATGTCCAAAAGGGGTGTGCCCCAGGTCATGCCCCAGTGCGATTGCTTCTACCAGATCCTCATTTAATAAAAGTGCCTTTGCAATCGTTCTGGCATTTTGGGAAACCTCCAGCGTATGGGTAAGCCTTGTACGGTAATGGTCTCCATCCGGTGCCAAAAATACCTGTGTCTTATCCTTTAACCGCCGAAAAGACTTGCTGTGGAGAATCCGGTCCCTGTCTCTTTGAAAGACTGGACGGATATCACATTGTTCCTCTTCCCGGAGCCTTCCCTTAGAATTCCGGCTTAAACATGCATAAGGGCTTAGATATTCACTTTCTCTTTCTTCCAATTGTTCTCTAATCGTCATGGCATTTCCTCTATATGCTGTTTTTCCTTGCGTCTTTTTATATATTCGCTAAAAAATCGATAATTCCTTTTTTATTTTTAAATTTTTTTCTCATATTCGTTGAAAATAGCTTTCATCCGAAAATGGATGCAAAAAAAGGGGCAAGCACTACGGTCATCAGTCCACATACTACAATGGCAAGAGAACTCATGGCTCCCTGCACTTCCCCGGCCTCAACCATTTTGGAAGTACCAATGGCATGGGATGCGGTCCCTATACATAATCCTTGTGCAACTGGTTCCTTTATCCGAAACCATTTTAGCAGAGCCGGTCCCAGTATTGCTCCCATCAATCCCGCCACAAGTGTTCCTACAATGGTAATTCCGGTAATCCCTCCTAATTCCTCGCAGGCTCCCAGGGCAATTGCGGTAGTTATCGACTTTGGAAGCAGGGAAACCATCAACACCGGTTCCATATTACATAAAGCTGCCATTCCCCCAATCACCAGACCATGGGCAAGACAGCCTGCCAGCACTCCGGCAAGAATCGCAGGCATATTTTTTCGCAACACCTGAAACTGCCTGTATAAAGGAACGGCCAGACAGACCGTAGCCGGAGTCAGAAAGTACGTAATGTATTTCGCTCCCTGATCAAAGGTTTCATAATCCACATGAAATATCCATAAAAATAAAATAATGATGACTGTGGAAATCAAAAGGGGATTTAAAACGGGCAGCTTACATTTTTTCTGAAGCCACAAGGCAAAAAAGTAGCAGCCCAGACCAAGGACCATTCCAAAATACGTCCACTGTGCCAATAATTCATTCATTGCGACATACCTCCTTTGTCATAAGACTTTTTCCTTTTTGCAAATATCTTCATAACGGCCTGAGTCACAATCCCTGTCACTCCGGTAGTCACTATAGTGGAAAGCACAATAGTCCCTACAATCGGCAGAAAGGCTCCCTTTACTTTATCCATTACTGTAATCAGGCTGACACTGGGCGAAAGAAATAAAAGGGGCATGACAGCCAGAAAAAATTCTGCGGTTTCTTCTATCTGCTCTAACTTCAATAATCCCGTCATCAATAGCAGGAACAAAAGCAACAGTCCGTATATGCTTGCCGGCACAGGAAACGGCAGCAGACTGTACAATAATTCTCCCAAAAAGCAGACTCCCATAATGATCATAAACTGTTTTACATACTTCATATAAAACCACTCCCATCCCATGATGTAAAAAACAGACTCTAAATCTCTTCAGAGTCTGTTTATTCTACCCACTTTTTGACATATTATGCAATATTTTTCCATAAAAACATTGTATTTTTTCCCAAACATGCTATGGCTGCATCGTCATTTTCCGTTCTCTACTCTTTTCGTATTTTGCACTTCAAAAAACTGCAGTTCTCCCTCATAAGCCGTATGCCCTGTTTCCAAAGTCTTTCCTTCCACTGTAATTTTTACCCGTTCACAATCGTAGGCATCCAAAAAAGTATCTGCCAGCCCACCTATTACGATATATTCGCCAGCAGTTCCCATCATGGATACATATTCCCCAAATTCTTTTGACATGTCCAGATGCAGCAGTTTTGCATCCTTTTCATCTATGAACACGGTTCTTACTTTTGTATCCAGGGACACGATATTTACCTTTGCCAGCTCGCCAACCAATGCCTCTGCTGACAATTCACTTAAGGCAGCCTCCTTATAAATAAGGCCGTCGGCATTATCATTTCCATAATAGATGAGAACCTTTTTATCCTCTTTATCCGGTATCTGTTCTTTCATATTATCATGTTCTACGGTATTGTTTTCTTCCTCTTTTTCCTTCTCATCAGGCTGTGCGCCAGCTTCTGATGACTGAATGTCCTCTTCCCTCATGCCCTGTTCCTGCTCTTTTTCCCCACAGGAAGCCAGACAGAACAGTGCAAGAGCGAGCATTGCTGTAATCACGAATTTCCTCTTCATCTTTATTCCTCCGCTCTTTCATTTCTTTTCCGGTTCCGCAATCTTTATCTGTATGTATCCATTTCTTACCACACTAAGGGTACAAAAAACTCCCAAGAAAAATCTTTCCTGAGAGTTTATGCGGGAGATGGGACTTGAACCCACACGTCTATACAGACACAAGATCCTTAGTCTTGCCTGTCTGCCAATTCCAGCACTCCCGCTGATGTCGAATCCGTTTTGATAACTTTTACGTTTGCGACAAGGACTAGTATACCACAAAAACTTGAATTGTCAATATGGTTTTTATGAAAATTATACAATTTTAAAGATATTTAGTATATGGACAAGTCTTTTATTTTATTCCCCTTTGACACAAAAAATACACCGGATTTCCTCAAGAAAACCTCGGTGTATTTTTCCTAATCATAACAGCTTATTCATATACCTGTTTTATAGTTTGTTTGCACATTTGTTTACTTTTTCAAGATGCCGTGCTCAAACCTTCTTAATTTGCGGCATAAAATGATGCAGGAAAAGGGACTTGAACCCTCATGGTATTGCTACCACACGGACCTGAACCGTGCGCGTCTGCCAATTCCGCCATTCCTGCATGCAAGAAATATTTTATCTTCTTTTTCATGTTCTGTCAAGGACTAAATGTTAGTATTTAAATTTTTTGTGATGCTTCTTGTGCATCCATTCTGTACTCTGTGATTTTGTACGCTTTTTCTGGCAGTTCATTTCAACAGACTTTTTTATAAAGACTACCGTGGTGTGGCACCGCATACTTGAACAGATATAACTCATTGTTCAGCAGTTTGTTCTGAAACAATGGCACACTGTTCGTCATCTGGAATTAAAAAAGATGCGAATCCCCAGCTCAAACTCTGGTTGATTCGCATCCTGCATATTCCTATCTTTCCTTAAACAGATTATATGATGTCAGCATAACGCAAATTTCCCTGTACATTATATGCTCCGGCAGATGTATAGCCATTGGCAGCATTCGCCTGCGTAGTCATATAATAATCTACAAGAGATGCATTAGTGGCAATAGAAGAACCATAATCTTTGAAAAATTCCTGTACCTTGGACATATCTGATTTTTTAAATGTGTCCTCATCAATCTTCATTCTGCCTTTCGCGTCCACACTGATTCCAAATTGCTTAAGTGTATTCGCACTGCTTGCCGTTTTTTCCCTAATGTAAGACAAGTTTGCTAATACTCCAGAATTTGAACTGGATTCGGCTTTATCGAACATACTGTTGTAATTGCTTACAAAGCTCTTTGCCGTGGCAAAAATCTTGTCAATATCGTATTTATCTGTCTCATTACCGTTCGAGTCCTTTATCTTTGCAAATAATTCATCAGATGCAAGTGCTTTGCTGTCTGCCTTGAGGCCAGCTGCACCGGAAGCCACCGTGTTATTTGTCCCTGTACTGTCCGTAGTGGTATTTGTAGCGGACGTAGTACCTGCAAATTGAATGCGTGATGCAATCATCGAACCATAGCTCATGATATCTTTGGCTGAAAACAGTTCCTGCACTTTAGAGATATCTGCTGCCTTCAGCTTAGCCTCATTAATCTCAAGAGTCCCTCTTGAATCGATTGTAATACCGATTTCCGAAAGCTTATCAGCATTCTTGGCCGTACTGCTCATCATATTTGCCACATATGCCGTTTTGCTGGTCAATGTGGAACCTTTTGCCGCATTTACAACATTATTATAATCCGACACATAAGCTTTCACTGCAGAGACTACCTTGTCTGCTGCACTCTGGCCATTTTTCGTATCCGTATAGGTTGCGTCATTCTGTAATGCTGAAACAGAAGTCTTCATGGTTGAAAGCCCTGTTACCAACTTCTCATTTGCCTCCTGCACATCTTTGGAAACCTTCGGATTCTTCTTCTCTTCCAGAATTCTCTCAAGCATATTGCCTGAACTGTTTTTCGTGCTGGTCGAAGCTGTACTTGACTTCTGCATTGAACCATAATAACTCTTCATAAGCTTTCCATAGCTGCCATTCTTAATACTGGTGTAATCAGCTAACAGATTAGACATGGAAGCGCTTCCTGTAGAGCTTCCAGTCATCATACCGGAAAACAAAGACGAATAACCGCTGTTTAATGAAATATTGATACCCATACCCTTCACTCCTTTGATTTACTTTTGGCATCCGTGCCTATTTTTTATTTCACTCCAGAAATTATCATTTATTTTCATTTTCATCATAGCAGAAATGGCTTCTATATGCAAGTTTTTTCCAAAATTTTTCTCTATGAATTGTTACATGACTTAAAAAAATATTGTACTAATTCCTTTCTTTTTCCATATATTATTTTAACAACCCAGGATCAAAAAATCATGATAAAAAAAATTCTCATTCCAGGCAGACCGGAATTTACAAAAAATTACGAAGCTGCCGTTGCTTCTTTTGGAGCAATCCCCGTTGTTTCCCTTTCAGAAACCTCTATTGAAGACTATGAACTGCTTATTCTTCCCGGTGGTGGAGATATCCATCCATCCTTTTTCAATCAGACCAATACTGCCTCCCGGAATCTTGATTATGAATTGGATCGTGCTCAATTCAAGCTTCTTGATATGTTTATAAATGCTGACAAACCCGTTCTTGGAATCTGTAAGGGGATGCAGCTTATTAACGTCTATTTTGGCGGGAATATCCTGCAGGATATGGATGCAGACCAGTTAGCCATCCATTCTTATCAGGATGCAGACAGCTATCACCTTATTTTCTTTAATTCCTTATCCCCTGCTCCTTCCAGATTCGGCTTTCCATTTTTCCCCGGAAAAATGCAAGTAAACAGTGCACATCACCAATGCATCGATCATTTGGGCCAGGGGCTTACGACTCTTCAATACAGCCTGGATTATGTTCCCGAAACCATAGCCCACATGCATCTGCCTGTCCTTGGCCTCCAGTGGCATCCGGAACGATTATTTTTTGAAGGAAAAAATTCCCTGCACCCTTTTCTTCATCACTTTCTAAAAGACTCTTGATTCAGAACATCTGTTCCTGTATAATATACTCAAAAGCTTTGGAGATTTTTCATTTCTCTTATGCTGCAACAGTTTTTGAATATGCTGACTTTATGGAAAGGAGTCTTTTTATGCCGGAACCGGTTATCTTCCATGTGGATGTAAATTCTGCTTTTCTATCCTGGGAAGCCTGCTTTCTTTTAAAAAAAGGGTATGAAGTGGACATACGCAGGATTCCCTCCGTCATAGGAGGCAGTGAAGCCATGCGCCATGGCATCGTCCTTGCCAAGTCTGCTCCTGCCAAAGCATTCCGGATCACAACCGGAGAGCCCTTGGCACAGGCCAGGCGGAAATGTCCACATCTACAAGTTTTTCCTCCCCATTATGAGGTATATGTAGAAAATTCCAAATCACTTATGGATCTGCTGCGCCGCTATGCTCCTGAAGTGGAACAGTTCAGCATTGACGAAGCCTACTGTGACATGACTGGCACAGAAAAACTTTATGGAGACCTGACTGTTTTTGCCCACACTTTAAAAGATACGATTCATTCAGAACTAGGCTTTACAGTCAATATCGGCATTTCCAAAAACAAAATACTGGCTAAAATGGCTTCCGACTTTGAAAAGCCTGACAGGGTGCATACTCTCTTTCCGGAAGAAATCCCTCACAAGATGTGGCCACTCCCCGTAGAAGAGCTGTTTTATGTAGGACGTTCCAGTTACAAGAAACTTCATAATCTGGGAATTTATACAATCGGGGATCTGGCTCATTACGATAAGGATATTTTAATATCCCATTTAAACAAACACGGGGAGACCATTTGGAACTTTGCCAATGGCATAGATGTTGCAGAGGTGACTGCTTCCCAACCTGAAAACAAAGGCTATGGCAACTCCCTTACGATTCATTACGATGTGGAGGATGGAGATACTGCCAAAATGTTCCTGCTTTCTCTCTGTGAAACGGTAGGAGCAAGGCTTAGAAGCGATCATGCTTTCATCAAAACGATTTCCGTTTCCATGGTGGATTCTTCCTTTCACCACCATTCCAGGCAAATGACCCTGCCATCTGCCACCAATATTACAGAAAAAATCTTTTACTGCGCCTGCCAGTTATTTGATCAGCTTTGGAAAGGAGAGCCTATCCGTCTGCTTGGCGTTTCTACTTCCAAGGCCACAAAAGAGCAATTCACACAATATAATTTATTTGACACCGAAACGGACGAAAAATACAAAAAGCTCAATTCTGCCATAGACCAGATACGAACCAGATACGGGGAGGATTCCGTGAAGAGGGCCCGCTTTTTGGAAGATCAGGCAGAACATATGTCCGGTGGCATCAATAAAGCAAAAAGAACAGGCATTACAAAGGACGCGTAATGCCTGTTCTTTTTACTCTCTTATTTCTTAATAGAAGTTCTTCTTTCCTTTTTGGCATCATATAAGGCTGAATCTGCCTCTTTCAGTATATGGGAAAGTTCAAAGTTATCACTGCATATAAATTCAATCATCCCCAGGGAGAATTCCACATAGTAGGGCTTGCCGGAACCATCGTTTAATTCCGCCATCTCCTGCTTCATCCGCTGCTTATAACACTTTACAAAATCAGCTTCATCGCTGACGATCATGGCAACGAACTCATCTCCACCCAAGCGGCCTGCCACCCCTTCCGAACCAAGACTATCCTTCAGCAAAAGCGCTGCTTTGCTAATGGCATAATCTCCTTCCGAATGTCCAAAACAATCATTGATTTCCTTCAAGTGGTCCAAATCGGCAAAAATGAAGTATGCCTTTTTATCCTTGTTTCTCTTATTAAGGCGGAGAGCATTTTCACCAAAGCCTCTTCGGTTTAAAATGCCTGTAAGCTGGTCATACTCGGAAATGAAGTTAAGGACTTCATTCTTTTCTTCAATAATCTTTACTTTTGCGGCAAGTTCCCTTTGCACTTTCCTTTCCTTCTTGTTCATTTCCAGGAAACGCAGGATATTCCCAATCTGAAGGCTGGTTACATACAGGGAAGAAATTTCCTGATATTCACTTTCGCACATCAGCAGCCCGTATTGCTTTTCCTCCGAGTACAAAATGAAGGATAATAAAATATGCCCTGCTTCCTTTGGCAGATAATCGCAAAATCCTCTTTCCATATCTACAACAGGCCTTTCATTCTGCACAAAGCTCATGGCATTATTATCTTCACAATAGGATGCCAGATACATTCTTGCCGGAAGCTTCCATTCATTTTCCTTTCTATGTTCTATAGGTTGGTCAAACACATATAAATATGCCCTTGGAACATTGCGCTTCTGCAGCTGAAGCGCTGTCTGATAATACACTTCCTTCTCATCATCGATACATTCCAATATGGAACGTTCAAACAAAGGCTCCATAAGGGACTTTCTTCTGAAAAGGACATGTTCATCTTCTTTCCTCTGGCAGAACCGGTAATAAATGCTATTCTGGATAGCAATATTCAACTCCATGACATTTGTCTTTTTCGTAGCATCTTCCGTATATTCTACCAATTCTTTTAAAAAGGCATCCATTGTATTTAGCAATGCAAAAGGAGAAATAAAGTCCTTATACCTACCATTGATAATTAAATTTAAAATTTCGATAGCGCCTTTTTTGTCATATTCTACATTCCGCACTGTACCAGAAAAGAGAAAATAGTTCATCACATAAAGCACCATGCTTTTTGCATGGCTTCTCACATATTCCGTCAGCTTTCTGTTCCCCGGGTGAAGAATACATCCTTCCGTTAATTCATCTATCTTTTTCTCCGCATAGTAATAAGCCTCTTCCTTATTCTGAAAATCTATCTTTTCAGCCAACTTATGATGCGCACATCCACAGGAGCATCTCTTTTTTAACTTTGCAGGCTGCCTGATTTGAATCTTTCCGCCTCCCCTGCAGAGGTTGATTGCCTCTATCAATGCACGATATCCCATATCGTAGCCATTCTGTTCCGCAGTAGTCAGCGGCGGCTCCATTCTCTGCGCCATGGAAAAGTCATCATATCCGGTTACTGCAATTTCCTTCCCAACGACTATCCCCCGTTTTGCACAAACCTTATAAGCTGCCAATGCCATTTCATCATTGGCACATACGATTGCCTCTGTCTTTGGATTTGAATCCAGAAGCTTTTCCACTTGTTCCTCTACAAATTCCGAATAATCCCCGTACTCGATCATACTATCCACAACCGGAATCTGATACTTCTTCATAACATCTATATATGCCTGTTTTCTTTCAGCAGCATCCGTGTTATTCTTCGGTCCGCTTAGATAAACAATATTTTTATATCCATGATCCGCAATCAAATGCTCCATAATATCCGTCATTCCTGAATAATTGCCGCTTATGATATAATTGCCGTCGCCTTCCAGCCCTTTTTCCTCCAATACAATGCATGGAAGTTTCTGAAAGCGGCGGAAAAAGTAATCTCTATCCTGATTTTCCAAAAAAATGCACAAGGTTCCATAGGAAATAATCAGAGCATCCAGATTTCCCAAAAGCGCATAATCATATATGACATTGAACTGATAATCATAGTCCTCTCCCATTTTATATCCGTATATGTCCTGGGAAAATACACTGCTCTGGGTTCCCAAAAAGAACAGTAAATTGCAGGTATATTCTTTTGCCCCCTGGCAGATTCCCTGTATCAGTTCCTTGGGATGGGCAGTGTGGGCATTCCCTATTAAAACTCCAATATTATATACTTTTTCTTCCTTCATCTTCTTTCCCCCTGCTGTGTTTCTTTCCTTAAAGCATAACAGGCAAAACAAAAGCTTACTTCTCTTCTGTCCAGTCTACCAAATAACCTATCTCGGCAACAATCTCCCGAATTTCTTTGTGGAAACAGTCGATTGTTATATTAGCATACTTTTCATATAGCGGGACTCTTTCCCTGTATAAATCCTGCAGCGTCTGATTTTTTCTGACTGCCACTCCCCGTTCATTCAAATCGCCCAGACGGTGCCTGATTTCTTCATAGGGAAGCTTCAAATATACCACATTACCAATGCTTTTTAAATGTTCCATCGCCTTCTTGCCATAGACAGCACTGCCGCCAGTCGCAATTACCGTATGCTCTACCATAAAAGATGCATTGACGGCTTCCTCTATTTTAAGGAAATCTTCCAGACCTTTTTCAGAAATAATCTCATGAAGCTTTTTCTGTTCCCTTGCCTGAATCGCAAGATCCGAGTCCAAAAAATCAAAACCGATATTTTTGGCAAGTACAACCCCCACCGTACTTTTTCCTGAACCGGGCATGCCTATCAAAACAATATTATTCACTTTACAGCCCTCTCTCAACCATCATACACACTTTTTATCGATTTGTCACTTTATTTATGAAATTTTGCATATTTTTTATTTATTCTTAGAGAATCACAGAGCTTTTAAAAGTTCTAATAGAAATTCCCACACTCTTTTTGTGGAAGAAATCGATAATTTTTCTTCCGTCGTATGGATATTTTCCATATCCGGGCCAAAGGATACGCTATCCAAATCCTTGATTTTTCCTGCCAGAATACCGCATTCAAGACCCGCATGGACCGAAAGCACCACCGGCTCTTTTCCATACATTTTTTCATATACCTGAATAAAGGTGTCTCGAAGCCTGGAATCCTCCTTATATTCCCATGCTGGATAATCTCCCGAAAAATGATAGCTGCCCCCAAGAGAAGACAGAATATCCGTAATTCTGTCCCGTAATTTTTCCTTCTCCGAAGCAACCGAACTCCTTAGCGAAAAAGCCGCGGAAAATTCCTTTTCCTGCAATGACATGATTCCCAGATTCAGGGAGGTTTCCACCAGTCCTTCCAGCTGACGGCTCATTGCGCAAACCCCGTTTGGCACCGTGCAGAGCAGTTGAATGATTTTATCCATGGATGGCTTTTCCAATACCTTCTGTTTCAGCTGCTCGGTTGCCTCTTTCAACAGTATGTGAAGCTCTTGATCTGTTTCTCTATAAATGTTCTGCAGTTCCTTTTCCATTTCCTTCAATATCTTTTCACAGTTCTCCCGGTTATCCTGTGAAAAAAATATGATTGCCTTTGCTTCTCTTGGTATGGCATTATCCTTTGTCCCGCCTTCTAATGCCGATAATGCAATGTCCTCCTTCTCAGAAAGCCTTTGCAAAAGCTTTCCCATCAGTATATTAGCATTTCCTCTGTTTTTATGAATTTCCACCCCGGAATGACCACCCATTAAGCCGGTAAGAGTGATTTCCCATCCATTACTTCCTTGCGGAATCTCTTGCCACTGCACCGGAAGGAAACCATTAATCCTCATTCCGCCCGCACAGCTTACCGTAAGCTCTCCTTCCTTTTCCGAATCGATATTCAAAAGCCTTTTTCCTTTTAAAGAAGACAGATCAATGGCAAGGGCGCCCTCCATTCCAACCTCTTCTTCCACCGTAATCACTACCTCCAAAGGCGGATGAGGAATCTCCTCCGAATCCAGCAGCGCAAGGGCATATGCTACCGCAATGCCATCATCTCCTCCAAGACTGGTTCCCTCAGCATAGACAAAATCACCCTCTATCCTTACATCCAAAGGATCCGTCAATAAATCTTTGCCACAGTCCGGTTTCTTGACTGCCACCATATCCATATGCCCCTGAATGATAACCGGTTCCATCTGCTCATAACCCTTTGATGCATCTTTCTTTATAATGACATTGTATGTCTCATCTTGTATATACTCTAAATTTCTTTCTTTTGCAAACTCTGCCAAATAATTGCTGATGCCCTGTATATTCCCCGATCCATGGGGAATGGAACAAATTTTTTCAAAATAGGAAAAGACGTTCTTTGGCTCTAATTGCTCTAGCATAAGTAAATGCTCCTCTCTTTTAGACAATCTTTAGAAATAAAAAAACTCCCCGAGTAGGGCTCGAACCTACAACCCCACGGTTAACAGCCGTGTGCTCTACCATTGAGCTATCGAGGAATACAGTATTATTATATTCATGATGATTTCCAAAGTCAACATAATTTATACATTTTTTGGAAAAAACGTAGCAGCTTTGCCAGTCAGGGAAGGGAGTGCATGGAAAGGCATGGAGCCGGCAGCGCATCTGGTAGTCTGCCAGGCACGCTTTCACTCTGCAAAGACGCAACAGTACTAACGCACCGAAATACGGTGCGTAAGTGCTGGCGACTTTGCCAAGGCCTGGCCGACTCCCAGATGCGCTGTCGGCTCCATGCCTTTCCATGCACTCTCCTTCCCTGACTGGCTGAACTGGTATAAAAAACGCAGCCTTCATTGTTTTATGAAGAACTGCGGTTTTTGTTTACATAAAGTTCAAGATTATGCTACCTTGCTTTTAGCCAGCTCGGCCAAAGCCTTAAAGCCATCTGCATCGTTCACTGCCATTTCTGCTAACATCTTTCTGTTAATATCAATTTCAGCTAATTTTAAACCATGCATGAACTGGCTGTAGCTGATTCCATTCATTCTTGCTGCTGCATTGATACGTGCAATCCATAACTGTCTGAACTGACGTTTTCTTTCCTTACGTCCTGCATAAGAAGAAGCCAGCGCTCTCATAACAGACTGTTTTGCTACTCTGTATTGTTTGGATCTTGCTCCTCTATAACCTTTTGCAAGCTTTAATACCCGATTATGTTTTTTCTTTGCGTTCATTCCGCCTTTGATTCTAGCCATTTCTTAATTCCTCCTTACGATTTATAAATATGGTGTGATCTTCTTCATATTCTTAACGTTGCTGGCATCCGTCATGGTAGCTTTTCTAAGATTTCTCTTAGTCTTAGCAGACTTCTTTGTTAAGATATGGCGTTTATAAGCTTTATTTCTTTTTAATTTTCCTGTTCCCGTTACTTTGAAACGTTTTGCTGCTGATCTGTTTGTTTTAATTTTTGGCATGTTAATTCCCTCCTATATCCTTGTCCACTTCTGTGACTTTCGCCACATCTATTCTAACTGGTAAAAATATCAGTTAAAAACTAATTTTTTGCAGCTATTTCTTTTCAGCCAAAAACATGGTCATGCTCCTGCCCTCTACCTTTGGCTCTTTTTCTATGACTGCAACATCCGATAAATTCTCTGCAAAATCATCCAGAATATGCTTGCTGTTTGCCATATGGGCCATTTCACGTCCCCGGAAACGCAGTGTCACCTTTACCCGGTCTCCTTTTCCCAGGAACTTTCTTGCCGCATTCATTTTTGTATTCAAATCATTGGTATCAATGTTTGGTGATAAACGGATTTCTTTGATTTCAATCGTCTTTTGTTTCTTTTTTGCTTCTTTTTCTTTTCTGGTCTGTTCATATTTGAACTTTCCATAATCAACGATTTTACAAACAGGCGGTTTTGCTGTGGGAGCTATCTTCACCAAATCAAGCCCTGCTTCTTCCGCAAGTCTCATGGCTTCCCTGGACGACATGACACCTAACTGCTCTCCATTCTCTCCAATAAGCCGAACCTCTTTGTCTCTAATTTGTTCATTAATCATTAAATCGCTAATAGTAGTGCACCTCCATAAAATATTCAACGTTTGATACATAAAAAAGTGGATAGCCAGACTATCCACGCATAAATTCACAGTTGCTCCTACATATACATACGGTATACATTATTGGAATATACCAACACATAAGAGAAGTTCCATAAATATAAACACCTATAAGCCTGACTGCCATAGGGTGAGAGTGGATACTCTGCTTTGTTTTCCTGCAAAATACAGATTTGTATCTTGCGTACTTTCATAAGTTATCATATTGTTTTGCTGTTGTCAACTGTTATTTTCGGTTTTTCTTATTTTTTGTCCCTCTCTTTTACGATTTCAGATTCAGCTTTCCATTATAATATTTCATCGCTGACAGAATCGGCTGTAAGAAAAACCTTCTATATGGAATTCTTAATATAATCATACTCTTCTGATATCTTATAGGACTTTTTCAGAAAGTCGTTAGCATCCTTATCCAATACAATCACCAGGCTGAGCTGTTGAGGGTCCCCAACTAACATGAAAGAATCTCCTCTCAAAATCGGCACAAGACTGATTGCAGTATTGCACTGACTGGCTTCATCCATTACCACCATATCAAAATAACCCGCCGGCTCCTGTATATAAGTCAAGGGATATTTCTCGCATTATGGATGGCACAAAAAATATCTTTACAAATATGATTTCTAATCCCGTCGTCCTCATTTGCCCGCTTTCTTCTTTTTACTTCCCACGTTTCTTCTCCGTACCTTATCCACATTCCTTGTCATTATCTTCCTGCCAAAATGAGTGTAAAGAAAACGATTTATCCAATGGAAATGCTGTCCATGCTGTTGAAAAAATTCATCCGGACTTTGAAATATGCCATAATCACAAACAATGGCTTGGCTTTGGACAAAGGTATGCTCTCCCTTCCATTCTACGGAAAGCTCTTTCAAGTTTTTGGTGGCTACTGCATATTTCCTGAATTCTCCGGTAACCTCCCCGTATGTTTTCTTAAGAGCGGACAAATATGCCTGATCAGTGATGACTCCTTCCAACACAATCCATTTTTCCTGATAATATACTTCCGCCCATGTATGAACGATGGTCTTTGGTGCAAGAAGTGAAATCAGTGCTGACGTGACTCCCCTTTGAAAATTCTTGGAGACTTCAAAGCCATGAAGCCTGCAGGGTATTCCTACACCACGCAGAAGCGCCATCAGCAGGGTTGCCTTTGTGTTACACTGTCCATAACCGTCGGCTAACACCTGCGTTGCATTTAATGTATCACAGCAATTATAGCCAAACACAATTTCATTTTGCACGAACTGATAAATCTCTTTTATTTTATGAAATTCATCAAGCTCCTTCCATTTGCGTAAATGAATCAGTTGTTGTATTTCCTTCTCATGAAAATTCAGCATGTCTGTTTGTTTTAAATATTGTTCCATAAAAATAAAGCCTCCTTTTTTGTATGAGCTTTATTTTAACGCATTTCTACACTATGAACTTTCAAAAAACGGCTGTCTTTTAAGGACAGGCTTGCAGGCATGCCCATCATTCTTTTTACCGTTGCGGCAAAATGGGAAGGGGAATCAAAGCCTGCTTCCATGGCCGCCTGAGTAATCGTTGCTCCGTTCAGCAATTCTATAAAAGCCTTTTCCATCTGGTGCAGCAGTATATAGCTTTTTAAGGAAACTCCTGTCTGTTCTCTGAAAAGGTGGGATAATCGACTGGGAGACAGTGCTATTTTTTCTGCAAAGGCGGAAATCCTGTGGTCATCACAGTTGCAGGAATCTAACAGCCAAAAAAGCTGCCTGATTCTTTCGTCATACTGCTTTTGGGAAGTGTCCACATCCATATATTGATATAGCCTTTCCATAAATTTATGATAACAGGAAAGGCTCTCATCCTCTATCATTTCTGTTGCCTGTTTTTGAAGTCCATCTATTTCCGGACCCTCAAGGAACAAGTAATCTTTTTCCTTCATTTTCTTATTGAGTTGTTCTGCCAGACCGGAAGCGGGCTCAATTAAAACAGACAGATGCAGTTTTTTCTTTGCCCGGAAGGCATGGGAAATGTTTTGATTTACAAGGATTCCTTTACAGGAAATCCTTTTTCCCGATACCAGGATTTCCATGTTTCCTTCCAGACTTAAAAACAGCTGCAGCATGAAATGGCTGTGTTTTTTTGCATCCAAATGATCCGTGAGCATTGTGATTTTGTCTTCGCTCCAATAGATTCTATTCATGAAACATCATCCTTTGATGTAAGTTTCTGTTACGCCCATTTCCTTCTCTCCAATTTGGGGGGGTAACAGTGCCTAACTCTAAATACCTATAAAAGAATTTCCGAAAGCATGTCCACCGATTCTGCAATGTAGGTGGCTCCAGCATCGGTAAGCTCCTTGCGGCTCCCATACCCAAATAAAACTCCTATGGAATCCAATCCCACCTTATTGGCACCCATGATATCATGTTCTCTGTCCCCTACCATAACCACCCCGGCAACCTGGGATATCCCGCAGGATTGCAGAGCATACCTGATCACTTCATCCTTCTTTGTTCTTGTTCCGTCCATGTTAGCCCCGGCAATATAGGTAAAGTACTCTTTCAGTCCAAAATGCTCTAATATCTGCTTAGCAAATATTTCCGGCTTTGAAGTGGCAACAACAAGTGTCTTTCCCCGGTCCTTTAAATTCCTTAATAACTCCGAAATACCTTCATAAACAACATTTTCAAACATTCCCTTTTCCTTAAAATATTCCCGATAATATTCTACTGCCGTTTTTGCCTCTTCCTCTGAAAATCCATAATCATTCTCAAAGGATTCATGAAGAGGCGGTCCTATAAACCGATATAGCTGTTTTCTATCTTCTACCTGAATATGATATTTTTCCAGTGCATATGCTACGGAATTCGTAATTCCCACTCCCGGGTCTGTCAAAGTTCCATCCAGATCAAATAGTATGATATCATAGCTTTTCATATTCTTTCACCAACCCTTTCGAGACTTTCTTTTTCCAGTAAAATCCTTTGTGGCAATTTTATAAACGCATACGGCATCTGCCTGCTCTTTGGTGAATTCCATTTCCATATGAGCCTGCTGTTTCATCAATAAGGAAAGGGCATGGCATTTTTCCTGCACATCCTCAAGAAACGCAACCTTTCCAAAGCCGTGTATGCTGGAAAAATAGTAACCGGAACTGCAAGGGTTCTCTGCTGCAAATTCAGGTTCTCCTTCCTGACACATTTCAAAACAAACCCGATTATTTTTATGTAATATGTCCATTTTGCGGCCTTCTCTTGCGCTATGGAAATATAAAGTCAAAACATCTTCCTTGATCTCATAGCCAAAGGAAAGAGGAATCACATAAGGCATTTCCCCATCAACCATGGCAACGTGACAGGTCTTGCATTGCTGTATCATATCTTCTATTTCCTGTATGTTTGTTACTTCTCTGTCTTTTCTTCTCATGTTTTTCACTCTTCCTCCTTCACAATTTTATCTATAACCGCTTTCTGATTTCCACTGACAAGCATTTTAAGCTAAAATGAAACTTTCAAATATCATAGCACAAAACGCATCATACCTTCAATTTAAAACAATGTTAACTGTTCATACTTTTCAGGAAATTCGTGCAAATACTGGAAACAGGCATCCTTATCGCATACAATACCATTTTCACTACATTTCTCATAAAAAAGTTTCATCAACTCCCTATTTTTCTCGCTTGGTATTTCATAGGAATACCCATATGTCTGCTTATACTTTTCCTTCATCCCCGGAAAGTGCTTATCCAATGCACGATAAAAGTATTCCCTGCTGCCTTCCCGCATGGTGGTGCCCATTCCAAAGCAGATGATCCCATACACTTTTGCCTGAATACATGCGTCTAAAATCCCTTCTATATTTTCCCGTGTGTCATTGATAAAAGGCAAAATAGGCGACAGCCAGACTATAGTGGGAATTCCGCTTTCATGAAAAATCTTTAAGGCTTCCACTCTTTCTTTCGTGGTGCATACATTTGGCTCCAGTATTTTGCATAATGCTTCATCATAGGTGGTCAACGTCATCTGTACCACGCATTTTGCTTTTTTATGAATGCTTTTCAACAAATCCAGATCCCTGAGAATTCTATTTGACTTTGTCTGAATTGTCACACCAAATTCATAACGCTCTATAAGTTCAAGACACCTTCTTGTCAATTGCAGTTCTTCTTCACAATGCATGTAAGGATCACACATAGCTCCGGTTCCAATCATGCACTTTTTCCTTTTTGAACGCAGAGCAGCCGCCAGTAATTCCGGTCCGTTCTGCTTCACTTCAATATCCTCAAAATCATGGAAAAAACCATAACATTTACTTCTGCTGTCACAATAAATGCAGCCATGGGTACAGCCTCTGTAAAGGTTCATTCCATTATTGGCAGATAAGATTCCTTTGGCATTCACAAAATGCATGCTGTCTCCTTTCCGTCTGATTCACCTGATGTATTTTCATCATTTTTCTCGTCATGGCTTTTCCATGTACTGTAATAATGGTAAAACTACCAGCATTTATCTAATCCTTTATGGGAAGCCAAATTTCAATGATTGATGTGGGGTTATTCCATTTGAAACGATAGTCATATCTTTCAAAATGTAAAAATTCATTTTGCAATGGTATATATTCTGTATCTTTTAATACTTCTTGATAGAGTTTTTTATAAGTGTCATATATCTTGTCCATTGAGCCTCTGTGTTCTATCATCAGATATTTATGATGCTGAATTTCTTTCGCAATAAAGCCCTCTGGAATAATAGTTTTTTGAGGGATAGCACAATAGTAAAATAACTTATCATTCCTTCTTTCCATAAAAGCATATTTTATCCAATTCCCATATTGTGATAAATAGGCTTTTTTTAAATTTGTGTTAAACGTTCTCCAAAACTGTGTGCTTATCTGAATATTTTTTCTTTGAAACTTTGTAAGCTCTATCTCTTGTCCAATAATCGAAAATGTGTCTAGTTCACGTATTATGTATTTCATCTTCTTTCCTTATGTGCAGTAATAATTGTGTAGCTATAGGCATTTACCGTTAAAATGCAATTATCTACATCAATATACCAGTTTTTACCTTTCCTTGTAATATGTGCATTTGGAGATTTGATTTTATCTTTGCACCATTCTACAATATCGTCTGCCTCTAAAGACAGATTCCTCTTTATCCTGACAATACCTAATTCAGTTGTGTGTAGTCTATCCAAATTATTCCTCAATTCATTGTTTTCATTCATATTTTAACCAATCACTTTCCATTACCAAATCCCGAAAAGGAAAAACGTATTTTATCCGCAACAATAAGACAAACCGGGACAATATTTATTGATATTTTTTCAACATATCTTGAAGCTTTCAGTCTGTTTCCCGAAAGTAAGCCTCTGCTATCACACTGCAGCCCGCCTGCAGTTCGCAATGTTCAAAATCATTTGGATTTTAAGGATTTGATGACCTTTGGTCTTTTCCTTCTGGCATTGCTCTCATCATTTCAAGCACAAATTTTCATAAAAACCGGTCCATCCCCCTGCCTTCCTCCAGCCGCTTTTTACAAAGCTCCGGCTCTTTCTTCATGGAAAGCATGGCAGCAAAGGTATCTAACACCAATGCTTCCTTATTACAGTCAGCCGTATTTTTCCCTATATCCTGCACCAGATTATAGTGCTTCATCTGCCATACATAAATATCTGCCAGAGAATAGCCCTCACAGACCACCTCATCCAGCAAAGTATGGTGGTCCAGATAATACATCCATTCCTTCATCATACCTTCATCCAAAACTAACGCTTCCCAAAGCCTTGAAATGAATTCCTCACTTTTTCCTGCATAGCTGCCCAGCTTTTTCATTCCTTCATAAGCCTTGATCCGCCTTGCGTCATATATGACTCCATTCATGGCAATTCCTTCTTTCTGTGATTCACTCTTTTTCCAGGTCTTTTACACTCCATACTTTAGAAATCCCCATAACATCCAGGTCATTCACCACCCAGGCGCTAAAAATCGTATCTTCGTCGTTATCGAGAAGTAAATCCAGATAGCGTGGCTCATCACCCTCGGCAGAAAGCTCATAGACATAAGAACAGCCTGTAAATCCTCCTGGAACATTTGGCTCTCCAAATTCCTTCACAAATTCTAAGTAACTGTATGATGTTTGAAAGAACTCTTCTACCTGTGCCTGTGAAAGCTCACGGCCAATGGGGGTAAATTTTTCCGGATATCCCCCAATAAATCGTACCTCATAATCTACGGAACATTCTGTTAAAACTAAAAGAGCGCTCTCATCACTGTCATCTCCTCCCTTATCCATCATCCCTGCTCTGCTCTCTGCAGCATATGCATACCTTGCCTCACACTCATATTCCATCGTTGCAAGCCGGACTTCTTTTATGCCAATCTCATCCTTATCCCAATCATTTTTGTACATCAATGTAAAGTCACACCAATAATATTTACCATTCGACACTACCGGAAATCCTGAATCTACTTCTGCACTTCCTTTACCATGGTCGTTACTGTAGGAACCAGCCACCATGCCGCCATCACGTTTACAGATATCGGTAGGACCGCTATAACATTCCAACAGCTTGTCAAGATTCTCATCAAGTGTTTTGTCTTTCTCCCTGACAGCTGGTGCAAACATATCCAGCAGCGCTTCTTTGTCCCGATCGTCAAGTGCCTGAAAGAAATCATCCACTGTCTGATTATAAATTTCCTCCTCGGAACCAATTGATAAATACTTATTAGAGCTACATCCGGTATGAAAGCAGCAAAACGCTGCCAGCAAGACCGCCATGCAAATATTTAAAATTTTCTTTTTCATTTGTTTTTCTCCATTTCCTTACTCATCTAACGAAATCACCTCATAATTTCTCATCCCATACTGATTTCCGGCTTTA
This sequence comes from Lachnospiraceae bacterium, assembly GCA_014804265.1. Taxonomy (GTDB): domain Bacteria; phylum Bacillota; class Clostridia; order Lachnospirales; family Lachnospiraceae; genus RGIG3040. Next base: position 19,309 of record JAAVAC010000047.1, on the reverse strand, counting down.
TAATGTCTTCCTATTTTCCAAGGATAATGGCAGCTCCAGGCCGTTTTCACATAAAAGCTTCTGATTCATAAGTATATCCTTTGTATTCCCATCACAAATAATATGCCCGCCAGCAATCAGAATCGTTCTTGGGCAGGTGTCCAGAATCAAATCCAGATCATGGGAAGCAATGATCTTTAGTCCCTTCATTTCTTTTATGATATGTATCAGGTTCTTCCGGTTCCTTGGATCCAGCGCTATGGACGGTTCGTCAAACAGCAGGATTTCCGGTTCCATGGAAAGAATCGTGGCAATGGAGACCAGTTTTTTCTGCCCGCCGGAAAGCCGGTAGATCTGTCTGTCTTTCCATTCTTCCATATGTACCTGTTTCAGCGCCTGTAGAACCCTGCTTTCCACTTCCTCCTTGGAGCACCCATAATTGCGGGGTCCAAAGGCCACATCCTCATATACCGTGGAAAGAAACAACTGACTATCCGAATCCTGAAAAACATATCCGATTTTTCTTCTGACTTCTTCCAGACTTTTTTTCTCCACCTCCACTCCGTCTGCCTGAATGCTTCCCTGATGACCTGATAATAAGCCCACAAGAAGCTTTAAAATCGTTGACTTGCCTGTCCCGTTGGCTCCAATCAGCCCCACCGTCTCTCCTTCTTCAATCCGAAAGCTCATATCGGAAAGCACGTCCCTCTTTCCATCATAGGAAAATGTAAGATGGCTTACTTTTATTTCCGCCATGACTAACCTCCATTTCCTTCCTCTTTTCCTTTATCCCAATAGATTTCCCACCATTTGAAAAACCGGAAAAACTCTTAAAATCAACAATACCAGCGTCCAGACGACTGCATAAATACTACTAAGTCCCCTGCTTATCCGCCCGCCTAATACTTCCTGCTGCCGGTATTCACCCTGATAGCCTCTAAGAAGCATGCTGTCATATATGTCCCCGGCCCGCTCCATAGTTCTTAATAACAACAGTCCCACAAAGGAACCCCATGTCCGTATATGAATCCCTTTTTGCCCCGGCGCCCTTAACTGATAGGCCTGTGACATCCTCTGCACCTCCTTCAGCAGAAGAATGAGATAGCGGTAAATCAGTAAAATCACAGTCACGCCGCCTTTTGGTATGCCAAAGGTACGAAGAGCGGCACAAATCCCCTCTATCCCGGTTTCCATCAGCAAAAAATATGCCGCATACACGGTCAGCATCCCTTTTATCAGCAATGTTGCCATGGAAATCATGCCGCCTGTTATATGCATGCTTCCAAGACAGAATATGACATTTCTGTCAAAAAACAGGTTAGCCGTTCCCAAAAGCACTATCAGTAATAAAATATACCGGATTCTTTTCAGTCCCTTCCAGAAGGAAAGCTCTTCCCATATTCCGGTTATGAACAGATAAAGCCACATGCTAAGCAGCCCCATCACATTATATTTATGAAAGGAAACCGTAATAAGAATAAACAGGACGCACACAAACAGTCTGGAAGCAGGATGTATCCGGCTTTTATTGCTCCTCTTTCCCGCTTCGCTGTCCACTTCATGAAGAATGGCCACGGCCTGCTGCAACTTATTCATGTCCTTCCTTCCCATTTTCCGGTTTCATATCCGCTGTTTTCCTTTTTCCAAACAACTTCAAAGTATAGCAGCCTAATATACATACAGCTGTAACTGCCACTCCTCCAAGAATACCGGAAACAGAAGTTCCTGCCGCAGATTCACTTCCCTTGAATTGATAATCCGGCAATAGTGCCACGGCGTCCTGTACTCCCGCTGCCCTGTCGTAAATCCCTCCTGCCGCTTCAAGCTCCGTGGTTCCTGCTGCTTTTTCCATAGACCATTCCAATCCGTCCGGGTAGGCAGAAGCTGCCAAAGAAAATGCCCCTCCAATCACCAATGCGGCAAGAGCCAGCACCGCTATCGTCTTCTTTTGAGACAGTTTCCCCGTCCCGCTTTCTTTTACGCCATATCCCCACAGCATTTCCGGTCTTGCCTCATAAAGAAACACAAGGACTGCTGCCGTTATCAACCCTTCCACCAGACCGATTGCAAGGTGGATTGGCTGCATTGCTGCCAGAAATACCAAAAACGGCAGTTGGGTAACCCCGGAAAATAATGTTTCCAAAGTAACAGAAAATGCCCCAAGCTGCAAGGTCAGCATACATCCCAAGATAGAGGAAACAGCAATCTTTTTCTTTGACATTCCTTTTTTCATCATCCATTTCCAGATAAGCCCGCCGCCCACAAAGCATCCATAGAATGCCATATTCCATATATTAGCTCCAAGGGCCAGCACGCCTCCGTCGGCAAACAGAAAAGCCTGTATCAGCAGCACTCCTATCATCGTTAAAAATCCCGCTTCCGGCCCCAGAATTGCGGACAAAAGCATTCCTCCGCACAAATGTCCGGAAGAACCTGTTCCCGGTATGGTAAAATTTATCATCTGGGTCGCAAATACAAAGGCGCCCATGACTCCCATAACCGGTATCTTTTCCGGTTCACCTGATTGTCTTACTTTTTTTACGGAATATCCCATGGCCCCGCCGGAACAAAGGTACATAGTCCCTGCTACAGCCGGGGCAATGAGGGCATCTGCCATATGCATGTTCTTTTCCTCCTACTTATCTAACTTTCCCTGCACCGCTCAACAATCATCTGGTAAGCCTCCTGAAAGGATAATCCGCTCTGCCCGCAGATTGCTGCCACACTGTCATATTCCGGGTAAAGTCTTGTCTGCTCTCTAATCCGGCATTTTTTTACCACAGCCTGACCGTAAGGTGTCTGGACTGTTTCCAGCTCTCTTTCCAGTACGGTTCTCTCCATCTCCATCCTTCTGATACCAATTGTAGTGGTTTCCTGAAAGATGATCTGTTCCAGTTTCTGGATATCCTCTTTCTTACAGATGACATTCAACTGCCATGCCGGCCTGTTTTTCTTCATAAAGACAGGCATATAATGTACATCCTTTGCTCCTGCCTCAAACAACCGTTCCATTACATAACCAAGTGCTTCTCCAGTACAATCATCCACATTGCTTTCCAGCTTATAAATCGTATCTTTTTTCTGGGAGTCCGCTTCAATCAACATGGCTCTTAACATACTTGGGCGTTCATAATTCCGCTTACCGGCGCCGATTCCCATTTCTTTTATGGAAAATTCCTTTGGAAGCTTATCCCCGGTTCTGATTGCCGCAACGATTGCTGCTCCTGTAGGAGTCACAAATTCTCCCTGCACATTCATGATTTCCACTTTCAGAGCATGGGTCTTTAAAATATTGGCAACTGCCGGAACAGGCACCGGCAATACTCCATGCTGGCACCTTACTGTACCGGTTCCCTCACATAATTTTGGTACGATGACCTGATCGATTTTCAGATTATCAAGGCATACTGCCACAGCCACAATATCCACAATGGAGTCGATTGCTCCCACTTCATGAAAATGCACCTGCTCGATTGGCACATTATGGGCTTTTGCTTCCGCTTCCGCCAGAATATGAAACATCCTTTCTGCAAGATTTCCTGCATTTTTTGTCATATTGCACCCTGCAAGAATGTGTTTGATTTCCTGAATGCCTCTATGTTCATGAGGATGGGTGTGGACATGGGCATGAGTATGAGTATGCTCATGGGCACACAGGCTATTCTCCCCTTCCCCTTTCTGCTGCCCCTCTTTATGATGATGGTGACTTGTCTGCAGTTCTTCTCCGTGATGATAGTGAGCCGTTTGTGCTTCTCCTCCGTGGTGATGCTCCTCATGATGTCCATGCAGATATTCCATATCATGATCATGATTTTCATGGTGCTTATCCAGGATCACACGGAAATCACAGCAGTCTATTCCTGCTTTCTTTACCCTGCCGATTTCTATTGAAAAGCCTTTTACCGGAATGCTGTTCAATGCTTTCATAAGTACATCCCGGTCAGCTCCTAAATCCAACAGAGCTGCCACCGTCATGTCACCGCTGATTCCAGCGGTGCATTCCAAATATAATGTATCTCCCATATGTTCTCCTTTTTGCTATTATCTTATATTCTTATTGGAAAAATTCAATTCCTGATTCCTATATCCATGCTTCCGGAACGAAAGCCTTCCAAATCCAGCGTGATATAGGAATACCCCAGCTCCTTCAAATATGCCGCCACTTCCCTTTTCTTTTCTAAAAGCCCGGCCATATAGTCTTCGTCCACTTCAATACGGGCTATTTCACCGTGTACCCGTAATCTGACATTATATAATCCCAATGCCCTTAAAAATGCTTCTCCCTGTTCCACATGTTTCAGCTTCAAAGGGGCCAACGTTTCTCCATAGGGAAAACGGGTAGCGAGACATGGGGCTGAGGGTCTGTCCGCTACAGATATGCCATATCGGGAAGCCAGCTTCCGCACCTCTGTTTTGGTCAATCCGGCTTCCTTTAAAGGACTTTTTATGCCCAGCTCCTCAACTGCCCTGATTCCCGGACGATATACCCGAAGGTCATCTGCATTTGTTCCTTCCATTAAGATTGCAGCGCCTAACCGCTGCGCCTTTTCCTTCATTTCCCCAAAGAGATATTTTTTGCACCGATAGCAGCGGTCAACAGGATTTTGAAGGATATCCGCCTGTTTCAGTTCCTTTAGCTTTAGCAGAATATGTTCTGCCCCTGCCTCTTTTGCTACTTTCCCTGCAATTTTTCTATCGCCCGCCGGATGCAGCTCTGTATCGGCTGTAATCCCATAGACAATCGTTCCCTGTTCTTTTGCATATGTCACAGCCATTTTCAGCAAAAGGCTGCTGTCGACTCCCCCGGAAAAGGCAACTGCCACATTTTGTTGTGCGTATCCTTTCATCATGGCATGGAGCCTGTTATATTTTTCTTCGTATGAATCCATATTATTTCTTACCTTTTACAGCCAGTCTGTTAATCTGTGTCGCCATATAGCCCGCACCGTATCCGTTGTCGATATTTACTACCGCAATCCCGTTGGCACAGGAATTTATCATAGTCAGCAAAGCCGACAGCCCATGCAGGCTGGCGCCATATCCTATGGAAGTAGGAACCGCAATGACAGGGTTTTCCACAAGTCCTCCCAAAACACTGGCAAGTGCTCCTTCCATGCCTGCAGCCGCCACGATACAATTGGCTTCCTGTATGGTGTCCAACCGTTGGAACAGCCTGTGAATGCCGCTTACCCCTATATCATAAATCCGTTCTACACAGGCTCCAAAAAATTCCGCTGTCTGGGCAGCTTCCTCCGCCACTGGTATATCTGCTGTCCCTGCGGTGCAGACAGCGATTTTCCCGGTTCTTTCCTTGTCCCTTTTTTCTATCTTAAGGATATGGGATATCTCATCATAGGTTACCTGGGGCAGCACTGTCTTTACCGCTGCAAACTGGTGGGCATTTGCCCTCGTACCGAATACTTCCCCATTTGCTTCATACATCTTTTGGTAGATGGACACCAGATATTCATCCGGCTTGCCGCTGCAAAAAATCACTTCCGGGAAACCGGAGCGGACTTCTCTATGGGAATCCAGCTTTGCATAGCCTAATTCCTCAAAAGGCTGCTTTTTGAAATGTCGTTCTGCCTCCTCCACGCTGAGCTTTCCGTTTCTTACTTGTTCTAAGATTTCCCTGGTTTCCATTTTGTGCCTCTTTCCTAACGGTTTTAAACTTTACCATTTTTATTATTTTAAAAAGAAGTGCTTTCATTATACTATATAAAAGAGTTTTTCGGCAATTCTTCTTTTGGTTCTGAACCACCACATCCACGAAGTTTGTGTCTAACTTATAGGCTATATATTTCTTCTACTCGATATGATAATTCCTTTTTCCATTCATCTTTAGGATTAACGCTATTTTTCTCCGTAGAATCCTGTATCTGCTATTTCCAACCACTTTAAATACATCTCTTTATAATGCTCTTTTATAAATGCCCTTATTTTTCTAATCTCACGTTCTGTAAGCTTGCCCTGTCTTTCTACGGTAGTATCTCCATTACTTTTGACAAAAAATTTCGCTGAACCGGCTTCTGTTAACTTTCTATCACTTGCATGTACATGCATTGCCTCTATTACACAACTCGCCGTATAATACAAATAATAACCGCACACCTTAAATTCATAATATTTCGGCATTCTATTCCTCCATAAATTGTTTATTATGATTGTAATAATCCATAACAATCTCATTCTCAACATCGTCCATATTGGTTTCTACGATTTTGTCATTTAAAATAACAGCTGCATGGTTTATACAATTAAGATTTAGTACACGCACACGTTCATTATCTTTTGTAAAAGCATATCCATTGATAATCATGTCCGCCTTATCTGCAATATCTTTAATATCAAGCTGCATATTCAATCCTCACTTCCTTTATAGGTTCTAAAAAAGCATCTGTATCATAGTATAGATTTTGAAGTATCGGAATCAAATCAATATATTCCTCTACTTCATCCAAATTTCTGTACTTTGCCATCACTACCAAATATCCATGATCCCACTCTATAACTTTCGTATATCTTTCTAACTTGGAAGATGTAACAAAACGGATTATTTGATTATTAAATTGAAATATTGTATATTCTCCGCTATTTCTAAGAATTGCATAATTGTGCATATTATTTTCACATCCTTTCTTCTTTTGGTTACTTCTTATGACCACATTTTGAAATAAATTTCATCATCAGTCAACTTATCCGTTTTCATAATTTATCCCTAGTATCAGAGAATGACACGGAGCGGCAATCCTCTTATTTCACTTCTGCCGCCCTCAGAAGTTATAAAACGGTAGAATTATAATTCTTCCATTTTATAAACAGCATATCCCTCGTAGTAATAGCTATAGTCAATACCTTTCATATATACTTCTCTATCGCTGATTTTTTCTGTGAGAGCCTGCTTCAAAAGATGTTTGATTTCAATATCCCTGATTGGACTTCTCTCCATTGCAAGAAGGTAATCGTCCTTATCTACTTTACTCCAATCAATAACTTGACCTATTTCCTTTTTCAAAATAAGATCAAACCAGATTCTTGTACTACGACCATTACCTTCCCGGAAAGGATGTGCCACATTCATCTCAACATACTTTTCAACAATTTCATCAAAAGTAGATTGTGGCATTTTGTCTATATTTTCTAAAGCAGCCTGCAAATATATAACCGGTGCAAATCTGAAATTATTTTTTGCAATATTCACATTTCTCAATTTTCCTGCAAACTCGTAAATTTCACCAAACAGATACTTATGAATTTCTGCAAGCGTTTTATATGTTCCAGCTTCTAAATTATCCAAATAACCACTTTCAAACAATTCAAGAGCTTTCTTTTTGCTCATTTTTTCTTCGGTTCGCGCAAGCTCCGTCGAATTCATAATGCCTAATTTATTTTTAAGTGTCATATTTATTTCCTTCCTATACTTACATTATATCTATAGCACTTATAACCGTTAAACAAAAATTTCTGATTTAGTTAAAGTAAAAAGTGAAGTTGAAATCGTATTCCGCATTTGGTTGTGGCTACAATGGTCAATTGTATTATTTATAAATCCCATAACAGTAAAAGTATATTTGAAAAAACATCCCTAAATCCAACATTCCCTGATGTGAAAAGTCTAAGAAGATTGATTCGCTCATGCAGGTATCCCATTTCTTTATCCATATATGATGTAAGTTCCTCTTCACACATACAATCCTTATCGGTTATAACTTTTTTAGAAGAATTAAAACTTGGACCATCTATCATACTATTCACACCTCGTCATTCTTCCTCGTCTTCAAAATTCTCATCATCCATCGCATCGCTCTTTTCACGGTTGCAGTGCCTATGGAGCAACTGTGCATTGGAAATGTCCGTCTTGCCACCCTGAGAGAACGGTATGATATGGTCAACCTCCGCATCATCAATACTCAAGATTTCATTATTGCACCACGAGCAGATATATCCCGGATGGAATAACTCTTTCTTTACGCTGTCCGAAAATGCCCTGTTGCCATCATCACTTCCATAACTGCCAGTAATCTTTGTCAGTAGATTATATACGGTAAATATTCTGCCGAGAACTCTCTTACGGGAACCAGTTGCGACATATGTATCTTCACGGTATTGCTTATTATTAAGTTTCAAATCCTCGATAGCTTTTCTGATTTCATCAGCATGAGCCATGAGGTCGTGGTTATTGAAAAATGAAAACGGAATAATAATTGAATCATAAACGGATCCGCTAAACTTTCCTATAACCTTACCATTATCCCTATTCACAGCAAAAAATGCAGTATCACCGAGTATCTGTTTTATGATATCAATCGTTTTGTTAAACAAGGCCCTGCAGTCAGTTATTTCCGCATCATCTGCATTTTGATGCACAAACATATAGTCATTCATCGTTTTCATGATAGATGACTTATAATCCGTAAAGTTACGGAGTGCAAAGAAACGAAGTATTCTTTCTTGATACTGCTTTCTCTTATTTTCATCGTGAAATAATATCGGCAGATATTTGTTGCCAGCCAAATCTTCCAGCATTCTATTATAGCTGCCACGATATATACAATTGCGGAGTTCCTGCGGTTTCAAGGAAATCGCACCTTGATTCAATCTCGCAAAAATCTCATACTTAAGTTCCTGCGATTCCTTCAGAATGCAAATTGCATTCAAAGATGAGGATTTTAATTTTTTCTGTAAGGGCTTATCCATATCCTTAAAATACAGACCGTTCAATTCTTTTAATTCCGTAAGTCCAGAAAGCGGAAATTTATTCTCAAGGTAGAATACAAATGATGTTATTCTCTGCTGCCCATCAATGACACTCCATGTTTCATCATTTTCTTGGCATAGATATACTGTTGGTATCGGTATGCCAATCAACATGGACTCTATCAGTTTAGAGGACTGCTTTTGTGTATAAACAAAATCTCTCTGATAGTCCGGATCCGTAACAATATCCCCATCATCGAACATTTCTCTTATTGTCGATAACGGAAAGTCCTTCTGTGTTGTATAAACGATTTTATCTTCCACAGCCATATGACTATACCTCCTTACTTCATACCTGTATTTTCTCGCCGTTCTTTAGCACAAACGCTTTCCTGATAACTTCTTCCTAAGAATTTTTTATCCTTTGTAAAAGCAGCTACACAGTGTGAATCAATATCCATTTTAATAAGTTTCTTACGTTCCTCATTTTCTATCTTATCCCGATTTAATGTGAGGATATATGGAAATCTTGAAATTTTTCTTCCTGCTTGCGAAGATAATTTAATCACTGCACAAGTGTATCCTGATTCACGTCAAATATATTATAGTGTACTAAAAACAAAGGATGTCTTTCCCTTGTATTCCCGCGATATCCTATTCACTTTCGTTTCAGCTCTGTTACTCCCTGTCCTACACTTAAACCTGGCATCACTGCCTCGCTTCCAAGGACTCGGTACAGGTGGTTGGTCAGACCTTACCTGATAGGATTTTCCTACCTTATTGTTATCAGCTTACCAAAGCTTGTAGAATTTCTTTCGCTTGCTAATGAAAATCAGCATAGCTGATTTCGCAGCTCACACCTTAAAAAATATTATATCATCTACTTTTTCTAGTTACAACAAGAACCTTTGAGTTCTTAAAACAAGCTTTCTATTGTCATGCTTTTCATTTTCTTTTATTGATACTTATCTAGTTTTCAAATATTCCTTTGTTTTTATTGTTCCCCATACCTCTTTATCACCCAATGCCCGTTCCTGTTATATCCTTCTCTTCCAAGCACTCCGTTTTCCTGCAGTTCCTTAATATCTCTCTGCATTTATTTCTTGGTTAAATCCATTTCTTTCATGAGTTGAATTTGAATCATCTTAGAATCTTGATACGGTTTAAGTCTTTGGGTACTGGCACATATGTCAAAAAATCCTCCTTCCCCCTTCAGGCCAACTTGGCCCGAAGTAATAAAAAACGCTGTCAAAGCGCCTGAATAAAGAAAACTGCCAGCATCAGCCAGCAGTTTCATAATTATTATATTTTGTTTCATCCTTCGTTGTCGTTCTGTGACAAATCAGGAAACAGAATACGAAGGTAATCTCGTCTGCCATACAGAACACGGTCAATATAAACGTCTTGCAGAATCACACGGTAGAAAACCATATAATTTCCACTAACCAGAAAACGGTAATCACTTTCCACATCTGTCACAGAGGACAGCGGGACGCCAATTTCTGAAAAATTTTCCAGTTCGTCAACAGTGTCCATGATCTTGTTTACGCTGTTTTCTGCGGCCTGCGGATTGCATAACTCAAAAGAAATATACTTCCAGATTTCGTCAAGGTCGTTCTGGGCTTCCGGGGAGTAGTGGATATTATTCTTCATTCGCCTTTACCTTGAAATGTGCTCTCACATCCGAGGACGAAAGCCATCCCTTTTCCTCTCCTGATTTTTTCCCTTTTGCAAGTTCACCCATAAGCTTGAGGGTCGCCCGTGTTTTTTCATAGTCCTGTATGTCAATAATCGCATAGCGCCCACGTCCGTTTTTAGTAAGAAAGACGGGCGCACCGACAGATACATCACGGAGCACATCACTGTAGTTTCTCAAATCAGAGATTGGTTTAATATTAGGCATAATCACATTCTCCTTTCCTGCCTTTAGTATACCCTGATTTGATGTGAAATTCAACGGCAGATTTTACAGCAGCACGGAAATCAATTTTCAGTCAGAGGTTCTCGCCGCAGGCATTGGGACGGGCTCCACGCTGAGCATATTTTCTAAAGGAGCCCTTATAAAAATGCCAGCGCTTAGCGAGGTACTTTCGAGCTTAGCACTGTTGCGTTTTTATAGAGCGAAAGCGTGGCGACGTAGAAATATGCTCAGCGTGGAGCCCGTCCCAATGCCTGCGGCGAGAACCTCTGACTGAAAATTGATTTCCGTGTTACAGCAGTAATTAATGTGCGCCCAGCTCTATTCCATTTTAATTGGCGCTCCACTCCTTAGGGTCCGGATATTTATGATTGCCCGTTGCATAACCGCCTTTGTATTTTACCGTCATATACAAGGTCTCTTTGCCCTTTACCAGTTTCACATAGCAGACACCATCTTCAAATTTATCTGTAATGTCAATTTTCTGATCCATCCAATAAACCCAAACAGAACCATCCTCTTCATATTCCACATCCGGTGCCATCAGCTCCTCCATGAGTTCTTCCTCTGATAAAGGTATTTCACTACCGTCATCTGCAATTGCGACACCGCCGCCACCCATAAACTGCTCATTTCCGTCAGCATCCGTATACTCCATACTATAAGTTCCGTCTCCGTCAAACTGAATAGTCGCATTCGTACAATCTCCGTGAATCCATAACTGAATCGTGCGCTGAATTCCGCCTACATCCATGGCATACGCAACTGTAGCGCTCGCCATAAAGATCATGCAGACCGCAATAGAAGCAGCCATTGTTTTAAAGATATTCTGTCTATTTATTTTTTTCATTTTTTCTACCTCCAAAGAAAATTCGTTAGATGGGCAAACTGCCGAAAATGCTTTTTTGTATTTTTCTTTATTCGTCATATTCCCAATCCTCCTTTAATGTGTTTCGAAGCAGCAATCTTCCCCTTGACAATCTGACTTTCACATTACTCTGCGTCAGCTTCAATATAGGCGCAATTTCATTTACAGAATAATCCTCGTAATAGTACAAATGAATCACTATACGATACTTTTCAGGTAAATTCATCACCGCCTCAAACAGCTCGGAGGACTCCTCCGACTCGAAGGTCAACGTTTGTATGTAATCCTCCAGCGGCAATGAATTTCTCCTGAAAAAAGTATTATTTTTGTTTTTTGCCTTGTTAATTGCTACTCTGATCAGCCATGCCCGTATATGCTGTTCTGATTCAAACTCTTTTTTCTGAGACCAATACTGAATGAATGTATCTTGAACAACATCTTCGGCATCCTGTGTATTTTTGCATACATTAAAAGCCATAACATAAAGATTGTTACGATATTTTTCGATCAGCTGCTCTACTGATGGTTTCATAAGCATGCTCCTTTATTCTTTTGTTCTTTTGAAAAGCCTTTCACTAATAATACAAATGAAAATACGGAAAGGTTACAAAGAATTTGTAAAAAATAAGAGCAGGCTCAAATGAACCTGCCTCTTTTTCAGGAAAACATAAATTTTCCAAGTCTGCAATCCTTTCTAAATCATGAATCGCTGCCTGCCTGATTACATATCCTTCCTCCATGTTATACCTCAAGGACCTGCGGTTCTTCTGTGAAAGAATATATCACAGCGCTATCAATATCAAAATATAATGTATTCGTATTATCATCTCCTGCGGTGTAAGAATCCTTTAAATGCGGATATTCTTCTAATATTGCATGATGCACCTCAATCCGGTTGTCTTCTTTCAATTCTCCTGAGACACGAATCCATCTGTCATCTTTATCCATAGCTGATAATTCAAACTTGGGATTTTTCTCAATCTGTCTGGATACATTTTTAGCTTTTCCTGTCAGAATATATATCTTATCCTCAAACAAAAGCGCTGTTCCAAACGGGCGGACTCTCGGGGTATCCCCATCTTCCGTTGCTAAATAATAAGTTCCCACATCCTTTAAATATTGATGTAGTTTCTTTAAATCTTTACCTGCCATAATCCTTTTACCTCTTTCTTCTTGTTTTTACCATTGTTTTGTAACCGTTTAGAACCGAGCCGAAAACACTTATAAATTATCATACAAATCTTCCGTAAATGTCAAGCTGCCTCTATATCCTGCATAAGTGCGGTTGAAAACCAGTCTTTCATTCATCGGGAAAGATGCCAGTATAAACTGAATCTCTTTTTCCAATGCCACCTCGCGTTCATTGCTGCTTCCGATCAGTAAAGTTATCTCCTTTTCCTCATTTAAAAGAGCCTGGTTAATCTCATATTGGTCTGCTGTAAACACTATCCTTGGCGGTACTGCATACTCCAGATCGTTAATCTGTGCAATAATTCTATCCTTGTCCTCCTGTCGGAACATCGGTTCCGATATAATCACAAGTACGGGAGTAAAACTGAAATCATTTGCCAGATACCTTGTGATTCCTACTGCATTACCTGCATCTGCAACTACCGCAAAACGTTTCCAGCTTACCACTCCTATGGATTGCGCCAGATAGTGATAGACATAGTCCTCTTCTGCGGCAATTACCTTTTCAACCAGCTCATCATCTAAGCTAAGAGCCTTTGCAACTTCTCTGACAAAAGCTGTAGTATCTGTTGCCCCCACAAACAATCCCGGAATCCTTATGCTTGGAACACCGAACTTTTCTTCAAATTTTTTTGCCGGTCCATTCCACAGCCATGGATTCACAATAATATTCAAAGCTGCACCTGAGCATTTTTTAATATCATTAATTCCCTGATGTTTTGTAAAAAAGGTGTTGACTTTCAGTCCAAGCAAAGACAATATACGGTCAATCTCTTCCAATGTACCACTCCAAAAAGGATCGTGGTAAGGAACTATCCCAAAAATATTTACGAGCTTCTCATCTTTTTGAACATCTTCTTCTATCACCTGGTCTATCATGGCATTCCAGACTATTTCATAACCCAGATTACTGTCTCCTGCAAATCCCGGCGTATCAATAGGATAAACTTCATGCCCCTTATCCTGAAACTCCTGTGTAACACTAATGATATCATCACCAATGATACCTGCGGTACATCCCGTCAGTACAAAAAAAGCATCTGCATCCATAATATCAATGGCACCCTGAATGGTAGTCCTTAACTTGTCTGTCCCGCCAAATACCACTTCCTTTTCCAGCATATTGCTTGAAGGAATCGACACACTGCTGACAAAGCAGGATGATTTATGTCCTGACTGTCCCTGTTCCGCTGCCGATGTCTGCATACAGCAGCCCGGTCCCGCATGAAGTATAGGACATACTTTGTTAAGAGCGCCCAAAACAGAATTGATTCCTGCCAGAACGCAGCCTCCCCTTGGATTTTCCAATATCTGTGACATTCTAAACACCTCCTTCAATATACTTAAATGCATTTTCTTCATACCATGAATCTTTGTATGGCAATTTCACATGCTTTGCTAATTTCACATTAAACCCCGGATTTTGTAACTGATCTGCAATTTTATTGCCAAGATATAATAGTCCGTCATATCCCATAGTGGGGCGCTTGCCATCCAGAACATGCGTTGTAGGGATACCCAGTTTTGCAGCCCACTCCGGCACTCCGATGAACGCATCCGGTTTTAGTTTGTTTACAAGATTTGCCTGCTCAAATGGCTGCATATTTGCGATATCCACCACAAAATTTTTGTGGATTCCATTGAGATATTCAATATCAACCTGAGCATCTTCATCATAGGTAGGTGTTTCCAGTCCCACAAGCTCCATGCCAAAGTCATCAATCAAAGCAGCCGCTGCAAAAGAACGCCCCGTTCCTCCGCAGATAAACACCCGTTTTCCCTGCAGCCTGTCTCTTATCTCTGCCACCAGCGGTTCTATGCGTTTATGCTCCATAGCAATAATCTCTTCCACTTCCTTTTCTTTTCCCAATACTTTTGCAATACCACGATACCATTTATCTGTATTACGGATACCAATTGGCATTACGGTATGGGAATATGGAATCTCATAATCCTCCCACAAAGTCTTCATAAACTCATCGGCAAATACCTTACAGATGGACGTGGAAGCCTCTGCCACTGGTATCTTCTTAATCTTTTCCAAAGAACTGTAAAATGGGATATAATTTACCTTAATGCCAATTTGCGAGAGCATACGCTCCATTTCCTTCTGATCCGCATAACTTACCGTGGTTGGTGCAAAAAGATTGACCAGTCCTTTTTCCTTTGGAACTTTCTCTTTTTTTAATATGTACTTATTGATAGATAAAAAAGCGGCATCAAAACCAGAGGCACATATTTTAGACTTAAAGCCTTCACAATGAATCGGAACCATAATCGTATCCGGATATTCCTGTTGTAAGTCAGAAGCAATGGCATCGATATCATCACCGATAATTCCCGATGCGCAGGATGCATAAATAAGTGCCAGTTTCGGATTGTACTGTTCCACCGCTTTTTTCACAGAATCCCGCAGTTTCTGTTCCCCGCCGAACACAACACTCTTCTGGTCGATATTGGTAACGATAATCCTTGGGTTTTTAATATTCTTAATCCCCCTGTGCGCCTGCCCTACACGGTACATATCCACTGCCATAATGGAACAGCCCACACACCCTTGCGGGGAATAGGAGATAAAAACAGAATCCTCCAATGACATTAGCGCTGCCATACTGTTAATCTGCTGGCATTGCAGTCCCTGTGCAAAACTTCTGTCCGCTCTTTTCAAACAGCCTTTTTTAAAGTTTTCCTCCACTTCCTTTCCTGTTGTGCCCAAATCATTGATTCTTCCCGGTTTACTTTCACGCACACCGGAGTATTGTACTGTTGCCATATTTTCCACCTCGTCTTTCTACTGATTTACTAAATATTCTGGAATAATATCCCGTTCCATCTTTTGAAGCATTTTTTTATCACTTTCGATTGTTGAACCTGAAGTAGTCAACATATTTCCTGTAATCGTTGCACTTGCACCACTCCTAAATGCCTGCTCTCCATTGTTTTCCATTAGACATCTTCCTGCTGCAAGCCTGATATTGGCAGTCGGATTAATATACCGGAAAAATGCAATGGTCCGCAAAATATCATCTTCCGAGAGCGTTCCCTGATTTTCCAATGGCGTGCCTTTTATCGGCATAAGCGCATTGATTGGAATCGATTCAATTTCTAATTCAGCCAGACTTACTGCCATATCCAGCCTGTCTTCCCATGTTTCTCCCATGCCGATAATTCCACCAGAGCAGACACAAAACCCTTCTGCTTTTGCCATCTTAATCGACTCTACTTTTTGCTCATATGTGTGGGTTGTACATATATATGGGAAAAAACGTTTTGAAGTTTCAATGTTTTCATGGTAGCTTTCCACACCTGCTTCCCGCAATTCATGAAACTGCTCTTTTGTCAAAAATCCATGGGATGCACATAAAGACAGTCTGCATTTCTTTTTCATCTCCTTGTAGGCTTTGACTGTTGTTGCAAAATCTTGTTCCGATAAGCCCCTTCCCGCTGTAACAATCGCAAATCTGTCAACACCCTGCAATTCATTATCCAAGGCTGTCTTTACAATCTCATCAACCGATAGATATTCATACTCTGCTATCTTTGTCTTATGGTGAGCCGATTGTGCACAGTATTTACAATTTTCACCGCACTTTCCGCTTTTTCCATTGATAATTGTACATAAATCTACCTTATCACCACAGAAATGCCTCCTTATCAAATCTGCACCGTTACATAATTCCTGTAAATTACAATCCAAAAAAAATGACAGATTATCTTTTCTCGATAAACGCCTTCCTTCTATAATCTCTTCTGCCAATGCCAGCATAAATATTCCTTCTTTCCGTTTTCAGTTTAATCTGCATGCTTTCCTTATATATTTGTCTGCATTTTCCCTGATATTGATTATTGTCCTATGGCTGCCACACGCTTTGCAGCTTTCATTCTTACTGTTAAAACACCGTTAATGCATGTGGGTATGCCTTTATCTCAATTCTATCGTTCAGCTTTTGCAGAGACAATTTTGCGGATTCTGCCTTATTCACAGATTCCGTCTCCATGTTATGTATAATCTGCCTTTGAAGATTTGAAATACTTACTGCATCTGCAGGCATCACACTCATCTGTTGTACAGAAATATTCTGTATCTGTTTCATCCCTTCACCTCTGCCCGGCTTAATTTTTAAACTGTAGTTCCTGATCCTTTACGCTTACTCTGGTATCTTTGCCTACTGATTTGGTAATAAATGTATTTCCTCCCACTACAACATTTTCTTCAATTACCGTATCACCGCCTAAAATAGAAGAACCAGAATAAATCGTAACATGATCCCTTATAGTCGGGTGTCTCTTTACTCCTTTAAGTTTTTGCCCGCCCTTTGTTGATAATCCGCCTAAAGTAACCCCTTGGTACACTTTGACATGTTCTCCGATTACAGTGGTTTCTCCAATCACAATTCCCGTGCCATGATCCATAAAAAAATATTTTCCAATCGTTGCGCCTGGATGAATGTCAATTCCGGTAACGCTGTGTGCATGTTCAGTCATAATTCTTGGTATCATTGGCACCCCAAGCAGGAACAGCTCATGGGCAATCCTGTAAACAGAAATCGCATACAGCCCCGGATAAGACAGGATGACCTCATCCTTACTTCCTGCTGCCGGATCGCCCTCATATGCTGCCTGAATATCTGTATCCAGATATGCTCTAATCTGCGGTATCTTCTCCATGAAATCAAAGACCATATTCTGAGCTTTTTCCTCTAAATCATTATCTGCACATTCGGGATAAGTCCCACAATATTTCAAGACAATCATTGTCTGTTTCTTCAAGTGAAATATAACATCTTCAATCGTGGCAGACATATTATTTCTCAGACTGTAAATTTTATATACTTTGTCACTGTAATATCCGGGATAAAGAATCTTCAACAGTTTTTCTATGATATCTATTACTGCTTTCTTATCAGGCTGATTATATAAATCTGTTTTGTTGACTGCCCTTTCATCGGTGTAATCATCCAGTATTAACTGAACAATACTTTTCACCCTGTCTTCATTCAGTCTTCCCATATCAGTATTCCTCGTCTTCCGCTTTCTCAGCAATATCATTTACCGGCTCTTCCAAGCCTTCAATCACAATATGATTTTTCTGTGCATAATCCCATAGTGCCGCATGAATTGCCTCTTCTGCCAGCAGAGAACAATGTACTTTTACAGGCGGAAGCCCGTCCAATGCTTCCATGACAGCCTTATTCGTAACCTCCAGTGCTTCCTGAACAGTTTTTCCTTTAACCAGTTCTGTAGCCATACTGCTTGTTGCCACTGCTGCACCGCATCCAAATGTTTTAAATTTGACATCCCTGATAACTCCCTGTTCATCTATATCAAAATACATTCGCATAATATCGCCACACTTCGCATTTCCAACAGTACCCACTCCACTAGGATTTTCTATTTCACCTACATTTCTAGGATTATTAAAATGTTCCATCACTTTTTCACTATACATTTTCTGTCCCCTTCTCTTTTTGAAAATACATTACTTCTGGCTTTTTACAAAATCCTCATACAACGGAGACATTCTTCGGAGCCTCTCCACAATCTTCTTTAGTTCATCTGCCACAAAATCAATATCCTCCAATGTGGTTTCTTCCGACAGGGTAATCCTTAATGAGCCATGTGCAATCTCATGAGGAAGCCCTATCGCAAGAAGTACGTGGGAAGGATCTAATGAGCCGGATGTACATGCCGAACCGCTGGAAGCACATACTCCCAGCTGGTCTAATAAAATCAGCAATGATTCCCCTTCAATAAACCGAAAACAGAAGTTCACATTATTCGGCAGTCTGTCGGTTTTATGCCCATTCAGCCTGACATAGGGAATCTCCGATAAAACTCTTTCTATCAAATGATCCCGCAATGTTACCTCCTTTACGGTTCTTGCTTCCATCGTTTCCCCGGCAATCTCTGCTGCCTTTCCAAATCCAACAATTCCCGGTACATTGGAAGTTCCTGCCCTTCTGCTCCTCTCCTGTGCACCACCATGTATAAAGGAACGGATTTTTACACCTTTTCGGATATACAAAATCCCGATTCCTTTCGGACCATTAAATTTATGTCCGCTTGCAGAAAGCATGTCTATATGCATCTCATCCACATGAATTTGGATATGTCCATATGCCTGTACTGCATCCGTATGAAACAGCACGCCCTTCTCATGTGCAATCCTTCCTATTTCCGCAATCGGTTCTATTGTCCCAATCTCGTTATTTGCTACCATGACCGATATCAAAATGGTATCCGGACGAATAGCAGCCTTAAGTTCTTCAAGAGATATTTTCCCTTCCTCATCCACATCAAGATAAGTCACCTCATACCCTTGCTTCTCAAGATATTCACAGGTATGCAGAATGGCATGGTGCTCTATTTTGCTGGTTATAATATGTTTCCCTTTTGAAGAATACGCCTCTGCAGTGGCTTTTAATGCCCAGTTATCAGACTCGCTTCCCCCGCCTGTAAAATATATTTCTTCCACATTTGCACCAATTAACTCAGCCGCCTGCTTTCTTGCATGGTCAACTGCTTTCTTACCCTCTCCTGCAAAGCTGTATACCGCAGATGGGTTACTGTACGTCTGCCTGAAAAAGGGAAGCATTTCATTTAACACTTCTTCACTTATCTGCGTAGTCGCAGCATTATCCAAATAAATAATCTTG
>JAAVAC010000046.1 GCA_014804265.1 Lachnospiraceae bacterium | reverse complement strand
GAGCTTAGCACTGCTGCGTTTTTATAGAGTGAAAGTGTGGCGACGCAGAAAATATTCTCTGTCTGGTCTGAAATCCGTTCTGGCATCTGGGGAAAGAGCCGCTGGCTAAAAATTGATTTCTGTGGAGGGGAAATTGGGTATTGAGAAAATAAGGAAAACGTTGTAAAATTTAATCTGTGCATGTTTTTTTGGATGTATTTGCCAAAATACGGCAGATACCAGCTTTATACGAAATGTAATGAATAAAAAGAGAGGATAACAGTATGGCACTTAGTAAAAAGCCTGTTACAGGAATGAAGGATATACTTCCGAAGGAAATGCAGATTCGGGATTATGTGATGCAGGTAATCAAAGAAAATTATAGAAAATTCGGGTTTACCCCCATTGAAACTCCTTGTGTGGAAAATATCGGGAATTTAAGCAATAAGCAGGGCGGCGAAAATGAAAAGCTGATTTTTAAGATCTTAAAACGAGGAGAAAAGCTGAATCTGGAAACAGCGGTTACGGAAGAAGATGTGGTGGACGGAGGACTTCGTTATGATTTGACGGTGCCACTTGCCAGATTTTATTCCAATAACGTCAATCAGCTTCCAAGTCCTTTTAAGGCATTGCAGATGGGAAGCGTATGGCGGGCGGACAGGCCCCAGAAGGGACGTTTCCGTCAGTTTGTACAGTGCGATATTGATATTTTGGGAGAGCCAAGTAACTTAGCGGAAATCGAACTGATACTGGCAACTACTACCACACTTGGAAAGTTAGGGTTTTCTAACTTTAAAGTGAGAATCAATGAAAGACGTATTTTGAAAGCTATGGCGGCCTATTCCGGTTTTCCGGAAGAGGAATACGATACCGTCTTTATTATTCTGGATAAAATGGACAAGATTGGTCTGGAAGGTGTTTCCGGGGAGCTGTTGGAGAATGGATTTTCCAAGGAAAGCGTGGATAAGTATCTGGAGCTTTTTCAAGGGATTGAAGCAGCGGAAAACGGAATCTTATATTTGAAGGAAACGTTAAAGGATGTGCTGGAGGAAGAAGTGGCGAAAAGCCTGATGGAAATTATGGAAAGCGTTCAGGCTACGGTAGATACCAACTTTGAAATCCTGTTTGATCCTACTTTGGTCAGAGGAATGTCGTATTATACGGGGACCATATTTGAAATTGAAATGCCGGAGTTTGGAAGCTCTGTAGCAGGGGGAGGCCGTTATGATAAGATGATTGGCAAGTTTACAGGAAACGATACGCCAGCCTGCGGGTTTTCCATTGGATTTGAGCGGATCATAACGATTCTGCTGGATAAGGGCTTTGAAGTGCCGGGGGCAGAGAGGAAGGTAGCATATCTGGTAGAAAAGGGCATTGGAACAAAAGAGCTTTGTGAAGTGATTGAAAAGGCCCAGCAGGAAAGAAAAGAAGGCGCTCAGGTACTGGTGGTGCGCATGAATAAAAATAAGAAATTCCAAAAAGAGCAGCTTAAGAAGGAAGGCTATGAGGAATTTAAAGACTTTTATAAAGAGGGACTGAAAAATTAATCAGGAGGACAAAAGCATGGCAGAAGCAATGAAGGGCTTAAAAAGAACCCATAGATGTGCAGAGTTAGCACTGGCTAATGTTGGAGAGACCGTAACCGTTATGGGATGGGTTCAGAAGCAAAGAAATAAAGGCGGTATTATTTTTGTAGATTTAAGGGATCGTTCCGGAATCCTGCAGATTATTTTCGAGGAAAGCGATGTAAAGGCAGAGGGCTTTGCAAAGGCAGAAAAGCTTAGAAGTGAATTTGTCATTGCCGTAGTGGGAACGGTAGAGAAAAGAGCCGGGGCAATCAATGAAAAGCTGGCAACGGGAGAAATTGAAATCAGGGCAAAGGAAGTCCGGATCTTATCAGAGGCGGAGACCCCTCCTTTCCCGATTGAAGAGGACAGCAGGACAAAGGAAGAGCTTCGTTTGAAATATCGTTATCTGGATTTAAGAAGACCGGACTTGCAGAGAAACTTAATGCTGCGCAGCAAGATTACCACAAGCATTCGGGCATTTCTGGCAGAAGAAGGCTTTTTGGAAATCGAAACGCCCATTCTTGGAAAATCCACACCGGAGGGAGCCAGAGATTATCTGGTGCCGAGCCGGGTACATCCGGGAACCTTTTACGGACTTCCCCAGTCCCCCCAATTGTTTAAGCAGCTTTTGATGTGTTCCGGTTATGACCGGTATTTCCAGATTGCAAAATGCTTCCGGGATGAGGATTTAAGGGCGGACAGACAGCCGGAATTTACCCAGGTGGACATGGAATTATCCTTTGTGGATGTGGACGATGTAATCGAAGTCAATGAAAGATTGTTGCAAAAGGTGTGCAAGGAAGCAATCGGGCTGGATATTTCCCTTCCCATTCCAAGGATGAGATGGCAGGAGGCAATGGAGCGGTTTGGTTCCGATAAGCCGGATACCCGTTTTGGCATGGAGTTAGTGAATGTGTCCGATATAGTTTACGGCTGCGGCTTTAGTGTCTTTACCAGCGCATTGGAAACTTGCAGTTCTGTTCGAGGGGTCGAAACCTGTGGTTCTGTTCAGGGAATCAATGCCAAGGGTCAGGGAGGAATGCCAAGAAAGAAAATCGATGCCCTTGTAGAATTTGCTAAGGGCTTTGGGGCAAAAGGACTTGCTTATTTATCCATTCAGCCGGATGGAAGCTACAAATCCTCCTTTGCCAAATTCATGACAGAAGTACAGTTGGACGAACTGGTAAAGGAAATGGACGGTGAACCGGGAGATTTGCTTTTATTTGCAGCAGATAAAAATCCGGTTGTATGGGATGTGCTTGGCAACTTAAGGTTAGAGCTGGCAAAGCAGATGGGATTGATTGATGAAAATAGATTTGATTTTCTTTGGATAACGGAATTTCCTCTTCTGGAGTGGAATGAGGAGGCAAACCGTTATGTGGCTATGCATCATCCCTTTACTATGCCTGTGGATGAAGATTTGCCATTATTGGATACAGACCCGGGCAAGGTTCGGGCAAAGGCATATGATATCGTATTAAACGGTACGGAGCTTGGAGGAGGCAGCGTGAGAATTTTCCAGAGCGATGTGCAGGAGAAGATGTTTGAAGTGCTTGGATTTGAGAAGGAAGATGCATATGAGCGTTTTGGATTCTTATTAAATGCTTTTAAGTATGGAGTACCGCCTCATGCGGGACTTGCTTATGGGCTTGACCGGCTGGTAATGCTTTTGGTAAAGGCGGAAAGTATCCGTGAGGTAATTGCATTCCCCAAGGTAAAGGATGCGTCCTGCCTTATGACGGATGCCCCAAATGTAGTGGATCAGGTTCAGTTGGATGAATTGGAGCTTGCGCTTCAGTCGAAGGATGAGTGAGGCATATCAGGAGTGGTTTAAGGAAAGATGTTGCGATAATATGGGAGGAAAGAACGGGTTCTTATTAAACATTAAGAATGAAAGTATATGTATTCGACATTGAAAAACTAAACCAGGAAAATCTGTTTCAAAAAGCATATGAATTAATGGACTGCTTTCGGCAAGAAAAAGTGGACAGATGCAAAAACCGGGGGGACAAGAACAGAAGCCTTGGAGCAGGCATGCTGCTGGCCTATGGTGTGTCGGATACCCTAAGGGCCCCATGGAGTGAAGTGAAGGGGAAGCTTGATGTGGAATACGGAGAGCATGGAAAACCGTATTTCAAGACATGGAAGGGAATTGCTTTTAATTTATCTCATTCCGGCAGTTATGCCGTCTGTGCCCTTTCCCGGAGAGAAACCCCTTATGGCAGCAGCCAGAAGAACGAAGTGGGGATTGACATTCAAAAAGTATGTGTGTGCAGCCTGAAAGTGGCCAAAAGGGTTTTTTCCAGCCAGGAATACGCACAGCTGGAAGCGGTGTGCAAGGAGGATGAAAGGCAGGGAAATCTGCTTTTTTCAAGACTGTGGGCGGAAAAGGAAAGCAGAGGCAAGCTTTTGGGAACCGGTGTGTTTTTGCCGGAAGAAACAAATGAAATAATCTTTACCAAAAACTATATGATAGAAGATTATTGGATTTCTGTAGCATCAGCCGGGGAAGAAGTTTCGGAGGAAATCTGCGTATTGACAATAGAAGAGCTATTGGGTGTACTGGAGCGTTGAGGGAGTGGATGAAATGTTCATTGTTGTCATAGAACATAAAAGGAAAATTCTGCATATTTTAAAATAGAATATATATTTTGAAAGGCAGGATGATTATGGCATATACTGTAATGCTGGATGCGGGGCACGGTGGAAGCAATCCGGGCGCCGTATATAATGGGAGACAGGAAAAAGATGATGTGCTTGCATTGACGCTGGCGATTGGAGAAATTTTGCAGGATTATGGTGTCAACGTGCTTTATACAAGAACCAATGATATTTATGAGACACCGCTTCAAAAGGCGAGAGAAGGCAACTATTCGGGAGCGGATTATTTTGTATCCATCCATCGAAATTCTTCTCCGGTGCCAAACACTTACTCCGGTGTAGAAACATTGGTGTATAATTCTTACGGGCGTGCAGCAGCTATGGCGGAAAACATCAATGAACAGCTGGAGAGAATCGGTTTCGCTAATTTAGGCGTGAATGAGAGGAAGAATCTGATTGTGTTAAGAAGAACGGAAATGCCGGCAGTATTAGTAGAAGTTGGATTTATTAATACAGATGCGGATAATCGTTTCTTTGATGAAAATTTTGACACGATAGCAAGAGCCATAGCAAACGGAATCTTTGAAACCTTGTATCCGGGCAGCTTTGCATAAGATTTTGGATGGATGAAATAGAATGAAAATAAAAGGAAAAAGAGGGAATTTTCGGAATATTTAAAAGAAGGCAAAAAAGGGTTGATTTTTTGCAGAATATATTATAGAATAAGCAAGGACGTTTTAGGAAATAAGACATGGCTCGTTGGTCAAGCGGTTAAGACGCCGCCCTCTCACGGCGGAAACAGGGGTTCGATTCCCCTACGAGCTGCTTATTCTGAATGGAGGCGATTACTATTACTATTAAAGAGAAAGTGGAAACAGCATGCAGCATGGCTGGAATCACAGTGGAACAATTAGGATTAAAGATGGGGATGTCTACACAGGCAATCAACAACAGATTGAAAACCGGAAAGTTTGCACAGGAAGAGTTGGAAAGAATGGCTTCCCTGTTGAAATGCGAGTATCATTCTTATTTCTTGTTTCCGGATGGAAGAAAGGCAGAATAAATGATAATGGCATAATCAAAATGGCACAGGTAGGAAAACCGGTGCCATTTTTTCTGGATTTTTATTTTGCTTTTTCGGCATAAGTGGTATTTACCAGCTCATCATAAGGAACTCTTTCGGAAAGTTCTCCGGCTTCTTCTAAAATATTTTGCAAAAGTGTAAAGCTGTCTTCTTCAAAAATCAAATCCTCTTTCCAGGTATCCTGTTCTTTGTAGCGGGATATTATAGTGGTTAATGTATCCAGCTCTGTTTCTGGGAACTGTCCTTTTATGGCCTCGGCGATTTCTTCTGCAGAATGGCTGTTCACATAGTCCATGGATTTTTGCAGTGCATTTACAAAGCCTTGCATGATTTCCGGATTTGCATTCATGTAGCTTGTTTTTGCACTAAAGGCAGTGTAAGGAACATAGCCGGAGTCTTCGCCGAGAGAAGCAACAACGTGGCCGGTGCCCTGTTCTTCCAAAGAGGTGGCGAAGGGTTCAAATTCTACTGTGTAAGCTATGTTACTACACCATCAGAGTAAAAATTTAAAACCGCAGACTTTATGGGTTTCCTCTGATACATAGATTTCTTTGATTAAGCTTTTCCAAAAGGATTTTTTATGTTCGGCATCCAGTTTCTTATAGATATCCGGCCAGCCATCATCTAAAGCATTGATAATAGGCAAGTAGGATTCTCTGGTAATGGTTTTTGAATTTTCTTTCAGCTCATCTAATTTTGTTTTTAAAAGGTCGTATTGTTCGTCATAATATGCTTCACTGATCCGGCCCTTCTGGAAGAGAAGATTCAGCCTGTCAAGCTCTGCATTCAGCTTATTTGCAGAAGCGGTCTGTTTCTTTTCGGTTCCGGCAGAATCAAGCTTGCATAATTCTTTCTGAAGCTCTATGAAAATATTCTGCAGAAGGTAATCTTCAATGACTGTCTCGGATATATTGGGGCTGCTGTGGGTATAGGCAAATTTTTGTGTGCATCTGTAGCGCTTATATTCGCTTATTTCGCCGTTTTTTAATTTTTGCTTACGAAGATACCCATGAAGCTTTTTCTTGCAGGAAGGGCACAATATCATGGAACCAAACAGGTAAGGTTCGCTATGGTACAGGTACGTTTTGCTTTTTGAAATTTCCTGCATCTTCCGAAACTGTTCTTTGGTAATGTAAGGCTCACAGTAATTCTCATTTTCACCGTGCAGGCCGGCATAGGTTTCACTTCTTAGCATATAGGATATCTGGTATTCTGTTGGAGCAGCTTCCGGATATTTTTCTTTTATGTATGCAATGGTCCTTCGCTTGGAATAGCAGGTGAAATATTGCCTGAATATATCATCAGCTATGGCAGCAGTATTTTCATCCTTTACCAGTCTGTTGTTTTCTACCCGGTATCCATAACCGGCACACATGCCGCTCGTAACTTCCCCGATGGAACGTTTATAATCAAATACCGCCCGGATCCTTTCGGAAGTCCGGTCACATTCCGCCTGGTTCACGGAAAGCATGATGTTGATTACCATCTGGCCGTTAGCGGTGGAAGAGTCGTAGTTTTCAAATATGGTTTTCCAGTGGCAGTTATGAGCCTGTAGAATTTCTTCCGTGATGTTATAGTCTGCTATGTTACGGAACCAGCGGTCAAGTTTTGTTACCAGGATCATATCAATTTTGTTCCTTTTTACATCTTCTAAGAGGCGCTGCAGGTCTTTTCTATGCTTCATGGATTTTCTTGCCGATATTCCTTCATCTGCATAATAGTCCACTATGACATAGCCTGCATTATTGGCATATTCCGTCAGGGCTTTCTTTTGTGCCGGTAGTGATAAGCCGTTAAGGTGCTGCTCTTCTGTGGAGACACGGATGTAGATGGCACAGCGGATTATTTCTTTTGGTGTTTTCATGATATCATCCTTTCTGTATAAGTTATGAAAAATGGGTATAAAAATGCCCGGTACTTGCAAATATACCGGGAGAATGATACAATCAATTTGTTGATTGGGTGTACCATACTTGGTATATCTGGATTGCCGCTCTGGTGTTGGTAGCACTGGGGCGGTTTTTTCTTTCAAGCTTGTCGAAATATGAAATTCCGTGATATAATGCCTTTGTTGTCCAACCGATACCCGACAACGGGAGGAGGTGTCCGAATGGAAATAGTCACAGCTTTTTTAGTCGCTGTTGCGGCTGGTGTAGCTTGTCACTACATCATCAAATGGTTAGACAGTGACCGAAAGGACAACAAATAGCCTAGTGGGTGCTTTGCCACTATAAAAAGAAAAGAAGAACCCCCGGAAGTATTGCAGTACAACCGGGGGTTCGTTCTTTGTCCGCATGGAACTGTCATAGCTTTTTGTCTAGCGACATTATAGCATATGCTGTTTTTTATTGCAATATGCTCCCCCGAAGATTTTTAAATGCCGTTCCAAATTCTACGATTTTGTTGACTTCAACAAAATGGGAAGATGTCTCTTCTGGTGCTGGTGTACTGGGGCGGTTTTTTATGAAATTGCACCGGTGCAATTATTCGGCGAAACGGGATTCGTTCGCTTTTTGTTATTTTTCTGTATCTTTTATTATGATACTATTTTTGAAAATTTGTTGTTCTTCATCCGACAATTTTTCGTATAATGTCATAACCATGTCGATTTTATCAGAATTGTATGCTTTTTTCGTATCATCATGAAGAAAAAATGATGTAATACTACTTGTCAATGCACCAATCAATCCAATTCCAATCAGCATTAAAAGTGAAGCAATGATTCTTCCTGCAGCTGTTGTTGGGGACAAATCACCATATCCAACAGTCGTTGCCGTTACAAATGACCACCAAAGAGAATCTTGAAAGTTCATATTTTCAAAATACATCATTGCAAATGAGCTGATAAGAATAGAAAAAAACACCAGACATAGCACATATTTAAATCCATTTGTATTTAAGAATCTTTTGGTCTTTGCCAATGCTCTTGCCGAAAATGAACCTATTTTTAATAGTTTGGTAAATCTTAAAATCTTTGAAAATTTAAAGATTCTAAATATTCTGAATGCAGAATTAAGTGGAATTATTGCAATAAGATCAAAAATATTCTCCTTTATAAAATTGTTCTTTTTTTTGGCAAATTTGAATCTTATAATATAATCCAATACAAATATAATGTAGATGATTCTATCAGTCCAGATTTGTATTTGATTTAGACCACTTGAAAAGTCAATAATTGCAAAAGAAACAGATGCAGCCGAAAGAACACAAATCAAAATATTATATATTTTTCCTTTCATGGGGTCTTAATTCCTTTCTTTTTTGACGAGAACTAATCGGCTGAATTGCTCTGCTTTTTAAAACAGGTCTTTAGTATGTTTCCATACATATGAGCTTGGCAGGCTAGTATGATTCCTACGATTATCACAATTATTCCAATGGTATCTAATGTAAGCAGAAACAGTCCGAGCAAAATGAAGAATATGGAGAACCTAGTTGCAAGACGTTCCCATGATTCAACTTTCTTTTTGGCCAATTTATTTTTCTTTATAATTTTTTCGTATTGCTCTTTTTTGCTTTGCACTGTTGAAATCGTATGATTAGATGTATTTTTAGCAGGTTGAACAGAGTTTGGTGTTGTTTTGACTGCCGTTTTAGTTGTTGCGGATTTAGTTTTAGTATCAATTTTGGCAGAATAGGAAATGCCCGTGCCGGGAGCGGATACTCGGGCATGGGTACCGGTTTTGCTATTCACAGAAACCCCGCCGTATTTTCCACCAACACTCACCCCAACGCTCTTTTTTCCGACGTTAACTCTAACACCTGGAGCAACTTTAATACTTCTTCTGAACCTTAAGCCCATATAGTACCTCCTGATTTGATTTAGTTTATAATGTGACACATACTATAATAGCTTTTATGTTTATAATAGTCAAATTAACTCGAATACCCCGATGGACGGCTCAAAATATATTATGTAATTATCTACAATCGTATAAATTCCAAATTTGCTTTTATAATATTGTAAAGCATCTGAAAGAAATTCCTCTGTGACATCTAAGAATTCAGCAGTATCATGTATAGAGTCGCAGCCATATTCATAGGAGCTTATTATCCCAGTCAGACCTATTAGCTTGTTATAAGCCCATACTTTGGCACGGAGCTCTTGCTTTCGGTTGGAAGCGGAAGACTGGTCCAATATGTTGCCTACAGTAGTGTGGTAGTGCCCAAGCTCCTCTGCTAAGACACAACCTTTTTCGATATTTGACAAGTCTTTCCGGATTGCTATTCTTTTTCCTTTGAGCCTTCCTTTGTTTACAGGAAGTTCCTTTTCTTTTGTAATAAGATT
Organism: Lachnospiraceae bacterium; assembly: GCA_014804265.1. Classification (GTDB taxonomy): domain Bacteria; phylum Bacillota; class Clostridia; order Lachnospirales; family Lachnospiraceae; genus RGIG3040. The sequence continues at coordinate 1,217 of JAAVAC010000046.1, read as the reverse complement.
GAGACTATCAGACTCTTTTAATAAATTTTCATATATCATTTGTCGTCACCTTATTATTCGTATTAAATGTGGTTTTCCGATTTAGGTACTAAAAGTTATCGTCATCCATAATTTTTTCTTCCTCTCGAAGCATTTCTGAGGTTGGATTTTTAATTTTTTCGTCTGGATGAGCTGCATCAGCCATTAAGTGCTCTGGTTCTGATTTGGTATATTTTTCAATATATGTAAGCTCTTCGACCTGCTTAGTGGCTTCATGCTTTCCTAAATCGTTAAGAGAGTTGTGATAGTCTAATATTTTGGGAAGTTTTTCTTTAGGTATATCTGCATTTTCTTCTTCCTATCCCATGAGATAAGCAACAGAAGATCTATATGTAGAAGTATGTATATCCGCTAATGATGTCAAAGTAAAACGAGTAATTGAGTTTATTCCAAGATGAATAAACTCGAATAATGTACAACCAATCAACAATATTCTTTAAAAAGAAAGGGGGCTGTCATATGGATAACAAGAATCCAGATATGGAGGTAACACCTGAAAGGGCACAGATAATCAGGGATACTTTGATCAGACTTTTGGAAGATCAGTACGGCTGCAAGATAAATTATGAAGTCGTGAAGAAACAGCCTGATGAAGAACCGGCATAAAGCCGGTAGAAAGGACAAGCCAAGATAGGAGGTCAAAAAGATGTATGTGCCAATAAAGATTACAAGTAGAAATTTAGAAAAGGAACATTTAATCATTATTATTCAGGCGGGTATAGTTTTTATAGGTATAAGGGCAAATGCAGATTCAGTGTACATCCAAAATCAGTAACGAGGATGAGAAATAAAATCAGGGAACCTACTGCCAGAAATAACGGCATGAACAATGTTAAGAGGGAAGAAAAGTATCAGCAGTATGTGAGAGGGTGGGTAAACTACTTCAAACTAGCGGACATGAAGAAACTGCTCAAAGAAACAAATGAATGCTATGCTTTTTTGCTGTGCTAATACCTTTTTTACCGTTATGCCTATGCCGTCTTCAAAAAATATTACCATGCAAGAATATCAGCAGATACAAGTTGGGATGAATGAAATCGCCAATCCCCCAGCTATGCTGGGAGAATAGAGTAAGCTGTAGCGAAGAAGATACTGTAAAAAAGCCTCCTATGTTAATATGAGAAAGGTGTCGCAAGCCAATCTCAAGAATAGGAGGCGGTTCAAATGAACAGTAAAAG
>JAAVAC010000045.1 GCA_014804265.1 Lachnospiraceae bacterium | reverse complement strand
GCACCGGGATGGGCTCCGGACAGAAAATGTTTCTACGTCGCCACGCTTTCGCTCTATAAAAACGCAACAGTGCTAAGCTCGAAAATACCTCGCTAAGCGCTGGCGATTTTATAAGGGCTCCTAAAGAAAACATTTTCTGTCTGAAGCCCATCCCGGTGCCTGTGGAGAAATCTGCGGGCTGAACAGTTACATAGAAACTTATATAGGGATTTCTTTTCCTATTCATCCGGCATAACAATCGCCATAATTAAATATGCCAGAATTCCGCCGCCTGCCATAAAAGAAAACAGTATGAACAAAAGACGTACTACGGTAGGGTCCAATCCCAGATATTCTCCCACTCCTCCGCACACTCCGCATAACACCTTATTGCTGTTGCTTCTGGTCAGCCTCTTATAATCATTACTCATATTTCCAATCTCCTTTCCTTTTTCCTGTATATACTGACTGTCTTCATTTCCTATCGGATTTCCCTGATTCTCATTTGCTTTTTTCTATCATACCATATGAGCAAAGCTAATGTAACGATTAAAACAAAAATCTGTATCAGGCCTCTAAAAGTCAATTTCCACATTTCCCATAGCGCAGTCAACGGTTATTTCCTTCCCGGCGCCGTTGTCCATATATTTGGTAACGCCCAGACCTGTAAATCTGGAATCTTCGATTTCCACATTGCCGGCGGCACAGTCAACGGCATAATTAAAGTCCTCTTTCCTGCCTGCCAGATCCAGCTCCACATTTCCCATGCTGCAGCTAACCTGCCCCTTTTTGCTTAGCTCACCTTCGTATTCCACGTTTCCCATTGACATATTCACATCCAGATTTTCCACTCTGGAATTCTTTGCTTTGATTTCCCCTGCTCCAATCTTCATGCTCAGGCTTTTGGAAACCAGACCATCCATAATAAGCTCTCCCGCACCCATGGAAATCTCTGTTTTGTCCACTTTTATATCCTTTAGCTCCATTTCACCGCCGCCTAAGTTAATTTCCATGCTTTCCAGGCTGGTGCCTTCTGGTACATACAAAATGATCTCACAACCTTGGTTGTGCCATTCACTGTCTGAATGGTGGCTCACCTTATATTCAATGTGCAAAATGCCGTCTTCTACTGTCCATGTACAAGGTTCTTCCCGATACTTATAATCTATATAGAACCCGCTGTACTCATCACTTTCCTCTATTTTAATGACACCGCCGCCTACTTTTGCCTGAATGCCCCGAATGTTTTCCGCTTCTGCCACATCCGAGCTTCCGGTACTGGTATAGCCCTGGTCATTCTTCCAGTTGTAATTCCAATCATCCCAGTCATCATAATCCCAGTCAGAAGCAAAGCCGGTATTAAACAAATACCAGTCTGTTCCTTTGACTTTTACCGCAAATTCTCCATCATCTAACATTCTTTTTATATTGGCGGGGCCTCCAATAGTCACACCTGCAAAAATAACCAAAATCCCAAGCATGGCAAGCAAAAAGCCACCTAACAATAAAAATTTTGTTCCCTTTTTCATGCTGCCGCCCCCTTTCTACCATGAAACGGAAGTCTGCACACATACACGATTCCTCTTACCATTGCAGGTATCATTACCACACATGCCTTCCATGTGATCAACGTGCACAAGAAACATAATCCCATGAGCAAAAGAGCCGTTCCCATAAGAATGATTCCAGCCAAAGGTACTGCAATCAATTTGACAATGCTTACTATGAAACAGATAATGGCAGCAAATCCAAATGCTACAGCACAAATGAGCGCAGCAAGAACCAATCCAAACACAACTGCAAACACTCCTACTACCAGACTAAAAGCCCCTGCTAACAGTGGCACCCCAACCGGGATTCCCAAAAATAGGACTAAAAGTACAATCAATACTACCACCCATGGATCCATGCCTTTCTCTTCCCGGGATGATGAAGCCTGATACCGTCCTTCCTTCCCCTGACTTTTTCCTGTGAAGCTCTCTTTCTCCCTGCTTTGTGCAACCACTATTTCCTTTTCCGCCAGCTCTTCCCGTATGCTGTGAGCAACCTCTTCCGGCGAACCAAGCTCCTTTATGACATCGGCTTCCGCCTTTTCCGAGTCGTCAAAATATTCTTCATAATATTGGAGCGCTTCTTTTCGCTCTGACGCATCTACATCTCGGAGCAGCGACTCTAATTTTTTCAAAAATTCTTCTCTATTCATAAATGGCTCCTCCCTCAAACATTCCATTTATCTTGCCTGCATATTCTTTCCATTCTTTCTTATACATATCAAGCTGTGTGCTTCCCGAAATGGTCAGTTTGTAATATCTGCGGTTCCTTCCTCCGCATTCCATGTCGTATACTTCTAAAAATCCATATTTCTGCAGCCTTCTAAGCACCGGGTACAAGGTGGATTCCGAAAGCTCGATGACCTGCCGCACCTGCTGGGTGATCTTATACCCGTATGTGCCGCCCTCTTCCTTGGAAACTACCGCAAGGACAATGGCATCCAAAAGTGCCGCGCCTGTGTTAAAAACCATGACGATTCTCCTTTCTCCTTCAATGATATAACGTCTTGCCTGAACTTTTTCCTTCAACATTTCCCTCTTTTCTTTTAAATAGTCATTCATGGGGCCTAAAATCAGGTAGATGAACGCCTGAAACATATTATATGACTCTTCATATTATACATTATTTTATATTATATTTTTTATCATATTATATGATGTATAATATTGTATTTGCATATAGTATATGACGTATAATATGATCTGTCAATAGGGGAATGGGAAATATTTTACTAAATGGTAACGGTTCTGTCTGTTTGGGTATGATTGGATAAAAAACAGAGCCGGCAAACTGTGACTTTAAATAAAAAAGGCAGCTGATTTTCTGTTAAGATAAATCGCTACCATAGGTAAACATTATTCCATTTTCATATCTGTTTCTTGCAGGGTTAAATCTGCTTAATCAGAAACATTTCCATAGGCTGTTCAAGTTCGGGAATATCAAGTACCAGACAGCCACAATCTTTATAACCCAACTTACGATAAAAATGCTGTGCGCTTTCATCTACCTGCGTAGAAGTCATAACAGCATTATGCCCTTTGGCTTTCATTTCGTTTTCCCAAAAGCGCATTACCTCTTTCCCTATTCCGTTTGTGCGTTGCTCTTCTTTGAGATAAATCAAAGTGACAAAGGGTATGCTGTCCCAAAACAAATTGTAGCGAAATACACCTATCGGAACACTGTCTTTCCAAATAACATATCCGGTTTGATTGTTTACCTTATGTTCAAATTCCTCCTCTGAAATATGTGGATCTACGGCAAACCAGTTTTCTTTGTCCTTTAATTCAACCTTTTTTACTTCCAACATAAATATTACCTCCTCGTGTTCTTGTTCAAGAAAAATATAACATAAAAACAGAGCGTTTTTAGTATCGAAAACACTTTTTAACATTTTCGATAAAAGCCACAGTCCGAAAACTGTGGCTTACGATTACTCATGTTCAACTTGTTTCAATATTCTGTAAATAGAACTTTTAGACAAATACCTTTCTTCTGAAATTGTGTCAACACTTTTACCAGCATTATATTCCTCATATATCTCACTGTTTCTTTTTTCCAATTCTTGCTTTTGTCCTGAAACACTTCCCCACTCTTTACGTTCGCTTTGAGGAGGAATGTATACATATCCTTCTGGCATAAATTTCCTAATTTCAAAAAGCAGCTTCTTAGGAAAGATATTATCTGCATTTTTGTATTTCACTCTGAATCACTCCTTATTTCTAATTTTGATTAGAATGCGGATTCTGTATCATTCAGTAATGAAATTCGGCAACATCATTTACGCTCCACACGCATTGCCAATACCAGAACCGCATGGAGCTATAGCAAACGTTTCAATCTCATAACAATGCCCTTTCTCTGATTTAATATATCATTTTCTAACTTCTTTTGCTATTTTACCACAACCATGCGCACAATTCCATTAATTTTTGCCTAATTCCCCTTTTTGTGAACCGAAAATCTATACCTTTCCCATATATCAAAACTTCTCTTTCCTCTCCGCTACCATGCTTAACTGCTGTTCCTCAAACGCATCAATATAGTCCACTGGCTCCCCCAAAACAAGGACCAGCTTCCCTTCCTCACACTGTACGCTTTTTTATTTATAAGAATAGGTGAAAGATTTAGTGTAACTATTGACTTCTATATGGCAAATAGTATAATATAATTAGTATACATACAGTTTGTATGCTAATTATATTTTTAGGAGGTTGCCATATGAAACATAAAGATTATTATGACGACCAGTATATTCAAGATTTCTCTGAGAAACTTGCTTTAGCTATGCCTTATTTTGATTCAAAAGCATTTTCTCACAATTTGATTGGACAGTTAGAGGACAAAGAATTATTCGCACGTTTTGATTGTATAGTGGACGCTATGCAACAGAGTATGGGAAATGATTATTCAAAAAATGTTCAATCGTTTTTTAATATACTTGGTCCAGAATTAAAAGAAGCAAAAGGAATGTTTAATTTTGGTTGGTGGCTATGGCCTGTCAGCAGATACGTTGAACGATATGGAAATGAAAATTGGGAGTTATCATTGTCATTTTTGAAAGAATTGACGAAAAGATTTACAGGTGAATACGCTATTCGTCCTTTGTTAAAAGAACACCCCACAGAGGTAATGGAAGAATTGATTATTTGGACAAAAGATAAAAATGTTCATGTGAGAAGGCTTGCAAGTGAGGGAGTGAGAATCCGTTTACCGTGGTCACAAAAGCTACTTGTCGCATTGACTGAATTTGATAAATATTCTACTATCCTTACAAACTTAAAAGATGACCCGGAAAAATTCGTGCAGAAAAGTGTTGGTAATAATTTGAATGACCTATACAAAGAAGCTCCAGAGAAAGCTAAAATGATTATTACACAATGGGAAAAAACAGGTCACTCAAAAACACAGGAATGGATTATTAAACATGGTATGAGAAACCAAAAGTGAAATAAAACATAAATTTGGAGGATTGCAAAGATGAAAAATGAAGAAGCCAGTTATAAAACCACGTCTAATTTATTAGCTATTGCACGAAAGCACTTTACCGAGTACGGCTATTTTGATGTGGTATTAGAAAAAATTGCTGAGGAGGGAAACGTGACAAGAGGGGCAGTTTATCATCATTTCAAAAATAAGCAGGGATTTTTTACAGCAGTATTAGAATGTGTTCAAAAAGACGTTTCCACGCAAATAGAAAAAGCGGCAATGAAAAGTGATGACCCGTGGCAACAACTCATACTTGGGTGTGTCGGTTTTGTAAAAGCTGCCAATGAAAGAGAAAATAAACGAATATTATTAGTTGACGCTCCGGCAGTGCTGGGCTGGACTACTTGGCGACAGATTGACCAAGAAAATTCAATGAATGTTTTACAAGCACATATCAGCGACTTAAAAGAATGGGGCTATTTAAGTGACAATGTAGATACAGAACTAATGACATATTCTATTTCGGGGGCATTAAATGAATTGGCGTTAAATTATTCTCAAACTGAAATAAGCAACAATGATAAAATCATTAACACAATAACTCAATTAGTTCATGGTTTTAGAAAAATATAGAATTTGAGTAAAAATTACGCTGTTAGATAATCAAGGAGTGGTAGCAATAATGATGCACCATGTAAATGCCACCGTCAAGCTCGGTCATCTCATTAACAGCACCGCTCTTTTCTTAACTACATAACATACGGCAGTGCCAAAATATTCAAATCTGCAGAATTGCTTTGTAAATATCATAATCGTCCTGCTTGAAAACATTAAATACTACCTTTTCTATCCGTGTATCAGTCTGCAAAAAATCAGTGACTGTCTGTACCGCAATATCCGCCGCCTTTTTCTGTGGAAAATGAAACTCACCTGTGGAGATACAGCAAAAGGCAACACTCTTTAATCCCCTGTCAGATGCCAATTCCAAACAGGATTTATAACAATCTGCAAGCTGCTCACAATGCTTTTTTGTTAAAATCCCCTCTACAATGGGACCAACTGTATGAAGCACAAAGCGACACGGCAGGTTATAGGCAGGCGTAATCTTGGCTCTTCCTGTGGGCTCGTCATATCCCTGCTCGTTCATTAGCTCATCGCAAGCCAGCCGCAGCTGAATACCGCTGACACTGTGAATGATGTTATCCACGCAGGAATGGCAAGGTACGAAGCATCCTCTTAAAGCACTATTGGCGGCATTTACAATCGCATCTATCTTTAATGTGGTAATATCGCCACGCCAAAGGACAAGGCGGTTATTGATGGGGGAAACTGGTAGTGTATCACTGTCAATAATTCCCTTTTCCTTAACTTCCTCACTTAGATATTCGTCCTGCACTTTGAGAAATTCAGTCCCAATTGGACGAGGAGAACGGATATTCATAAGACTTCTGAGAAGCCGTTTCTGTTCCTCTGTATTGTCTGGGATTTCCATATCCCTATATTGCGGTAACTCTGATAATAACTCGTTAATCAAATATAACCTTTTTTCGTTATGTGTCATGGGAATCCTCCTTTATTTATTGCGCACCATAAAAACTTGTCGGTTACAAATCCAGGCTATTTGGATTCAAAAGGAAATCCATGATTCCCATTATTACAATTCCTTCCTCGTTCCGCCATAGTTTAATCCTGTCCTTAACCACAATGATTTTCTTGAAAGAATCACCAATATGCACCAATGATTTCTGTTCCTGATGCATTTTACTGCTGTCCGGAATAGCAAATGCAGATTGGATATAATATCTCTGATTGCCACGGTTACAAATAAAATCAACCTCTAACCTCTTACGCACAACCTTTCCATTCTCATCCCGTTCGGAATGCTCTACAACACCGACATCCACATTAAAACCTCTAATCAGCAATTCGTTGTAAATGATGTTCTCCATGAGATGATTTTCTTCCTGCTGCCGAAAGTTAAGCCGGGCATTACGAAGCCCCACATCCGTGAAATAATATTTAAAGGGAGATGCAATATATTTTTTTCCTTTAATGTCGTACCGCTCTGCTTTGCTGATTAAAAAAGCATCTAGCAGATATCCGATATAAACTCCAATTGTTTTATCACTGACGTTAATCCCATTACTTTTGAAAGTATTTGCCAGTTTTGTCGGATTAGTCAACGACCCCACCGCTGATGCAAGAACATTGACTAATGCCGCCATAACATTATCTCCACGCAGCTTGTGACGCTCTTCAATATCCTTCAAATACAATTCCCTGCACAGATCGATCAAATACTGCGACTTCAATTCATCTGTTTTTCTGCTGAGTATCAGCGGAAGCCCTCCATAAGTGTAATAATCAATCCACGCATCGTATTTATCCCCGGAATATGCTGAAACATATTCAGAAAAAGACAATGGATAGATTCGAACTTCATCTCCGCGTCCCCGAAATTCCGTCAGCACATCAGAGGACAGGAATTTTGAATTACTTCCTGTCACATAGATATCCAGATTTTCTTTTCTGTTCAAACCATTGAGTGCCGACTCAAACCCCTTACACATCTGGACTTCATCCAAAAAGACATACCACATGCCATCGTCGGTTATACGTTGCCTGATGTATCTGCTCAACTGCCTGCTGTCACGCAATTCTTCATAATCATCGTCATCTAACGAAACCGTGATAATTCTGGATGCCTCTACGCCAGAATCCAACAGATATTGATAATATAATTTGAACATCAGATAAGACTTTCCACATCTTCTAATGCCAGTGACTACTTTAATCAGTCCATTTTCTCGACGTTCAATCAACCGATTCAAATATATATCCCGTTTAATAGGCTCCATTCATTTCTCCTCACTTCGGATTTTAAATAATTGTTGCAATTTTCCGTAGTTATATTATAATGATACAAAATCGCAAAGTCAATGCATTATATTTATTATACACCGATACTTTAGAAAAATATGCATTTTCCCGAAGTAAGTTCTGAAAAACATATTAAAAACAGCTGAATACTTTCCCTATATCCCCATCAATACAAATGGATTGATGCGCAATCTCCCTAGGACATCCAGTTTCTCCATAATTGATACAGGCATAGATCGCCTTGGAATTTTTCGCAGTCATCTGCCAGAACGGGTACTTGATAATCCCCGGGGTGTTTGTTGAATGAACGTATCAAAGAATTGCGTACTATTTTGGGGCTATCTGCTGAAAAATTTGGTTCTCGTGTCGGCGTTACCCGTTCCGCTATCAGTCGTATAGAAAACGGCAAAAAATTATTTCGAGACTTTATACATAAGCTATCAGACGGTATGCGAGGGCAGGAATAACCCACCCCTCGATATTGTTCCGGACATTTTGACATTATTTCAGATACTTAATAAATGTGTAAATTCTAATCAAAGTATTTTCATCTGAAATTGCGTCAACCATTTTGTGAATGGCTGTTTTTAACTCATTTACTAACATTTGCGCTCCCCCTTTCCACATTATTGCAGTAGTTTTCCTGCAAGCCCATTGTGGTATATCGGGAACCTATTAGGAAGGACTTGCTTATGAAAAAGACAATCAAAATAGATATTGAAGTGCCAGACTTTCTTGATGAAGAACTTGTGACGCTTCTTTCCATGCTTACCCTTGAAGAACTCGCAGCCCTCAAACCATTTTTGAAGGGTATGCTTTTTGGCTGCGGCAGGTATACGCTGGAAGAAATAAACGTACTGGAGGCCCGCTTTCGTAACTGAAACGGAAGCGATAATTAAAGATAAATTTGATAAGTAAAATATTCGGGGGTATATTGCAAACAAATCTTGCATATGCTATAATGCCTATTAGGCAGGACAGAACAGTACCATACAGACAAAAAGGACGAACCCCCGAAAGTATCGTGACTACTTTCGGGGATTCTCCTTCTTTTACGGAGAAGTCAACCGTTTGGGCTAGTTACCGACTATTTATCGCCGTCTAACCACTTGATGATGTAGTGGCAAACTACACCAGCCGTGACAGCGATCAAAATGGACAGAACGCTTTCCATACAGACACCCCCTCCCTGCTACCAGTTTAGGAGCGGTAACGGATTTATTTTACCAAATCAGACAAATTATAACAAGATATTTCATTCCATCCTTTTTGCTTGTAATGTTATATCCAAAAAAATGAAACCGCCCACTACTACCAATAGCGGACGGTTCCATTTATACCTCCATATATATTTTCACAAATTGCAGGCAATATAAGAAAATGCCCCGGCAGTGCTGGGAACACTACCGGGGCTACGCAAATAATACATCATACCAGATTCAACATACCATCCGCACTGTTTATGTTATCACTTACAGTGCGGGAAATTAAAGGAAAACCGTACATACTGCGGACAACTTGAAGTCAATCTGGATGGGCAACACGGTATATATGACGGAAAACACCCGCCAATCATTGAAAAAGAAACTTTTGATAATGTACAGAAAATCATTGAAGAACGGGCTGCAAAGCACAAGAAATATGAACGGTCAACAAATGAATATGCGCACTGACTTTCCGGGCTTATGCGTTGCCCTTATTACGGCGGGTCCCTCTCTCATGTGTCCCAGCGTCCGGGCGGCAGAAAGCCCCGCTACCGTTGCAATAACACTATGAACGGCGCAAGATGTGAAAATCTATCTGTCAAGGTTGAAATTGTTGAAAAACTAATATTTGAAACGCTGCAAAACGTCTATGACAGCCCAGAAAAGATTTATACATTGAAGAAATTGACACGCTGGAGGAATACCGGGAAAACAAAGTGCGGTTGTCTGCTGCCATTGAAAAGCTGGTAGCACGACGGGACAGCATAGCCCAGCCCGCTTTTGACCCATCCGCTTTTCAAGAAAAATGTTTGTCTGCTTTGTCCCTGCTGCAATCGGATGTACCAATGGACCAGAAAGCCGCCACCAGCCATGCGCTGATTGAAAGAATCATGTGTGACAATGTGAAAAAGGAAATCACAATATATTTTTACGCTTGACGCAGCAACGCTTCTATAACTTCCCCAGCGTCTGCATTTATAACAATGCTGCGGTCTGCTATTTCTGCCGGGGCGTAGGCTTCCCCATAGTTTATGCAAGCATAGGTTGAAAGCCTATTATTTTTTGTCAGCCTATGGAACACAAATTTAATTATTGCGGGGGTGTTATATCCTACACCTAATTCCAAGAATAGCACCTTCGCATTTTGGTGCCTCTCCAAAAACAGTTCGTACCTCCCTGCAGCCTGATACCACCCCTCATCCTGCACAAAGGTATCATCCGCCCGAAGATTCATGCTCATAGGCTCCCCACATTTGGGACAACGGGGAATCAGCTCGTCAGGTATCCACATTCTGGCGGTCACACCATCCGGCAAATAGAAACGGTTATCTGCTCCCATTTGCCAGCCCTGTGCTTTTATCATTTCACAGATTGTTTCTGCATTGTCGTAGGTTTCTTCATGACAGGGCTTACTGCATTGAAACAATCCATAATCGCCTTGTGTATAATATAATCTCTTTTTATCGAAACCGGCTTTCTGAAAACAGTGGTCCACATTGGTGGTAATAACAAAATAGTCCTTATCCTTCACCAGCCTGAAAAGCTCCTGATACAGTGGCTTTGGCGGGTTCATGTAACGATTGATATAGATATATCTGCTCCAATATGCCCAATGCTCATTTAAGGTTTCGTATGAAAAAAAGCCCCCTGAATACATATCCCTGAAATGATATTTCTCTACAAAATCCTGAAAATAAGTGTGAAAGCGTTCTCCGCTGTAAGTAAAACCGGCAGCGGTGGAAAGCCCTGCACCTGCACCGATCACGACGGTTTCTGCCTGCTTTAATGCCTGCCTGAGAGCTGTTATTTTATCTGTCTTATTTTCTGTTTTCTGTTTTTTCGACTTCCTAAGTAACATATTCATCACCCTTTTCTTGAATCAACTGCCCCTACAGGACAATGCTCCATACAATTTCCGCAATGCAGACAATGTTCTTGTTCCATATAGTATGGCTGTCCTTCCTTGATACATCCCTGCGGACAGTGCTTTTTACAAGCTCCACAACCAATACATCGTTCTGTAATGTAATAGCCTTTTTCTGTTTTCCCTGCATTTCCCATAACATAAGTTTCCCGGAAAATAGGATGGACACCCAGATTGAAATATTCGATAGTGGCATCTTTAATAGCAAACACTATGCCGATCTTTCTTGTATCACCCGGATATACATTAGCAAGATAAGGCTGCTCTGTAAATATGGTATCAATCCATTTTTCCTGCATATCATTTTCCACAGGATATGCTTTGCCGGATAGTCGAATCATTTCTTTATATTTTGTATATCCAAGAACCTGAACCCGCCCATCACTAAGTAATTGTTTACAGAAATCTTTTCCTCTCGCAGTAAAAAAATATAACCCATCCCTTTCGTAATGTATGGCGCTTATATTGCGTATCTGCGGTGAGCTCTCCTCATCTACGGTTGCAAAATTCAAGACTCCTACATATTGTAATTTTTCCAGACAAATCTGTAAATTCATTTCATCACCCCACTCTCATAATCCGTCCATCATTTCGTGCTTTTCCCTTTGGTGCCTGTTCATCTCCCTCACAAATCTGCTGTTCCCGAAACCGGCGAATGGTTCTTCTGGTCATAATATTTTCCATAACTGCATTCATCATCATAAAACCTCCGTTTGCTCTACTTCCTTCCAACATTGAGGGTCTGCTCCATAAAAACTTCCGCTTGTTCCATAGGTGACCGCAGGACAGCCCCGGCAAAATCCTCCAAGCTGGCATTTGCTGCATTTTTCAAACTTATCATAGTCACGATAGATTTCTTCTTTTGTGATGAATATATCATAAAGCGATTCTTCAAACACATTTCCCACTTTGCTTTCAAATCTCCGGCAGGCATACACATCTCCATTTGGTAAAATTGTCATGTGGCAGATACCACAGTGACAGCCTTCATACACCACATCTTTTTTTGCATATTCCGGGATTTTGAAAAGACCCTTTTCATAAAGGTAAAGTGTCTACAAATGGTCTTTCAGATTGAAATACGTATTCACTCCCTGCTCTTTGTATGACTGGTATTTATCCCACATTTTATCCAAAAAATCCCGATAGGCAAGCGGCTCTATTCCGGTATCTTTTTCCTGACTGGTAGGGCAGTATCTTCCAAAAGCAAATATGTCCGCCTTATGCTTCACAACCAGATCCACCACATCCGGCATTTCCTCCAGGTTCGTTCCCGATACGATAGACATGATTGCGCACTTGATGCCTGCATTTCGGATCACTGCAATCTTTTCCAGGGTACAATCGAAAGAGCCGGGCTTCCTGAAATCATCATGTGTTTCTCTCATACCGTCAATGGACATCTGATATTTCTCACAGCCACACTCTTTTAATCGACGGCACACCCGGTCTGTTAAATGAAAGGGATTTCCCATCAAAGTAAACTTATAGCCTTTTGATCGAATCAATTCCATCAAATCCCAAAAGTCCGGGTGCAAAACAGGGTCGCCGCCTGTGATGTAAAAATAGGGTGTACGGTTTAACTGCCCGCACATATCTTCTATATTCGAGATGACCTTTTTCATATTATCCAGGTTCATGGATAATAATTCACTGCATTTTCCCTCTGAAAAAATGTAACAGTGCTTACATCTTTGGTCACAATAATCCGTAATATGCCATTGAAATGCGAAATAAGGTTTCATAAACATCACTGTCCTTTCAAACGTGGAACCATCCAGAGCCATGGAATTTTTTATATATGGCTCTGAATAGTTTCCTGCCGGTTTGAAGCAGCTAACCTACTTGTCTCCGGCACCGCAGGCACTTCCGCAAGCACTGGGTTTTTCTTCTGGTGCCGCTGCGCCACAGGCGCTTCCACAAGCGCTGGGCTTTTCTTCTGGTGCCGCTGCGCCACAGGCGCTTCCGTTTCCTGCAAACTCTGCAACATTTGATAATGCCATAATACATTCCTCCTCGTATCTGTTTTCGCATTGCCTTTTGACAAGTTTATTCTATCAAGAAGTATGTGCCTAAAAAAGTACGCACTTTTTTATTACATAGTTACAAAAAGGTAACCTTTGTCTGGTCTGCACGCAGTTCAAAATTCATATCATCTGCTTTGGTACAGTTAAAATCGTGCCTAAGCTTTCCAATAGCAGAATCTTCCCGATATTCACCATTCACATAAAAGACATGTTACTCATGAAATATCTTACAAAATTGTTTGCAGAATGTTTGAAATGAAAAATAAGACAGTTCATGAAAAATTATAGTCATATTGACACTATTATGGTAAGATATCTTTAAAAATATCGGTGTTTGTATGGAGGTATCAGCGAATATGAAAAGATATAACGGAAACTTGCTAATAATATCAATGTGATTGTGGTAAGATTAAACTAAATTTACATTTGGCAAGGGGATAAGGGAATGGTATCTAAATCAGAGCAATTAGAGCAACTTTTTATTGAATGGGAATATGCACAGGAAAATGAGCCAGATTTTTCGTGGAAACGAACACGAGGAGGTAAAAATATTACGAAAAGCCATTTTCGGAGAGACGGAATTATTGATGAAGCTGTTTTCTCTAAGGAAAAAAGAAAAGTGTTGTTTATTTCAAATGAAGCTAATGATGATGAATACTCTGCCAAGTTTAATCCAAAACCAAGCAACATAGATGATTATCGGAAATATTATGAAACTGGTTGTGATGATTGGTTGGGAAAGATGAGGGAGAGGACTTCTGCCATATATAAAGTCGTTGCAGAGATTGGAAT
>JAAVAC010000044.1 GCA_014804265.1 Lachnospiraceae bacterium | reverse complement strand
TCCCTTGGCGTCGATCTCCTTGATGATGTTCCCGCACAGGTCGTACACGAAGGCATGCTCCATCACGCCCTCTTCGTTCCGTATCCCCGTGAGCCTTCCCACCTCGTCATAGGTATAGCGGGTGCCCCTTGCGGCTTCCCCGTCCTTTTCATAGGCTTCCGGGCGGATGTATTCCGTCAGGTTGCCTTCCGGGTCGTAGCGGAAGCATTCCGTCTCCCCTTCCGGGTAGATGGTCCTTATGCGGTTGCCGTCATGGTCGTACTGGTGGATGACGCCGGTTCCGTCTTTGGTGGCCGGGTCGTAATAGTTGGGGTTCACTTCCTTGGTCACGTTCCCCTCAGAGTCGTTCTCATAGGCCTTTACCCTTCCCATGGGGGAGATCTCCCGCACCAGCCGGTCTAAGTCGTCATATTCATAGCGGGTGGCCTGTTCCCTGAGGGCGCCGCTTCCCTTATGTCCCGGGGATGTCCGCCGGATCAGGTTGCACATCCGGTCGTAGTCGTAGCGGGTCTCGTTGCCCTCCTCGTCCTCTTCCTTGGTCATGAAGTCCGCATCGTTGTAGCCGTAGCGCAGGGAGCCGAACTCGTTCTCCACCACCATGTTCCGCCCTGCCTTGTCGTAAGCATAGCGGATCTCCGTCCCCTCCGCATTCCTCATGGAGGAGTACAGGGCGAAGCCGGTCTGGTAGGTATAGGTGGTCTCGCTCCCTTCCGGGTCCGTCTCACGGACCATCCTGCCGGCGCTGTCATATTCATAGGCATAGGCCTGCATGGTCCTGCCGTCCAGGCGGCGGCTCTTCCTGGTCATGTTCCCGGCAGGGTCGTACTCGTAAAACTCCTCCCTTCCTGCATTGTCCTTACAGGTGAGCATCTTCCCTGCCCCGTTGTAGGTGAATTCCGTCTTTAAGCCGTTTGGCAGGGTCTCTTCCAGCAGGTTCCCTTCCCGGTCATAGATGCGGCTGGTCTCGCCGCCGTTCCTGTCACGTTCGTAGATCACGTTGTGCCATTCATCATACCTCTTCTCCTCATAGGTGCCGTCCTCGTAGGCGGTGATGGTGGGGAGCTTCTCCTTCCCGTAGCTGTAGGTGATGCGGTTCCCCGTTGCCGTGGTCACGAAGGTGTTCTTCTTGGCTCCGTCGTCATAGAACATGACGTATTCTTCCCCGTTGGACAGCTCCTGGCGCACCACCCGGCCCTTCCGGTCATAGTGGTTCACCACGTAGGTCCTGCCGTTCTGGTCCGTGACGGAGCGGATGTAGCCCTCCGGCGTGTATTCATACCGGATGCTGCCGCCGTTTGCAAGGGTGGCTTTCGTCAGGAATTCCCCTTCGTACTCGTAGGTGAGCTTCCTTCCAAGGATATCTGTGATCTCTGTAATCTTGCCATGCTCCAGCGCAAAGCTCAAGAACTGTCCGCCCGGGTATTCTATCCTCTTGGGCACACCGTCTTCATAGATGTATTCGGTACGGTTATGGTTTCCATCCTCTGTATGGGAAAGCTTTCCATTCATCCTGTAGTACATGGAGATCCCGCTTGCATGGTCCTTCAGTACATAGCCTTCCTCTGTATCGAAGAGGCGGTACTGCTGCTTTCCCTGCATCAGGTTCTCATAGCCGTTTTCCGTCTTTTTAAAGCGAATCAAGTGCATGTCCGGCATCTGGACGATGGTAAGGCCGTCTTTTCTGGTGATGTTGCTTTCCATTTCCGCCATCCACCGGCAGCCGAAGAGACCGCCTTCATTTACATAAATGGATTCATAGGTACGCTTAAAGTAACGGTTCCCTGTAATGTCTGTAAGGGCAAAGTCTGTATATACCAGAGTCTGGCTTCCTGTTACTACATTGATAGGGTCGTATTTACAGGTTTGCTCCCCCTGGCCATCCTTATTTCCATTCTTATTATTCCCACCATCATCAGAGTCTCCGCCTGTCTTATTTTTTGATTTCTTTTTCCCAAAGGTATCATGGGTTTTCTTAAGATGGCCTGCTGTAGCAACTCCCAGATTTCCCATGCTAATTAACAATTGCACATCCTCCGGGTTACTCCAGTCAAAACTTCCGTCCAGCATCTTAATAGTAAATTCAGCTATCTGGTCCTTATTGCGGATAAACGTAGCCACTAAATTTACCGTGGAATAAAAATATTCCACCGCCTTGATTACTTTCTTATATTTTGACAAAACCTTTGTAACCTTGGCCACTGCCTTTGCTGCCTTGCCGCCTGCCTTTAATGCCTTGGCTCCGCCGCCAATAAAGCTTCCTACACCAGGAATGGCGGATACCAGGGAAGATGCCGCACCAAAATAATCCCCTCTTGCAAGGGAAATTCCTGCATTTACTAAATCCAGCGCATCTCCGATACCCGGAATGAATCCCGCAATATCCAATGCAAGCTGTAATCCGTCCAGGGCAGTCTCCCACCAGTCATGGAGCTGTTCCTCTACTTGCTCATGCTCTGTCTGGTCGTATCCCAGCCAGCGGAATTCCGGTGTGGAAAAGGTGATTTCACTACTTAGGTCTATGATGCTTTCTCCTGACACCAGCAAAAGCTCTTCACTTGCGTACAAGGATAAGACTCCTGTTTCATATACGATTTCCGGCTCTTCATCCTCCTCTCCTTCCTGACCTTTGCCTCCCCATAAATCATAGAATACCATTCCTTGAAAGCCTTGCACAAAGCTGTCCTTCACGTCTTTTCCCAAATTGCTGAGACCTGTGCCTGTGGCTGTCAAAAAAGCTGCCGCCCCATCTAAGCCGCTGTCCGCTGCATATTCGCTGGCGCCTGCTTTATCTCTTTGTTTAAATTTATCCTTCCCCTGTTCGAAAAGCTCATTATGCTCATCGGGCTTCTTTTCCCCTGCTGCCAGACGGATATTCTGGTCAGTAAAAATCTGGATGGCCTGTCCGGAGGTAATGGTAATCCCTTCCTTATCATCCATCTTTACCGAAATCTCCTGGTCAGAATCGTTGTCATGAAGCTCTCTGGTTGCCGTTATGTTTAATCCGGTAGTGGTGAATTTTATCATCTTGTCATGGTTAGTCATGACTTTTTCTTCCGGCTTGTCAAAATCCGGATGGGAATCGCTGCTTCTCTTGCTTCCCATACAGATGATCTTTCCATTGTTTTCATAGTAAATAAATACCTTGTCTCCCACATCCGGCATACAGTAAAAGTTGTTGCTGATTACTGATTCGTATGGAATCCAGGTAAGGCCTCCTCCAACTCCCCCATTGGCATCAAACTGTACCTGTACCTGGTTTCCATCCACTGCGATAACGGTTCCCGTTACAATCCCACTGGCAATGGCCGGCGCTGCCTGATTCTGGTAAGAGGGCGCACTGGTGCTGCTTTTCTGCACCCGGATTTCATTGATAAGGATTCCCTTTTCTCCAGTGACCAGGTGCTCTAAAATAGTCTCTTTTCCAATATGGTCCCCTGCTGCCATGGAAAGATTTTCACTGATATACGTCTGGGTTTCAAATGCATAGGCTGCTGCTGTGCTGTCCTGATTGCTCTGTACCTGGCGAAGCTCTGAAATATCCTTGCTGACAGACTTCACCTTTCCAAGATCAGACTCCGGATAAGTGGCAAAGCCTACCTCTCCAATGGCAATGGCACTGCTTTTAAGGTCTGCATATACCTGATATTTGTATTGTGCTGCCAGACGTTTGATAAACTGCCATGGTGTCTCGTCCTGTCTGTACACTACATGGGAAATGGCAATATCCTTCTCATACTGGGCAGTCAGCCCGGTGCCTGACAGGGCATGGTTTACCATATCCGACAATTTTTTTCCCGGGTCCTGAAATACACAGCTATCTTTCTTTTTGTCTGCCAGAATGGATTTGGTGGCAATTACCAGCCTTGCCCTGCAATAACCATTTTTACTGCTAAGCCCCGCCTCCGTAACCACACCCTTTAAAAGGATTTTTCCGTCCAGACTGACCGAACCTTCACTGTCTATGAGAGCATTGACCTGACCGCCCTTTGTGGTTTCCGCCACTTCCAAAAGCACTTCACAGACACCATGCTCTCCTACTTTTCCCTTTATTTTACAATCTAAAATTTCCTGATAAGAAAGACCTGCAGAAATTTTAAGCTGTGCTAACGTATACTGTCCCTGCATTATTCGTCTCCTCCCTCCATTAGCTCTTGTTCCTCTTCTCCAATAAGTACCATGATTTCAGAGTCCTTCATCCGATGCCGTAAGCTGTCGCTTTCTTCCATTACCGGCGTTGCTGTTAATCCTCCTATTTTTCTTTTGCCTTTTGTATCTGATACAAGCGAACCCATCACTGCCACTTGTTTTTTCTTCTGTTTATTACTTCTTTCCAGATTGGTGTCTAATTGTTTCACTTTTCCTTGTTTTATGTCTAACTGTTTGCCTTTTTCTCGTTTCATGTTTAACTGTCCGGCTTTTCCTTGTTTTAAACCTACCTGTCCTGCTTTTTCCACCTTGGTCTTTCCCTGTATGTTCTTCCCGCTTTTTTTACTGTTTTTCCCGGATGACTTTTTGATGCTGACAGACACATTGTAATTTAGTGCCATCATATACATAAGCAGCGCAATCAGTCCATAGGATTCTTCCCCCAGGGAGGCATTGCCCATTAAATAAGGAAGCAATTCAAAAAACCGGATAATAGATGCTATATCCGCATTTTGGGACAACATATTTACCGCATTGTATGCGGCCACCACTCCGTTTCCCTGGGAAGCTACTGTTCCATTTCCCAGTTTATAGTTTCCAAGCGCTGAAGAATCAATAATATTTCCTGCCAAGTCCACTGCACCCGGAGGCATTTGCTGAGCCTTATTATGGGCATAATTGCTGGCACTTGTCTCCGGCGATACTGCATACATACCCATGCCTCCTGCCATAGAGTCCATGGCTCCATCAAATGCCGAATCGGAACCATCCTGCGGACCGGAACAAAAATTATTTATTTTTTCTGCCATAGAAGCTGGCATTTTATTGGTGGAATGATATCCCTCTTCGGTAGCCTCTATTGTTTCATCCGTGTTTTCATCGCCTTTTGCCTCCGTTTCCGTATCTATCGTAATGCTTCCCCCATAATAGCATTGCAGGGTGCTTTCCACAGTAACTGCCGGCGCCCCGTCAATATAATAGTCATCATCTGTTTCCTTCCATGGAGTTATGGTCATAGGCTTGCATTTACATCCTTCACAATTCAACAGCTTCTTTAAAAGCTTGCTGCCCAGAAAGCCGCCGAATGGAAATAAGGCATTAATGATCATTTCCTCTAAGTTAATGGTATTGCCCGGATTTTTAGAAGAAGTACATCTTCCAAAGTGTAAAATATGCTTGTCCGGTTCATGGTCATTGGCATTCATGATCGGTGTATCCGGGGATTGGAACCATACCCCATGATCCAATGGCAAATTTAAATATTGACTCATGGAACCAAAATTACATTTTGCTTTCATCAATCTGGTGACATATTGTGTTTTTCCGGTTCCTCCCATTGCCTCTTCGGCTTCCAGTTCTGCCATTTCCCTATTCCTCCTATCGTTTATTTTATCTTTACTTCTTCAAAATCGATTCCAAACAATCTGCGCCTCATGATACTTTCCGCTACTGCCAAAGATACGATTGTAATCTTTTGTACAATGCCCCCAATTACGATAATATCCTTATTACGAATCTGACTTCCTGCAAGCACCAGATCCGTCACTGCTCCGTTAGGGGCAATCACAGTACTTTCATGGAGGCAGTCTGTCTGCTCCACATAATATACATAATAGGAAGGCGCCAGTTTGAAGGCATCGGTTTCCTTGTTTGTATAATTCTGCACGCTTTTAAACTGTATCGTATCATCATACATGTGAAATACTTTACGCAGCTTTGGCGATACCATTGGGGTAGGCGTGGCTACGTAATCCGGCACATCAAAGTCTGGGGCATAATCAAAATAGGTAACCATTGATTTTGGAAGCCGTTTAAACTGCTCTTTTGACGGATTTGCCACATAAATCTGATTGTCCAGCCCTTCCACAACAAAGGGATTACTCATCTTCTTGTCCGGACAGATCCTCAAATATTCCATTTTCATCTATTTTTCCCTCCATCGTACTGTTTTCCAGATTGCACTCACTGATTTTGATTTTCACAGGATCATTTTCAAGCAGGCTGGAATAGCTTAAATTGCAGTTTTCCATCTCCATATAGTCTATTTGTGACAGGAAAATTTCTAACGGCTTATAGATATCCTTCGCGCTGCCATCCTCTTCCCCTTCATAATGAAAGTTTACTTCCACGCATTTCAGCTGTTCTATAATGCAGTTGTTCATGGTCATGCCATAGCCTGTACAGTTCTCCATGTCTGTATGGTAAAATCTGCAGTTTTCAAAGGTAACATCCTTTAATTGGCACTTTTCAAATCTGCAGTTTACAAACTGACATTCCATGAATCTGCTATGGGTTAAATCCAGTTCCTTGAATTCCTTTTTCCGGTATACCTTGTGCTGATACTTTCTGTATTCCAGGGCCTCTTCCTTTCCATGGAAGAACATGTCAATCTCCGGATATTCTGTATGTAACAGAGCCTGGCGGTCCATATAATTGCCAAAGCTGATATAGAAATTTTCTGTTTTCAATAACTCCTTAAGTGGTTCCATAGTGCCTAAAGCATGAAAGGGATATTTTATGATTCCATAAATAAATGCATTCAACATGCCGGTGCTTTCCATCATAATCTGCCGGATTTTTGCCTGGCTGATGTAGCGGATTGCCTGCATTTCTTTCACATCCTCTTCCAGCCTTTTTCGATACTCCTCCCAATAGGTGAGAATCCACTCACAGGGGAAGTTTTTACTGTAGAGCCTGGTGCCTAAAACCCCCAGTTCCCCATATGCATCATATCGAAGCGCCGGTTCCTCCTTAAAAATGGAAACATCCAACAAAGAAAGCTGTATGCACTCTACAGGCACCGGGAATTCTTTTTGTCCCGTGGCCACACCCATTAGAAAAATCTCCAGATTCTTTTTTATTTTTTCTACCAGCTCCTGCCTGTGTTCATTCACATATTGAAAGGTCTGCTCCAAAAACCATTTGCGCTCTTTTGCATGATAGGCTTCCATAAATTCCTGCAAATAATTGTGTTCCATTTTATCCTCCGTCTGTTATGCGATGGTCACGTTATACGCACCAACTTCTATTTTCTCCGGCTTCATGTCTATGTAAGATTCGGCAGTGGATATAAGGATATTATTATCCGCCTGTAGCACCATCTTCTCATTTGCCATAACCGAAATATTGGTTTTGGAACATATATTGATATCCTTATCACAGCTGATGGTAATTCCGTCTTCGTTTGCCAGATTGATAAAGATTTTATTTTCCTTGCAGGTAATAAAAATTCCTTCTTCTGTCATGAGTATTTCTTTTCCTGCTGGAGAACGCCATTTTTTATGTGTGGGATCATCCAGGGGAGATACATTTACGGAGCTGGCTGCAAAGGCTTCCCCTTCCTTGCCCGATGGAAAGAATACCCGGACCGTATCGCCCTCCGCAGGCATACAGTAAAATCCGCTTCCGTCGGAAGAGGAATATGCGGTGGAATATGGAAACCAGTAGTTTCCCCCTCCGTCATATTCTGCATCAATGTCTACCAGATGAACCTGTACCTTGTCCTTTTGTACTGCCTGGACGATTCCTGTAAACATCTTTCCGGAAACTGCCGCATTGGTAGTGACGCCCACTCCGTTTCCGCCGCCTCCTGCTGCACCTGTACCCAGTGCAGTTCCCTGCCCGGCTGACATCAGAGCATTTTGTGCCTCAAAGCCTTTGTCCGAAGCAACTGCTACCGTGGTGGTAAGAATGCCGCTTACCATAGTTGCCGACAGCTCTTTTACCCGTTCTGTCTGTCCCCCATAGCTTACTTTGTCTCCCAGATACATGTACTGATGACTCTTAAGGCCGGTACCTCCTCCAAGACTGCTTCCATAATCGGTCTCTACATCCTTTAATGTATAAGACTTTCCGGCGGTTGGCATTCCGATAGTAATATTAGGCTTTGGCGTGTCCACATTGGCAAATACCGGCGCATTGAAATTGGCGGCAATTCTTCTTGTGAATTCCCAGTCCGTTTCGCTATACTGCATTACAATGCTCCCGATGGCCTTATCGGAAACATTCATTGTCAGGCTGGCACTGGAGCCATAGGTTTCCTTTAAAATCTCTTCATAGGTTTTTCCTGTATTCTGAAAGCTCTTATTTTTCTTTTTCGTATCTAACAGATAGCTGGTAGATTTCAGGCTTAACTTAAGCAACCCATAGGCATCCTGTTTCTCCACGCCAACATTGGCCACCAGACCGCAAAATATCACTGCCGGCTGTCCCGATGCTTTTGTGGTAATTGTTACTTTCGTGGTCTCATCACATCTTTTTGCAAAATCCCCTGCTGCCGCTAAGGGAGCCTCTCCCGTTAATTCCGCTATGGCATGCTGGTTGATGGAATGTTTAATGGATAAGCTGACTATTTTTTCAATGGGCGTGCCGTCCACACTGAGATTTAAGTAAGTAATCGTTTCCATTATTCTTCTCCTCCCTCCAGAATCATCAGACTATCAATTGTTTCTTTTGCTATCTTTACATAAGAATTCTTGTATTTCAGGGGGAATGTGAGATTTCCCATTAAAAGCTGATTATCAATACTTACATAAAACATCACATTGTATATGCTCATATCGATAGCGGTAGAAATGAATTCCACGATTCCTATGTGATATTTTTTTTCTTCCACCATATGTTCAATTACATTGGAATTCATGACTTTGGTCTTTGGACCCATGGCTTCCATAAGCTTTTTTGCCATTGGAACAAATTTCACCATTCCTTCGTCCGGAACCTGATGAGCAGTCAGGGAAAAGGAAAGCTGATAAAAAATGTTTTCCCCTCCATATACATGGGACGGCCTGTTTCCTGCCGGATAGATATATTGCTTCACTTCGTCGGATACCAGAAAGAAATCAGAGGGCATCAGCACGCTGATTTTCAGCTCCGGGATTTCCACACGCTCATAAGCTACCGGCCGGTCCATAATTGTAACGCTGCCATCAAATATGGATTCTTCCTGTTTGTCTCCCTTTATTTCCTTTTCCAGAATTTCCTGCTGTTCTTTTTGTATTCTTTTTTTCTCCTTTAATATTTCCTCGTCCATGAATTCACTCATAGCAATCCTCCTAATCTATTATCATCTTCTGTGGTCTGCGCCGTACTTCCGGTTCCGCCTTTCCAGATTTGATTTTTTTCAAAACTTCCACCAGGCCTTCGTATATTTCCCGATTAGTCAAATGGCTTATCTTCTTTTCCAGGCGCAGGGCAATGTAGGTTTCCACCGCTTTCCGGTTTAAGCTCTGTCCCTTCATATTTTGAATCTGCAGCAGGAAAGCCATATCAATGTCTCTGGTTATATGGAAGCCGTCCGCTTCTTTTGCAAACTGATATAAAAGCTCCGGACATATGGTGCTTTCCTTATAGCCGGCATATTCTGCTTCTATCATGCTCAATGTGTCATATTCTGTCTCGTAATCCTGAAGATTTCTGTGGTTCGTTCGAAGCACCGCCCCTTTTTGCAGACGGAATCTGGCAATTTCTATAGCGGAAGCTTCATATTCTGTCCGCTCTGTTATTTCCCCATACATTTCCATTGTGGTAAAGCTCTGCTCCTTTGACAGCTCGCCAAAATAAAGCTTTACTGCATTCCATTTATCTGTGGAATGATACTTAAGGTCTATATTTTCTGTAATAAAGCATATATTCCCCTGATAGCTTACCAATCCCTTATGGATAGTAAGAATGTTGTCCGTTATGGTAATTTCACATCCGCTTATAATTCCGTTTCCGTAACCCTGGTAAGAAAGCTGGATGGCATCCACTGCATATGCTTTCATGGAATCCAGCATTTCCCGGGTCAATACATTTCCTTTTTCAAATACAGGTATTTTCAATCCAATCATACTTATCTCCTTAAAAAATCTCAATCTGATCCATTTCCAGTGTCTGCTCAGCCTCTATCACTCCAAAATGCTTCTCCTGAAAGATACGCATTGTATAATTCAGCGGTAAAAATAATTCCTCCAGCGCCAATAGTATTTTCTGCTGGCTGGAAATATTTTTTTCCTGTATATATACCAGAATGACCGTTGGCTGAATCTTATTCCGGTATACCACGCAGTTATCCAGAATTCCGGTAACTGTTCTGGCAAACAGATATACGCTTGCATGGAGTCTGCTTTGTTTGTAAAGGGTACGGGCAATAAAATGCTTTTTTTCTTTTGACAGGCCCCGAAACATATCCTGTACAGCTTCCCCATAGGTTCCCTGTTCTATAGCAGTAAAACATTGGCGTATGTTATATTCATCTCCTGTGATTCCCAGTTTAAATTCCTCACAGACAAGATAATGCAGAATACAGTCAAACAGCAGTGTCCTGCTTTCTTCTTTCATATTGATATCAAACAGTGATTCAAAAACCTTTTCATAGCGGTAAAAGCTGTTAAAGCTTACCTGGTAGGTTTGTTCCCCTGTTTCTTTTATGGATTCCTGTGAGACCTCATAATAGGGACTGAAATATTCTGTCTGCTGATATCTGATTTTTTCCTGATTTTCATACATAAATTCCCAAATTTTATTCATGACAGCCCATCCAACCCTTCCGCTACATTATTTTTCCAAAGCATTCATATTCCGGCAGCTCCCATTGTAAGCTGCTGATCACATAGCTGAGCACATCGCCGTTCAGATAGTCTTCCTTGTCTGCTGCTTCAAAGATAAAAAGCAGCCCCGGCCTGTTTCCCTGTGCCTGCAGTTCCTCCTGTATGGGCTCATTCATGGAATAGGTATTCACTTCTTTCTGTGTAACAGAATCTACCTTTTGCAGCTCCCTGAATGTTAAATAATCCTCCACCTGCAGCTCTCCAATCCGTTTTCGAAGCTCTCCCAAAGTACGCATGAGCATAGTGTCTGTCCGGGTCTTTCTGTCATTGCTCATAAGTGGATATGCATCTTTATAATGGCATTGGATATCATGATGAATTTCCAGCAGATCCCAGGTAACCGGTTCTACCTCTTTGCACTCAATACATAAATCCTCAGATTCTTTTCTCACATTCCAATATTCCAGCTGGTCATTTCCTACCAGATACTGGCAGTTCTTTTCCAGCTGACTGCTGTATATGGTATGGGTAAAATTAACCTGATCCACTTCAAATGCAGGATATGCACTGCTTCTGATTTTCTTTTTTCCAATATTCCATAAGGGAACCATCTCAAAAAGAATTTGCTCCTTATACTCTTCAAAATCCACTTCAATGGATTCTATTACTTCTCCTTCCGGATAAGAGGCCTCCACCACATACACATCTATCATCTTATTGATAAAAGGAGCCTTAAGCGTATGCCATGGTATTTGGTTGCGTACAAATATTTCATATAGCTCTTTGATCTTTTTTCCATATTTTTCATTTTTTTTCAGAATGAAATATGCCTCGAATTCCGCATCTGCAGTTTTTATTTTTCCTTTAAATCTTCTTTTTTCCTTCCAGAGCTTTTGCAGTTTTTCATACTCCATCTGTCCGTATGCGAAATAGCAGAAGCATTCTTTTTGTTCCTCTAGACAGGCTATCAGCTCGTCCACCTTGATATACTGTTCTTCCAAATCCTCTTCATACATGGGAAACATGGTGTCTTCATACGCAATCAGTTTATTTTTAGGGCAGATTGTGGTAACGATATCAAAGACGCCATCCTGATTATCTTTTTCCAGCATCCGCTGTTCCAGCTTCTGGTACTTTTCCTCCATATATTGATAAAATGGGGTGAAAAAGGAATTCATAATAGCTCTTAGCTGTTTTCTCTCTGTATCATCTGCTATTTCAAGCAGCCTTTCATTCATATATTCTTCCGGATTAAATTCTTGTTCCAATACTTTATTTTGCAATGTGTACTGTCTCTCCTTTCTTGCCATTTTCAAACATGACAGTGAATGTACAAGTGCTGTTTTTTTCTTCTATGTCATATTCCATGGTTTCTCCTTCTTTCATAATGGAGTTGATGAATTTTTTATTTTCCATCCACTGCATCCGAATGCTTCCAGGGCGGTTTTGGAAAAATTGCTTGATTAGGTTTTCCTTATAATCCTGGGTGGTACTCCGGATGATTCTCTGAATGTAGCTTATGGTCTGTACATGATAAATTTCATCATTGATTCCTTTTAAATAGCCCAGTGTCCTGTCAGTGGCGGCTACTATCTTTCCTCCGTAAGGAATAAGGATGACGCCGGCTCCCTTTCTTTGCAGCTCTTCCATCAGCTCCTTTGGAAAGGTGAGAACCTCTCTTGCCATGGTGGTAGGGGTTATCAGTGCATGGTCTTCTTCCGTCATCCTGTATGCCACTCCCGGGAAATCTGTGTTGATCTTGTTCTTGTATCTGACTTCCAGGTACTTGGGGCATTGACAGGCTGCAAACAGCCCTGCCGCAATATAAGCCGCTTCTATTCCCAAGCCGTCCAGCCACAGCTTCTTTTCCCCCTGAATCCTTACCTGCTCCTTCAATTCGTCATAGGAGGTATTGTGGCCCAGTATAAGCTGTGCCTGTTCCTTTGGAATCACCATGCAGTTTGGATAACAGGGAATCACATATTCCAGCCTTTCCAATCCTTCATATTCCTGCATCGTCTCCATCCAGTTATCCATACCATGCTGCTTCAGCCATTGGAAGGTAGTCTTGTCTGAAATCTGGGGGCTCATAAAGGTCTGGATTTTATATTCTGTTAAAATCTGTAGTAAAACAGAAACCTCCTGACAGGTATTGGCTGGATATTGTATCTTTTCCTTTGTTCCCTGGAATCTTTCCCGGAGATTTTTCTCCTTTTCATTGTCCGCCAGGGAAATATTCGGTATGATTCCATACCACAATGTGTTTTTTCCATAGTTTTTTTGATTGACTGTTTCCAAATAAATCTGCAGCTTTTTGGGAGCATCCATGGATAAAATATCCTTTGCCGAAACATTTGATATGACCAGATACGGCTGCATTCCTTCGGAAACCTTCCCATACTGTTCAAAAAACATTTTGATTCCCAGCAGTTGTTCCAATAAAGGCTTTCCCTGAATCCAGAACATTTTGATAATATCAGAATAGTATGCCAGATACTTTTCATATACAGGCTGCAGCTTTTCTATTTCTTCCTTTGTTTTTATGGTGGGAAGCCGCATGCACAAAGTAAACAGCTCCCTATGGCAGACAGGCTGCTGCCTTTCTGTTTCTTCCATGATATCTTCCAGAAAATCCGCATATTCCCTTTGTTCCTCTTCCAGTAAACGGGCCTCTTTTCTTTTCAGGTTGTCTGACAAGGCAATGGGCGTAACCAGATTGGAGGAAGCGGTATCCGCAATAAACCGGTCCTTTTTAGTTTCAGGATCCTCTGTTACCATAACTTCATAGGCCCCCTGCAAAAAAAGCGTTAAAAGAAACAGGCCTTTGTTATGTTCTTTTTGTATGCTTTTGCAAAGCTTTTCTGCTTCTGCGGTCTTATTATCATGAAACAGGGTTATGCATCGATTTCTCTGTTTTAAAAACTTTTTTTTGCGCTCCTTTGGAACAAGGGCATTTAATACATAATTAAAATTTTTCAACAAATACTGCCTGTTCTTTTTGGAATCCATCAGCTCCAGGATTACGGAAAGCAGTGAATCCTTTTGGTCTAAAGTAATCTTGGAAGCCTCATGGCCTTCTAAAGAATAGCATTGTCTGGAAAAACTCACGCTGCAGCTGGAGGTGTTCAAGTACATATAAATTCCCGGTTTAAATTTTTCAATCAACTGTTGAAAGGAATCTACCTCTAATTCTTTATGTATCTGTTCTACCATTTCATCTGTAAGGCTTTCCTGTTCTTTGATATCTCCAATCATCGTAAATAAATCCGGCTTATTGGGATTTATTTCTTCAAACAGGAGGGTTCTGTTTGTCTGTTCCATTTTCATACCATTTCTCCCTATCTTCCTATTTTCATTCCAAGCGGCACCAATAATAATTCCAGCAACACAAAGGCTGCTGCCGCAATTACAGCTATTTTTTGATAGGCGGGTTTCCATGCAACGTTTTCTGCAAGGTAGGAATCCACTGTATCGGATTCTTTGCCATAGAAAATTTTTCCGTCCGTCCCTTTAAATACTCTTAAATTTAATACTGCCTTTTGATTTAAAAGGTTGTTCATTTCCTCTGAGCCGGATACCTCGTCATAGTAGGTGTATCTGAAGGAGTCCAGTTTTGCCGTATATTTTACATAATACTTTGTAACTGTAACCGCACGCTTTCCGTTAAAATTTTTCACATTTTTAATGCGGGGAGCTGTGGCAACGAACTCTGCCACTCCTTTATCCTCTAAATCAGTTGTTATGGTTTCCCTTTTGTCTCTAATGAGCATAAGCACAAATGTGCAAAGAAATACTGTAAGGGCCAAAGCCACACCTTTTCCTAAAATGTTCAAAATTACATGCTCATATTTATGCAGCTGCACCTTCTCCATAAAGGCATTTACTGGAAAATAAAGAAAGATAATAATTAAAACTAAAACCATATTCCACATATGAAAATTCCTCTACTTTTACAATTTTTATTATCCTTTGTAATCTTTATTTCATTCCGTCAAAGAAGTCCATTTCCCAGCAGTCATTTTCAAAGGCATAAAAGGCTTCCCTTCCCATATACAAAATGGAATTTTTTCTTGTAACAGGCACCAGGAAAAATCCCCATTGGTCTTTTGCCGCAAAAATGAAGAACTTCACTTCGGATTCCACGATATCATCTGTATCATCCTGTCTAATACATTCCTTGTATGCTATGTATTTATCCTGAATTTTTTCATAGGTAGTCTCCACATAATCTTCCTGCTTGTTATCGTAAATATAACGATATTTCAGATTGCCGCTTCCATCCTTTAGAAAAAGCTCCAATTGTCTGATGCCGCTGTTTCTGGACAAATGCCCGTAGGTCTGCTTCCGGTCCAAACTGTAAATCAGCATGACTTCCTTATTCTCATGGGTATAGCCGCTGATGGAATAGGGAATCGCCGGCATCCGGTATGTGAGCACCACGTCGGTAAAGCCCATTTTCCTTGCATTTACATATTGGATGGCGCCCCGGACACAGGTCAGCTTCAATTCCATAATGCTCTGCTTTTCCTTTGTCTGCTGCTTGAATTCAATGCTTTTTCCGGGAACGAATTCCTTCAGGGCTTCCCTGAAAATATCAATCCTGCAGGACTGTCCGGTAAGCTTGATAATGGAAAACTGGGAAAGGGAGTGGTCTTCATAAAATTCATGAAGGAACTTGTTGACAATTTCATAAATGTCCGCTTTCAGCAAAAGCTCGATTTCCTTGATGTTGAACACCACTTCCGGGAAGGAGTGCTTATAAATCAGTCTTCCCTCTTCTCTTACTACAAGGTTCCATCTGTCAATCTGGGTAACCTTCAAGTCATCGTTTTCTTTTTCGTAATTATTCTGGAAGCTGTTCCTTAAAATGCCTTCCCGCATGTAAAACTGCTTTTTCATCCGGTCTGCAATGTCAAACAAGAAGTAAAAGTTGTTCTTTACCATGAAATATTCATCTCTTGTATGGTTTTCATAGTTTTTAAATTTAGTGGGAATGACTGCTTCCGCTTCGTCATAGGCTCTCTCTAAATCCTTGTAAACCTCGTCTCTGCCGAACTCATCCACAAAACGGAAAATATCTTCGCTTGCCACGGTAATCAACTCATCAATGCGCACCTGCCCTCCCTGGCTGTAGTGCTTTGCAAACATAATCTTGATGTATTGCATGATGCGGTAGGTAATGTTATTTCCACCGAAATTGGTATCTCCGTTTTCATAGGTGGTCTCGATTTCCACCTTGTAGGATATGCTGTCGTTTTCTATGATGAAGTTACAGGAGGACAAGTCTGTGGTGCCGCCTCCGCAGTCGATGATCAGTGCGGATATTTCTTCTCCCTCGTAATACCGTTTCTTTTCAATCAGGTTATGTATGGTGTTGTAGATGACGGCTGTTCCTTCATCTAACATATGCTTTGTATCAATATGGTACTCGGGCAGAAGCTCCGCAAACATCTGGTTGTACTGCTGCTTCAGCTTTACGGGGCTGGTCAGATGAAGGTGTTTGAATTTACATTTGAACCGCTGCTGGGCACAGGCAATTACATAGAGCAGATATTGCCGGATGATTTCCCCCCGCACGACCATTGCAGTATTTCCTTCCTTGTCCATGACCTCCTGATTCACGTGATAGCTGTTGACCCATCGTTTGATTTCATAAAAGATACTGAAGGATTCATCATAATATTTAATCTGGGTGTCCTTTTGTGCTTCGTATCCAAAATGGTATTTCACATTATCCGGGTCCTTGCAGTCTGCCACGCACACAACGGTAGGCAGCATGGGCACCCATTTTTTCCGTGATTTGGAGTTGTCCAAAAACTGCACTTCATTGATGGCATCCAGCTTGATTCCGCCGTTTAATAAATCGTTGCTGTCGTGTCTGTTAATATATCCATAATCCAGATAGGTGCCTGCAGTAGTATTGGAGGTTCCAAAGTCGATGGACAGGATTGCTTCCGTTTCCTCCACATCCCTTACCTCTAAATCCACAAGAGGAATCTTGTAGTAATTCAGGGCTGCATAGGGCTTTTGGTCGATATTGTAGTAGGCATTGTATAAATAGTCGGAATCTCTTTTTTCAAAGAACAGAAGGTAATAAAATTTACGTTCCCCTAAGTTGATGGGCTGCTCCCCTTCTCTTTCCAGATAAAACTTTTCATCCTCCTGCCCGTCGCTGACCAGATTCAGAATCGTGCAGATTTCCCCGTCCGCCCCTACTAAAAGCACGTTGGATTCTACAATGTGGTTGATGACAGTCTTGCTGATGTCATTTTTTTTGCTGCGGTCGATGCCTACCTGATATTTGTCAAATAAGGTCAGGTTCAAATCTTTGTATAAAATCAGCTTTGCCGGATTGTGGATAGTTCCTTCATCTTTTAAGAGGGTGCCTTTCTTTCGTTTCAGGATGTCTTCTAACCGTTCCAGTCCCCCTTCCTTTACCTTACGGATGAAAAGGGCTTCCTTTTCTCCCCGGTATCTTAGGATGGTTTCAATCAGCTCATAGCGGTTTAAGGGGTTGGTGATTCCCTTGATGATCATCTCCTTTGTGCAGATGTCACGAAGCTGATGGGTGGTCATGTTTTCCAGCTCGTTTTTTTTGTAGGTGTTGTTGTATTTTTTTACTGGGCTGTTATTTAGATATAAGGAATAGGATTTCATCTTATGCTTGTACCTCCTGTCTGTTTGTTTTTTGTTGTGTTGTATTTGACTGTCTTGTTTTTCTAATTGCTTATTAATATATCCTCAGGAACTGACCATTTTAAGCTACTGCACAGTACTTTTGCCAATTCTTCCTTTTCTTTTTCCTTATTAATAAGGAATTCTCTTTTTGATAATTATTTTGTTATGATATAACATACATTAAATAAAACCTGATTTTTATTTAACATATCTATAAAATGGCTTAATCTTATAACTCCAAATACAATTTCTTCATCGCCCCCTTGATACCTTGTTTGAAATAGTATTTTCTTTTGCGGAGCATTTTCAAGCAAATATTTCAATATACTTATAAACTCTTTATAGACATTTTCTTTGACTATAAATGGTGTTAAGTTTTCCCTAATATCTTCAGAAATCCAACTCGGAAGTAAATTATCCGGGACTACTACTTCAAAGTTTGAATCACACAATTCAAGCGCATTGTACAGCCCATCTTGAATTTCAGTAACTAATGAATATAAAATTCCTTGTGTACTTGAAAAAAAGGGCCAGATTTCCGCATACCTATTCACTCCAAAATGTTCGATTTCATTTTGCAATATTATTATGGATAAATCTTTCATATGAATAGGCTTTATTTGATTGACTGCAATTATATTTATTTCATAAGACATATTAAATTACTTCATCCTTTTGCTATGTATATAGTTTTAGATTATTTCTCGTCTATATTTATACTTTCAGCTATTACCTCAAGAATAACTCTATCATTCCACGCATTCATAAAAACAAAGCTTCTCATGTTTTTCATTTCTTCAATATAATCTTCATTATCTTTCTTTAATTCTTCTAATAATTCTGACTGCTTTTGCAATATAATGTCGCCAATTTCTTCATCGATAGACTTTTTTTCTTTAAAAGCGGAATAATTGTCAAATTTTAAAATCCTTTCATTTCCATTCCATAACCTAATCCTTACAATTAAAGAATCATCTATAATTGCTATATTAGATATAACACTTTCATTATTACTAATAATATTTATCCAATCCAACTTATCACCTTCCTATAATGCCAAACCAATCTACTGGATAATAATGCTGAGTATTCATTTTTAATCCTCAACCCAATTTCTAAAAACTTCTAAAATCTCTTTCAATTTAGTTGGATCTCCAGAAGCACTAAACTTTCCTTCCTTTACTTGACAATGTAACCAATTATCATCATCTGCGTAGTTATTTATAGTCTGGAAAGATTTATTATCTAATTCAGTATCCAAAATATCTATCTGTACAACCCAACCTGGATTATCCAAAGTATTTATTTTAATACCATAAAAATGTTCCCACTCTCCATCACACATTGATACATACCATTTTTCAATCCATTCAAATACATCCATATCAATTCCCCTTATTTTCTTGGTTGATTATTATAGCCTATCGGAAACGGTTCTGTACCGTTTCCTGAATGACAGTGGTATTGCCAAAGGCATCATACTCATAATAATTTAAAACTCTGCCCCCAGCCTCTTCTACATCTACAGAAGCTGCCCTGTCTGCTTCCTCTTTCTCCTCCCCTTTCAAAATATGGGTAATGCTGCCCTGCTCGTCCGACACATAATGATAATATGTCCTTGCGCTTTCGCTGTCAGAGCTGATAATGCCAAGTCCCCGGATATAACGGATTACATTCCCGTTACTTTCCTCCTCTGTCACTACCTTATCACCGGATAATAAAAACTTCACCATTCATCATAACTATATGGTTGATTCAGATTAGTCTCTGTCATCCGATATCTTATTTTCTAATTCAAATATACAGTTTCCTGCAAAAGCACATATTTTACTTCCTTTTTCATATTTTTCTTTTGCAAGGTCCGTATACATATGACTAGAATAATATTTTCTTTCTCCGCCCCATTCTGCAATGCCCCAGGCACCTTTGTTCATTTTTCTTTTGTATTGATTTACTATTTTTCTCCAAATTAGCAGTGTTTCACCTTCAGCAGTTCCAGCCATTCTTGATTCTCCTAAAATTTCGTCACATTCTTTTCCTAAACATACACTAAGAAAGCCCTTGTTTTTACTTAAAAAATCAATATAACTTGTTGCTTTTATAATATTTCCGTCTGCCATAAGTAGTACTTCTTCAGCATTATTAATAATATTGTATAGAATTGTTGAAGAATTATATATTTTATATGATAATTCAGGAAAACTACTATTGATTGCAATAATATTAAGATTATATTCTTTAACCTTATTAATAATATAGCTTATGGTTTCATTTCTTAAAGCATGGAATTGAAAGTTTATTTTTGTCATAATTTTATTTCCTTTTTTATCGCTTTATTTGATTTCTTCCTAGACATAGCCTGCTTTCTATACTTACATAAACTTTTTCCTGAGTAGGATATATACTATATTCCTTGAAATCCTATGTTAGAAATCAAATCCAACAATAGTTTTATAGGTAATTGCTAAACTCAATATTCTTTTGAGTTTTATTAGTTCTTTATTTTCATTATTATTTATTAATTGATTTACTATTTCCAGTGCTATTGGAATTTTATCTAATTCGAGAACCTCCTCTTCATAATCGTCAATAATAATTCCACATTTTTCATTAATTTTATCAAAGACTCCTGTATCGTCTAAAATCTTATACTGTGCCTCCGATAATATTATTTCTTCCATTTGCTCTTTTTTTTGAACTCCATAATCATAATCTTTCATGGCCTTTTCATCCTTTGGAACTCTAATAAAACGTTGCCTTACCATCTAATCACTCCTTTTATTTATCAGTATTATTAAAATGTGTAGCTTTTTGATAATCCGACTTACTTCTGCCACGTGTTTTTCCATTTACCACTTCATTGTTCATATCGTTTCCATCCAAATCTAAATAGTTTCTACTACCTGGTCGTGTTGTATCTTGAATTCTGAAATAATTGCAATTTTTATCATATACAACACTTATTCCTGTTTTGGGATTATGATAAATAATTTTTCCTTTTGATGTAACTACAGGCTTTGCATTTGGTGCAAACTTATTAATAGCTTCTTGTAAGCTCGCATTCCCCCATCCTGAGGAATACTGTGCTGCACGTGTTGCTCCATTTTTCTTAGAGTTTTTACCCTTCCCAAAATCCGGCGAAGTCCCACTATCCTTATACCCAGACTTCCGCTCTATTCCAAGCTCCTTCTTCATCGCTTCATATGCCTCTTTTTTAGACATACCCTGCTCTCTATACTTGGAATAAACAGCCTTCTGTACAGGACATACTTGATGCCCACTAGGATCCTCATACCCTACCGGATTATTCGCACAATACGCATACAGATTCAATCCATCCCCATAATATGTATCTTCCTGCGTGAACCTGCCAATAACAGGATTATAATATCTGGCCCTCAGATAATACTGCCCCATTACCGCATCATATTGCTCCCCGTCATAACGGAAGCGGTTCTTTACCGTTTCTCGAACAACAGTAGTATTGCCAAAG
>JAAVAC010000043.1 GCA_014804265.1 Lachnospiraceae bacterium | reverse complement strand
TCCGCCTCCTCCCTCTGCCGCTGTTTCGTTACAGGCCTCTACCCTTAGCTAGGCAAGATACTACCTGCTTTGACGAGGAGCACCTTAAGACTATTTTAAATATGTCATAGCCAAAAGCCTTTTCTTTTTAGGAGTAATGGGAGCCTTTTTCGATACCCAGTAGGAGGAGCCAGCGCATATAGAAGTCTTCTGGGCCTTGATGAAGTCGCCAGCACTTACGCACCGTCTTTTGGTGCGTTAGTACTGCTGCGTCTTCATAGAGCGAGAGCGTGCCCATAAGACTTCTATATGCGCTGGCTCCTCCTACGTCCTCCATCCAAAACCCCCTCATCCTCCCCTCATCCCAAAATAAAATAATGACAATCCGCCAAAAAAATGCTATACTTGTAAAAGTGCATTATTTTTTAAACGGAGTGACAAGATTATGGCAGCAAAATCAGGACGAAAACCTGGGCCGGGAAAAAGAACAACAAAGAAAAATCAAAAAGAACAAAGCAATATTAAAATAGCCCAGGAAATGCTATTTTTATTTTTTCTGGCATTTATGATATTATTATTTTTATGCAACTTTAAAATTACCAATGAGCTGGGAGAAAAGACCAGCATCATAGGCGGATTTGGGAATGTGCTCAGCCATGTGATGTGCGGTATTTTTGGCATCATGGCATACATAGCGCCGGTTTTATTGTTTGTAGGCATTTTATTTGGCATATCCAATAAAGGAAAAATCACGGCAGAGTTTAAGCTGGCGGCTGGAACGATTCTGTTTTTTTTGTTTACTATAGTAGCAGCTTTACTAAGCGGACTGGAGAACTGTGGTGAAACAGTGGCAGAGTATTATGAATTTTCCAAGACGGGAAAAGGCGGCGGAGTCATAGGAAGTGCGCTTGGCAACGGAATGCATTCCATTCTGGGTATGGTAGGAACGGTAGTAGTGGTGCTCATACTGTTTATTATGTGCCTTGTGATTTTAACGGAAAAATCATTTATGAGGGCGGTGAAGAAAAGCAGCCAGAGAGTGTATGAAACGGCAAGGGACGATGCGGACAGACGCCTGGAGCAGGCAAGGCGTAGAAGGGAACAACAGCAACAGGAGCGAAAGGAAAAGAAAGAAAAAGAGCTGCGCATGAATAAAAAGGTATCCGGAGTGGCAATGGATACTACCATTAAGAAAGAAGATAAGGCTTCCCAGAACATTCATGAGATTACCATAAAAGAAGAGGAACAGATGGCATTGGATGCCTTGAATCATATTAAGATTCAGGGAATTGGCTTTGAAAACCAGCAGATGCCCGAAGAACCGGAAATTCCGGTGGAAAAGGCTGTTGCTACAGAGAGCAGCGGGTTGCGGATATGCAGGTGTTTGCCGAAAAAAGCCAGGCAGGAGAGAGGCAGTCTTTGTCCGGCAAGCAGTTTACTGACAGCGCACCGGTAAAAAAAGAGGAAGCAAATGGGGAGAACCTGTCTTCTGCCATACCGAAATCGCCTGTGAAACCAAATAAAAAATATGAATTTCCTCCTTTAAGCAAATTGAAAAAAGGAGAAAACAATGCGGCAAAAGATACGGAAAAACAGTTAAGGGAAACAGCACTGCACCTTCAGCAGACGTTGCAGACCTTTGGTGTAAAGGTTACCATTACCGATATCAGCCAGGGTCCTTCGGTTACCCGTTATGAGCTGCAGCCGGAACAGGGAGTAAAGGTAAGCAAAATCGTAAATCTGGCAGACGATATCAAGCTGAATCTGGCTGCAACGGATATTCGTATCGAAGCGCCTATTCCGGGAAAAGCGGCAGTGGGAATCGAAGTGCCCAATAAGGAAAATTCGGCAGTTGCCCTGCGGGATCTGCTGGAATCCAGGGAGTTTAAAGAATTTCCGTCTCCCATTGCTTTTGGAGTAGGAAAGGACATTGCAGGAAAGACGGTAGTAACGGATATTGCCAAGATGCCCCATCTTTTGATTGCAGGGGCAACTGGTTCCGGTAAAAGTGTGTGCATCAATACGTTGATCATGAGTATTTTATACAAGGCCCATCCGGACGAAGTAAAGCTGATCATGATTGATCCTAAGGTAGTGGAATTAAGTATATACAACGGAATCCCCCATCTTATGATACCGGTAGTGACAGATCCGAAAAAAGCTTCGGCAGCTCTTCGCTGGGGTGTGGCGGAAATGGATGAACGGTATAAGAAATTTGCTGATTTCAACGTAAGGGATTTAAAAGGCTATAATAAGAAAGTAGAAGAAATGGAAGATAACGGCGGTCAGGAGCTGCCTGAGAAAATGCCCCAGGTAGTCATTATCGTAGATGAGCTTGCGGATCTGATGATGGTAGCCCCTGGCGAGGTGGAAGAGTCCATCTGCCGCCTTGCCCAGCTTGCAAGAGCGGCGGGCATTCATCTGATCATTGCAACGCAAAGACCTTCGGTAGATGTCATCACCGGTCTGATTAAGGCGAATATGCCAAGCCGTATTGCATTTTCCGTTTCTTCCGGTGTGGATTCCAGAACGATTCTGGATATGAACGGAGCAGAAAAGCTGCTTGGAAAAGGCGATATGCTGTTTTATCCTCAGGGCTTGTCAAAGCCTTCCCGTGTGCAGGGAGCCTTTGTTTCGGATAATGAAGTTTCTGATGTGGTAGAATTCTTAAAAGAACAGTGTATCGATGCAGGAGCCTATGCGGAAGAGATAGAAGAAAAAATTTCCAATATCGGCCTGACCGGAAGCGGTTTAGCAGTGGCAGGCGCCGATGGAGGAAGTGAACGGGATGCGTATTTTGAAGAAGCCGGTAAATTCATTATTGAGAAGGAAAAGGCTTCTATCGGCATGCTGCAAAGAGTATTCAAAATCGGGTTCAATCGTGCTGCCAGGATCATGGATCAGCTTTCCGAGGCAGGCGTGGTAGGAGAGGAAGAAGGCACCAAGCCAAGAAAAGTCCTTATGACCATGGAACAGTTTGAGCAATTGCTGGAGGAATTATAAAGGCCAAAGTTCCGGCAGAAGCTGAGAGGAGAGAGTGAAATGAAGACAGATATTGAAATCGCACAGGAAGCAGTCATGAAGCCTATTAAAGAGGTGGCTTTGTCACTTGGAGTAAAAGAAGAGGATTTGGAGCTGTACGGAACATACAAAGCGAAGCTGAGCAATGAGTATTTAAACAAAATCAAGGCAAATCCTGATGGAAAGCTGATTTTAGTAACTGCTATCAATCCTA
Source organism: Lachnospiraceae bacterium (assembly GCA_014804265.1). Classification (GTDB taxonomy): domain Bacteria; phylum Bacillota; class Clostridia; order Lachnospirales; family Lachnospiraceae; genus RGIG3040. Next base: position 18,343 of record JAAVAC010000043.1, on the reverse strand, counting down.
CTCCTGCCGGAGAAGGAAAAACGACCATAAGCGTGGGACTTGGCCAGGCATTTGGAAAATTGGACAAAAAGGCGATCATTGCATTAAGAGAGCCGTCACTGGGTCCATGCTTTGGCGTAAAAGGGGGAGCTGCAGGCGGCGGTTATGCACAGGTGGTTCCCATGGAAGATTTGAACCTGCATTTTACCGGAGATTTTCATGCTATTACTTCTGCCAATAACCTGTTGGCTGCTTTGCTTGACAATCATATCCAACAGGGAAACCAATTGAATATCGATACAAGGCAGGTAGTATGGAAACGCTGTCTGGATATGAATGACAGAGTGCTTCGCAATATCGTGGTAGGACTTGGAAACAAGACGGACGGAGTGGTCAGAGAAGACCATTTTGTCATTACTGTAGCATCTGAAATTATGGCGGTGCTTTGTCTGGCAGAGGATATGGAGGATTTAAAGGAACGCTTAGGAAGAATCATCGTAGCCTATAAGGTAACAGGGGAACCGGTTACTGCAAAGGATTTGCAGGCGGTGGGAGCAATGGCTGCTTTGTTAAAGGATGCTATTTTACCAAATCTGATTCAGACTCTGGAGCATACGCCTGCTTTGGTCCATGGAGGACCGTTTGCCAATATCGCTCATGGATGCAATAGCGTCAGAGCCACAAAGGCTGCTTTGAAAATGGCGGATTATGTCATAACGGAAGCTGGTTTTGGAGCGGATTTAGGTGCAGAAAAGTTCTTTGATATTAAATGTCGTTTATCCGGCCTGAAGCCAGATGCGGTTGTATTGGTAGCAACCATCCGGGCATTAAAATACAATGGGGGGATTCCTAAGTCAGATTTAAATGAGGAGAATCTGGAAGCTTTAAAAACAGGAATCGGCAATCTGGAAAAACATATTGAAAATATACAACGATACGGTGTTCCGGTAGTGGTGACCCTGAATTCCTTTCTTACGGATACAGAGTCGGAAACGGAATTCGTAAAGCAGTTCTGTGAAGAAAGAGGCTGTGAGTTTGCCCTTTCGAAAGTTTGGGAATTAGGAGGAGAAGGAGGCATTCCTTTAGCAAAGAAGGTGTTAAAAACATTGGAGACAAAGGAAAGCCATTTCAGACCTCTTTATGAGGACAGTCTCTCATTAAAGGAAAAAATTGAAAAGGTTGCCAAGGAGATTTACGGGGCAAAGGGAGTAAATTACGCACCTTTGGCTTCCAAGCAGTTAGAAAAAATAGAAGAACTGGGATTTTCAAGACTTCCGGTCTGCATGGCTAAAAATCAATATTCCCTGTCAGATGATCCTGCTTTGTTAGGACGTCCTACAGACTTTGAAATTAATATTCGGGAAGTGTATGTTTCGGCAGGAGCCGGGTTTGTAGTGGTATTGACCGGAGCGGTCATGACTATGCCGGGACTTCCGAAAAAGCCGGCGGCATTTTCCATTGATGTAAATGAAGATGGCATGATTACCGGGCTGTTCTAAAGAAGCCCCAAGGAAAGGAGACAGGATATGACACAGGTCATTGACGGAAAGGCAATTTCCGCACAAATCAAAGAAGAGTTAAAGGAAAAGGTAGCAGATTTAAAGGCCCAGGGAAAGGAAATTTCCTTAGCGGTCATTCAGGTGGGAAAGGATCCTGCTTCCAGCGTATATGTGAACAATAAAAAGAAAGCCTGTGAATTTATCGGCATCCGGTCATTGGCCTATGAATTGGAAGAGACTGTTTCGGAACAGGAATTGGTAGCATTGATTGAACAATTAAATGAGAAAGAAGAGGTTCATGGGATTTTGGTCCAGCTTCCCCTGCCAAAGCATATTGAGGAAGATAAGATTATAAAGACCATCCATCCGGCGAAGGATGTTGACGGATTCCATCCCCAAAGCGTAGGAGCCCTCTGTATCGGACAAAAAGGATTTGTTTCCTGTACTCCGGCAGGAATCATACAGTTGTTGAAACGTTCCGGCATTGAAATTGCTGGAAAGGAATGCGTGGTAATCGGCAGAAGCAATATTGTGGGAAAGCCTATGGGCATTTTAATGTTAAGAGAAAATGCCACCGTTACCATTGCCCATTCCAAAACCCGTAATTTAAAGGAAGTATGTAAAAGAGCGGACATTTTAATTGTAGCAATAGGAAAGCCTAAGATGATTACCAGTGAATATGTGAAGGAAGGTGCAGTGGTAATTGATGTAGGCATTCATCGAAATGAGGAAAATAAACTGTGTGGAGATGTGGATTATGAGGAAGTATTTCCACATTGCAGCGCTATTACTCCAGTTCCGGGCGGCGTGGGACCTATGACCATTGCCATGTTGATGCATAATTGTGTGGAAAGCGTACAGTAGCCAAAAGAAAAAGTTGTGGGTAGGGGTGTTTTTATGGAATGTCCATTTTGCGGCGGACAGATGAAAGAAGGACAAGTCTTTTGCGAACACTGTGGAAAAGAAATGCAATTTGTACCGGTTTTTGAGCCGGAGATAGAGGAAAGCATAAGGGAAAGCTTAAGCGGCCTGGTAGACCGGGTGGAAGAAAAAGACGAGACGGAAGGTCCACAGGAAATTGAGAAGAATACGAAAAAAGAAAAAAGAAGGATTTTTGACAGGATTGTAAAGCATGAGCATGCAACCAGGATCTTTGTGGGAATGGGAATCGGGGGAGTGCTTCTTCTTGTATGCCTTATTGGAGGAATTACACATGCGGTAAACTATAATTCCTATGAATACCAGATAAAGAAGGCCGGAACCGCTTATGCCCTGGATACGGCGGAGGGGTATGAGGTTACAGTAAGACATGCAAAAAGAGCCATTGAAATCGCGCCCAATTCTTCAGATGCAAAAATGCTGCTATCCAGCGCTTATTTGAAACTGGGCAGGCAGGCAGAGGCGGTAGAAATGCTGGAAGAAATTGTGGAAACGGATCATTCTTACATAGAAGCTTATAACAGCCTGATCAGAATCTATGAAGAACAGAAGCAATATGACCATATCGACCGGATTTTAAAAGCCTGTACGGACCCTTCTGTTGTGGAGCAGTTTCAGGAATATGTAGTGCAGGTGCCGGAGTTCAGTGAAGAGGCCGGAGCGTATGATAAAGTGATTTCCCTAAAGCTTTTGGCAGGAAGCAACTGCACCGTTTATTATACTCTGGATGGTTCCATTCCCACAAAGGACAGTGAAGTCTATTCCGTTCCCATCCGCTTAGAGCGAGGGGAATATGAGGTGGCTGCTGTCTGTATCAATCATTATGATCAGGCAAGCGATGTGATCCGGAAAACATATACCATAGACATTTCGATTCCGGATGAACCGGAGATCAGCGTGGATTCAGGAGAATATTCAAGTCCCCGGATGATTTCCAGTGATTTGATAGAAGGCTATGAATTGTTTTATACAATGGATGGAACCACTCCCACCAGAGATAGCACGCCTTATCTGGTTCCCATTCCCATGCCACTAGGACACAGCGTATTCCAGTTTATCATGTATGATGAAAATGGAGTTGCCAGTGAAATTGCAAGGCGGGAATATAATTTAGTGTTAGATGCCGCTGTTACGGTGGATGAGGCCCATATCCTGTTAAAGCAGGCCCTGATTGGAAGAGGGGATATTCTGGATATGGAGGGGCATATGAGCAATATGGAGGGAACAAAGGAGTTTGTCTGTGATTCGGCATTTATGGAAAATGACCAGATATTTTATCTGATCATAGAGTATTATGTAGAGCCAAACGGCAACCGTTCCAAATCCGGAAATGTGTTTGCAGTCAATGTGCACACAAGAGAATTATACCGGGCTTCTGCCAATTATGCAGGGTATTATATGGTAGATGCATTTTAGAATGGAGATGGTGTATTTTATAGAGGACGTAGGAGGCGGCATCGAAAAGCATAAGCAATAGTTTGTTTCATAAGATTGATGACTTTGCCAATACACAGTGGGAACTTTTATAGCATATAGTAGTCTTACGGGCCTTGGCAAAGTCGCCGGCACTTACGCACCGTACTTTGGTGCGTTAGTACCGCTGCGTCTTTGCAGAGCGAAAGCGTGCCCAGAAGACTACTATATGCTATGAAAGTTCCCACGTCCTCATTCCAACTCCCATCACGTATATTAAAAAACAAATACCGGATTTACTTGCCTTTTTTCCCATTTTCCTTTATAGTAAATTACAGTGTGAGAAAAAATATCATTTGGATATGAATTATATTAACTTTAGGAGGAGTACCATGTACCAGATTTTAAAAGCAGAAGAACTGACCACAAATATTTATTTGTTTGAGGTAGAAGCAAAAAGAGTGGCAAAATCCTGTGAACCGGGGCAGTTTGTCATTGTAAGACTTGGAGAGGAGGACGAGCGGATTCCTCTTACCATCAGTGATTATGACAGAGAAAAGGGAACCATTACAATAGTCGTACAGACGGTTGGAGCGGGAACCTGGAAAATGAGGAGCTTAAAAGCAGGAGACAGCTTCCATGATTTTGTAGGACCCCTTGGAAGACCTTCTGAATTTGTAGAAGAAGATATAGAATCTTTAAAGCAAAAGAAAATCATATTCGTGGCAGGAGGTCTTGGCACCGCACCTGTTTATCCACAGGTAAAATGGCTGCATGAGCATGGAGTTAAGGCTGATGTAATCATTGGCGCCAAAACAAAAGATCTGCTTATTTATGAAGAGGCAATGAGCAAGGTGGCAGACAATCTTTACATAACCACTGATGATGGCTCTTATGGCAGAAGCGGCATGGTTACCCAGACATTAAAGGATCTGGTGGAAAAGGAAGGAAAATCCTATGACACCTGTGTGGCAATCGGTCCAATGATCATGATGAAATTCGTCTGCCTGACCACAAAAGAACTGAATATTCCTACTATCGTTTCCATGAACCCTATTATGGTAGATGGAACCGGCATGTGCGGCGCCTGCCGTCTTACCGTTGGGGGAGAGGTGAAATTTGCCTGCGTGGACGGACCGGAATTTGACGGACATTTAGTGGATTTCGATCAGGCGATGACCCGCCAGCAGATGTATAAGACAAAAGAAGGACGGGATCTTTTAAAGGCGCAGGAAGGGGATACCCATCACGGCGGATGCGGCAACTGCAATTAAAGAAGGGCATCTGTGCGGCAAACATGTGCATTTGTATAGAAGAATAAAAAGTAGATATCTACAGCTATGGAACAATGGAAAGAAAGGATGAAAAAATGGACGTATTAAAGAAAGTGCCTGTCAGGGAGCAAGAACCGGCAGCAAGAGCAAAGAATTTTGAAGAAGTGTGTTTAGGATATAATAAAGAAGAGGCAATGTGTGAGGCAGAAAGATGCATCAACTGTAAAAATGCCCAATGTGTCAAGGGATGTCCGGTATCCATCGATATTCCCAAATTCATCAGCGAAGTAAAGGATGGCAATATTGAGCAGGCTTATCAGACCATCAGCGAATCTTCCGCCCTTCCTGCTGTCTGCGGACGTGTATGTCCTCAGGAAAGCCAATGTGAAGGAAAATGTATCCGGGGAATCAAGGGAGATCCTATTTCCATCGGTAAGTTAGAGCGGTTCGTAGCCGACTGGGCAAGGGAAAATGGAATCAAGCCTGTGGGAGCAAAAGAAAAGCTGGGCAAAAAGGTAGCAGTCATCGGTTCCGGTCCTGCCGGACTTACCTGTGCGGGAGATTTGGCAAAGCTGGGTTATGACGTGACTATTTTTGAAGCGCTTCATGAAACAGGCGGCGTTCTGGTTTATGGTATTCCCGAATTCCGTCTTCCGAAAGAAGGCGTAGTCAAGGCTGAAATCGAAAACGTAAAATCCTTAGGTGTCCATATCGAAACAAATGTGGTAATCGGCAAATCCACTACCATTGATGAACTTATGGACGAAGAAGGCTTTGATGCAGTGTTTATCGGTTCCGGTGCCGGACTGCCTAAATTTATGGGAATCCCGGGAGAGCAGTCTAACGGTGTATTTTCAGCAAATGAATATTTGACACGAAGCAATTTGATGAAGTCCTTTGATGAGAATTCCAGTACCCCAATCATGCATGGAAAAAAGGTTGCGGTAGTTGGCGGCGGAAACGTGGCAATGGATGCGGCAAGGACTGCACTTCGCTTAGGCTCTGAGGTACATATCGTGTACAGAAGAAGTGAAGAAGAGCTTCCTGCCAGAGTGGAAGAAGTACATCATGCAAAAGAGGAAGGCATCATCTTTGATCTTCTGACCAATCCGGTGGAAATCCTTGCGGATGATAAGGGCTGGGTAAAAGGAATGAAATGCGTGAAGATGGAGCTTGGAGAGCCGGATGAATCCGGCAGAAGAAGACCGGTTGTCAAAGAAGGCTCCGAATTCGTACTGGATGTGGATATGGTCATCATGTCCCTTGGCACTTCCCCAAATCCGTTGATTTCCTCTACCACGGAAGGACTGGAAGTCAATAAATGGAAATGTATCGTAGCAGATGAAAACAATGGAAAGACTACGAAGGAAGGTGTCTATGCCGGCGGAGATGCAGTAACAGGAGCAGCAACGGTCATCCTTGCAATGGGTGCCGGAAAAGCCGCAGCACAGGGCATCCACGAATATCTGTCAAATCATTAGAGACTTAAAGGAGGAGGCTTTTTATGGTACATCATATCGTGTGCTGGAATTTTAAGGAAGAGCTTTCAAAAGAGGAAAGAATCATTGCGGGAAATCAGATAAAAGAAAAATTAGAATCCATACAAAATTGTGTGGAAGGCGTGGTTTCCATTCAGGTGAACATCAATGAGATGCCTTCCAGTAACAGGGATGTGGCTTTGATTTCAAGTTTTGAGAGTGTAGAGGCATTAAATGCCTACCAGATATCTCCAGAGCATGTAGAAGCCGGGAAATATATTAAAAGTGTAGTATGCGACAGAGCCTGCTTTGATTATCAGGATTAGAAAGAAAAGGGATTGCTTTTTGTACCAGGGAAGCAGTCCTTTTTATGTAAATGGTGAGGAGGAAAAGAGTATGCCATGGTGTCCGGTATGTAAAAATGAATATAAAGAAGGAATTTCGCGTTGTGCGGACTGCAACGTGGATCTGGTGGAAGAATTAGAAAAAGAGACAAAAGCCGTTTATTTTGGAGAGCGGCAAAAGCTGGAAACAATGAATGAGTTTCTAAAGGAAAACGGAGTCCAAAGCGGAAATATCACGTTAGACGAAGGGGAGCAGGTATATGAATTATTTGTAGCGGAGCCGGACTTAAAGAAGGCGGTGCAGATTCTGGGAATCTTTTTACAGGAAGAAGAGGAAGAAAACGAGAATCGGGAAGAGGAGCAGCCCAAGAAACAGAAGATAGAGCCGGCAGCCGTATATGTGGATAAAAAATACAGGGCTGACGAATACAAAACCAGTGCATATACCTTATTTTTTGTGGGCGTTTTAGGAATTGTATTTCTAATCTGCATGGGATTTGGAGTGCTTCCCTTTTTTCAGCTTAGTACGACTACCAAGTTGATGATGTATGTGGTGCTTGGCACATTGTTCCTAGTGTTTTTGGGATTTGGCGTTTATTCCATAAAGGCATATAAAAGAATCCTGGCAGAAAGCGACGAGGAAGAGGACAAAATCAAGGAAGTGGAAGCCCATTTAAAGAAATGTGTGACAAAAGAAGCAATAAATGCTTCCTTAGCCGGACAGGCGGACAAAGACCAGAATCCGGAAGCGTTCTATTTTGCCATAACGGAAGTCATTGAAGAAGAAATTCAAAAGACTTTTCCGGATCTGGAAGAAGCGCTTGTGGCAAAGCTGGCAGAGGATCATTATACCAGGCTGTACGATTAGTAGGAGAAATGGATTTCATGAAAATTACCATTGTTGCGGTAGGAAAAGTAAAAGAAAGTTATTTTAGAGGGGCTATCCAGGAATATGAAAAGAGATTGTCCAAATATTGTAAGCTGGAAACGCTGGAGGTGCCCGATGAAAAAACCAGGGAACATGCCAGCGATGCAGAAGAAAATCTGATCAGGGAAAAGGAAGGGCAACGGATCTTGAAGCATTTGAAGGAAGATGCGTATGTCATAGCCCTTTCTATTACCGGACAAAAGCTGGATTCGGTAAAGCTTTCTAAAAAGCTGGAACTGCTGGGCATTCAGGGGAACAGTCATATTCAGTTTGTCATTGGCGGTTCCTTGGGACTGCATCCGGATGTGTTGCAAAGAGCCGATTATGAATTGAGTTTTTCGGATATGACCTTTCCCCATCAGCTTATGCGGGTTATTTTGCTGGAACAGATTTATAGAGGGTATCGGATTATGAATGGGGAGCCTTATCATAAGTGAGGAGGTTTTGGATAAGGGGACGTAGGAGCTGCTATATGATATGCCAGCTCCTACTGGGTATTGGCAAAAGCTGCGATTTCTTTACCTATTTTAAGAATCTTAAAATAAAAGGAATGAATGAAGTAGATAGACAAAAAAATATGAGGATTAAAACTAAATTCATTGTAAAATATTGACAAATAATTATTAAACCTGTTATAGTATAATCGTCATCACATAAATTACGTTATTTATGTAGCAAAGCAAATCGTGATGTAAATGAAAGGACGATTATGAAAAAACAAGGAAAGTATTGGTTTAATAGGAATAGTAAGCACAAAAAGAACGGCAAGAATGTCCGTTGACTTTTTGTGCTTTTTTGTATGTTGATTATATTACAGAGGAGAAGAGAGGATGAATATGCAAAAGAAACGAATGATGATCTATGGACTGGCTGTGGCTGTCCTAACGGGAGCCTGTCTTCAGGTTCAGGCAGATACTTATACGTATGATAAGCTGAATCGTCTAAAAAGGGTCACTTATGAAGACGGAGGTTTTGTGGAATATGAGTATGATGCCAATGGAAACATGAAAGAATCCAAGGTCTATGACAAGAAAAAAGCCGAGGAAGAAGAGAAGAAACAACAGGAAGAGGAAAAGAAACAACAGGAAGAAGCAAAGAAACAACAAGAAGAAGCAAAGAAACAACAAGAAGAAGCAAAGAAACAACAGGAGGAAGCAAAAAAGCAACAGGAGGAAGCAAAAAAGCAACAGGAAGAAGCAAGGAGAAAGGCAGAGGAAGCAAAACAGGCAGAAGCAGCAAAACAGGCAGAAGCAGCCCGGAAAAAGTTAGAAAAGATTCAAAAGACGGAAAAGAAAGTCATAAAAGCAATCAGTACGGATAAAAAAATCAAAAAAAAGGTCAGTAAAAGAACCTATGGGAAAGTAAATAAGAAAAAGAAATTAAAGAAAGTTGTTTATAAAGATAAGAGCTATCTTACCTGCAAATACAACAAACAGGGACAGTTAACAAAGCTGGTGGCAAACAAAGGAAAGGGCTCTAAAATAAAGCTGAAAAAGACAACGGCTTATAAGCTTGCAAAAAAATGGAACAAGGTGCTGAAAAAGGCGCACAGGTAATGCTGTATGAAAAAGAAACAACATAAAGACAGGTACATATTCAAATATATCTTTACATTTTTATGTACAGGCGCTGTCTGCGTGCTAAGGCCGTTACTTTGTATTTGGAGCGCGGGGGAAATACGAAAGGCATTGGGCATTTGTTTTATTCTGCTAAATACGGCATTGGGAATTTTATTATGGAAAAGGAAACAAAAGGAGCTTTTCTTTCTATATTTCTTCAGTTTATTATTTATAAAAATTTGGGTAACGGTATTTTCCATTGAATATATTATGGCATTTATCCTGATGACTGTAATGATAATCTGTTTTGTCGTTCATAAAAAGACTGAAGAGTGGCAGATCTTTCAGTTTAGCATTATAAGCGGAGTCTTAACCTGCTTTTTCGACTTTTTGACAGTAGAGACGGTTACCATAACAGTTCCGCTATTGTTTCTGTTTGTAATAAAGCAGAATACGGGAAGACTTGACAAGTGGAAAAAAGAGCTTGGTTTCATGATAACTTCCTGTTTGTTTTGGGGGTTTTCTTATGGGGGAATGTTTTTCATCAAATGGCTGCTTGCAGCAAAACTCATGGGAAGCAGGGTATTTCGTGAAGTTTTGGATACAGCAGGTTATCGAATTGCACATGGTGAAAATGGAACATTCCAGCGGCTTTTAGTATGTTTAGGAATGGTTCCTTATTTACGGTATCTTGCGCTAAGCGGGCATTCCACTGAGCATTATTTTTTTACATACAGGGCACAGCTTGCAACAATCATGGCAGTTGGAATGATTGCTGTGTACAAAGGAAAAATGGTTTTGAAAGAGAGGAAGGACATATGAGAGGAAAAGTGAAACGTATTGGCTGCATGTTATTGGCACTGATAGTATGGATTGCCGGGCTGCAGGTACCGGCTATGGATGTGAAGGCCTCGGAGGATGACTGGGAATATAGTACACAGAGCATTGGCACTTTTGTAGCATATGGAAACGGTACCTTTGTAAGTGTTGCGGATAGCGGAAAGGTATGGGTATCCCAAAACGGGTATACATGGAAGCAGAAGGGGCGCATAGCTACAGAAAGCCGGATAGGCGGTTTAGATTATTGCGGAGAATATTTCTTTGTATATGGTTCGATGGGAGAAGTCTATCTGTCCAGGGACGGCAGCAAGTGGAGCCAGGTTTCGATCGGCAGGGGCTGCATCTTAAAAATCGTTTATGGAGAAGGAAGATATGTGGCAAATGCAGGCCTTTATGACATTATATCGGGCAGCATGGGCGAATATGACGGTTTTGGTATATATGAATCGGATAATGGGATAAACTGGCGGTTTTCTGAATCTACCATAAATAACAAGATAATGGATATTGCCTATGGAAACGGTTGTTTTGTAGCAGTGGGAGAAGGTGGAACAATCTGCACGAAAGGAAAAGGAGACAGCTGGGAAAAGCAGTCTGTGGGAGAAATAGCATTAAAAGGAATTGCTTATGGGAACGGAGTATTCATGGCAGTCACCAAGTATGCCGGAGTCTTTACCTCTGTGGATGGAGTGACCTGGAAACAGGAAACAGGATGTTATGGGGAAAAAATCGTTTACTATAATTCCTGCTTTTATGTATGGAATCCTTCGTTGTATTATGGAAACTGCCTGTATGTAAAGGACTGCAGAGATATCCATTCAGGAGAATGGATATACGAACTGGAAGGGATGAAATATAACCAGCTTATGGATATAGCCTGTGGAAATGGGAAAGTCTTAATAACTACAAACGAGGGCGTTTTTGTTCGTGAGGATGTGGAGTCACCAGAGGCTCGTTTGTCTTATTTAAACATAAAGCAGGGAAATCTGGATTGTGAATTTCAGCCGGATAAGACATTTTATCGGGCAGTGGTCAGCGAGTCTTTTGATAGGATTGACCTATCGGCAAAAGCAATGGAATCCCAGGCTTTGATTTCTATAAAAGGACCAGATCAGGTTTCAAAGAGGCTTATCAATGGCGGCAGTATTTCCCTTGGACTTGAGGAAGGCGATACAGTCTTTGAAATAACGGTTCTTGCTGAGGATAAAATGGAAACAGAGACTTATTTTCTGACTGTAGTAAGAAGACCGCAATATGAAATTTCTGTAAAAGAAGCAGTGGGCGGATATGCTACAGGAGCCGCTTTCGTGGAAGAAGGCGGAAGCGTTGTTTTAGCGGCTGTTCCCAAGGAAGGCTTTCGGTTTGTCTGCTGGAAGGAAGGAAATAGGGAAATTGCCCGAAGCAGTGAACTGACATTAAATGACATCCAAACAGACAGAGAAATTTCTCCAGTATTTGAACCGATACCGGATCATAGAATTTGTTTTGTGCCAAAGGAAGCATCTGCAGCCAGAGGAGAAGAGCTCTTATTAAAGCTGGACACCACGGAAGAGGAAGAAGGGTATCATCGCTATACATATAAATTATTAAACGGTTCAAATTCTGCCGTTAAAGAGCTATGGTATGAAGAAGGATACACGATACAAGTCACAGTAGGAGAAAAAGAAGCAGAGGATACTCTTTATGTTCAATGCTATGAATATAACTATAATAATGCAAATGTCAGAGAGGATGACTGCAGCATTTGTACTGCTGTCATATCGGTAATAAAAGAGCAAAAAACCTATCAGATAACCGCAGTTTCCAGTGACGAGCAGGCAGGAACCGTCACGGGTGGAGGCAGCATGACAGAGAATGAAAATATGCTGCTTACGGCAAAGGCAAATCCGGGTTATTACTTTGTAGAATGGCAGGAAAACGGAACCTGCTATAGTAGAGAAGAATCCTTGATTCTTTCAAGGATTACGGAAGATAAAAGCCTTACGGCAGTATTTGAACGAAAAAAGCTGGAATCTGTTCAAATCGTAAGGAAACCAAACAGGCTTTCTTATAAGACGGGAGAACCGTTTGATACAAAAGGAATGCTGGTGAAGGCAGTTTACAATGATGGCAGCTGGGAATTTGTAGCAGATTATGATTACAGTCCAAAAGAAGCCCTGACTGCAGGAAATAGCTATGTGCAAATTGCTTATGAAGATGCCGGAATAAGGAAAGAAGCCAGAGTCTCTATTAAAGTGTCTGATGATGAGAATCCTGTTCCAGATAAAGAAGACGGCAAGCAGACGGAGGACGGTAAGGAAGAAGAGAATCAACAGCCGGGCGATGATAAGAAAGAAGAGAATAAGGAGCCGGGTGACGACAAAGAAGAAGGAAACAAACAGCCGGGAGATGATAAGGAAGAAGAAAATCAACAGCCGGGTGACGACAAGGAAGAAGAGAATAAGCAGCCGGGTGACGATAAGGAAGAAGAGAATCAACAGCCGGGTGACGACAAAGAAGAAGGAAACAAACAGCCGGGCGATGACAAGAAAGAAGAGGATCAACAGCCGGGTGATGACAAAGAAGAAGGAAACAAACAGCCGGAAGATGATAAGAAAGAGAACAATCAACAACCGGATGACGACAAAGAAGATGACGAATGGCAGGAGGACGATAAGAGGGGTGAAGGAAATACCACAGATAACTACACTCCGGACAAGAAAGCCCCAGATACTGATACTGGTATGGTGCAGGATGAGAAAAAGCCGGAAACAGGTGGAGGTTCCAAAAAGATATTCATAGGTGCAACAATACAATCAGGCAATTATAAATACAAAGTAGTAAAAATAGAGAGAAACGGAAATGGACAGGTTTGCCTGATAGGAGCCAAAAAAGCTTTGGTCACAGTAAAAGTACCAGAAAGTATAAAATTGGACGGAAAGGTTTTTCAGGTAACAGAAATTGGAGATAATGCCTTTAAAAACCAGAAGAAACTGAAAAAGGTAATTATTGGAGAAAATGTGCAAAAAATCGGAACAAAGGCATTTTATGGATGCCGTAAACTGACTTCAATTACCATCAAATCAAAGAACTTACATAAGATGGGTAAAAAGGTATTTCAGGGAATTTCCCCAAAAGCGGTTATCCGTGTGCCAAAGAAAAAATACAAAAAATACAAAAAGCTCCTGAAGGGAAAGGGCATTAAGAGCACGATGAAGATAAAGAAAAATTAAAGAATAATGAAAGAATAATGAAAAGAAACAAAGTTGTTTAAAGAACAAAAGAAGTCATGTTTTGGAGGAAGAACCTATGAGAAAAACCATAAAAAGATTGGTGGCAGCCTGCCTGATCATATGCCTGCTGCCCTTTGCGGATTATTCTACAGCGCTTGCGGCTGGAAATACCGGAGCCGGGAATATGGACACAATGGAAGACAGCCTTAGTGATATATCCATGGAGCCTGCAGGCGACAGCAGTACGGATCCTTTTGCCGTATCAGAAAACAATGCTGGAGGCGATGGAATGCTGCCAGAAGCAGTAAAAGCGGACCGCACAGGAGAAAGTGCGGACTGTAATATGCAGGTTCAGGCACAAATCCATAAAAAGGGATATGTTGCATTGAACTGGCAGGAATTTGAAGAAGGTGCAGCCGGCTATGGGATTTATCGAAATGAACAGCTTCTGGCAGAGACGGAAGAAACCGAGTTTCATGACAGGGAGCTGGAAAAAAACGCAACCTATACCTATAAGATTGTCGTGCTGGATGGGGAAGGACAGGAAATCGCACAGGACTACAGCAGCCTGATAGAAATTCCGGATAGTTATGAGGTAAGCTATAATAATCCGTTAGTTTTGAAAGAAGACATGGTGGTGTACGACCTGAATGTTTCCGGAAAATTAGATTTAAATGGGTACAGCCTGACGGTGTTAAATCATGCAAATTTAAGGGGCTACTCCATTTCCTTTCATAGCGGCTCCCTTTTGGTGAATCATGATGTACAGATAAACTGTTCCGGGTTTGAAATGACTGCAGAAGAAGACTATCTGTATGCAGGGGGGAACGTCATATGGGATGCATGGGCATACGGTTATTATGGTGATGAGGGTATTGAGCTGCAGAAAGGAACTATGGAAATCAAAGGAGATTTCCTGGCAGGCGAAAAGGATACCTTTTTTGCCTCTGAGGATTTCTGCACCATATTTAGCGGAGAAGAGAAACAGACAATTGAACTTTATAAAGGGGATGTAGTTTTGGGCAGGGTGGAGCTTGCAAATACCAGTGAGGAAGGGGTATATGCAAAGGAGCCCTTTGTCTGCAGTGAACTGATCCAAAATGATACAAGGCTGGTAGTGGGAGCTGATGAAGTTACAAGCGGTTTTGAACTGGAAGAGGACATGGTGATGGATGGGGACTTCTGCCTTGGAGCAGGCATACTGGACCTTGCAGGGCATACCCTGACGATTCAGGGAAGCCTGATTCAGACCGGCGGAACGGTATTTGTAAACGGCGGAAGGCTTGTGGTAGAAGGGGATTACCGAATCCAGTCCAGAATAGATAACGAAGATGGGAATGCATTAGCAGAATACCAATACGGAAAAAGCGTGGGCATTCTGAATATGACCATGGATGGTGACGAAGTGCTCGTAAAGGGAGGCTTTTATACCGATTCCCGAATGGATCATCAGGGATTTCTGACAAAAGGGACATTGGAAGTAAAAGGGGATTTTTATGAGTATGCGGATTCCTCTTTTGGAAATTTTATTGCTACGGATGAGCATAAGGTGATTTTATCGGGAGAAGAAAAACAGACCGTAAGCTTTGGCATAAACCGGGCTTCTGCATCAAGATTTTCTAATCTGGAGCTGCAAAATACAAGTGAGGAAGGCATTGTATTTGTGAACCGTCCTTATGTGGCAGGAGAGTTAAGCGGGAATGAAAGCCGCATAGAAGGGGCAGTATCGGTGGGAAGCAGGACTGTTTATAAGGAGCAGTATTATGGAGGCGATATTTATCTAATTGGCAATTTTGCCGTAAGGGAACCCTTGACTTTTGGCGGCGATGTGACTGTTGCCAGCTATCTGACTCTCTATGACCGGATGACGGTAGAGGGAAATGTAACAGTACAGAAAAACTGCCTTACCTTTATGGGTGGGGAGCTGATTGCAAAACAGAATTTTTCCGTGCCGGGAGGAAGCGGCAATTACGGCATGAAGATGACTAATGAGGCAGACCGCCTTTTGGTCTATGGTGATTTTTATTATGATGCGGCAGGCACCATGAGTAAATCGGCAGGTACCATTGAGGTAAAGGGCAATGTGGAGATTGTAAAGGGATTTGTTGCGGAAGGCTCCCATGTTTTTGTGTTAAGCGGTGACGGGAAGCAGGAAGTGAGCATGAAGGAAGGAAATGCCTTTTATGAGCTGTGGGTAGAAAATTACAGTGAAGAAGGAGTCCATATTTTAACGGATATTATTTATGAGTCCATAAAAGAAAATGGCTGCAATATCACCTATTTTTCCGGAATGCTTTCTAAGGATGAAACGGTAAACGGGGATTATGAGCTGGATGCGGAAAACTTCAATTTAAATGGAAAGACCTTGACTGTCAAAGGTGATTTTGTACAGCGTCAGGGGATTTTGAAGCTGAATAAAGGAAAGCTGGTGGTAGAAGGGGATTTTATTCTGTCAGAAGGAACCGTTCAAATGACAGGCGGAAACATTACTGTAAAAGGAAACCTGATTCAGGAAGGCGGAACGATACAGGTGGAAAACGGAAACCTGACAGTAGAAGGAGATTACCGGCTGCAGAAGCGGAGCGGCCAGGAAGCTGCCTATAGTTATGAACCTGGCAGTGGAATTTTGCAGATGACAAAAGAAGGAGGCAGGGTTTTGGTAATGGGCAATTTCCATACTGCTTCCACAGTGGACCATACCGATTATTTTACCAATGGAATTTTGGAAATAAAGGGAAATCTGGTTCAGGAAACAGGAGGAAATGCATATAACCTGGTATTCAGTAAGGAACATCTGCTTTTGCTAAGCGGAACAGAGAAGCAGACTGTTAGCTTTTGGCCGGTAAAATTGGAAAAAGACAAATTATATTATCAGAGAATGTCCTGCATTGCAAATTTGGAGATAACCAATAATAGCAAAGAAGGAATTGAATTTCTCAATGAACCGGTGGTAAACGGAAGCATAAATGATAATCACAATAAAATTACAGGTGCGATTTCCATTATAAGTGATATCAATATTGTCTTTAAGAATGGATATTATGGGGGAGATATAGCTCTTTGGGACAATAGTCTGCGTTATCAGGATAGTATACATATTGCAGGTGACGTACAAATGCATTCCGGTTTTTATGCAGACAATGATATAGAAATTGAAGGGGATTGTGTCGTTATAGAAGGCAGTATGAGTCCAGAAAGCCATTGCATAAGCATTGGGGGAAATCTGTCTGTACAAAATACTTCATTTGGACTGTATTTTTCTAATTATGGAAAGGTAGTTGTAGGCGGTAATCTGGATTATCAGCCGGGCACCTATAAAGAAGACTATTTGAAAGGAGGGAGCCTTGAAGTAAAAGGAGATGCTCTTATAAATGGTAATTTCCGCTCATCCGGCACTCAAGTGATATTTAGCGGAGAGAAAAAGCAGATGATTTATGCTGGCACTGCTTTATTTAAAAGACTGATACTTTCCAACAGCAGTAAAGAAGGGGTTATTGCCAATATGCCATTGAATTATTCCAATCTGGATGTAAATGGCTGCCGGCTTGTATACGGGGAGGAAAACGATTTGGAATGTGCCGTTACGGGCTTTACCCTGCAGGAAGATTATACTGCAACAGGCGACTTGTATCTGATGGATGGGGAGATGGATTTAAACGGGCATACGCTGATGGTTGAGGGAGACTTGATTCAGGCTTCCGGTGATATGAACATAAATGGTGGTACCTTAATTGTAAAAGGCAGCTATCGCATGCAATACCGTACCGGATTATCGGGAAGCTATACATACGGAAACAGCAAAGGCAGGCTGGTCATGACAAAGGAAAAAGACCAGGTACTGGTTTGCGGTGATTTTTATTGTGGTACCGTAAAAAGCATGGAAGGCCTTCTGACAAACGGGACTATGGAAGTGAGAGGTGATTTTCGCCAAAGCGCTGCAGGTAACTTTATTGCAACGGGCAATCATACCGTCATTTTAGGCAGAAAGCTGGATGAGAATGGAAATGCTTATGTACAGACAGTGTTTTTTGAAAAATATCCGGGATTTACCAGATTCCATAAAGTGGTGCTGACAAAGCTGTATGAAACGGGATATGTGTTTAAAAATGACCTATCCTCTATTAGTGATGAGATTCTTTATGACTATTGTGACGAAGAGGCACCCAGTGCTGTGACGGAGATTTCCGTCACAGGGGCAGGATGCAGTTCCATTACGATAGCATATGAGGGAGCCGTGGACAATGAAAAGATTCTTGGTTATGAGATTTACAGGGATGGCGTGAAGATTGGGGAAACGAGTGCCAAAAGCTTTAAAGATTCTGGATTAAAGGCAGATAAGGAATATACATATCAGGTATTTGCTTTTGATGAGTATCGGAATGTTGCCAAGGATTCACCAAAATGCGTGGGAAGGACGCTGGTGGATGAAGAAGCTCCAGAGGCGGTAAGAGGATTATATGTAAAGAGTGTAACAGGCTCCTCCATAACTATTGCATGGAGAAAGGCTGCAGATAATGTAGAGGTAACGGGCTATAAAGTATATCGTAATGGCAAAGAGATAGCTGCTACCAATGGAGAACTGATGTATAAAGATACAGGGCTTTTGGAAGGAAAGATATACATGTATCAGGTAGCAGCTTTGGATGAGAGCGGAAATGAATCTGAGCTTTGCGAGGGAATAGAAGCTTCTGTTATATTTCCCCAGATAGATACCATTTATCCGGAAGATGGAAGTACCATAGGAGGAGAAACAGCAAAGCTGACAATATTATATAAATACAGGAGCAGCACATTAGAAAATAAAGTAACGATTGAATACTATGATGAAAACAGAAAGGAATGGATTTCCATTGCTTCCGGGCTGGAAGGAGAAGTATT
>JAAVAC010000042.1 GCA_014804265.1 Lachnospiraceae bacterium | reverse complement strand
GGAATATATCGCAAAGTTTTACGGCAGCCAGTACGGGGAAGAGGTGGAAAACGTAAAGAAATCCCAGGGAAAGATACAGGATGCCCATGAAGCCATCCGTCCTACGGATATTGCCAGGACCCCCCTGGAAATGAAAGAATCCTTAAGCAGGGATTTGTTCAGGCTGTATCAGCTTATCTGGAAACGATTTACCGCAAGCTGCATGAAGCCGGCAACCTATGAGACCACCTCAGTAAAAATAGACGGAGGAGAGTATCGTTTTACCGTATCCGCATCCAAAACAATATTTGATGGATTTATGAGTGTATATACAGAAGCGGATGACGAAAAAAAAGAAAGCAATGTACTTGCAAAATCACTGGATACAGACACCCCGCTTACATGGGAAAGTTTTGATTTTAGACAGCATTTTACCCAGCCCCCGGCCCATTATACAGAGGCTTCCCTTGTACGGACCTTAGAGGAGCTTGGTATTGGACGTCCAAGCACCTATGCTCCTACGATTGGTACTATCTTAGGCAGGCGCTACATCGTGAAGGAAGACAGGAATCTATATGTTACGGAGCTTGGAGAAGTGGTAAATTCCATTATGAAGGATGCTTTTTCCAGCATTGTGGATGTGAATTTCACTGCCAATATGGAATCGCTTTTAGATAAGGTAGAAGAAGGCGTCATAAACTGGAAGGTGGTAGTGGAGAACTTTTATCCGGATTTGGATGAGGCGGTGCTGCTTGCAGAAAAAGAGCTGGAATCCGTAGAGATTGCAGATGAAGTATCCGATCAGGTCTGCGACCTTTGCGGCAGGCAGATGGTGATCAAATACGGCCCCCATGGAAGATTTTTAGCCTGTCCCGGTTTCCCAGACTGCAGGAACACCAAACCATATCTGGAGAAGATTGGTGTCCCTTGTCCAAAGTGCGGCAAAGAAGTCGTTTTGAAAAAAACAAAAAAAGGAAGAAAATATTTTGGCTGCGAGAACAATCCGGACTGCGATTTTATGGTATGGCAGAAGCCCAGCGGAAAAATGTGCCCCAAATGCGGTTTCGCACTGCTGGAAAAAGGCAACAAGCTCGTCTGTGCAAAAGAAGGCTGCGGCCACGTAGAACCAATGCAGAAGAGACCTGCTCCCACGTCCGGCTTCCAATCTTAACCAATTATCTGAAAATTCTTGCAGTCCGCCCAAAATTGTGGTAACATAACAATAGCAATGGCATTAACATATTCTATGGATGATGGAATTACGGAGGAAGCTATGAGCAGTGTACAGTTACTGGATAAAACAAGAAAGATTGGAAAGCTGTTGCATAATAACAATTCCAGCAAGGTAGTCTTTACCGATATATGCACCGTATTAAAGGAAATACTGGATTCCAATGTACTTGTTATCAGTAAGAAAGGCAAAGTGCTGGGACTTGCCAACTGTGGCGGAGTGGAAGTGATTACAGAGCTTTTGAAAGGGCAGGTGGGAGATTTCATAGACAGTGCATTGAATGAGAGGTTTTTATCGGTGCTTTCCACAAAGGAAAACGTCAATCTGGAAACATTAGGGTTTGAAAATACGGATACGAAGCGTTTCCAGGGCGTCATCACTCCTATAGACATTGCGGGAGAAAGGCTTGGAACCTTATTTATCTATAATGAAGAGGAAGCTTATGATATAGATGACATCATTTTGTGCGAGTACGGAGCAACGGTAGTAAGTCTGGAAATGCTTCGGGCGGTCAATGAAGAGAATGCAGAGGAAAGCAGGAAACAGGCAGTGGTGAAATCCGCCATCCATACCTTATCCTTATCGGAAATGGAAGCTATCGTACATATTTTTGACGAGCTGAATGGAATGGAAGGAATTCTGGTAGCCAGCAAGATTGCAGACCGGGTGGGGATTACCCGTTCTGTCATCGTAAATGCCCTTAGGAAGTTTGAAAGCGCAGGAGTCATAGAGTCCAGATCTTCCGGCATGAAGGGGACTTATATTAAGATTGTAAATGATGCCATATATGAGGAACTGGATGAATTGCGGAAAAGAATATAAGATACAAAGGGAAGAGGCAAAAGGATTTGCCCGGAATGTTTCAGTAAAAGGATTTATGAGCCATAAGTCCTTTTTTGCTTTGTTTTTTTTGAAAATGCCTTGCGTTTTTCTTTAAATTATTTATAATAGAATAGAACGGCTTTTATTAGCCCCCTTAGGAAAGGAGAATAGTATGATTCAAACAAGTGTATTCAATTATATTAATGTTCTAGATAAAGCGGCAGATGCTTCCTGGCTGAGAAATGAGGCTATTTCCAATAACCTCAGTAATATGAACACCCCGGGCTATAAGCGCCAGGATGTGGATTTTGAAAGCCAGTTGTCAAAAGCGCTTGGAAGCGGCAGGTATGAGACAATGGATGCAAAGGTGGCCGGAATAAGGACTGGCAGCCTGGCTCCTACCACTTATACGGATTATTCCGGTTATTCCTATCGGATAGATGGCAATAATGTGGACCCGGATTCGGAAAACGTGGCTCTTGCCAATAATCAGATAAAATATCAGGCGTTGGTAGCCGCCTATAACCAGGAATTTGCCAATTTGAAGGCAGTGATGAAGTAAGAAACAGGAGGAATGAGTTATGAGTATGTTCAATGCCTTTGATGTGAATGCATCAGGACTTACAGCGCAAAGATACCGCATGGATGTGATTTCGGAAAATGTGGCCAATGCTAGTACCACAAGGACCTCAGATGGCACTCCTTACCGGAGGAAGACAGTAGTATTTCAGGAAAGGGATTCCCAGACACCTTTTTCCAGAGTGTTGAATAAAGCTACGGACCGCTATGCGGGAAAAGGAGTAAAGGTGGTAGGTACTTATGAGGACCGTAGCACCGACCTGATCAAGGCATATGATCCGGCACATCCGGATGCGGACGAGGATGGATATGTATGGTATCCCAATGTAAATATTATTACGGAAATGACCAATTTAATTGATGCCAGCCGTGCCTATGAGGCCAATGCAACTGCCTTTGATGCAAGCAAGAGCATGGCTTTAAAAGGTCTGGAAATGGCAAACTAAAAATAAAGTAAAAGAGGAAATGAAATGGACATTACAGCTTTAAACAATGTGAATTCGAGCATTATCAAAGAGGCGGTAAAAACAAGCCCCTTGTTGTCTAATATGGGAAGCCGCAGCGTGGATGCGGGAAATGATGTATTTGAGTCTTTTTTGAATGCGGCTGTGGAAGGAATCAACACTACCAACGGATATATATCCGATGCCGAAAATGAAGAAATAAAGCTTGCTCTAGGTGAAACCGAAAATCCCCATGATTTAGGAATTGCGTTGCAGAAGGCATCTGCCGCACTTACA
Organism: Lachnospiraceae bacterium; assembly: GCA_014804265.1. GTDB lineage: Bacteria > Bacillota > Clostridia > Lachnospirales > Lachnospiraceae > RGIG3040. Next base: position 14,794 of record JAAVAC010000042.1, on the reverse strand, counting down.
TATACCATTGCAGTGAGAGACAAGTTTATGGAAGCTTATAAAGAAATCATGCAGATTCAGATTTAGAGTAAGGTACTAAGGAGCAACTTGTTATGTCAGACAAATTAAAACAAATTCCAGAAAAGCTATTAGAGTGGTGGAATAAATTCAATCCCAGGCAGAAGACGATTATTATCAGTGCGTTTGCCGGAGTTGTTTTGATGTTTTCTGTTTTGGGCTACGTATTGACAAGACCACAGTATATTCCCTTGGTGACCTGTGAAAGCCAGAAGGAAGCATCGGAAATCGTGAAGCTGCTTGAGGGTGAGAACTTGAAATACCAGACGAGTACGGATGGGCTCAGGGTTTCCATATTAAAGAGTCAGGAAGGGGAGGCAAATCTTCTTCTGGGCGCCAATAATATCCCTTCCGATACATATGGTACTATCAATGATGTGATATCCGGCGGATTTTCCACTACGGAAGCAGACAAACAGAAACGATACAAGGTGTGGCTGCAAAAGGACATGGAGTCTACCCTGCAGACAAATGAAGCAGTAAAAAGAGCAAAGGTGGATTTGACCATACCGGAACAGGATGGCACCTTGATTGCACAGGATAAGGAATCCTTTGCGGCGGTCACTTTGACAATTGAAGACGGAATGGAGATTCTGCCGGAAAATGCGGCGGCGCTGGCCAGATATGTGGCTACAGCCCTTGGCAATACCAGTACGGATAGTATTACGATTATCGATACGCGGGGGAATCTTCTGTTTGCCGGTGAAGATAACAACAATATTGCAGGAAATGCCAACACGCAGTTAGATGCCAAATCAAAAGCAGAAGAAATCGTGAAAAGTGAAGTGCGTTCTGTTTTGATTGGGACCACCCTTTATGATACTGTGGAGGTTACAAGTAATTTAAAGCTTGACTTTTCCACAAGGGAACAGACAGACCATACTTTCCAGGCTCCTGAAGGCTCGGAAGGCGGACTCTTAAGTGAAGAAAGGGTCTATGACGCAGAGAATCAGGGCATAACCGGAGGAGAGCCGGGTACGGGCAGCAACGGTGAAGACGGGGCAAGCTATGTGCTCAGCGATTATGCGGATTCTTCTTCTACCTTATCGGAAAGGGAAAGCAAGTATCTGCAGGATGAAAGCGTAACCACGGAGACGAAACCGCCGGGTGACGTGATTTATGAAGAGTCCTCCATAGGTATTGCGGCTACCAAGCTGCATGTCTATAAGGAAGAAGATGTGCAGAAGCAGGGGCTGTTAGAAGGAATCACCTGGGATGAATTCAAGGTTACCAATGGAGAAGTGGTAAAACTGGAAGTGGATGAAGAGATTTATGCCCTGGTAGCAAAGGCTACCGGCATTTCGGAAGAAAATATCCAGATCGTAGCTCAGGAAAAGCCGATTTTTATTGATCGGGAAGGACTTTCCGTAGGCACATGGGATGTGGTGCAGATTGTACTTATCGTGCTGATTCTGGCATTGCTTGCCTTTGTGGTATTGAGAAGCATGCGGGGGGCAAGAGGAGAGCAGGTGGAGGAAGAGCTTTCCGTGGAGTCGCTGTTACAGTCTACCCCGGCGGCAGAGTTAGAGGATATTGAATTAGAAGAGAAATCAGAAACAAGAAAACTGATAGAAAAATTTGTGGATGAAAACCCGGAAGCAGTTGCCAGCTTGCTTAGGAACTGGCTTACGGAGGAATGGGGGTAAATACCAATGGCTCGAGGAGAATCTGGCATATCAGGACTTCAAAAGGCTGCAATTTTACTGATTGCCCTTGGACCGGAGAAATCTTCGCTTGTTTTTAAGCATTTAAAAGAAGAAGAAATTGAAGAATTGACTTTGGAAATTGCCAATACAAGGAGCATTACGCCCCAGGTAAAGGAAGAAGTAATCAGCGAATTCTATGAAGTCTGTCTGGCACAGCAGTATATTGCTGAAGGCGGTATCGGCTATGCCAAAGAGCTTTTGGAAAAGGCTCTTGGCTCAGACAAGGCTGTGGAAGTAATTGGAAAACTGACGGCTTCCTTACAGGTAAAGCCATTCGAATTTGTAAGAAAGGCAGAGGCGGGTCAGATCCTGAACTTCATTCAGGACGAACATCCTCAGACCATTGCCCTTATCTTATCCTATCTGCCTTCCGGGCAGGCAGCAAGCATTATTGCCTCCCTTCCGCCGGACAGGCAGGCAGACGTGGCAAAGCGTATGGCAATGATGGACCGTACAAGTCCGGATGTAATCAAAGAGGTGGAAAAGATCTTGGAATCAAAGCTGTCTTCTCTGGTAAATCAGGATTACACTATTATCGGCGGCGTAGATGCGGTAGTAGACATTCTGAATACTGTGGACAGAGGAACAGAAAAGCATATTATGGAGACTTTGGAAATCGAAGAGCCGGAGCTGGCCGACGAAATCAGAAAGAAGATGTTTGTGTTCGAGGATGTTCTGCTGCTTGATGACAGGGCAATCCAGAGAGTTCTTAGGGATGTGGACAACAACGATCTGGCAATCGCATTGAAAGGATCCAATGAACAGGTTCAGACTGCAATCTTCAACAACCTGTCCAAGCGTCTTGCTACTATGATCAAGGAAGATATGGAATTTATGGGTCCGGTTCGTATGAAGGATGTAGAAGAATCACAGCAGAAGATCGTCAATATCATTAGAAAACTGGAGGATTCAGGAGAAATCGTAATATCCAGGGGCGGAGGTGACGAAATCGTTGTCTAGTCCAAGTTTATATAAATCAGGCTATGTTGCATTTCAGGTAGAGGAGACCAAGGTAATAGATTCCAATGCTCTTTTTGAAAAAAGACTGAAAGAGCTTCAGGAGGTTCCAAAAGAAGCGCCGAAAGAATTTGTCGCCCAGGAAGATGCACCTGAAATGGCGAATGATTTGGAAGCTGCCAATGTAGCAAGACTGTTAGGAGAAGATGTGGAATTAGAAAGCGGTGATTTTTCCCAGGGATTGGCAGCCAAACAGGTCCCTATAGAGGCATACACGGGACCGGGGCCGGAAGAACTGATAGAGAATGCCAGGGCGGAGGCGGAAGAAATTCTGCAGGGTGCCAGGGCAGAGGCGGAAGCGCTGAAGCATCAGGCAAAAGAAGAGGGCTATCAGGAGGGACAGCAGGCAGGTTATGAAACGGCCATGGAACAGGCGCAACTGGAAATTTCCCGAAGAGAGCAGGAATTATCGGAAAAAGAGTCCCTGCTTGAAAGAACCTATCAGGAAAAAATAAAAGAGCTGGAGCCGAAATTTGTGGATATCCTTACCGGAATCTACGAACACATATTTAAAGTGAACTTGAAGCATGAAAAAGAAATGATCATACACCTGTTGGAAGTGAGCATAAGCAGAATGGGCGCAGGTCGGGATTTTATCGTTCATGTGTGCAGGGACGATTATGCGGCGGTCAGCGCTAAGAAAGAGGAAATCAGGCAGTTTGCCACAGGCAGGGATGCTACTCTTGAGGTGATTGAGGATGCGACCCTGGCCCAGTCCGAATGCATGATTGAAACAGACGGGGGTATTTTTGACTGCAGTCTTGGAGTACAACTGGAAGAACTAAAAAAGCAGCTGCAGTTACTCTCTTATGAAAGGAATTAATATGGAAGGGCTGCAGATTGACTTTCAGAAATATAATACTTTAAAACAGGATACATTTTATAAAAAGATGGGAAAGGTAGTCAATGTAGTGGGGCTGACCATTGAATCGGCAGGTCCGGAAGCAAAGCTTGCGGATCTTTGCCGCATTTACTTAGAAGGCAGGACGGGAAGATACATACTTGCCGAGGTAGTGGGCTTTCGTGACGGAAAGACACTTCTCATGCCCTACGAAGTGACGGAAGGAATCGGCGGAGGCTGTATCGTAGAAAACCAGGGATATCCCCTGTCGGTACAGGTAGGGGAAGAGCTGCTTGGAAGGACTTTGGATGGTCTTGGAAGGCCTATATACGGGGAAGCTCTTTCTTTGAAGAATTCCTATCCGGTGGAAGCATTGCCGCCGGATCCGTTAGAGCGAGAAATCATAGATACGATACTGCCCCTTGGGGTAAAGGCCGTGGATGGGCTGATTACAGTTGGAAAAGGACAGAGAATCGGGATTTTTGCAGGTTCCGGTGTAGGGAAATCCACTTTAATGGGCATGTTTGCCAGAAACACCAGAGCCGATATCAATGTGATTGCCCTGATTGGAGAGCGGGGCAGGGAAGTAAGAGAATTTATTGAAAGAGATTTGGGCGAAGAGGGGATGAAGAGGTCAGTGGTAGTGGTCTCTACTTCTGATAAGCCTGCGCTGGAGCGGAACAAAGCGGCAAAAACCGCTACCGCAATTGCGGAATATTTCAGGGATCAGGGGAAGGATGTCCTTCTTATGATGGATTCCCTTACACGTTTTTCCATGGCACAAAGGGAAATCGGCTTAGCCAGCGGAGAGCCTCCCGTTACAAGAGGATATCCACCCAGTGTCTATTCAGAGATGCCCAAATTATTAGAACGGGCAGGAAGGGCTAAAAAAGGCTCTATAACAGGGTTATATACGGTTCTGGTGGATGGGGATGACTTTAATGAGCCTATTACCGATACGGCCCGCAGCATATTGGACGGCCACATTATGTTGAACCGTAAGCTGGCGCATAAAAACCATTATCCTGCCATTGATATTTTACAGAGCATATCCAGATGTATGAGCCAGATTTGCGACAGGGAGCATAAGCAGGCTGCCGGAAAGCTGAAGAATGTAATGGCGACTTATACGGAAGCAGAGGATTTGATCAATATCGGCGCTTACAAGCAGGGAAGCAATCCGGCAATTGACTTTGCCATAGAGAAAATCCAACAGGTAAATGAATTTCTGCTTCAGGAAACCGAGGAAAAGATTCCTTTTGAAGATGAGATACAAAGGCTGGTAGAACTGTTTTGAGTGTGTTTAAATATCGTATGCAGAATATTCTGGATATAAAGAATAAGCTGGAAGAACAGGCGAAAAATGAATTTGCGGCAGCAAACCGCAGGGTGCTGGAAGAAGAGGAAAGGCTGGCTGTCTTACGAAACAGGAAAGCGGCTTTGGAACGGAAGGCCAGGGAATTGTTGGAAGCCTCTTCCTTAGATGTTTTGGAGATTAGTTTAAATAGATCAGGCATCCGGAAGGCGGAAGGCCGGATAGAGGATCAGAAAAAAGCGCTTTTTTTGGCAAAAGCTCTTTTGGAGGAAAAACGGGTGCAGCTGATGGAGGTCCGTACAGAACGGCGAACCCATGAAATCCTCAGGGAAAATGCTTTTGAGGAATTTCTTTTAGAGGAAAAGGCGGCAGAAAGCAAGGAAATCGATCAGCTTACCAGCTATGTCTACGGACAGAAGCTGGCGGAAAATAAATAGCAGGTGACAGGAAATGGCAAGAGAAGCAATAGAACAAAATTTTTCGGGAAACCCTGAAGCGGATAAAAGAAAACTAAAAGAAGAAAAGAAAAAATTTAAGGAAGAACAGAAAAGACAGAAAAAGGAAGCAAGAGAGCGGGCAAAGGAATTTGCCATGCAGGAGGCTGCCCTGGATGAGGACTCCGAAGGAAGCGCTGTTTCGGTAGTATTGGTAACAACTGTTATTATTGTTGTATGGCTGGGGATTTTATGCCTTTTGATAAAGCTGGACGTAGGCGGTTTTGGAAGCAATGTGCTGACACCAGTTCTAAAGGATGTGCCCGTTATCAATAAAATACTGCCCGGATCGAAGGAAACAGAAACGGATGATGAAGGGGAATATGGCGGTTATACCAGCTTAAAGGAGGCTGTGGAGCAGATTCAGATTCTGGAAATGCAGCTGGCAAATGAAAAGGAAGGAAATGATACTGATGCGGAAGAGGTTGCGGCTCTTAAGGCTGAGGTAGAGCGATTAAAGACTTTTGAAAGCAGCCAGGTGGAGTTTCAGCGGATCAAGACGGAATTTTACGAGGAAGTAGTGTATTCTGAAAAAGGACCGGGAGCTGATGAATATAGAAAATATTACGAGGAAATGGATCCTACCACAGCAGAATATCTGTATAAAGAAGTGGTAAAGCAGGCAGAGGTGGATAAGGAGATTCAGGATTATGCGAAAGCCTATTCCGAAATGAAGCCGAAAGAAGCGGCGGCAATTTTTGAAGCCATGACCGATAATCTGGAACTGGCAGCAAAAATTTTAGGTACCATGGATGCGGAATCAAGAGGAAAGATATTAGGCGTCATGGATGCCAAGGTTGCGGCAAGGCTTACGAAGATCATGGATCCCCAAAGTTAAGTTTCCGGTTGGAAATGCCGATATAAATTTTGATAATTACTTGGAATTTTCCAATTAATTATAGACAACAGAACATAGAAAGAAAGGAGGTAGTTGGATGACAGGAATACCTGCAGCAGATGCAGCAGCATTCTCCATGAATCTGCCGATTGGAACCGTTCAGGGAAATTTCCCGAAAAATATGGAACAGAGTTTTGCGGATATCATGAATGGAAGGGAAAACCAAATGGAAGCTTCCACAGACGCCGGCAGGACAAAAGCTCCTATAAAAGCCACGGAAAATGAAAACCGGGTTTCGGCCAGTCAGGAAAGCAATCGTTCCCAAAAGATTACAAAGGAGTCTGCCGATAAGGGAAAGTCTGGAGAAAAGCTTGCAAAAGACGAAGCAGCACAGGTAGATGAAACTGTAAAAGAACTGAAGGAAGAAATTGCTGATACGCTGGATGTGACGATGGAAGAATTGGAAGCCGCCATGGAAACGCTTGGATTGTCCTTTGGGGAGCTTATGAATCCTGCAAATCTGGCAAGGATTGCAGCAGAAGTGGTCGAGGAAGTGGACGGACTGACGCTTGTAACGGATGAAGCTTTATTTGAAGGACTAAAGGAGCTTGCCGGACAGGTGGAAGTAACGGTGGAAGCATTAGCCAGGGAGCTTGGAATGGAGCCGGAAGAAATCTCAGTTATGCTGGAAGAGGCTGGAAAGCTGCAAGGACAGGGACCGGAGGAAATTGCACCAAAGGAACAAGAACCGAAAGTTGTGTCAGAAGTTCCTGCAGAGACTACAGGCAAGGCTTTTGAGGCGTCAAAGGATTTACAGGATGAGGCTGTTCCGGAGGACAGAGCAGGAAAATACCAGCCGGTCAAAGAGGAGACAGCTGTAACAGAAGCGGATGCCCAGAGTCAGCAGACATCTCAGGATGGCTTAGAGGATCAAAGAGGTGAAGCAAAGAACCACAAAGACTTAGGACAGGAAGCAGCAGGTTCTATCCAGCAGCAGACCGTATTTGCAGAAGGCAACGCTGTTTTGACGAAAACGGAGGCGCCTTTACCGGTGATGGATGCCCAGAGTATTTTAAATCAAATCGGAGAAGCGGTCAGAGTAACCGGTGGAGAAGAGTTTACCAGCATGGAAATGCAGCTGCACCCGGAAAGCCTTGGTACGCTGCATTTGCAGGTTCGTGCAAAGGAAGGGCTCATAACTGCCCAGTTTACAACGGAAAGCGAAGCGGTGAAGCAAGTGCTGGAAGCCCAGGTAGTACAGCTTAGAGAGAAGCTGGAAGCCCAGGGAGTCAAAGTGGAGGCAGTAGAAGTTCTTGTTGCAAGCCATGAGTTTGAAAGGAACCTGGAAAAAGGCGGCAGTGAAGAAAAGAATACTTATGAAGCCAAAAAGGTAACAAGAAGAAAGATCAACCTGAATGTTTTGGAAGGAGAGGAAGAATCCGATCTGTCCGTTGAAGAACAAGAGGCGGCAGAAATCCAAAAAGACATGATGGAACGGAACGGAAACACCTTGGATTATATGGTATAAGGAAGGAGGAAGCATAATGGCAAACGTAGCACCATTTGTAGACGGAAAACTTGAACTGGGAACATCCTGGCAGGAAGCCCAGAAAGAAGACAAGAAATCAAACAGCCTTGATAAAAATGCTTTTTTACAGTTGTTAGTGGCACAGATGAAATATCAGGATCCTTTGGAGCCTACTTCTAATACGGAGTATATTTCCCAGCTTGCTACATTCTCAGAATTGGAGGAAATGCAGAATTTAAATGCAAACAATGAATTGCAGCGGGCATCCTCTCTGGTAGGAAAAGAAGTAGTAGTAAAAACAGTGAGCGACACAGGAAAAGTTACATATGACAGCGGAAAAGTCAATTATGTCGTGTATGAAAACGGCAAAGCAATTCTTGGTGTCAACGGAGAGGAATATCCTCTGGATGATGTGGACACTGTGGCAGATTCGGATTATCTGGAAGCTTACAATATGGCAACCGCATTGATTTACGCTGTTTCAAGACTGCCCAGCCTGCCAAACTTAAACATCAGCAATAAGGATGCGGTACTATCCATCAAAGAGGTATACGAATCCATGAACGAATATCAGAAATCCTTCATCAGCGAGGATGACCAGAAGCTCATTGAGGATTATATCAAAAAGATGGAAGATTTGATTGAAATCGAGAAAAACAATCAGCCAAATGCCGGGGGTTCGGATGAAGAATAACAGGACAAAGGCTGGTTAGAACAGCCCGAATGCTCATGGAGGAGGAAGAAAGATGAACCCTATATCAAATCAGTTTCTTTCCATCCAGCAGATACAGAATGAGTACCAAAGCCGGACAGCAAGGTCTGGTCAGACAAAAAAGGAAGACGGAGCAAGCTTTTTTGATATTCTGGCGGCGAAAACCGGAGAATTGGAAGAAAGCGGTGACTTAAGGTTTTCCAAGCATGCAGCGAACCGCTTACAGAACAGAAACATCGATCTGACGGAGGGGCAGCTGAAGCGTTTGGCGGAAGGTGCGAATAAAGCCGGTGAGAAAGGAATCAAGGAATCCCTTGTATTGGTAGATGATCTGGCATTTATTGTGAATGTTAAGAACAATACAGTCATTACTGCCATGAATCAGGGAGAAACAGATAATCATATTTTTACGAACATTGATGGAGCCGTAATCATGTAGCCGGACCGATAAGGAGGCTAAGCCCCCTGAATGACAGAAGGGGGCTGCGGCAATAAAAACTAGGAGGTCATTTCATTATGATGAGATCATTGTATTCTGGTGTAGCAGGTCTTAAGACACACCAGATAAAGATGGACGTTATTGGTAATAACATTGCAAACGTAAATACAGTGGGATACAAATCCCAATCCATAAATTTTGCAGAGCTGATGTATCAGACCAGCCAGAGTGCGTCTGGTCCAAATGCCACTACCGGAACGGCAGGTACCAATGCAAAGCAGATTGGTCTTGGTGTTAAGAGTGCGGCAATCAGCACGGCAATCACCCAGGCGGGTTCCAGCCAGACAACAGGAAATCCCTTCGATCTTCAGTTGAAAGGAGATGCATTCTTTATTGTAAGCGATGGTTCTAATCGTTACTTTACAAGAGATGGTTCCTTTAATGTGGATGCAGTGGGAAATCTTGCCATGAGTTCCAACGGCTATAATGTAATGGGCTGGCAGGTAGATCCAACAACCGGACAGATCAAAAAGGATACGGTAAGTCCTTTAACGGTTTTAAGCGCTGAAAACATGACATATCCGCCGGAGGCCACTACAAGGGCATATGTTTCCGGTATTATCGACGCTAACGATCCGGATACCACGTCAGAAGACGGCAAAATTATGAATTTAAACTTTTTTGATAATGCAGGATATTCCTATACGGCAAAATTATCCATGAAAGCTACCGGAAGAAATGGAGAATACAGCGTAGAAGTGTCAGATATACTGGATTCTAACGGAAAATCCGTTATGAGCCGGTTCCCCAATCTGTCCTTTGGCAGTTCGGTAAAGGTGGCAAACGCACAGACATTAAATGTGGCACAGGGCTATACGGTCAACTCCACCAGCCTTACTTATGATGGGTATACTCTTGATTTTTCCACCCTGTTTCAGGATGATGATATGGCCGCCGACCCCAATGGAAAGACTGCGGCAGAAAAGCAGAAAATGCTGGCAAATGCCTATGGATTCAGCACCTATGAAGAATTCTCCAAGCTATATGGAACTGCGAATTCCACTGATACGGATACGTTGGGGAAAATGCTGGCAGCAGGCTCTATCGATACCAGTATTATAGATGCCAACACGGGAGCATTGACCATTGGTGGCAAGATAATCCAGGGCGGCATCGTGAAATACAATGATTCTACCAAGCTGATAGAGTCTGTCAACGGATTGACCAACAATTTTACCTTGGATTTGCAGTTTGGTAATGATGTTTCCATACCAAACGGACCTTTTGCCACAATCAACATCGATTTTTCTCCATCCAATAACTACAATGCAAACGGTACCAGTACTATCGGCGCAGAGGCTGGAGATACAAAAGGCGTGGGAGCAGGACGTAAGGTAGGAAAAATGTCAGGCGTATCCATTGAAGGCAACGGAATGATTTATGCTCATTATGACAACGGACAGACAAAGCTGTTAGGACAGATTGCCGTAGCGGAGTTCCCTAATGCCGCAGGTCTTGAAAAGCAGGGTGACAATCTTTATTCCGCAACCCTGAATTCAGGAGAATTTGACGGAATCGGCGTGGATGTTACTTCAAGCGGCGGTTACATCTCCACAGGTGTGTTGGAAATGAGTAATGTGGACCTTTCCTCGGAATTTACCGAGATGATCACTACCCAGAGAGGATTCCAGGCCAACTCCAGAATCATTACCGTATCCGATACCTTATTGGAGGAACTGGTAAATCTAAAACGTTAGTCTGAAAACGTGATAAATAAAGTGAGGCAGCAGGCGGAAACAGGTGTTATCTGTTTCTGCCTTGTTGCGGTAATGATTAGTAAATTTTAGTAATATATTCGGATATCCGCAAAAAAAAGAGTTGGAGAATGATAAAATGATTGAGGTTACAAAGCTGAATGGACAAAAAGTATTGATAAATCCTGACCTGATGGAGACTGTGGAAGAAACTCCGGATACGGTGATTTCTTTTACCACCGGCAAAAAAATAATTGTAAAAGAAAGTAGACAAGAAGTAAAAAATTTAGTAAAATCGTATAGAAAGGATATTTTTGCGGACTAACGCAAAGGTAGGAAGGTGAACATTTTGGATTTAGCATCGATAATTGGCTTGGTTGCATGTTTGGCTTTAGTTATCTTCGGTATTGTTACCGGCGATGAAGGCGTAGCAGCGCTAGGGAACTTTTTGCATGGTCCTTCAGCTTTGATTACTTTTGGTGGAGCTTTCAGCTGTATTCTGGCATCTAACAGCATGTCTGATTTTGTAGGCGGATTAAAGAGTATAGCTCTTATTTTTAAGACTCCGGCTTTGGACACTCCTGAGATTATAAAGAAAATCATTGAGTTATCCAATGTTGCCAGGAAGGAAGGACTTCTTTCTTTGGAGGAGGCCGCCAGTGATCTGGATGATGCTTTTTTGAAAAAGGGCATCCTGCTCATTGTAGACGGTACCGATCCGGAGCTGGTAAGAGCCATTATGGAAACGGAGCTTGTCAGCGTGGAAGGAAGGCATAAGGCAAAAATCGGATTTTGGCAGGATGTGGCTTCCATGGGTCCTGCATGGGGTATGATCGGTACCCTGATTGGTCTGATCAATATGTTAAAGAAGTTGGATGATGCTGCTGCTATCGGACCGAATATGGCGGTTGCTCTTATCACTACTTTATATGGTTCCCTGTTAGCCAACTGGATATGCACTCCGGTGTCAGGTAAATTAAAAGCAAATAATGATGCGGAGATGATGATAAAGGAAATCATGATTGAGGGTCTTTTATCCATTCAGGCAGGAGAAAATCCACGTGTCATTGAAGAAAAACTGAAATCCTTCTTAGCTCCAAAGGATAGAGAAACATCGGATGAAGAAGGCGGAGGTGAAGCAGATGGCTAGGAAAAAGCAGGAAGATGTTCCGGCACCTGGTTCGCCGGCATGGATGGCTACCTTCAGTGATTTGATGAACCTTTTGCTTTGCTTTTTCATATTGCTTTTTTCCATGTCCACTATTGAACAGGAAAAGCTGGATGCAGTGGCTCAATCCTTTAACCAGACTTTTAGCGTTTTCTCGGGCGGAGCTACCGCCATAGGTGATGGCGTCCTTATAAGCAACGGCGTCAGCCAGTTGAATGAGCTGGATGAATATATCAACAGCACCGGTAAGGCGGCGGATGTGGCGGATGAAAACAAAGATGCTTTAGAAGAGTTTGAAGCGAGGCAGCAGCAGGAAGCAGAAGAACTGGCAGAAAAGGTGGAAGAGGCAGTAAACGAAGCAAATATGGAAAAGGAGATTGATATCGACTTTACTTCCCAGTACGTATCGCTGACTTTAAACGGTGCCCTGCTCTTTGATTCCGGAAGCGATCGGTTGAAGGAAGAAGCGCTGCCGGTATTGGATAAAGTGGGGCAGATACTGACCAGATATGGAGAAAGCATTATTGAGATTGAAGGACATACGGATAATGTACCTATTCATAACAAGCAGTTTGACAACAACAACGAGTTGTCCAGCTTCCGGGCATTGGCAGTCTTTGATTATTTTGTTGAGAATACCAGTCTGGATCCGGCATTCTTGAAGCATTCGGGAAGAGGAGAATATGTTCCTGTTGCCGATAACACCACTCCGGAAGGCAGGGCAAGGAACCGACGGGTTGAAATTAAAATTTATCATGCATTGAGTACTTACTAATTTTGCAAAGGGAGAAGGAAGATGAAAAAGAATCTGATATCCATACTGATTTTAGCGCTTTTAATAGTAAATGTGGTTTTGACGGCGATTACCATGTTCAGTGTAACGGGTACCAACAAAAAAACAGCGGCGGTAGTAAATGATATTGCTACGATTTTAAAGCTGGAGCTTACAAGCGGGCAGTCGGAAGAGGGCGGAAGTGCAGTGCCGGACGTTTCCATGAAGGATACGGTGCCTTATTCCATTGAGGATGTTACCATCATGTTAAATCAGGGAGAAGATAAGAAGGATCATGTGGTGCAGGTGTCTGTCAGCCTTGCCATGAACTCTAAAGATAAAGGCTATAAGACCTATGGGGAGACAATGGATGAAAATGTGAGCCTGATAAAAGCGGAAATCAATGATGTATTTTCCGCATATACTTTAGAAGAGGCAAGAGGAAACGAAGATGCAATCAGAGAAGAAATTCTAAAAAGAATCCAAACCATGTTTGATTCAGAATTTGTTTATAAAGTTACCTTTAGTTCTATCGTTTACCAGTAAGACATGATGTAAATTAGAAAATACGGGAGGTGAGTTCAGTGGGAGAAGTATTATCTCAAAGTGAGATAGACAGCTTGCTTCAGGCACTCAGTACCGGTGAATTAGATGTAGAAGAAATAAAGGAAAATAACGATAGACAGGTAAAAGATTATGATTTTAAGCGTCCTGCCAAGTTTTCAAAAGAACATTTGCGAACGTTGGAAATTATTTTTGAACATTATGGACGGTTATTATCCACCAACCTACCGGTTTATCTTAGGAAAAGTGTACAAGTCAGCGTAGCCAGTTCAGAAGCCATGATTTTTTCGGAATTTACCAATTCCCTTGGTACTCCGGTCATCCTTGGAATTGTGAATTTTGCTCCATTGCCGGGAAATATCATTATTGAACTGGCAGCGAACCTTGGGTTTGCCATATTGGACAGGATGCTTGGCGGTGCGGGAAATCCACTTGAAAAAAGCAGGGAGTTTTCGGAAATTGAATTATCCATTCTGGATAAAGTCATGGTAGCCTGTATGGAACTTTTAAGGGAGCCTTGGAAAAATGTAGTAAAGGTGGAGCCCTTTATGGAGCGGATTGAAACAAATCCCCAGTTTGCCCAGGTAATTGCCCCTAGTGACATGATAGCGATTGTTACTTTGAATGTTAAGATTGGTGACGTAGAGGGATTTATGAATATCTGTCTTCCGTATTTTACCATGGAAGAGGTTATGGATAAGCTGAACACCAAGTATTGGTTTTCTACCATGCAGGAGATGGAAGATGAAAGCTATGAGGAGCATATTGAGACATTGATCCGGAAGGTGGATGTGCCGGTAAAAGCAGTTCTTGGAAAAAGCACAGTTTCCGTTATGGATTTTGTGAATCTGCAGCTTGGAGACATTATCCGGTTGGATACAAAGGTTGACAGCGAATTAGATATATACGTTGGAAATTTAAAGAAGTTTACGGCCTTGCCCGGCTCCAATAAAGAAGTTTATGCGGTAAAGGTTGCGTCAGTAATAAGAGAGGAGGAATAAGCAAATGGAAGGTATGTTGTCTCAGGATGAGATTAACGCGCTTTTAAATGGTGTTTCTGCAGGTGATGACCAAAGTGATAGTGCTGATGAGTATGCAGTATCAGATGCATTGACAGCTGATGAAAAAGATGCCATTGGCGAAATTGCCAATATCAGTATGGGAACATCCGCTACAACACTTTATTCCTTGGTAAACAGGAAAGTAAATATTACAACTCCTGTAGTCGAGATGTGCAGATGGAAGCATGTAATCGAGGAATACGAAAAGCCATGTGTTTTTATTCAAATTAAATATACGATAGGATTGGACGGAGCCAATATTTTAGTATTAAAGGAGCATGATGTCAAGGTCATTACAGACCTTATGATGGGTGGAGATGGAACCAATATGGAGGGTGAATTAGGAGAACTCCATTTAAGCGCCATTTCCGAAGCCATGAATCAGATGATGGGTTCTTCCGCCACATCCCTTTCTTCCATGTTGGGCAAGATGATTGATATCAGCCCGCCGGAAGCAAGTCTGGTGGATTTAATGGAGTTTAAAGAAGGAGGAGAAATTGCCTCTTTTCTGGAAGGAGAATTTGTAAG
>JAAVAC010000041.1 GCA_014804265.1 Lachnospiraceae bacterium | reverse complement strand
CGTGTCATTGTCTACAAACTTGACCGTATCAGCCGTTCTATTCTGGACTTTGCAAACATGATGGAAATATTTCAGAAATATCATGTTGAGTTTGTTTCTTCCACGGAAAAGTTTGACACATCTACGCCAATCGGCAGGGCAATGTTAAATATCTGTATCGTGTTCGCCCAACTGGAACGGGAAACGATACAGAAACGTGTAACAGACGCTTATTATGCAAGGTGCAAGCGTGGCTTTTACATGGGTGGGCGTATTCCCTACGGCTATCGTCTGACAAACACAGTCATTGATAATGTCCGTACTTCCATGTATGAGGAAGTCCCGGAGGAAAGCGAACAGTTAAAGCTGATTTATTCCATGTATGCAGACATGGATAATTCCCTCGGAGATATTGTGCGGTACTTGAATGAACACCAGATTAAAAATCTGCGTGGTGCAAATTGGAGTACTGCCCGTATCAGTGAAATGCTTCGTAATCCTGTGTATGTGGAAGCCGACATTGACGTGTACCAGTTCTTTCAAAGTCAAGGCGCAAATATCTATAACCCGGCAAGCGATTTTACAGGGTACAATGCCTGTTACCTCTACAAGGGTACAGTTTCCACTACAAGGAAACAATGCGATTTGTCCGACAAAGAAATCGTCCTTGCACCGCATAAGGGCTTTATTCCCTCTAAAACGTGGTTAGCCTGCCGTATACGGTGTCTTAATAACAGACAGTCCACAAAGACCTGTAAGCCGAAAAATTCTTGGCTTGTAGGCAAGGTAAAATGTGGAAACTGCGGTTACGCTCTGACGATCCGCAAGGCAAAGACAAAATGGGGACGTTATTTTGTATGCAGCCAGTCAGGAAATCATGGAAACTGCAAGGGCGCAGGCTGTACTATTTATGCTGACGTGTTGGAAGAATATATGCTTGGTGCAATCAAAGAAAGACTGTCGGGATTTCAAAAACTCTCCTGTGCAACCGACACTGGAGAAAATGGAATGCAAGCATTCCACCAAAAGAATATGACTAAGAAAATCCGTCTGACACAGATTGAGGAAGAAATTGAAGAACTTCTCTCAAAAGTATCCGGGGCAAGCGGCGTTCTGATGAAGTACATAGATGAAAAAGTATCGGAATTAGACATAGAACGGAAAGCCTTGCAGGAAGAAATCGTTACAGCAAATGTCACAGACACGGAGGGCAGAATAAAGCAGATAACCAACCATGTAAAGGCATGGGAAACGCTCTCTTTTGAGGATAGACAGGCGGTAGTTGACACCCTAATCAAAGTTATTCGGATTGCAGACGGTAACATTGAAATCACATGGAACATTTAACATTACACACCATGAAAGCCTAAAACACATAATTTATGAGGGAAATTTTTAAGAAGTTGTGCTTCTTTAAGAAGATTTTTACTTCAATCTTCCCGTTTCGGTGAAGCCCTCCGCATTACTCAGGAAAGATTAGATGCCAAAAACTTCTACCAGTTTAATCCTGAATTTGATAGATGTAAGAAGTAAACCATCAAGGTGAGACATATTCCAAGGGATTGATTGCTGATTTGGAAACATTACTTCATATTGCGGAATCCTGAATTTGGCAGGCAATATCCTTATCAAAGATATTGCCTGTCTTCTATTTCCTGTTTTTTATTCCCTGTTTTTTAATACGTCTGCGGGAACCATTTGATTCAGTCTTCTTACTAACAATTGATTGATGATAAAATAGAATGCTATGATAGCGCCGTAAATGCCAAGGTACAACTGCCAGCTAAAGGTAAGATTCATCCCGCAGGCAACATTGGATATAAGTACAGGATACATGGCATCCATGACCTTTTTGGACAAAGGCAGGCAGATTGCCGCTCCCACTGCAATAATATAAAAATTGCCGTTTAGGTACAACCTTCGAATTTCCCCGGTGCGATAACCGAATATTTTCATTAAAGAGATACTGAATGCGGAACGGTCAATCATAACCTTCATCATCAGATACATGACTACGCAGAAAATCAATGCCGATGCGATTGTCAACATGTAAATCATAGGCATCATTAGAGATACGAACACATCGGATCCCCTGGCAATTTCTTCTCTGGATGTGACAGTATACAGCCTTCCCGGTTCAATGTCCAGTTCACGATCCGAAAATACCACATTATAATACTCTTCACTTTCTCCAAACAGCTCTCTCATACTATTAATATCCATAAATACATAAAGCCCTGGGGAAAACTGTGTGACGCCCTCAATGGTAAACGCATAATCCTTCTCCTCTTCTTCCTCCGACAGTATCAGCTTTTCTCCTTCCCGAAGCTGATATTTCTGTGCCATAGCCGAAGAAAGAATCACCTTATTTTTTCCCTCCGGTACTTTTATATCAAAATAAGGATTATCCTGATCAATTCCCAAAAGAGTGACTTCCAGATTATATCCAAAAATTTCTTTCCGCAAAGTTTTGGCAAAACATGCTTCTCCCCCATCCGGCACTTCCTTTTCCGGATATTTATAAGTATACATATATTCATATGTGGTGTCCTGCTTATTCTCCCTGCTGATGTGCTTACAAAGCACATAGCAGTCGATTCCCATCATCATAATCAACAGGGAAATGAACATCCCTAACACTACGGTAATTGCCGTTCTTGCCTCTCTTAGCATCTGACGGATGCGAAACCTCCCGATAAATCCCATATTGCCCAGATTGATATTGTGAATCCTGCTCCCCTTTTCTTCATTTCTAATCAAGGACAGCACCGGCTTTGAAAGCCTTTTCTGGATAACCAGGCAGTTTACGATTGCTGCCGCAGCCGGCGGCATCACGGTGCCATAAACAAACAGATACGGTGAATATACGGTTTTTAACATCGGTATGGAAAAATATTGATAACAGTCCTGCATCTGAACATTTACTCCAAAGCGGCTATATCCCAGAACCGTTCCGATAATTCCGGCAATAAAGGTTACAAGAACCGGAAGCAGCAGATAATGAAACAGCAATTCTCTTTTCTTCACTCCCAGAGCATATAATGCACCTATCACGCTGCTTTCTCGTTCAATTCCATGAATGACAAACACTGAAATCACATAGGTAAACAATACCATAACGATAACTCCCGCAATGAGACCAGCCACCTTATTGATTACCTGATCGTCGGAAGATGCTTTTATCCTTGGATTGTCCTCTGCCGTCATGAAATAAGTAAGATTGCTTATCTCCACATCCAAATATGTGTCTAATAATTCCTCCGTCTCATCACCAAATTTCCTCATGCCCTCATAAAGCTCTTTGCTGCCTTTTTCTGCCTCTGCCACTCCTTCTGTATATCCCCGGATACTGTCCTTATACAGGCTCTCTGTTCCACCTCTCAACTCATCATTATGGCTGGTTAGTTCTAAAAGCGCCTCGTTAAGCCTTTTAGAACCATCCGTCAACTCTTGAATTTCATCTTTGAACTTCTCTTTTTGTCCAGCCGTTTCTTCCCAATATTCCAAAAAATAGGAATCCTCAATCGACTCCTTAGAAACGTTCAAAGCCTTTAATTCCTTTTTTAACTCTTCCTCTGTCACTTTACCGTTTAAGCGGTAGGAATACACGTATTCCTCTGATGTTCCACTGTTTTTTGACTGATATAATGCTGCATATGCCTCCTTCGTCACAAAAGCAAGTCCAAACTGACTGCTGTCCACACTACTGTCCGCTAAATTCCTGTAAGGCGCATCATAATCCGGAACGCTGCCGATGCCGACTATCAAAAAAGAAGTGCCTCCAATTTCCACACTGTCTCCGGTTTGTATATCATGCTCTTTACAATATCTCTTTTCCAATACTGCCTCTTTGTCATTTTGAGCTGCTCTTCCTTCATCCAGATCCACTAAGTTGATCTTCTCCCTGTTGTGAAACACACGAAGCACGCTGCCATCCTCTTCAAAATCAAGGTAAAACATAGCTTCCAGAGAAATTCCCTCCTCTTCCAGCTTTTTTGTTTCAGCATCCGTCAAAGGCACGAATACACGAAACTGCCCGTCTTCCATTTGATTTTCTTCCGCCTTTTTATCTACACCAAGAATAATGGTATCCGCTGCGCCTATCAGACTGATGATAATATACATGCCAAGAATGATCAGCATTCCAATTGCCAGATAACGCAGCAGGTTTTCTTTTAAATCCCGAAATACCCTGTTTTTTAATATGTTCTGCATCCTATAAATCCTCCAGTTCTAAAGCCGGCACCCTTGTTTCGTTTTCGTATTCCCTGCTGATCAATCCGTCCTTGATTCGAATCACCTTATGTACCATATTTTTAATGGAATTATTATGAGTTACAATCAGCATGGTCGTTCCATATTTTGCATTGATTTCTTCCAACAGTGCCAGGATATCCCTGGATGTAGCGGAATCCAGCGCCCCGGTAGGCTCATCACAAAGAAGCAGCTTGGGATTTTTAATCAATGCTCTTGCAATGGCACATCGTTGTTGCTGCCCACCGGATAACTGGGAGGGAAATTTATTTTGATGCTCTGTCAGCCCCAAAATATCTATCAGCTCCGTCTTGTCCAATGGATTTTTCGTTAAATATTCACATACCTGTATATTTTCCTTTACGGTAAGATTTGGCACCAGATTGTAAAACTGGAAGATAAATCCAAGATTTTCTCTTCTGTAATCCGCCAATGCTTCCTGTTTTAAGCCTGCAATTTCCTTTCCCTCCACCTGTATGGAGCCGCAATCCAATGTGTCCAGTCCGCCAATGCAGTTTAATAATGTGGATTTGCCGGAACCGCTGGTTCCCTGTATGACGCACATCTGTCCTTTTTCCACTCCTGTGGTGATTCCCTTTAATACCTGAACATAACTGCCGTCTTTTCCATAGCTTTTCTTTACATTTTTTACTTCAAGATACATTTCCATCCTCCTTATCTTTCTTTTCCCCGATCTATATCAGGCATTTACCCTGCTTTTCCCCGATTATATGTCGTGGACTTTCCTTGTTTGATTTCCTATTCCAGTTGATATATTTTCTCAATAACATAACACTGTTATGTTGCTTTTATTTTTTTAGCTATGCAATTTGTGGCCTTTTCCTCCACAAGCTGCATAGCCATATATACTACTTCTTTTCAAACATCCCAAACCATCCTGCCATGAGAAATCTCACAATATACTGCATATGCTCTATTGCCCCCTCTTCTGACCTTTCATGGTTCAACATATGGACAAAGATATCAATCATCATATGAGCCATCCAATGGATCATATAATCATCCATTCTGGGCACATCTGCTCTCTTTGACATTTTATCCGCCACTACCCGATAATGCTTTTCCGAAATCTCCACAAACCGATCAATGCAATGTTCAAAACGGGATCCCTGGCTTTTTGTAAGAATCATCTGAAATTCATCGTAATACTGATACATATAATGAATGATCTGATAACAGGCTTCTAAATCATCCGAAATATCTGCTTCTGCTCCCTGCCCCTCATCTACCTGCAAAAGCTCCTGTGAGTAATGCTGATCCATTACCCTATACAATTGCTGCAGTGGCTCTTCCACCAAAGCCGCAAACAAATCCTCTTTATCCTGAAAAAAGAAGTACAATGCCCCGGTTGTCACTCCTGCATTTTGACAGATATTCCGTAGGGATGCGTGCATATAGCCTTTTTCTAAAAACTCCTTTTTCCCGCTGGCAAGAAGCTTTGCTTTTGTTTCTTTTTCATTTCTCAAATCTCTGCCCTCAAAAAAATAACATAACAGCGCCGTTAAATAACACTGTTATGTTACTTGTTTCTCACATATTTGTCAAGCATTGATTTGCTTAATGAGAATTTTATTCACATTCTCTCTGTCCCTTATTCCTCAAACAGTTCCATCAGTTCATACACTCTGTCTTTGGTCATTTCCGCCGCTTTTTGATTCATAACCATGGGCCGTATGGTTCCGCCCTGGTATCTGGCACCGGCTTCCTCAACTGCCTGCTCCTTACAAGCAATCCATTCCCGTTCTTCTTCAGTGAGCCGCTTCATTGTCTCTGCATCCTTTGTCCGCTTCAAGGCATCCCATACGGTATTCAATGCAGAATCCCAAAGTTCATACAGCTTTTTTGTTTTTTCAGTGAGTTCCCTTTGGTCAAGTGGATCATTTTTGAGAGAATCTTCCAAAGAAGCCGCTCTTTCTTCAGTAGAAGCTATGTCATCCTTCAGTCTGTCCACAATATGGTAACTGGAAAATCCATATTGCTGTGCCTCATTGTTTAACGCATAAAATGGAAGCTCTATATCTGTCGTATAGGAAAGATCATAATAGCCCACCCAGCTCCTAAATTCCTCCGGCAGTTCTGCAAGGGGAGCACCTGGTAAATAAATCAAAATCTCTTCTGCTCCATCCAGACCGTAGGGATCAACGTAACAGTATAACACGCCGTCCTTTATTTCTTCCTCCCCCGCTTTCCTGGCATAATCCAACTGGCATATCTTCATGGAATAGGTATATTCATTTACCTTTACAGGCTGTGTAAATCGTCCGTTAAACTCACATTGGGACATGGTCGCATGATAACCCTCACCTTCCATCCCCAAATTACCGTCAGAATACTCACCGGAAAAGCTTCCGTCTGCATGAATTACCAGCAACGTTGCCCAGCCGCCTGCGCCGCTGGAAAAACGGAACTGGAGATTGGCAAGCTCAGAAAAGGAAAATGTTTCTTCTGTTTCCGTTTCTTTCTGGCTCTCCTCTTTCTCTTCCTCTGTTTCTTTTTCCGGAATCTCCTCGTTTTCGACACTTTCTATATGAGCCACGGTTTCCGGTTCCCGGTTTCCGCAACTGCACAGGGACATTGCCATAGCTACGGCTAAGACAAGGGCTATCATGTTCTTTTTCATGTTTCTATTCTCCAAAAGCAGTTGGCAGGGCACAGCCTCATACCAGCCATCATCCCTGCCACCACTTATCTCTCTTTTTTACTCAACATTTACCACCATCACATATTCCATATTCATGCAGTCACACATCTGCCCCGTCTCTTTATTTCTATGAGGGCATTCATAAACCTCCTCCGGGCTGAAGCTCATCCAGTAGGAAGGAACCCTGTGTGTGGCTTTGCAAACCGGGCATTGATATTCATACATTTCCATCTTCTATTTCTCCTGCTGCTTTCATAATATCTTCTGTTATTCTCAACGGGCGTCTCCTAAAAAGAATAAGGCAATCAGTCCCGGTCCGGTATGGGCTCCAATCGTAGCCCCCAAAGGATTGATGATACAATCTTCCATACCGAATCTTTTTGTAATGGCATCTGCCAAAAATCTGGCATCCTCCTCACAATCGCCATGAGTGATCATAAAAATACCGTTCTTCTCTTTGTAGGAGCCCATGGATTTTTCCATGATATCCACCAGTGTAGTTAATGATTTCTTCCTGCCTCTTATCTTGGTAAGGGCTGTCAAATGGCCTTCATCATCTACATGAAGTATGGGCTTGATATTGGCAAGGGTGCCGATTACGGCAGTCGCTTTACTGACTCTTCCCCCTCTGTGTAAATGATTTAAGTCATCTACTGTAAATACATGTATCACATGGGGAATGGTTTCCTGCACGAAAGAAATCACCTCTTCCATAGACTTTCCCTTTTTCATTTCTTCCACTGTCAGATAGACCAAAAGCCCCTCTCCCAAAGATGCACACAGAGTATCTACTACCTGAATATTTACCTCCGAATGCTCTGACATGATTTCCTCTGCTGCAATCCGTGCACTATTATAGGTTCCGCTCAAGCCGGAAGAAAATGCCAGATATAAAATCTCCTTATATCCTTCAGCAATATACTCTTCCAGACGTGTCTTTGCCTGCTCCGGATTCAGCTGGGAGGTGGTGGGCATGCTACCATTTCTCATTTTATCAAAAAACACCTTGGAATCCAAAGAATTATTTTCATCATATGTCACACCATCAATGGTACATGGCAAAGTGAAAAGTCCAATCTGATGTTCCTCCATATAGGACATTGGCAAATCTGCAGTATTGTCAGTAATCAGTTTAAAGCCCATTTTTTTCCCTCATTTCGTTGCAAAATTATCTTGAGATACATAGCGGTATTTTAACATTTTATTCCAAAAAGCACAAGGGGATGAAAGTTTCCAAATTTTTTCAGGGGGGGGAGGGGATTTGGATTTGAGGACGTGGGAGCCGGCATAGCATAGAAGAGTCTTACGGGCACGCTCTCGCTCTGCAAAGACGCAGCGGTACTAACGCACCAAAATACGGTGCGTAAGTGCCGGCGACTTTGCCAAGGCCCAGAAGACTATTCTATGCTATGCCGGCTCCCACTGTGTATCGAAAGGCTATTAGTTCCTTTTGCAAGGGGCGATATGGAAAGAAGCAGGCAATGCTTACCAAAAGGTATCGGCTGAAAAGAAACAGCAACAGAGGGATGAGAGCGGATTTCCTGCATTGTTTTTGATGGCTTTTTTCCTTAACAGCCTGTTTGCTGACCTAGGGGAAAATTGCCATGGACGGCAATTTTAGTCATATTGCGCCATGGAGGGCGCTATATGACGACCCGAGCGGTACCAATACCCTCCTCAGGCTGTTTAGGAAAAATGCCATCAAAAACACCGCAGGAAATCCGCTCTCATCCCTCTGTTGCGTCCTCCCAGCCTATACCTTCAAATTATTGCCAGTCCGCTATCTCTATTTCCTGGCTTCCGACAACCGCAGCCGCAACAGCCTCTTGCCAAGCTGCTTGAGATTCAACGGGAACAACGGATAAATATAACTTTGTCCGGATATGGTCTTATTATTCACAATTGCCAAAAGGAAGAATCCCACTCCTGCAATATATCCATATACACCAAAAACCGCCGTCAGGACCAGGGCAATGATACGCATGAACTTCATGGCATAAGCCAGCTCATAACTTGCCTGGGTATAATTGGCAATGGTCACGAACACCATATAAAGCATGACTTCCGAGCTGAACCAGCCGCTTTGTACAGAAAATTCACCAAAAACAAGGGCTGCCATGACACTGAACGGAGTGCTTAACATGCTTGGAGTATTTACCGCTGCAAGCCTTAGTCCGTCTATGGCAAGCTCCAGCATTAAAAACTGCCATATAATAGGAATATTGGGAGATTCCTTCAGCATAATGAATTCAAAGCTGCTTGGAATCCATTGGGGATACATCATCAGCAGCAAAAAGGTAGGTGTCAGAAAGAATGTCAGTAAAGCAATCAAAAACCTTGCAAGCCTTAAGTAAGAGCCGGTAATAGGTGGAAAATAATAATCATCCGCCTCTTCCACAATATCAAAAATAGAAGTAGGCGCTATCATGGCGGAGGGAGAATTGTCCACCAGTATGATTACATTTCCTTCCAAGACCTGTGCCGAAGCCGTATCCGGTCTTTCCGTAAACTTAAACTTGGGAAACGGGTTGATCCATGCTCTCTGATACAGACATTCTGCCAGACTTTCCTGATTCATGGTAAGGGAATCCACCTTGATTTCACTGATCCTTGTGCGGATTTTCTGTAAAAACTCCTTATCCACCCTGGTTTCCATATAGCAGAGCACAATATCTGTTTTGGAGCTTTTTCCGGCGCTGACAATTTCCATCCTAAGATCATTGCTTCTGATTCTTCTCCGGATCAATGCTGTATTAAATACAAGGGTTTCCACAAACCCATCCTTAGAGCCTCTCATGGTCTTATCTTTTTCAGGCTCGCTGACACTCCTGCTTGGATAACTGCGGGCATCGATTAAAATACATTGATCATATCCGTCAACAAACAGGGCAAACACACCGGAAAGAATGAATTTTTCAATTTCTTTCCATTCGCTTTTTAAATCCACCTCTACCGTAGGCATGAATGCCTTAGACATTTCATGGGCGGTCTTAGGCATGTCTTCCGGCTTTATCGTAATAAAATACTGTAAAAGCTTCTGCATCATATCATCCTTGCAGAATCCGTCAATAAAATACATGCATGCTTTTTTACCACCCAGCTCTATGACCCGGTAGACCAGATCAAAGTTCTCATCTACAGCAAGCATTTCATTTAAATAGCTCATATTGGATTCCAATGAGCTGTTCATTTTACTTTCATAAAATTTCACTTTATCATTTTTCATCAAAACAAAAAACTCCTTTTGCCAACTCTACTTTTCCATTTCTATTAGTAGTGTTCCAAAAGAAGTTTTTCTTTATACTTTCTTTTTTCTTTTTTATTGCTGATTGGTGGTGCTTCCAAAACCGCCGTTTCTGATTTCCGTCACCTCATCATCTACGGTAATGCCATACTGCATGAAAATTCCCTGCATGAACCCGGTTCCTTCTTTTACCTCCAATACCTTATCCTCATTGGAATCATTGGTAATCTTGGCAAAAATATGACCTTCATTATCCGAATCGAAATAATCACTGTCAATAATGCCTACTGTATTATTCAGCTGAAGGCGGTACTTAAACCCCAGGCCGCTCCTTGGATAAAGACAGAGTACATAATCCTCATTCATCTCCACCCGGATTCCAGTAGGAATCTTAATCGTCTCTCCCGGCTTTAAGGTAAAAGTAAAAGGGCTGAAAAAGTCATATCCGGCACTTTTCGTAGTAGCTCTTTTGGGCAGCATGATCCTATCATATATCGTATAGATTTCTTCTTCTTTGTAAAAGGGAAAGGTATCCTTAAATCCCTTTAAAAATTCTCCAATACTCACTTTATGAAATTTCGCAACTCTTAGCATGATTTTCTCCTAAACTATCCCTTTTTTCTTTTTATTCATAATTTCCGCAATGCAGAACCGGCCTGGTGAGGTCCGTCTGCTTTAAAGATTTTTGTACGTCAATCACTCTTTGGTTCTTACTTCCCTTCCACAATAGGTTGACATCTTTTTCTTCTATTTTAAATTCGCCATCTACCAATACATCTACATATTGAAGCAGGGGATAATGCAATATTTTCTCCCAGATGTCCCCGGTATACAGCCAGATCGTCTTATCCGGATATTTCTCTTTGATTTCTCTCATCAGATTTCTCACATCCAGCCGATTAGCCGCATGCAACGGATCTCCGCCGGAAAAGGTTATGCCTGAAATATACGGTTTGTCCAATTGTTCAAACAGCTCTTCCTTTACCTTATCATCTACCAAAAGTCCCCCATCCGGGTCCCAGGTAATCGGATTATGACATTCCTTACAACAATGGGTACAGCCTGCAACCCAGAGTACTACCCGCAAACCATCACCGTTTAGCATATCATCCTTTGTAATGTTGTGGTACCTCATGTTTACATGCTCTTCCTTTCTGCAATTTCCGCCATCTTTGCATCATTCAGCCTTGTATCGCCGTGAACTCTGGAATAGGATAAATAACCATTCATCCGGTCGATTTTGGTTAAATTGCGGCTTCCGCATTTTGGGCATACATCCATTTCCAGCTCCTCGTGGCCACAGTCGTCACAATATGCCAGAGATAAATTCACCCCTTCATAAAAGCCCATGTCCATGGCACGGCGGATTAACGTTTTGATTGCCTCTGTGTTATAACCGATAGGATATTTTACATACTGAATCTTGCCGCCATTAGACAAATCCCAAAACCGGGCTTCCAAATCCTGCTTTTGAATAGGCGTAATGTCCTCGGATACATGACAATGGAAGCTGTTGGATACATACTCCCTGTCAGAAACGCCTTCTACAATTCCATATTTCTTGCGGAACTGCTGAACCTGCAGTCCACAGAGATTTTCTGCGGGAGTGCCGTAAATGGCATACAAATTCCCATCCTCTTCTTTATATTCATTTATTTTTTTATTGATATGTTCCAATACCTCTATGGCAAACTGGCCGTCCTCCACCAGGCTTTTTCCGTTGTAAAGCATCTGCAGCTCATTAAATGCCGTAATTCCAAAGGAAGCGGTTGCCGATTTTAAAATAGGTTTGATTTTATCAGTAAGGGCCAGATGCCCGCCTAAAAATCCGCCTTCACAATATGCCAGCGGATTGGTAGATGCCCTCATTTCTCCCAAATAAGCATAGGTACGGATATGAAGCTGACGGATTAAATTCAGATAGTAATCCAGCACTTCATAAAAATCCCGGCTTTCCTGCCTTGCCTTTGCCAGAATCATCGGAAGGTGCAAAGACACCGCACCGATATTAAACCTTCCTACAAACACAGGTTTATCCTTGTCATTTGCCGGGTGCATGCCTCCCTCCTTATACCATGGAGATAAAAAGGCCCGACAGCCCATAGGAGAAATAATTTCTCCATACTGCTTATACATGCTTGCCACATAGCCCTTTCCCGTCAGGCTCAGCCAGTCCGGATACATAGTTTTGGCAGAACATTTTACGCCTGCTTCAAATACATCCTCCAGTTCCTTTCCGGGACCATGCAGGTTTTCATCATACAAGAACACAATTTTTGGGAAAAGCACCGGTTTTTTATGGTCTTCTTTCCCTTGGCCTTTTCTTCTTACATTTAACATCGATATAGTAGCCAGCTTTGCAAATCTTCCGGTCTCTGTTCCTGCCGTTACAGTAATAAAGGGATAATCCCCTCTGCTGCTTGCCACCGTATTGAATTTATATTCCCAGCCCTGGAAGCCCTGCTCAAATTCCTTTACCACATCCGCATAAGCTTCTGCTTCCGCACTTTCTTTGTCAATGCCCAGGCGGGTATATTTATCTACATATTTTTTATAAGATTTTTCCGCATAAGGTTCTAATATCTTATCCACGCTGGGTACGGTAAAGCCGCCGTACTGCTGGCTTGCTGCCGACAATACGATATCTCCGATCACATCAAATGCCACATCCAGCGTCTTTGGCTCATTGTACCAGATATTGCCCATTTCAAAGCCTCCGGATAAGACGCTTTCCACATCAAAAAGGCAGCAATTCATAGTATCACGCCTTGCAGACATATCATGCACATAAATATATCCGTCCCTGCATGCCTGTATT
>JAAVAC010000040.1 GCA_014804265.1 Lachnospiraceae bacterium | reverse complement strand
TATCCCTTACATTGGCAAAGGAACAGGCTCCTTTTACTTGTGGCAGGATCGTCCCCAATTGCTCCGTGATCCTACGGGCTTTGAAATCACCGTAAAGCTGCAGGGGTATCTTCCCATTCCCAAGTTCATATGCTTTCTTTTCCAGCCTTCTTTGAAATTCCACTCCTCCAAGGGGAGTCTGATTTGGAAAATCATCCGGGGTAACCGATACGATAATGGCACTGTTGGCATTTTTCCCATTCCTGCCACTGTAACTCATACCGTTTACGGTCAGGCCTCCCTCCTCCGAGGAAGCATTTACCACATAGCCTCCGGGACACATACAGAAGGAATAGACGCCCCGGTTTTTAGAGGTTTTTGCTGTAAGCTTATAGTCAGCAGCCTTTATGCCGGTTCCTTCTAAGTCAGCAATAGCTAATTGATTTTTATTTATCATGGACTGGGGATGCTCCACGCGGAATCCCACCGCAAAGGACTTTGCTTCCATGGACACATGGCTGTCATAAAGCATGGAAAAAGTTTCCCTGGAGCTGTGTCCGATTGCAAGCACCAGCTGCTGGCAGGAAATGTCTTCCAAATCCTGCATGGGGCAAGCCTGCTTTGGGGCTTCCTTTACTGTTCTCACCTGAATTCCTTTTAATTGTGTTCCTTCCAGTATAAGCCCTTCCAGTCTGGTGCAAAACCGGACCTGCCCCCCATAGGACAAAATGGCTTGCCGAAGGTTTTTTACCACATTTCTTAATACATCTGTTCCTATATGGGGCTTTTGTTTATATAAGATTTCCGGATCGGCTCCCATTTCCACAAACACCTTTAAGATTTCCCGGCTCCTATGGCCTTTATCCTTAATGGAGGTATTGAGTTTCCCATCGGAGAAGGTTCCGGCTCCCCCTTCCCCAAACTGCACGTTGGAATAAGGATTCAATATTCCATCCTTCCAGAAAGCTTCTACCGTTTCCGTACGTATTTCCACCGGCTCCCCTTGTTCGATCACAAGGGGCTTATAGCCTGCTTTTGCCAGATAATAACCACAGAATAATCCGGCCGGTCCTGTTCCTACCACTACCGGCGGGACATCCATCCGTTTTGTTCCGGCTGTTGGAAATTCGTAGGTTTTATGAGAAATTCGGATGACCTCTTTTTTCTTTTTCCTTTGGCTAAGCTGCAGCATCGCTTCCTCATGCTCCACAAAAAGATCCACTACCAGATTATAATATAAGTCCGGCTTTTTTCTGGCATCCAGGGATTCCCTGACAATCTCAAAGCTGCGCAATTGTCCCGGCTTTAAGGACAGCATGTTATTCAGTTTCTTTTCGATTCCCTCTTTTGTATAATGAAGGGGAACCTTCAGCTGATTTATTCGAAGCATTTCCTTTTCCCTTTTCCCGAAATCGACCCATCCTTTTCTCCTACAGCGCCAGTCTTAGTCCTTCCGGCAGCATTGGCTGCCGCCACATAGGCAGAAGACCATGCCCATTGCAGGTTATAGCCGCCGCATCTTCCGTCAATGTCTATGATTTCTCCTGCAAAATACAAGCCATTATGTATTTTGGATTCCAGCGTTTCCTTTAATTCCTCAGTAGCTATACCTCCCTGACAGATCTGTCCCTGTTCAAAGGATTGATAGCCGTTTAAGTGGATTTCCCAGTTTTTGATTCGTCTGCACAACTTTTTCATCTGCTTTTGGGAAAGCCCGGCTGCTTTTGCCTGACCTGAAAAGCCACTTTCCTTTAAAAGCATGAGATTTAGCTTTTTATTCAACAGGCCAAGAAGCAGTTCCTCACAGCTGCCCTGCTCAAAAAGCCGTTGTTTTTTTCTGCATAAATATTCATATAAGGCCGTTTCTTCCATGTCCGGCAGAAAATCACAGACAACATATGTTTTCTTCTTTTCCCATAAGGCTCTTACCGCAAATCTGCTAAGTTGAAATACCGGAATGCCGGAAATGCCATAATCCGTAAACTGCACCTCACCAACCTCTTCCGAAACCAGCTGCTCTTTGACGCTCATATCCCCATTGCCATTTTGCCGTCTCTGCTTCCGGCCTCCTGCATGTTCTTCTATGTATAGGCGCAGCCTGCAGTCTGAACGGACGCCTGCAATCATTTTAAAATAATTTCCTTCCGCTTTCAGTTGTACCAATGCCGGAAGCGGCTCTATGACAGTATGTCCCAGCTTCCTGGCCAGCTGATATCCCGAACCATCGGAACCGGTCTTTGGAGCTGCCTTACTGCCACAGGTAAGAATCACGCTGTCAGCCCTATATTCCCCCTGACTGGTTCTGATCAGAAATCCTTTCATAAGAGATTTAGAGGAAGCCGGAAGAATTTCTGCTACCCTTACTTCCGTCAGTACCGTTACCCGGAGTCTTTCCAGCTCCGTTCTAAGCAGATCCAAAACGGTAGATGCCTGATTGCTATATGGATAGACCAGGCCGCTTTTCTCTTTCCAGACAAGTCCCATTTCTTCAAACAGCTCTAATGTCTGTCCGGGTGTGAAACTCCTTAAAACAGGAGTCGCAAAAGACGGGTGATTTCCACGATAATCACCCGGCTCTATGGTTAAGTTCGTTAAGTTGCATTTCCCGTTGCCTGTAGCTAACAATTTTTTCCCGATCCGGTCTGTATGCTCTAACAAAAGCACATCCGCTCCTGCCCTTTTTGCACAAATGGCTGCAAACATCCCGGAAGCGCCACCGCCTACAATTACTATCTTTTTCATAAACTATATCATAACACTAACTGGAATAAGACTCAAGAAAATTATACAGTTCTTCTTCTGATTCAATATATTTTTTATTCAAAATATCCTGTTGGATGTCCTCTGGCAGATCCGATAATAAAATATCCGTATATAGATAAACTGTCTTTAAATCGCTGTAATATACATTAATATATTCATTTTCCACTAACAGATAGAAATTTTCATTTTTTAAATTAGTATAATAATTTTTAGTCACTACCAGACGATTTGGAGAAAAGGATTTTAATTCCATGCTGGCAAATCCCTTTTCCAAGTCAGATAAAGACGGGGCATCCGAATAAGCTTTTATAATATCTTCTAACTCTTCCCTTGTTTTCCCAATATACTGGTCCGGGATAGTTTCTTCTCTTTTCGTTGTTTCCTCTGTCCCATGGTCATAGCTTTCCACTACATAAACTGTATCCGCAGTAGTGGTTGCTTTTTGGCTGGTAACCGGAACGTCCTGCTTTGATGCGTTTTCTGCCTCTTCCCGGTAATCCTCTTTTGCCTCTTCCACCATAGTAATATTTTGGATGATTGGCGTCTGTTCTTCCCTTACCGGTTCTTGATAAAAAAGACTTTTCCCATAATTATAAACTGCAAAAAGCAAAAATCCCGCATTTAAAAATAAGCTGATTCTATATAAATGTTTCATAATGCCACTCCTTTTTATATAGTATCAGCTTATTTTTTTATTTTATTCCTGACATTTCTTTAAAAACAGCAGATTTCCTACAAAAATAACCAGAGGAAATACGATATTCGCAATCACTACGCTATATATTCCAAGTTCCGTAACCGACATCAACACCTTTAGCAAAACAGCCTGTACCACAAGCCCCGCAAGAATGGTAACGGTAGAGAACCAGATTTTCCCATATCCCTGCAATGCTGCGCCGCTTAAAAGGGCAAGCCCGTAAAAAACAATGGCAATACTGCCCATGCGGAGCATTTTAATTGCCGTAACCGAATCTCCTTTGTATAAAATCTCAACGAAAGACCCCGATATAATCATAAGTACCAATGTGCTGATACCGGAAACCACCAGTATTTCTTTCAGGCTGTCGGTAAAAAGCCTTCTTGCATGATGATAATTTTCTCGTGTAATCAGCTTGCCATATACGTTCAGGAAATTTCCTGCCATTACCGTAAGAACAGCAATGGGGATTCCGATAAGGATGTGGTATTTGCCATAATAAATGCCGTATTCCGTTGCCAAAACCGCCTGTTCTTTAGATAAAAGTCCGTGATTGTATATAATCTGGTTTAGAAGCACATTGCTGTGCAGCAAAAGTCCGTTTACTAAAAAAGGAAGCATCGTCATTCCTATAAGGCCAAAAAGCGATGTCATGCTCTCCAGCTCTTTTGTAGTGTCCCTTACCATCTGCCTTTTAAAAGTCCTGTTGTAGGCACTATAAAGCAGGAAAAGAAATGCCAGGGCAAACAGTTCTCCTACTGCAATTCCCACAGCCACGCCTGCGGCTCCAAAGGATGGGCCGTAAGAGGCTTCATTCAATACCATCGCCGCTTTTTTCCCGTAAGAACATACCATATACCCTACTACCAGACACATGACAAATTGTATCACAGCTCCAACAAGCTTTGAGGCGCTGGTAGGCATCATGGAGCCCATTCCCTGAAAATATCCCCGGAAGGCACTTGCCATAAGTGAAAGGAACAAAGCAGGTGCAAGGCATTGCATCGCAAGCCTGCTAAGGGACATCTTAAGTATCCCATCAGCAATCCCATTACTAAAAAGAAATAGAAATCCCCCTAAGAGAATGCCGGCAGACAGGCAAAAGAAGAGACCTGCTCTAAAGACCTGATTGGCATTCTTGTACTGCCCTCTGTTGACCCTTACGGCAATGAGCTTTCCCATAGCATCCGGCAGGCTGTGGGCGGCAAGGAATAAAAGAACCATATACAGCTCATAGGCTCCGCAATAATATCCGCTTCCCTCATCTCCAATGATATTGGTAGCAGGAATATGCCTGATTAACGTAAGCAATGCGATTCCGATGGAAAATGCGGAAAGCAATCCTCCCTGTGTAATTAAAGTTCCGTTCTTTCGTCTTTTCTCTCCCATAATCCGTTCCCTTATCTTAATGGAATGTTACGTTGCCATTTATCTTTCCGCCAATCCGGTCTTCTACTACACAGACCATCGTCTTTCCCTGATTCAACGTAATTTCATTTTCAAGGCCAATGTCATAATAGCGGATGACTCCATCATCCTGATCTCCTTCCCGCATCCAGTGGGCTTCCATGCAGGTACCGTTTGTAAAGATCAGCGCATAGCCTTCGCTATGGCAGTCAAATGCCAGATAGCCCTTGTCATCCCTTTGCTCCCAATCCGCATATTGAATGATCACATTGGTAAATGCAAGCTGTTCTCCTGTCATCTCATCAATGTGCTTATCCCCATATTGGAAGCGGTAATATAGCTTATCCTCTTCCTTGTACTCAAACCAGGGCTTATTGATATAATAGCCGGGAGCGATATAAGTCGCCCTGCCTACCTGTCCGTCAGCTCCGGTAAGGGACAGGATTTCGCCGTCCTTTGCAAATTTGAATTTGCCTCCGTAGGTATCCCGATAATCCGTCCTATATTTCAGCTTTTTGATTCCTTCTTTGATTCCCTTTGCACTGGCATAGGCATTATGGGGGGCAGGTCTGTCATCCGTACGATAAAATACTGTGCTTCCAATCGATCCCAGCCCCGATAAATTGTCCACATAATCTCTTTCCAGATATTCTACCGCATAGGAAGACTGCCCCCAATGGGCATAAACCGCATCAAATTCCAGCGCCCAGAACAGAAAATACTCCCGGCAGCTTCTTACGGAACCTATTTTTTCTAAGTCATCATAATCTTCAAAGATTCCCATCATACGGGTAATCTCTCCCTCTACAGGAGCTTCGAATACCACATCTGCCTTGCTGACGCCGCACATAGGATTGGCTTCCTTGATGTTGCTTAACATAACTGCCACCGGACGTCTTTCGCCAATTTGGGCATCTACCCATTTTCCGGTCAAAAAGCTGCGCACCTGACCGTTTTCATTGTATTCCCTTTCATATATTTTCTCTTCCTTGCTGTCCTCTTCCGTTTCCGTCTTCTGTCCGTCTGCTTCCGCCTCTGTTCCCGGATTTTTCCCGCAGCCCCAAAGAGAAGCCGTGACCACCAGCATAACAGCTAACATTACAATTTTTCTTTTCATGTGACTCCTTCGCCTATGTATCAATTCTAGTGATACCCAGCTTATTTAAAATTTTTTCTTGTTTATCCATCATGATCTTTTCTTCTGTCTCTTCCATATGGTCATACCCTAGTAAGTGTAACATACTATGGGCTATAAGAAAAGAGAATTCTCGCAACTCACTATGACCGTATTCTTCTGCCTGTGAGAAGATCCGTTCCCTGCAAAGTATGATATCGCCCAGATAAATCTCGCCCGTATCGGGATCGGCATATGCCATTTCATTCTTTTCCACAAGGGAAAAATCTCCCGGCTGCTCATAATCCACATTTGGAAAGGATAAAACATCCGTTTCCTTGTCTATGCCCCGATACTGTCTATTATACTCTTTGATTCCTTTTTTGTCAGTAATCAGCACATTTACCTGCACCTCATAAGGGCAGCATTCCCATTCTAAAACCCCCAGTATCACCTTTTCTACGACCTCCTCAAGTAAAAAGGGGAACCGGGCATCCGCTTCGTTTTCAACGCAGAAAGTCATAATACAGTTTTTCCTCCACAAGTAATTTTCTCATCATGGTCAACTCCTTCATCGTAATATCACACTGATAAAGCAGACTGCTTTCCAGTTTTTTCTGAAATACGATATCAACCACCTGTTTATAATCCAAAGAAGCCTTTTTATCCTTTTCCAGCAAATAGGAAATAGAGGAAATCACTCCATCCGCAAGAAGTACGATTGCCGTTTCCTTTTTGGTAATCGTCTTATTTCTATCTCCATATTCTTCCAACAGCTCTACCAATTCCGGCGGAAACTTATATTGCTCCGCTAAAGCAACGGTTTTTTGCAGCACATTTCCTTTTCCGTCCGCCCGTCCGATTTTATGATAGTATCCTCCAGCCTTTGCAAGATAATGATTAGCTCCTATCTTCCTTGCTATCTTATCACAAAAATAAGCTGTATGGATTGCATGAAAATAGTCATTTGTAGATTCTTCCTTCAACCGGACAAGAAGCTCAAAGTCAGGGTCGTTGATTTCCTGGTACCTTTCCCTGTATTTGTGCACTACCAATGTGCTGAAACACCGTAAAA
This sequence comes from Lachnospiraceae bacterium, assembly GCA_014804265.1. GTDB lineage: Bacteria > Bacillota > Clostridia > Lachnospirales > Lachnospiraceae > RGIG3040. Next base: position 6,648 of record JAAVAC010000040.1, on the reverse strand, counting down.
AAAGCAGAATGGCCAAAAAGCTGATGAACACATTGATCATAGGCAGCACGAACGTATCTAATGATATCTTCTGCCCTTCAAACAAAATCAGAAATGCCGTTTCTCCTACAAATAATAAAACAAGGGAGGCAAACAGCGCACCGTTCACCAGATAGTCCTGATCCAGATTCTGGAACAGGGCAATGCCCGCCATACCTACAAAGGCGCACATAAAAAAGCCATGAGAGCTCATGTCCGTAAAAAATTCCATCATGAACAAAAACGTCAGATAAGCCAGGCTTCCCGTAATGGTATTGCTGGTCAGGGATAGAAAAACCGCCAGCACCAGCACGGGCAGCACCTTCAACGGAAGGAAAATAGAGCAAACGGAAAAAACAAGCCCTAACAGAAAACTGAAAAAGAACCTGCTTAAATGTTCAAAGTTGTTAAAAAACAAGGTCTGCTTTTCTCCCGATGCAGCTAAAGACAATACAATCAAAAGACAGCAGGCAATGATTACTACCATGTTACGGATGATTTCATCCATGGGCTTTTCCAATAAATAGCAGCCTCCAAAGGCAACAGCGGGACCTAATAGGATCATTGCCGCATATATCAGAAAATTTTTAAGTCCGTTTTGCTTTTGCTCTTCCACGATTGCTTCCTCTGTCCTTTTCCTTTTGTCTGTTTTCATAATTTTCGTAAGCTTTTACTATTTTTTGTACAAGTGGATGTCTGACTACATCCTTACTGGACAATCTGCAAAATCCAATGTCTTCTACTTTATTTAACACCTTGATTGCTACATCCAGCCCGGATCTGGTTCCGTTTGGCAGATCCTTTTGGGAGGTATCCCCGGTAATGACTACCCTGGATCCGAAACCAATGCGGGTCAAAAACATTTTCATCTGGGATTCGGTAGTATTCTGAGCCTCGTCCAATATAATATAAGCATTGTCCAATGTCCTTCCCCTCATATAAGCCAGAGGCGCAACTTCAATCAAACCCTTTTCCATATTTTTGTTGAAGCTTTCCGCTCCCATAATCTGATAAAGCGCATCATACAAGGGCCTTAAATAAGGGTCGATCTTGCTTTGTAAATCCCCTGGCAGAAAGCCCAGCTTCTCACCGGCTTCAATGGCAGGCCTCGTAAGAATGATCCTGCTCACCTCATCATTTTTGAAGGCAGTGATGGCCATGGCCATAGCCAGATAGGTCTTGCCGGTTCCGGCAGGTCCTAACCCAAATACGATCATCTTTTCCTTCATGGCATCCACATACTGCTTCTGCCCCAGCGTCTTTGGCTTAATGGGCTTGCCGTTGATACTATGGCAGATGACCTCCGAATCCATTAAAAGAAGACCGTCTTCTTTATTTTCCAGGCTCATTTCAATGGCATAATTTACACTTTGTTCTTCTATCATCGTTCCACGCATGGACATTTGTAAAAATTCTTCCAGCAGCTTGTAAGCTTTTTCCACATTTTCCTGTTCTCCCCGGATACGCACCGCTCCATCCCTGTCTACAATGGTAACGGAAAAATCCTGTTCCATTTTTTTTAAGAAAGAATCCTGCTGTCCAAAAATATTCTGCATATGCTCCATGGTAAGCTCCAGTGCTTTTGAAAATTCACTCATGTACTTTTTTCATTTCCTTCCTATTGCTCTGCTTCTTCAGAGTCAGGGGGTATGATTTCCTGCCTTTCCACAGGTGACTTCTTTACAGCCTTTTCCACCACCTGCAGTGTGCCTGTCAGTCTCATTTCCTTTTTTCCCTGTTCTATTTTAACATTTTTTTCTATTATTTGTACCCCTTTTTCTTCCAAAGTTTGACAAAATTTACTTAAATTTTCCTTAAGAATCTCCCGACTCATCTGTTTAGAATACGTTTTTTCATAGATTTCATAGGCTTTGTACTGGTTCGTGCCGTAATAAATGGGAAGATAGAAGTCATCCATAAGTTTCACCTGATTGGAGGTTTTATATACGGTATAAGAACCATTTTCCGGTTTTCCGAATAATTGTACCGTCATATGGAATAAGGATAAATAATATGTATTTTTTTCTTCTCCCGTATAGTGCTTTTCTTCATAAGCATAGGCGATCCTGTCGGAATAAGGATAACTGTAGGAAACATATACGTCCCCATCCGCTCCCACATAATGATAATTTTTCGCCAGTCCGTCATCGCCCATGATGGGAATGGTTCCGGAAATCAGAATATCTCCTGCTTTCACTTCACTTCCCTTTGTGACCATGGGCACGCCCTGTCTGGTAATGATGCTTTCCACAACCCCGTCCACTTTGGACACATAATCCCATGCTTCCTCGCCTACTTCGTCTTCCTGAAGATTCTCTCTGTCATAATTGATGTAAGCAGAGTTTTCTTTTACGGCTACTACCAGCTTCGTCCCTTCAATTCTTGCAGAAGTCCATGTAATAAAATTATATTCATTCCTAAGCGCCTTTTCAAAGCTGTCAATATCCACATCCTTTCGAAGCATTCCCTGTTCGATGTGGTTTTTTACAAGAAAGTCCGAAAACATGTCTTCCGTCAGCATCTGATTACCGTTTAATTCAATTGCCCATACAAATCTGGACAGGATCACAAGGGAAATCATACATGCCAAAAGGCCTATGAGAAATACCTTTCTTTTCTTCCATTTTGCCCACACAAAAGGAAACCCTGCCTTTTTTTTCACATGGACCCTGGTGCCCGTCTTTTTTACGATGGGTTTCAGCCTGTAAAAACCGGAAAGGCTGATATACATTTCATAATAATCCTTTCCCGGGGTGATATTCCAAAGCATGATTCCATGATTGCTGCATAAATTCATGAACCGCTCCGTGGAAAAACCGGACACCCGTATCCATAGATAGCCTTTTAGGAAACGAAAAAAAGAAAGCATACTTCCTCCTACTTAATCAAAAAAACTGATCTGTCTGATTTTTCCTGAAATTTTCATTTCTTCATTGGTATAATAATCTACGGATAAATTACAGCCGGTGAAATTCATGCGGCAGTTTTTTGTCTGTACGATAATGGAACAGGGATTGCATTCAATAATCCCTTTGTAATTTTCAATAAACGCCTCCTCACAGCCGGTAATGGAAAGCATGGAAACCCCCATGACCAAATCCTTTGGCAGCTTTAAGGAATCCACCATTTGTTCTTTTGCAGTTTTTAATACGTGGTTTTTCTTTTTACTCATACTGTATTGTATGAAAGGCGTCCCCTCTTTATGCCCCTACCACGCCCTTTATCATAAGCGGTTTTTCCACTTTCATCTTAGAGAAAGCATATGCCTTTAAGAACCGTTCTTTTGCCGCCAGCATCTTTGCCTTGTCATTGCCGTACATGGTAGCAAGACTTTCTCCCTTCCTAACCGGATCGCCAATCTTTTTGTGGAGGATCAGCCCCACCGATAAATCAATGACGCTTTCCTTGGTTTCCCGTCCACCGCCTAATATAAGGGAACAGATACCGATTTCATCACAGACAATGCGGGACACATAGCCTTCCTCTTTTGAAAGAATCTCTTCTTCATATTCCGCCTTCTTAAAATGAGAAGTATCATACACCCATTCCCGGCTGCCTCCCTGGGCTTCTATGAATTCCGCCATTTTTTCAAGGGCCCTGCCGTCTGCAATTGCCTCTTTCAGCATATCCTCCGCTTCCTTTAAGGTTTCCGCCTTTCCTCCCTTTACGATCATATGGGAACCAAGCGTCAGACAAAGGGTAAGAAAATCCTTTGGACCATTTCCCTTTAAGGTTTCAATTGCCTCTATGACCTCTAATGCATTTCCAACCGCATATCCTAACGGCTCATCCATATTGGTGACGATGCCCACCGTTTTTCTTCCGGCGCCGTTTCCGATTGCAACCATTTCCTTCGCCAGAGCAAATGCATCCGCCTCTTCCTTCATAAACGCCCCGCTTCCGGTCTTCACATCCAAAACGATTGCATCCGCACCTGCAGCCAGCTTCTTGCTCATAATGGAACTGGCAATCAAAGACATATTATCCACCGTCGCCGTCACATCCCTCAAGGCATAAAGCAGCTTATCCGCCGGCGCCAAAGAAGCTGTCTGCCCCATAATGGCAATCCCGATCCGGTTCACCTGCTCCTTAAACCGCTTTGTGTCCATAGCAGTACAAAACCCTTCAAAGCTTTCCAGCTTATCAATGGTTCCTCCCGTATGTCCAAGCCCTCTGCCACTCATCTTCGCCACCGGAATTCCGCAGGCCGCCACCATAGGCGCCAACGCCAGAGAAGTCTTATCCCCCACCCCTCCGGTACTGTGCTTATCCACCTTAATCCCATGAATCCCCGACAAATCCAGCATATCCCCGCTACGGGCCATCTCCATCGTAAGCGCCAGCGTCTCCTCCTCATTCATCCCCCGAAAATAAACCGCCATCATCATAGCCGCCATCTGATAATCCGGAATCTCCCCATTCACATACCCTTTCACCATAAAACTAATCTCATCCCTTAAAAGCACTCCCCCGTCTCTCTTTTTGACAATCAAATCATACATCCTCATAATTTCGCCATCCCCTTTCCGTCAGCACATACTTATTTTGAAGCACCTCAATAACGTTTCGCAGGATACTTGGAGGGGATTGTCTTCTGCTGGACCTTTGCGTACACGTCGGCACTTAGCTTGCGTCCTTTGCAAGCTTAGTACCGCTACGTGTTAAGCAGAGCGAAAGCGTGTCCATCAGAAGACAATCCCCTCCAAGTATCCCTCCACAACCTATTCTATCACTTCAAAATAACCATATTACTATTCTTCTTATCATCCACCGTAACCTTCAAAAACGGAACACTTTTAATAAACTTCTTAAACTGGGAAAATCCATATTTTTTCACATTAAACGTAGGATCTGCCTCTTTCAGCTTCTGTCCCAGAGTGCCCAGGTCGATTCCATGTGTTCCTGCCTGACCTACAATTTCCCGTAAAAGCTTCAGCACTTCCTCTTCATCCTTGTTTACTGCAGAAATGAGAATGCTCTTATCGGTCTTGTAAAGCTTAAGGGATTTTAAGCCTTCGCAAAAAGTGGAAAACTTCGTATATCCGTAGTTACGCACGTCAAAATCCGGATACATTTTTCCAAGTCTGCTTCCAACCTCTCCCATATCGGTCTTTGTCTTTCCATCTATGCTTTCTTTTTCATCTAAAATGGTCAGGATTGCATTTTCAATCTCTCCCACTTTTCTCGTATGCTTCTTTTCCTTCTTGCTGTTTCCTTCTAATTCATCTTCTCCGCTGATATTTCCAAGATAGGTGAATTTATCACAGGCAGAAATAAAAGCCTCCGGCGTCTTGCTTTCTCCCATGCCTACCACCATTTTCCCGGCCTCTCTGAGCCTTGCCGCCAGCCTTGTAAAGTCGCTGTCGCTTGTTACCAGGCAGAAACCTTCCACCGTATTGGAATACAAAATATCCATGGCATCGATAATCATAAAGGAATCCGTGGCATTTTTCCCTTTTGTATATGCAAACTGCTGCATGGGCTGGATGGAATTTTTTAACAATACATCCTTCCAGGAGCTTGTCTCTGTTTTCGTCCAGTCCCCGTAAATTCTTTTATTGGTTACTACTCCGTATTTTGTCAGTTCATCCAGAATATTCTTCACATACTTGGCTGAAATATTATCGGAATCAATCAACAGCGCAAATCTTTTTTCTTCCATTCTCTTCTCCTTTTCTTTGCTTCTATGAATCTTTCCTGAAACTGAATATAGAAATCCTCATTTTCCTCATAGGGCTTTCTGTAAAAATGATTCAGTACATATAAATTAATCGTCTTTATGAGCTCCTCCTGCTCCAAACCGGCAATGATTTCTTCTAAGTCGTTTAAAAAGTAATGCCAGTCTGCCACGAACTGTTCATATTTTCTTATATCCGGCGTATCCACCCAGTTGCGCACCTTGATTTTGACCCTGTTTTGATTTTTACACTCATGAATCTGGAGGAAGTATTGAAATGAATTATTTTCATAATACCTTCCCAAAGGAAAAATCCGGCAAATACCGGGACGAAAGGAATGAATGCTGCACCTTCCCTCCTGATTTAGAAATGCACAGCATTCTGCCTCTCCTGCCATTTTTAAATTTGGAAGGATAATGCCATCCACTACATTTAATTCAATTTTGCCCGGACTTTCTCCTAATAGCTGCTCAAAGGTAACTCCAAGGTTCGTGGTCAGTCTGTGGATATCCAACGGGTCTAAAATAATAGAGCTTCCCATGCCTTCACAGCAGGAAGAGCATCCTTTGCAGTCACTGCAGCCTGCCTTTACCATGTCATTCAAGCCATAAAGCCTTCCATCGGATATATCCTTTAAGTCAATATTTCGTTTCATGCCTTTTCTCCCGTTGCAGCATTTTTTAATTTCCATTTGTGCTTATTGTAACATGTTGCCAAAAAAAATGCTACACAATTGCATACAAACAATTATGTAGCGGTAACAGCTCAGAATGTTTTTTGAAAGGTATTGGCTGAGCGGACGCAACAGAGGGATGAGAGCGGATTCCATGCGGTGTTTTTGATGGCATTTTTCCTAAACAGCCTGAGACGGTTATGGCAGCCGTCCGGGTCGTCATATAGCGCCCTCCGTGGCGCGATATGACTAAAATTGCCGTCCATGGCAATTTCCCCC
>JAAVAC010000039.1 GCA_014804265.1 Lachnospiraceae bacterium | reverse complement strand
TTTGAACCCTCGCGCCGCTATTAACGACCTACTCCCTTTCCAGGGGAGCCCCTTCAGCCTCTTGGGTACTTCTCCAAATTTAAGCTGAACATAAGTAAATTTGATATGATTACCATTTCCCGTTCCTCTATGGGGAACAGATCCTAAATGGGAAGCATGAACTTCTAACGGAGAGGGTGGGATTCGAACCCACGCGCCCTCTCGGACAAACGGTTTTCAAGACCGCCTCGTTATGACCACTTCGATACCTCTCCATGCCGCTGAAAATTACTTTCTTTTTGTCAGCGCAAGGATTATTTTAGCAAATATACTATTCTGTGTCAACATATTTTTTCAACTTTTTCATTTTTCTTATTCTTTCGTTTTTCCTTTCCCCTAAGCCGCTTTTTTCTACAAAAAAGCTTCCGCTATTTTCAAGTCCTCAGGGGTAGTGATCTTTATATTTTGATAAGACCCTTCTACCAGCTTTACTTTTTTTTCTGTAAAGGTTTCTACCACCATCGCATCATCTGTAATGGCAATTCCTTTTTCTCTCAGACTGCCTTCATTCTTCATAAGCTGTTCATAAGCTTCCATAATAAAAGAAAAAGAAAACACCTGGGGCGTCTGCACCGCCCATACCCGGCTCCGCTTGGGAGTCGTCTTTGCATATCCGTCTTCATCGGCAATTTTTATCGTATCTTTTACCGGCATACCTACTACGCATGCCTTGGAACGTTTTACTTCCTCGTATGCCCGTACAATCATTTCATTTGTCACAAACGGTCTGGCACCATCATGGATAAAGACATATTCACATTCCGGTATATATTGAGAAATCGCTTTTAGTCCAAAAAACACGGAATGATATCGCTCCCTGCCGCCTGGAACAATTGCTGTCACCTTTTGGAAACCGTATGCTTCTACCATTTCCTTCCTGCAATATTCCTCTTCTCCTTCTTTGGTTACAAGAATGACAGAATCAATCAGGCTGTCTTCAAAAGCCTTCAACGTATAATAAAGCACCGGTCTTCCCTTCAAAAGCAAATATTGTTTCGCCACCTTGCTTCCCATACGTTTTCCCTGTCCTGCCGCCAGTACAATTGCCGTTGTTTTCATTTTCCGTACCTTCTTTTACTAAAATTCATGCTTACCTTTTCCTAAAAGTAATTCCCCGATACGAAATCGGGGAAGGCTTCTAAAATATCAAACAAATTATTATCGCTCGCCCAGCTTCAGATTTGGCACCGCATTTAAATCAAATCCGCTTCGTGCTCCTTTTATATACTCATAATAGGCTGCAGCGCCTATCATAGCTGCATTGTCGGTACATAAAACAGGGGATGGATAATAAAATTCTATCTTTCTTTTATCACATTCCATTTGAAATCTTTCTCTTAAGGAGGAATTAGAAGCAACGCCCCCTGCAATTGCCAGCTTCGTAAATCCATACTCCTTGACTGCATGAAGCGCATGTTCCACTAATACATCGATTACCGCTTTTTGGAAAGAAGCAGCTACGTCCGCCTTATTTACTTCTTCTCCTTTCATTTCACAAGAGTTTAGATAATTAAGTACAGCTGATTTCAAACCGCTGAAGCTGAAATCATATTCTGCATTTTCTACCTTTGCCCTTGGAAATGCTATGGCATCAGGATTTCCCTCCTTTGACAGCTTGTCGATTTTGGGTCCTCCCGGATAACCTAATCCGATGGCTCTTGCCACCTTGTCAAAGGCTTCTCCGGCTGCATCATCTCTGGTCCGTCCAACAATCTCATATTCTCCATAATCTTTCACGATCACCAAATGAGTGTGTCCGCCCGACACCACCAGACAGGCAAAGGGAGGCTCTAATTGTTTGTTTTCTATGTAATTCGCACTAATATGTCCTTCAATATGATGTACTCCAAGGAGAGGCTTCTTTTTTGCAAAGGCAATGGCTTTTGCTTCCGCAACCCCAACCAAAAGGGCACCTACCAGGCCCGGACCGTAGGTAACAGCTATTGCCGTAATTTCATCCAATGTCATTTTCGCCTCTTCCAACGCCTCTTCGATAACCTGATTGATTTTTTCAATGTGCTTTCGGGAGGCAATTTCAGGAACTACCCCTCCATAAAGCTTATGCAGTTCAATTTGTGAGAAAATCACATTGGACAACACTTCTCTTCCATTCTTTACTACTGCTGCTGCAGTTTCATCACAAGAACTTTCAATTGCCAAAATGTATACATCTTTTTTTATCATTCTGCTTCTACCAGCTTCCAGCCATAAATTTTATAATGCCCCTCTGAATTCTTCCTTAATAAAAACTGGGTATTTGATTTTTTAATTCCGGTTCCTTCTTTAATGCTGTAAATGCAATAGAGCCTTGCCCATTCATATCCGTCTTCCGTAAAAGGCTCCACATCAATAGAAGAAGACGGGGTATAATTGTAAATAGTACGTTTATTTCCCTTAAATTCCTCGATATCCTCTTTCAACTGCGTTATATAGTCATCCTTTGTTTGATTTGCCACAAGCTCATCATCATAAAGCAGCCTGATCTTATCTGCCAGCTCAATCAGCTTTTCTTCCGAATATTCTTCGTTATAAAAACACTCTGATATTTCGCTGAAATATTTTACCACTTCTCTTGGTGTCGGAGGATAATTGGTTTCCAGATTCCTTGAAAGTACTTTTTCCACCTTAGTCAGAACTGCCGCTTCATCATTTTCTTCTTTGGAAGTACTATGGTTAGACAGATACGCATAATATCCTACCATCAGACAAGCCAGAAAAATCAATACGGTAAATCCTTTTTTCCCTGAAAATCTTTTCATATTCATCCTCCCTTTCTTATTTTGTCTTTTCCTATATATTACTCTTTTTCAAAATCAAGTTCCACTGTCTTTCCATCCTTTGCAGCATGGGCATTTGGAAAAATTTTCCGCACATCGGCCATGTATTCCTCCGGCCTTGTAAGAGACGGACTAAAATGCGTCAGCCAAAGCTCCGGTACTCCTGCAGCCTTGGCCAAAGCAGCCGCTTCATAAAAGGTCATATGCTTATATTCTTTTGCCTTCTGTTGTTTGTCCGGCTCCCCATACATACCTTCGCAAATAAAAAGATCCGCCCCCCTTGCATTTTCCTCAATCAACTGTGCAGGACGTGTATCCGTACAATAGGTTACCTTTAAGCCTTTTCTTGGCGCCCCAAGCACCATGTCCGGTGTGTAGGTTTTTCCATCCGCTTCTATGGTCTGCCCTTTTTGCAGAGGATTCCAATACCGCATATCAATTCCAAGGCTTTTTGCCTTTTCCACGTCAAACTTTCCCACCCTGTCGATTACAATGCTATATCCATAGCATATCACATTATGGTTCACTCGAAAAGCCTCGATACGATAACCTTCAAACTGAAAACTCTGCTCCCTTTCCGTAATCTCCATATATTGGATTTCAAAAGGAAGCTCCGGTGCAATCACTCTTAATGCACCTACGACTCTTTCCAGCCCTCTTGGTCCTATCAGGACAAGTGGCTCCGTCCTTTCTGCATTCCCCATCGTAAGCAGCATTCCCGGCAGACCACTGATATGGTCTGCATGATAGTGGGTAAAACAGATTACATCAATGGGCTTCGGACTCCATCCTTTTTCCTTCATGGCAATCTGTGTACCTTCCCCACAGTCAATCAAAATACTGCTTCCATTATATCTGGTCATAAGGGACGTGAGCCACCTGTATGGCAAAGGCATCATGCCTCCGGTTCCAAGTAAACAAATATCAAGCATTTAAAAAATTTCCTTTTCCTCTATTTCTTCTACCGGCATTTGAAAATTTTGAATAAGCTTATTATAACATTCTTCACATAAATCAAACTTATGGGTCATTCCATCCTTATCTGAAAAATACCCAAATGTCTGCTTTCCTTCAAAATGTCCTTCCTTTAAAATGCCGTCTTCTACCTTTAATACTTTTCTGCACTGATTGCAAATCACTTTTTTTAATTTGTTTTCCTCATTATATTGCCGCATTCTATTCCTCCTAATGTAGTTCTTAAATTTTCATGTGAAAATTTTTCTTGCACCTTGTGCAATGTTTACTCTCCTACATGTAGTATAAGGACTCTGAATCAAAAATCCAAGCGGTAATTATTAGGGAAACTTCCTATCTCTTCCACATAATCAGGCCATCTTCCACAGGCTTTTCATAGAAATTCTTACGAATGCCCTCTGTAACAAAGCCTGCCTTTTCATACAAGCGGATGGCTGCTTCATTGCTCTTTCGCACTTCCAGGGTAAACGCTTTTATTCCTATTTGCTTTCCTTTTTTTAAAAGTTCCGAAAGCATACGGCTTCCGATTCCTCTTTTCCGATAAGGTTCATCTACCACTACATTGGTAATCTCGCCATCTCCTAAAATATTGCGTACACCACAGCATGCTATCAAAATCCCATCACTCTTTGCAGTCAGATAAAGGGCATTTTCATCCTTTATCATCTGTAAGAAGTCCTTTGCTGACCATGGCATGGAAAAAGTTCTTTCCTCTATCTTACTGACAGCTTCTACATCCTTCTCTTCTAATTCTTCTATAATAATCACTGCTTTTTTTCTTCCTTTTCCAACCGTTCTCTTTCTGCCTGGGACATGCGCAGATATTCCGGCTTATGTTCACTTGCGGCAACAAATTTTTTCTTTTTAAAATAATCACATGCCAAAACACCCAGAGCACCTGCATTTTGCCGATTACAATAAGCCGGAGCAAACTCATAGGGTACCTTTGTCTGTTCTTTTATGACAGCTTCGTATACCGGAACACCGTCTCCTAAAAAAATCACTTGTTTTCCTGTTTCATTGACTTTATCTATCAATTCTTCTACAGAAACGGCACACTGTTCCATCAGAGTCCTGAATGCCGACTTTCCATCCATGCTTTCAAAAGTATATAATCCGGTATAAACCTGGTTTCTTCTTGCATCCAGCATGGGGCAGATGATTTTCTCCACTCCATACAATTGATAAGCAATCGCTTCTACGGTTCCGATTTCCACAATCGGTTTATGTAAAGCAAGTCCCAGCCCCTTTGCCGTTGCAGAACCGATTCGCAGTCCGGTAAAGGAACCTGGCCCCGCCGCTACCGCAATGGCATCAATTGTTTCCATGTCCAGCTCTATCATTTTGCTAAGCTCCTCCAACATGGGAAGCAGTGTCTGGGAATGTGTCTTTTTATAATTAATGGTATAGGAAGCCAGCATGATTTCATCCTGAATAACTGCCACGCCCGCCACCAAACCCGAACTGTCTAATGCTAATATTTTCATGGCCTGCCGCTCTCCCGTTCCTTTTCAATCGTGATTCTCCGATAATCAAATCCTTTTTTCAAATCCTTTTCCATGGTAATCCACGTGGTATACTCTGGCATAATTTCTTCGATTAGATTTGCCCATTCCACAAAGGAAACACCTGTCCCATAAAAACAATCTTCATATCCGATTTCATCCATCTCTTCCACATCACCAATACGATATACGTCAAAGTGGTAAAAGGGAAGCCTCCCGCCTTCATACACCTGAACAATGGTAAAAGTAGGACTATTTACGGGTTCCTTAATCCCAAGACCAGCAGCCACTCCTTTAATAAAAACGGTCTTTCCCACTCCTAAATCTCCTAAAAGTGCAAATACATCCTTTTCCTTTGCACTTTCCCCTATCCGCATTCCAAACTGGAAGGTCTCTTCTTCGCTGAAGCTCTCCATTATTTCTTTTGATTTCATTTCTTTCTCCGCTGCCTGACTATCTGTTCTTCTATATGGGAATTATTGTTTAATCTTTACCTTATCCGGAGACATATGGGTGGAAATGATCTCGATTGCCCTGATGGTCTGTTCCCCCATGTCCTTTCTCGGAAAAATAGCAGCTTTCACTTTGGAAGTATAGACAATAATGCTTTTCCCGGTAGAAACTGCCTTCTGCATAGCCTCCCACTGTTGCAGTTCTACAACCTCATCCTGGGAAACCTCAATTCCTTCTTCATAAAAACAATAATGAAGCGGCTTCTTAAATGCCTCTGTCAAAAGCATCTGGCGCTTGGCACTTAAATAAAGGCTGCCCGGAATATATACAATTACCACAATTCCAGCAATCAGATATACCACACTGCTGCCTGCCACAAAATTCATAATCAAAAGACATCCTACTACCGTTGCCAGAATCCCCTGTAATCCCGAGTAAGTGTGCTTAAGCAGATAATCATACAAAATGCCTGTGGTCATCTGCACATCCAGTTCAAGTAAAACTTCCTTTTCGTCTGCCATAAAGATGAGCAGCTCCTTTCGCTACAACTAAAAATGATTTCAACCTATTATATACTTGTTATTGGGAAAAGCGCAAGGGAAGTTTTTTTATTTTTGGTTTTGGCAGAGGAGGGGGAGGGGATTTGGATGGACGGACGTGGGAGCCGGCATAGCATAGGATAGTCTTCTGGGCACGCTTTCGCTCTGCAAAGACGCAGCGGTACTAACGCGCCAAAATACGGTGCGTAAGGACCGGCGACTTTGCCAAGGCCCAGAAGACTATCCTATGCTATGCCGGCTCCCACTGTGTATCGAAAAAGCCGTCTGACTCTTGGGAAAGGGGGCGATGTGTTAAAGAAACAGGCAATACTTATCAACAAAGGTTCGACTGTAAAGAAACAACAAACTTATTCATGACGGAGGGCTTCGATTGGACTTAGCTTAGCTGCCCTCTTTGCCGGATAAATTCCGAAGAAGATTCCTACTGCCGAAGAGAACAGGGAGGCTATGATGACCGTGCTTGGAAGCACCTGTGCGGAAAAGCCAATAAGACCGCACACCAGCATGGCCCCGGCAATTCCCAGGGTAATGCCAATAATGCCTCCAATCAGGGTGATAATGGCGGATTCCGATAGAAACTGAAGCAGGATGGAACCGGTTCTGGCACCAAGGGCTTTTCGAATGCCGATTTCCCTTGTCCGCTCCGTTACCGACACAAGCATGATATTCATAACGCCGATTCCGCCTACCAGCAGAGAGATTGCCGCTACAAACACTACAAAAACGGTTATGTAGCTTAAAACGGAATTAATTTCAGATAATGAATCGTTAAAGTTTTCCATATAAATAGCATTTTGACCCCTCACATTATGCCTGTTCTCCATAAGACGAATAGCTGCCGAAGCCACATCATTCGCATATTCCGGGCCTTCCGATATAATATAAAAGCCATAGAAATCATCCATATAATAATTTAATTTATTGCAAAATGTGTTAATTGGCATTTCCAGCTCCACAACATCATTTCCGTAGCTCATCATCCCCCCAAGCAATGCTGAGGCATTATCCGCACGAATCCCAATAATCGTCATTTCGATACTGGCTCCATACATGCTAAGTTCAAAGTTTTTTCCAACCACATCTGTTGTACCGAACATGGTCCTTGCGCCGCTCTCCCGCATAATACAGACCGCATTGGAATTTTCACAATCCGCTTCCGTAAAGTATCTTCCTTTTACAAGGGGATCGTTGGAAATATATTCCAGTCCAACTGTACCTGCTGAAATCCGGGCATCAAATTCCCCTTTCTTCCCAAAAGCTGTTCCAGATGCACCATAATTTGGCGTAGCCCCTTTTACATGGGGGATTTTTTCCAGGACTGCCTCAAAATCATCTAAAGAAAAATACACTTGGGATCCATCCTCTAATTCATTCCCCATAATAAAGAGCTGTCCACCGGCAAAACTGTTCAATTCATCATTTACCTGACTTTTTATTCCATTACCGATAGATATGATCATGATAACAGAAGAAATACCGATAATAATACCAAGCATGGTAAGGATGGAGCGACCTTTATTGCTCTTAATATTCATAAGAGCCATTTTTATGTTTTCAAATAACTGTGCCATGTAGCTTCCTCCAATTATTCAGCAGCCGGTGTCATACTGGCTTCTTCCGCTGTCCCTTCAATCGGCATGACTTCCATGCCTTCTTCTAAGGCAACCGTCATATCCGTTACTACTTGGTCTCCCTCTTCCAATCCGCTTAATACTTCCATATAAGTATCTGTGGAGATACCGGTTTCTATATCTTTGCGGGTTACTATACCATTTACCACCGCCCAGCAGAAATCGCCACTCATGTCTGAATTTACGCATTCCACTGGAATCAACAATGCTTTTTCTTTTTTTGCCGTTTCAAGGCTGACTTTCGCTTCTACTCCCAGGAAAATATTATCATCCGGATTTTCAATATGGATATCCGCATTGACCATTGGAGTGCCGGACTGGTTTGCTTGTGCTATTCTATTGATTGCCGACAGCGTACCTTCATATTCCTGTCCATTGATCGTAACCCTGGCTTTCTGTCCAATGGCAATCTTCTCTAAATCATACTTGGAAACAGAAATGGTGGCCTTTACTTTTTCCATGCTCTCTAAGGTAAATAAAGGGGTTCCCTCTGTTACGGTCTGTCCCTCTGTCACCTCTATCTTAGAAATAATTCCATTAAAATCTATGACAACTCCGTCCTGGGCTTTTCTAAAATTCTTGCGGGCTGTTTCTGTGGTCAATTGGGAAACTTCCTTTAAAGCGGACTGCTGGGCCTTCTGGCTTCCCAGGCTTGGATCCGCTTCTTTCGCTGCCTCATATTGTGCTTTTTGCGCCTTATATTCTGCCAGATCCCCGGAACATACTTCCAGAGCAGACTGCAGCTCGGTCACATTATATTTTTCCAGCTCTTTTTTTATGCTTTTTAGTTCTTTTTTCTTTTCTTCCAGCTTTTTTTCTGTCTTTTCACTTCCCGGCTTTGCCGCAAGCTTTGCTTCCAGTTCGGTAATTTCCGCCTGCAGGGCTGCTTCCTGTCCGGATAATCCATTTGCTTTTGACAGCTGTTCGTTAATCTGCCCCACACAATCACTGTAATGAGCTACATATTTTACTGCTTCATCATAATTGGCAGCCGCTTCACTGGACTTTCTCTGGGATTCATTCAGGCTTGCTACCGTGGCATCAATCCCATAGTTATTTGCCTTTGCTTCCAGCTCCACCTTTTTCAGCTCTGACTCCAGACCCTCCAAATCATAGGAAACCACATTGTCTCCTGCCTTTACATTTGCCCCAAGTGTCACATGTAAGCTGTTTACTTTTCCACTGACTTCAGAAAAATATACTTTTTCTTCTTCACTTGCTACCATACCTGAGCTTTCCACCGTCTGGGTAATATCCCCTGTTAATGCCTGCGTTACATTAACAGGCATTACAATATTGTTGGCACTCATTTTGGAAATTACCACAAGGCCGATTACGACCACTGCAATGCCTCCTATTATGAACCATTTCCATTTTCCTTTTTTCTTTTTCTTTTTCGGTTTCTGTTCAGGCACCGGGGTTTCATATACTTGATTTTCCATCTGCATCTCCTCTTTTTTCTTAGATTTCATTCTCATAATCCCTCTCTATTCTGCCATCCCTGATTCGAATGACTCTTTTTGCCTGGGCGGCTATTTCATTATCATGGGTGATGATGATTACGGTTCTGCCTTCCTTGTGAAGTTCTTTTAAAATTTGTATGATTTCCTTACTGGAAGCGGAATCCAGATTTCCAGTAGGCTCATCTGCCAGGATGACCGGCGGCGCCTGGGCAATGGCTCTTGCAATGGCCACTCTCTGCTGCTGCCCTCCCGACATTTCCGATGGCTTATGGTCCAATCTGTGTTCCAGCCCAACCTTTGTCAAGGCATTCACTGCCAGCCTGTGCCTTTCCTTTTTTCCCACTCCTCTGTAAATAAGGGGCAGCTCCACATTTTCCATGGCGTTCAGGCCTGCAATTAAATTAAAGCCCTGAAAAATAAACCCGATTTCCTGATTGCGGATATCCGAAAGATCATCATCCGTCATATCCGACACATCGCTTCCATTCAATATGTAGATGCCGCTGGTGGGAACGTCCAGACATCCAAGCATATTCATCAAAGTGGACTTTCCCGATCCCGACTGTCCTATAATCGCTACAAATTCTCCCTTTTGGATATTGAGGGATACATGATCAAGCGCTCTGACTTCATTTTCACCCGGATTATATACCTTGCATATATCCTTAATTTCAATTAGCGAATTCATGCTTTCTATCCTTTCCTGCTTATTCTCTTCTATTCTAATGATGATTCCATCCAAAAAGATTGGTTTTCTTTTCAAAATGTACCGCTGTATTATTCAATTGGTACAATAATACATTTTTATCTTTTTGTCAATATATATAACTGTACTTTTTCTTATTTTTTTCTTATTCTTTTCTTTCCTTATTTCTCTTTCCTGCTTTTCCCCTTTTATCTCCTATTTCTGTATATAACATGATTCTCTATAAATCCTCTACATTTTATGAAACGAATGTGAATAGAAAAAGACTTCAAAAAAATATAAAAAAAGAGAAAGAATATTTTTTCCTTCTCTTTTCTAAAATTCTAATGGGCAAACTGACTATGATACAGCTTAAAATAGAATCCCTTATTTTCAAGCAATTCCTCATGGGTTCCCTGTTCTATAATGGAACCATCCTTCATGACCAGTATCACATCGGCCTCTTTAATGGTAGAAAGCCTGTGTGCCACAATAAAGCTTGTTCTTCCTTCCATCATTTTGGCAAATGCGTTTTGTATCTTTAATTCGGTACGGGTATCTATGGATGAGGTGGCTTCGTCTAAAATCAGCATAGGTGGTAAAGAAAGCATAACCCTTGCAATACATAATAACTGCTTCTGCCCTATGGATAAGCCTCCTCCTTCTTCTGTGATATAGGTATCATAGCCCTGGGGCAGGCGTTTGATGAAGCTATGGGCATAGGCCGCCTTTGCAGCACTGATTACTTCCTCCCTGGTTGCCTCCGGCTTACCCATCTTCAGGTTTTCTTCAATGGTCCCGCATTTCAGCCAGGTTTCCTGAAGTACCATGCCATAAGAACCTCTGAGACTCTTCCTGGTGCATTCCCGGATATCAATATGATTTACCTGAATACTTCCCTTATTTACATCATAAAAACGCATCAGCAAATTGATAATGGTTGTCTTTCCGCATCCAGTAGGCCCTACAATGGCAATCCTCTGTCCCGGTTTTACAGAAAGATTCAAATGTTCAATCAGTTTTCTGCTTTCTTCATAGGAAAAAGAAACATCCTCCAATTTCACTGCTCCATCCACGGCCTTCAACACATGCGCATTCTCTGCTTCCGGCACCTGTGGTTCTTCCCGGATCAGCTCAAATATCCGTCCCGCACATGCTAACGCATTCTGCAATTCCGTCACTACCCCCGAAATTTCATTAAACGGCTTTGTATATTGGTTAGCATAGCTTAAAAAGCAGGATAGCTGCCCCACTGTAATCTTTCCTCGGATAGCCGCAAAGGCGCCGAAAAAACCGACTCCTGCATACACCAGGCCATTGACGAAGCGGGTAGAAGGATTCGTAAGGGAGGAAAAAAAGATGGCTCTTAAAGAACAGGTTTCTAAGCGGCTATTGATTTCATCAAATTTTTCCAACACATTTTCCTCTTGCCCAAAAGCCTGTACTACCTTCTGATTTCCTATCATTTCCTCAATAAGGCCGGTCTGTTCTCCTCTCGTTTCCGATTGAAGCTTAAACATGGAAAAGGTTCTCTTTGCAATAAATCCTGCCACAAAAAACGACACCGGTGTCAAGCATACTACCACAAGGGTAATTCCCACATTGAGCCGGAGCATAAAGAATAAGGTTCCTAAAATAGTAGTAACTCCGGTGAAAAATTGGGTAAATCCCATCAACAGCCCTTCCGAAAACTGGTCTACATCTGCAATGACACGGCTTACGATTTCTCCATAGGATCTTCCGTCAATATATTTCAAAGGCAGAATTCCGATTTTATCAAAAGCTTCCTTCCTGATATCATGAACTACATTGTAGGCTATCTTATTATTGCACACATTCATCAGCCATTGGAATAGTGCAGTGACCAATATGATAATGCCCACTTCCACCAAAATCTGCTTCATCCCCGGAAAATCCACATATCCCTTATCAAGAATCAGATCAATTGCCTCTCCTGTCAAAATGGGCACATATAAAGTCAAAAGGGCACTGAAGGCCGCCAGTACAATTGACAATGCCATAAAAATGCGGTATTTCTTCAGATATTTCAATACCTCCTTTAATATCTCCAATTGTTTCTTTTTCTTATTTTCCATTTATCGGCCCCCCTTTCCATCATTTTTCTCTACCTGAGAATAATAGATTTCCTGATAAACCTCACAATCCTGCAATAACTCCTTATGAGTTCCCATCCCAACGATCCTTCCGTCCTCCAATACGATGATCTTATCCGCCTGCTGCACGGAAGCCGCCCTTTGCGATACAATAAAGACCGTAGGCTTATTCTTCATTTCCAAAAGCGCCTTTCTCAAAGCCGCATCCGTTGCAAAATCAAGGGCCGACGCACTGTCATCCATAATCAGGATTTCGGGCTTTTTTACCAGGGCTCTTGCGATAGCAAGACGCTGCCTCTGTCCCCCGGACAAGTTTTTCCCCCCTTGACTAAGAAAGGTTTCCAGTCCCTTTTCTTTCTTTTCCACGAACTCCTGGGCCTGTGAGATCCTCAATGCCTCCCCTAATTCCTCTTCCGTTGCTTCCGCCCTGCCCCAAAGGAGATTTTCCCTGATCGTACCGGAAAATAATACACTTTTTTGCAGTACGATGGCAATTTGCTTCCGAAGCTCTTTCATAGGATAATCCTTTACGTCCCTGCCGTTTATCAGTATCCGCCCTCTGGTAACGTCATAAAATCTGGGAATCAGATGTACAAGGGAGGTTTTTCCCGAACCGGTTCCTCCTATGACCCCAACGGTTTCTCCCTTGCAAACCGCAAAATCAATATCCGCCAAAGATTCCTCCGAATTTCCCGGATAGGTAAGCCCCACATTTTCAAATAAAATCTGGGGACCGGATGTTTTTGTTTCCTTCTGCTCTTCTGTGGCCTCTTTTAAGGAGTTTTCTATTTCAAACACCGCCTGGATACGATTGCCACAAGCAATTGCCTTGGTTACCGTAATAATCAGATTGGCAAGCTTAATCAGCTCCACAAGGATCTGTGACATATAGCTGACCAGTGCCACTACCTGTCCCTGTGTAATGACTCCTTCATATACCCTGACGCCTCCAATCCAGATCAGGGCAATCACAGCACCGTTGATGATCACATAGGTAACCGGATTCATAAGGGCTGATATTTTCCCTACATATTTTTGCATCTTTAGCAAAAACAGGTTGCTCTCGGCAAACTGTTCCCGTTCTGTCTCTTCCATTCCAAAGGCTCTGATCACTCTTACGCCCGTGAGATTTTCCCTTGTATGCAAAAGGACCTTATCCAATGCCTCCTGCACTTTTTTATATAAGGGGATACTGATCAGCATAATACCAAATACCACAATGGACAAAAGCGGAATTGCCCCCACAAAAACAAATGCAGCCTTTACATCCACTGTAAATGCCATAATCATGGCGCCAAAGACGATAAAAGGCGATCTTAGAAACAGACGCAGTACTAAATTGACACCCGACTGCACCTGATTAATATCGCTTGTCATCCTGGTAATCATGGTAGACGTGCCAATTGTATCAATTTCCGCAAACGAAAGGCTCTGGATATGCGCAAACAACCCATGCCTGAGCCTGGTGGCAAATCCAACCGCTGCTTTTGCCGCATAAAACTGGGCAGTTACGGAACACACCAGACCGATTATCCCTAACACTACCATGAGCAGACACATTTTAATGATATAGGCTCTGTCGCCATTCCCGATTCCCACATCTATAATCGAAGCAACTACCAAAGGAACCAGCAATTCAAAAGTAGCCTCTAGCATTTTAAAAAGAGGCGCCAGAATGCTTTCCTTTTTATAATCCTTTAAATACACCAGTAATTTTTTCATTTCTTCCATCCCGCTTTTAGATATTGTTTCCAGATTAATAGAATATCCTTCCAATTCCATTCCTAATTATAGTACCTGAAAAAGGGATTGTAAACCAGATTCCGCTTAGCGAGGTACTGTCGAGCTTAGCACTGTTGCGTTTTTATAGAGCGAAAGCGTGGCGACGCTGAAAATTTCCCTGACCGGGACCCGTCTTGATGTCGATGGCGAGAGCCTCTGACTGAAAATTGGTTTCCGTGGGGATTTGGAAATTTTCATTGAACTTGTTTCAGAATTTAGCTATAATAAGGTTCGTTACAATATAAAAAGTAAGGAGAATACCATGGATATCATTCAAAAGCTAAAAGAAGAATTAAATGTGGAAAAGTGGCAGGTTGAGGCTGCTGTGAAGCTGATAGACGAAGGAAACACCATTCCTTTTATTTCCCGTTACAGAAAGGAAGCAACGGGAGCATTAAATGATGAAGTGCTTCGAAATTTATTTGAGCGCTTGAATTATCTTCGGAATCTGGAAGAGAAAAAAGAAACGGTTCTTACCAGCATCGAGGAACAGGGAAAATTAACAGAAGAACTAAAAGCAAAAATCCTGGCAGCCGAAACCTTAGTGGTAGTGGAGGACTTATATCGTCCTTACCGTCCCAAGAGAAAAACAAGGGCTTCCGTTGCAAAGGAAAAAGGACTGGAGCCCCTGGCCCAGATGATTCTGGCACAAGAGCTTACCACTTCACTGGAAGAGGAAGCAAAGCCATTCCTGAATGAAGAAAAAGAGGTAAAAACCGTAGAGGATGCCATTGCCGGGGCAAAGGACATTATCGCAGAAGCTATCTCCGACGAAGCGGATTATCGTATTTACATTCGAAATGCCACTTTTGAGGAAGGCAGCATTACAAGCAGCGCAAAGGAAAAAGAAGCGCAAAGCGTCTACGAAATGTACTATGACTATGAAGAACCTGTTAAAAAGGCTGCCGGACACAGGATTCTTGCATTGAACCGGGGAGAAAAAGAAAAAATACTGACGGTAAAAATAGCAGCGCCTGTGGAACGTATTATCATGTTCCTGGAAAAAAAGGTCATAACAAAAGAAAACCCCATTACCACTCCGGTCTTAAAGGAGGTCATTGCCGACAGCTATGACCGTCTGATCGCGCCTGCCATTGAGCGGGAGATCCGCAACGAACTGACGGAAAAGGCTGAGGATGGCGCCATTACCGTTTTCGGCAAAAACTTAGAGCAGCTTTTATTACAGCCACCCATTGCCGGACGCACTGTTCTTGGCTGGGATCCCGCTTTCCGTACAGGCTGTAAGCTTGCCGTGGTAGATGCTACTGGAAAAGTACTGGATACAAAGGTTATCTTCCCTACCGCTCCCCAAAACAAAGTGGAGGAATCCAAAGCCGAGTTAAAGAAGCTGATTAAGAAATATAACGTTTCCCTGATTTCTGTAGGAAATGGAACTGCTTCCAGGGAGTCCGAACAGATTATCGTGGATCTATTAAAGGAATTAGACACCAAAGTGGAATACATCATTGTAAATGAGGCAGGCGCTTCCGTTTACTCCGCCTCCAAACTGGCAACGGAAGAATTTCCTAACTTTGATGTGGGACAAAGAAGCGCTGTTTCCATCGCAAGACGTTTGCAGGATCCTCTTGCCGAGCTGGTAAAAATCGATCCGAAATCCATTGGAGTCGGACAATATCAGCATGATATGAATCAGAAAAAATTAAGCGAAGCCTTAAGCGGCGTGGTAGAAGATAGTGTCAATAAGGTAGGCGTGGATTTGAATACCGCCAGCGCTTCTTTGTTAGAATATATTTCCGGCATCAGCAAGGTAATCGCCAGAAACATTGTGGATTACCGGGAGACCAACGGACGTTTCACAAACCGTAAACAGCTTTTAAAAGTAGCTAAGTTAGGACCAAAAGCCTATGAACAGTGTGCCGGCTTCATGCGCATTTTAGATGGAGATAATCCACTGGATGCAACCAGCGTCCACCCGGAATCCTATGAAGCTGCCCTGAAGCTTTTGGATAAGATGGGACTTACCATGGAGGATGTAAAAAAAGCGCAGAAAAAGGCCGCAGAACAAAAAAACACTGCCGGGAAAGCTCCCAGAAAAGAGCCCCAAAAGAAAAAACAGCCAAAGGTGATCATCCGCAATACCAATACTGCCATGGGTAAGGCTTTGGCAGAGGCCATGGGCGGCATGCAATTAACCGCTTCTACGGAACCGGACTCCAAAAAGAACGGCGGAACCGTAACCAGCAGGGAAATTGGCACCGGCGCCGACAGCATTTCCGGCCTGGAGCGAAAAATCAAGGATAAGAAGAAACTGGCAGAGGAGCTTGGCATCGGTGAGCTAACCCTTACCGATATCTTAAAGGAACTGGAAAAACCCGCAAGAGACCCGAGAGATGATATGCCTGCACCAATCCTTAGGAGCGATGTGCTCGATATGAAGGACTTAACTCCCGGAATGGTATTAAAAGGCACTGTCAGAAATGTCATTGACTTTGGAGTATTCGTAGATATCGGTGTCCATCAGGACGGGCTGGTCCACATTTCCCAGATTACCGATAAATTCATCAAGCATCCTTTGGAGGCAGTCAGTGTAGGCGATATTGTGGAAGTAAAGGTCATGAGCGTGGATCTTCCAAAGAAGCGGATTCAGCTTACCATGCGCTTTTAAGGTAAACAATTTTCTACTGTTTATTTTTATTTTCATTGCTTTCTCCAAAAAAGTATGCTAAAATCACTACGTTGTCTTTAATTAACTTAGAAAAAGGAGAAAAATTATGAAACACATTTGTAAAAAAATGCTGGCTCTCATGTTAGCACTTGTTACCACGTTATCCTTATCCGGATGCAGTTTATTTGTTCAGTTCGATGCAGCAGGTTATACAAAGGCTGTATTAGATGCGGCAACAAAAGCTGAATTTGATAAGTATATTGAACTAACCAATTCCACTGCTGAAGATGCTCAGGCTGAATATGATGAGGTACTTGAAAGCTTTTTAGCTGAATTTGAAAGTTTTCCCCTTTCAGATGAGTTATTAGAAAAATATAAACAATTATTTATCGACCTGCTGGCAAAGACAAAGTACTCTGTTGGCGAAGCTGAGAAAGACGGAGATTCTTTCATAGTACCTTTGACAATCGAGCCGTTAATTATTTATGATGGTTTCGACGAAGAGGTAGAAGAAGCTTCCAATGCCTTCTACGAAGAACTACAGGCAGAAGTGGATGCAAGTGGTGAAGTACCTTCCGAAGATGAAATTTATGAACGTTCTTATCAGCTTGTATATGACATTCTGGTTGCACGAATCGCTTCCGCTACATATGGCGAACCACAGACCATGACTGTTACGGTATCCCAGAATTCCGATGGTCTTTGGAGCATTTCCGATTCTGATTATGAGGCTATTGTTTCCTTATTGGTAGAGTCCAAATAAGCTTAAAATATGAAATATTTTTATGACCTGCCCATTGTTTGGGCAGGTTGTTTTTTTCTTATAAATATGCTAAAATATATCTATTCTTTATAAGGAGTTATCTATGGACAATCAATACATGAACTATCAACCGAAACCACAAAACAAATTTGTAACAGCTTCGTTGATACTTGGACTTTTAGCATTTATTACATCCATGTTCTTCATAACCCCTTTTATCTTCGGCGCATTAAGCATTATTTTTGCCATCTTGTCAAGAAACGGTAACGAAAAGATGTCCGGTTCTGCCATTGCCGGCATTGCGGCATCCATTGTGAGTATGCTGGGTGTAGTATTTATGGTAGGCATGGTCTATTATCTCATGTTCAATGTACCGGAATATAGAGAAATGATGAATCAACGATACGAGCAGATGTACGGTCAGAGCTTTGATGAAATGCTGGAAGATATGCAAAACGGAACCTTTGATCCAAACAGTCTTCAACCGAAATAAGAAAGGTGTGATTTTATGACAATCGGAACAAACAGCTATGATATGCGTAACGGTTACGACATCCGGGATATTTATGGAGATTCTGACAAAAAAGCTGCTGGAAGGAAATCTTCCCCGGAAGAATGCCAGACATGCAAAAACAGAAAATATCAGGACGGCTCAGACGAAATGGTTTCTTTCAAATCAGCCGCTCATATTTCTCCCGCCGCTTCCGCAGGCGCTGTCCGTGCCCATGAACAAGAGCATGTATCCAATGCCTATAAAGATGCCGCACTGAAAAACGGAAAAGTATTACAGGCATCGGTAAGCATCCATACAGCCGTATGTCCCGAATGCGGCCGCAGCTATGTATCAGGGGGAGAAACAAGAACACAGATTAAATATTATAATGAGGAAAATCCATATCAGCAGGATTTAAAAGGCACCGATAAAGTAAAGTATCTGGGCATGAATGTTGATATGGCAGGTTAGGATATGGAAACAAGAAAGAAAAAATCTCCTATTCTTTTAAAAGATATGGCCAGACAACATCTATCCGGTAACTATAAAACGATGGTGCTGGCCTATTTCATTACGGTATTGATTATGGGGATTCCTTTACAGCTGCTGCAAAGCCTGCTGAATTTAAATTCAGCAGGCGGTTCTGCTATCTATATGATTGCATATATTATTCTCTCTCTTTTAGCCGCTGTATTTGTATTGGGGCAGAACCATCTTTATTTAAACATCACCCGCGGGCGGATTTTTCAGCTTTCGGATATGTGGTACGGATTTCGCAATCATGCGGATACAGCAATTCTTGCCAGCCTGATCATTGCCTTGAAAACATTAGCGGCCGGCATTCCTTTTATCATTTCCTTATGTGTCGTGCTTGCTACAAGAAACTATTATATAGCTCCTTTAGCCGGAGTTACCTGCTCTGTTTTCCTAATTTTTACTGTTTATTTCCAGCTCACTTATTCTCAGGTGCTTTTTCTGATGCTGGACTTTCCGGAGGAATCTGCCACGGAATTATTGGCCCATAGCGCACGGCTCATGAAAGGGAACCGGCTTCGTCTCTTTTATTTACAAGTAAGCTTTTGGGGGCTTATACTCTTAGGAGGCATGAGCCTTTACATTGGACTATTTTGGGTAATGCCTTATAGGAATATGACGATGACCGAGTTTTATGAGGATATTTGCTCTTATCGTCGTCATTCTGATAGGCGCTTCTCCTGAAAAAGCTCCCGATTTGAACACAGTTTCTAATGCATCTGTGCCTGACAGAAGGGAAACATTATTATTGCATTTTTGCGGAAGGGGCTCCTATGTTCACAGCTACTCCGAAACAGTCTCATTTTTAATAAAAAACGGAGCCGATGTAAACCGCAGGGATTGGGCACATGAAGAAAATCATCCTGCACATAGCGGAAGCAGCGAGTATGGATTTGAATGGGGCGATTACTGTGGCAGAACCCCTTTGATTTATGCGGCGATATCTGTACTCCACGGCGGGGATTATGACAGCATGGCCAAATTATTAATAGAGCATGGTGCAGATACGGACGTTACCGATAATTTCGGGCAATCCGTTCAGGATTATCTGGATTATTTTAAGTAATGCCTTATAGGAATATGATATTGGCGGGCAGTAGGTTATTTTTCTTTTGGGGTGGCTTCTCCATGCAGCCATTGCCAGCCTTGCGCTAATATTCCCCCTGCAACTATGGAAAAGCCATAAGCAAAGTACATCTCTAAATTCGGAACCATATCTTTTATAAGCTCTTCCAGATAATCCTTTTGATTGAGTACAAGAGAACCAATATTCCACTCCTGTGCAATATATATTCCGCAAAGAAATAATAATCCACTTAAGAACACCGCATATGCCATAAGAAGCTGCTTACTGATTTTTCCGTTTGACAATCGATGTATCACAAAAAAGTAAACACTAAATATGCCACAAGCACTGATTAGCGCAAGGTCAAAGTCGGAAAAATTTGCAATACTTATGCACAATATTACAACATAATATATTCCATAGCTGAATATTACCAGAAAAAATGGCAATCCCATATTTCTTTCCTTTGGAATCTCATTTTTCTTTCTCTTACAATAGATGCTTACGCCTATCATGATAAATAAAAAAATGGGCAATAGCCACTTTTTTATTTCTGCCACGTTAAATGTATGTATCCATTTTCTATTTTCATATAGCCCATTCCATAGCAGCGGCATCCATAATAAAAAACCCGCTTCCATATAACCAATCAGCATTCCTCTTGTCTTTTGGTGAAATCGCCTCAAAAGAGCCACAAACCAGCAACCGCTTACTATTTCGATCAGTATATCAAAAAAGACATTGTCCATCTCCCAAAAATTAGGTGCAATAAAAAGCTGCACTATGATGACTAAAACCACACTATGTACCAAACGGTATATGCCATATGCCAACAGACTTGCCGGAACCGCCAATAATATGGATATCATCTTTTGCTTTTTTGCATTAGGAGTTTTTTTCACTCCCACTTCCCCTTTTCTCTTCCATTTTGGCATGATTTTATACACAATAGATGCCAATGCAAACACAATTAAAAAGGCTGTAACCAGTCTGACATCCTTTATGATGCCAAGAAACAAATCTATGATAAGCACTATTGATACCTGGTTCTTTTGTTTACTGATTGCAGTAAATCCCAGTATTCCGCACAGCCACAAAAGCAGACATACTTCCACATAGCCAATGGTCATACCTTTTGTTTCCCTATGGAAATGATATATTAGTATAAGCATACAAATGCCTTCCACAAGCAGTATGCCCCATTTCAAAACCGTTCCAGCCATAAACTCACTATTTATAGCAATAGGAAACACTCCCCATACAAGCATTGATATTTGATAAACACTATAAAAAATCAAATATCCCAGAATGCTGATTGGAATTGACATTAAAATATGTAGTAACTTATTTTTCATTTTCTTCCCTCATATATCCTTATAGATTTTAGATTTTCTGCTTCTTAATTTACTACTTTGGAATCATTTCTTTTATCTGAAAGCCATACTATCAACTCGCCGATTGCAACGGCAATGCTGTATGGTATAGCTGCCATTGCAAGGTTCACTAAATCATAAGCATCAAATCCGAGACTTGCCACAGTATCAATCAGAAAGGCGTTTAAAAAGATAAGGATAAATAAAATCATATTTGCAAAAAGCAATCTCCATCTATATTCCTTTTTTAATATCATTTGCACAATGATAATATAGGGAATTATAAATATTGGCGCTATTATCATCATTAACTCAAAGCTAAACATGAAACTGCCCATCACAGTAAGACTTAGATAGCAAAAGAAGCTAAGCATTGATATAACTATGCTTTTGCTTATTATTTCAATCTTTAGCCTTTTTTCTTTCTTCTGTTTCTTTTTATAAAAAACAGATGCTAAAAACATTGCCAACAAACAAACTGGCATAAGTTTGCATTCCCAAACTATTATATTTAAAAATTCATGATTTTCTGTGTTCGTAAACATTATATATCCACACCAACTTCCCACAATACAGGAAATCACTAAAAATCCACATTCCAAATATCCCATCCATGCTCCACTTGTCAGCTTATGAAAGTAAGTAAGCAGCACAATCATTATGTATCCTATGATAATGGTTGTCTCATATGGATGAATACAACAAAGCGCCATTGATATACCCAATATGGTATCTAGTGTACAATGAATTAAATACCAAAAGATGCCCAAAAGCATAGCCAATAAAAATTTTTTCGCTTTTTTCATTTTCTTCACTCACCAATTCCAATCTGATTCCATATCTTCTGCTTCTTGTTTCGCTAATCTGGAATCTTTTCTTTTATCAGAAATCCATACTATCAATTCGCCAATTGCAACGGCAATGCCATATGGCAGAGCAGGTATTACAAAAAATTCCAAATCATATCCACTAAAAGCACTAATTTCTATAACATTTATTAAGCAGATTTTCAAAAAAATGGTAAGAAAGATTATAATATAGGCAAAAAATAATTTCCATCTATATTGTTTCTTTAATAGCATTTGTGCAATGAAAGTATACAAGATTACAAATACAGGTTCTATCATCATCATTGTTTCAAAGCTAAATACAATCCCCCCTATAATAGCAGCACTGTAATAACAAAAAAATCCAAACAGTGTCACAAGAATGCTTATATTCATTATGGCAATTTTATGTTTGACTTCTATCTTCTGTTTCTTTATATAAAGAAAAGAGGATAATAACATTGTAGCCAAACAAATCGGTATAAGTCTACATTCCCAAACTAATTGATTTGCAAACTCATGGCTACTCGTATCTATGAGAATCATATAGAACCACCAACAAATAATCGGCAAAAATCCACATTCCAAATAACCAATCCATGTTCCCTTTGTCACCTTATGAAAACAATAAATTATCATGACCATAAAATATCCAGTGACAATTAGCATCTCATATGGATGAATATAGCAAAACAGCATTGCTGTTTCAAACAGGGTATTTAATACCAAACAAATCACAAGCCAAAAGAGCCCTAAAGGTATAGCTAATAATAATTTTTTTACTTTTTTCATTCTCTTCTCTCACCACTTTCAATCTGATTCCATATCTTCTGCTTCTTGTTTCGCTAATCTGGAATCTTTTCTTTTATCAGAAAGCCATACTATACATTCACCGATTGCAACAGCAATGCCATATAATACAGAGGGCACTAAAAGCCCCTTTAAACTCAAAAGAGTAATATCTAAAATATATAGCAAATAACTTTTTAGCAAATGAATAGGAAATATTACAATATAAGTAAAAAGCAGTTTCCATCTATAGTCCTTTTTTAATATTTTTTGTACGATTATAGTATAAACAATTACGAATATAGGCAATACTCTCATCATTATTTCAAAATCATAAATAATAGCTCCATAAGCTCCAATGCCCAAATAACAATACATTCCAAATAGGACTACAAAAACACATTTGTTGATTTTTGCAATTTTACTTTTATTCTCAGACTTTTGCTTTCTTTTATAAAAAAACGTAGATAATAATAATACCAGTAAGAAAATGAACAAAAATCTATAATCCCAAAATATTAGACTATCATTCCAGCTATTTTCTGTATACAAAATCCAACCTGCAACCAAGCAAATACTAAGCAGGGCTCCGCATTCCAAATAACCAATCAAGAACCCAGATGTAATCTCATGGAAACCACAAAGAAGCATAACCATGAAATATACCGTAATAATTGGAACTTCATATGGATGTCCGAGATAAAAGAATAATCCTCCACATAATATTAGCGGTAAAATATCCCAAATTATATACCAAAAACTTCCCATAAACATAGCTACTAAAAATTTTACTATCCTTTTAAGCATTTCCGTTATCCTCACTCACTAATACCAATCTGATTCCATATCTTCTGCTTCTTCCTCCGCTAATCCGGAATCCTTTCTTTTATCCCAAAGCCATACTATCAGTTCACCGATTGCCACAGCAATGCCATATGGCATAGCCGGCATTAGAAAATCTTCAAAGTCGCAATGTCCATATATATCAATATCAAATACTTGCATCAAACAAACTTTTAGAAATAAGATAACAAATACAAAGACACAGGCACGGAATAGTTTCCATCTATACTCTCTTTTTAGTATTTTCTGTGCGATTATAATGTAAGGAATTATAAAAATTGATAATATTTTTAGCCCCAGCTGATAATCAAATATAATAAGCCATATAGGAACACCAGCACCTAAATAACAAAAAAGCCAAGCAAAATTATAAATACACTTTTATTCATTTTTTCTATTTTGTATAGAATTACCTGCCCTTTTTTCCATTTATAGAGAAAAAAGGATACTAACACTGCCACTATACCGATTGGCATAAAGCCTGAAAACTCCATATGCCCAAACTCCTGAATATCCCTATATAAAAGCCAACCTTCCACAATGCTGAAGACAAGCAAAAAACCAGATTCCAAATAATTTACCAGTACTTTGTTTGTAATTCTGTGAAAGTAGTAAATAATCATAACCGTGAAATATACTTCTACTAAGAATGTCTCATATGGAAAAATATAAGGATATACTGTTGCATCATAAAATAAAAAATTGAATATGCTTCCAACAATGCACCAAAGGATTCCTAAAAGTATAGCTATTAAAAATTTTAAAATCTTTTTTCTTTTTTCCACAATACCCTCCCCAAAAACTTATTGCACTTTTTAAATCACTTAAGGCAACTGTTTTGCACTAAACCTTATCCGTTTATAGGCTGCCAGTTTGATATAAACCAAATAATAAAAGCCACTCCCGCCAACACAATGCAACTCAGACATATTAGCAAAAATAAAAAAATACCTTTGTTTATCTTCCATCCAATTCCTTCTATTTTCTTCTTTTGTGCTATTTTATAAAGCAGGGATGACAACAAAAATACAATCAAGTAAAACGATAACATCCTTATATCCTTTGCAATGCCAATATCTGCTTCTAGTAAAAGTATTGATGATAGCTTCAATTCCTGCCTGCTAATCATCGTATGTCCTACCACTTCACATATCCACAAAAGAATACATCCTTCCGCATATCCCACAGTCATGCCCTTTGTGACCTTATGAAAGCGATATAATATCATAATCATACAATAGCTTTCAGCTATTAGAGCTATCCATACAAAAACCATTGCACATACATTTATATAGGTGTCATCATCATAAAGATACAAACTCAAAATCGCAAGCCACACAGATGCGAGCACTGCTATTTTACAAATAATATAGTAAATCAAATATCCCAGAATGCTGGTCGGAATTGACATTAAAATATGTAATAACTTATTTTTCATTTTCTCCCCTCATATATCCTTATAGATTCTAGATTTTCTGCTTCTTAATTTACTACTTTGGAATCATTTCTTTTATCTGAAGTCCATACTATCACTTCACCGATTGCAACGGCAATGCTGTATGGTATAACTGCCATTGCAAGGTTCACTAAATCATAAGCATCAAATCCGAGACTTGCCACAGTATCAATCAGAAAGGCGTTTAAAAAGATAAGGATAAATAAAATTATATTTGCAAAAAGCAATCTCCATCTATATTCTTTTTTTAATATCATTTGTACAATGATAATATAGGGAATGATAAATATTGGCATTATTATCATCATTAACTCAAAGCTAAACATGAAACTGCCCATCACAGTAAGAGTTAGATAGCAAAAGAAGCCAAGCATTGATATAACTATGCTTTTGCTTATTATTTCAATCTTTAGCCTTTTTTCTTTCTTCTGTTTCTTTTTATAAAAAATAGATGCTAAAAACATTGCCAACAAACAAACTGGCATAAGTTTGCATTCCCAAACTATTATATTTAAAAATTCATGATTTTCTGTGTCCGTAAATATTATATATCCACACCAACTTCCCACAATACAGGAAATCACTAAAAATCCACATTCCAAATATCCCATCCATGCTCCATTTGTCAGCTTATGAAAGTAAGTAAGCAACACAATCATTATGTATCCTATAATAATGGTTGTCTCATATGGATGAATACAACAAAGCACCATTGATATACCCAATATAGTATCTAGTGTACAATGAATTAAATACCAAAAGATGCCCAAAAGCATAGCCAATAAAAATTTTTTTACTTTTCTACTTTTTTCCACAATTCCCTCCAAAAACCAATTATTCTTCCCTATTTCTTCTTTCCTACCGCCTTAATCTTCGCATTTTTACTTAATCCCACTGCCTTTTTTCTCAATATTGCAGTATATTTTTTCTGCTTTGCTTTTGGAACCGATATGGTCGCATTCTTAGAAATTTCCTTAAACGCATTTTTACCAACGGATTTTAAAGAAAGAGATTGTATCTTTATCGTTTTTAGTTTTGGACATTTTGCAAAAGCTGATTTCCGTATTTTCACTATATGTTTGCCTATGCTTACGTTCTTTAGCTTTTTACAGCCGTAAAATGCTTTTTCTCCAATTTCCGTTACCTTGAACTTTTGTTTGTCAATGGTAATGGTACTTGGAATGGTAACACTTTTTATCTTTTTATTGGTGCATTTCAAATAGATCACCGTTCCGTAACCTTTTCCAACCTTCGTGATTTTATATTTTCCACTTCCCTTTATTCTGATATCTCCTTTTTTCAATGCTGGAATATTTGTTTTGTTATCTGGCAATGGCTTATCAGTTACTGGCTGTTTACTTGGTTCATCGTTATTTTCCTTATCATTTTCCCCGTTTTTGTCCCAATAGGAAAAAGTCGGCTGGCTCTCATAAGCAAAATCTGCTTCTGCGGTATTCCGGTAACATGATATGCTTCTAATGGAGGTACTTTTATAAAAGCTGTTGCTATCCATTGCTGCATTTTTGCTGTAAAACAGCACCTCTGCCAAATTACTGCACCTTGCAAATGCATATTCCTCTATTGTTTTTACACTGGCAGGTATGGTGACCTTTTTTAGCAATTTACAGTCCAAAAATGCCTGTGCCGTAATTGTTTCCAGGGAATCCGGCAAAATCACTTCTTCCAAATTTGTATTATCACAATCAATATACTTTAATGCCGTAAAGCTAGCTAAATCTAATGTTCCGCCAATCCACAAGCCGGAAAAATCAATTTCCGTAATATGATACAGATTGTCCGCCTGTTTTTCCCATTTTACATAATCCCATCTTCCCGGCTCTTCCTCGGAAAGCTGAAATTGTCCCTCATTTTCCTTTCCATTTACAAGCTCCAGTATGGCTTTCATCTCCTTTGAAGAAAATTCTTCCTTTGCTCCTTTTATGTACTGTGAATGCAGTTCAATAACGGAATCTTCTTTTATCCCAAAGTCCTCAAGTATTTTCTCCACGTTTTCATTCTTTAAGTAGTTATAATATCCAAGTATTTTCCAAAGACTGTTACAGTTAGTCAGGGACAATTCCTCAATTTCATTTTCCATGCAGTTTACACATTCCAGCTTTGCACACTGATTAATTTCCAAACCGCTTATGGAATTTTCTGCAAGGGTAATAGACTGTAGCTGTTCCATATTAGAAAACTGCAGGTTACCAGTCAAGTTCCTATTTGCTAATTGAATATCCTCCACATAATATGTTCCGCCCACATAGCGCCATGTTATGCCATCCCATGTGGTAGGAGCTTCCAAGCTCCAGCCAAGCTTCTTTAAATTTTCGTCTGTATTTGCAAGCCTTTTTAAATTCTCCAGATCAGAGGCTGCATATACTGCGTCTTCCGGCACTTTCTGGTCTCTATAGAGCACCCAGACATCCGTATTTTGTGCAAGAGCTTCAAACTGAGATAAATCCTTTAAATAATTATATTCACAATTAATTCTTGACAGACTGTTAGTTTCTGGAAGCACAATGCTCGTAAGTCTGTTTTCCTGACAGGATAGCACATCTAATTGTGACTGTAACGATACATCCAGATATGTCAACTCATTATTGCTGCAAATAAGCTCTATCAGGTTCGTGCATGCACTCAAATCAAGCTCTTCTAATTCATTTCCATCACAATCTAAATATTGAAGATTCTCGCAGTTTTTTATCTGCAATGTTTGTAATACGTTATAATAGCATTCTGCCTGAACAAGAGAAACACAATCGTCTAATATGAGGGATGTCAGCTCATTTCCCTCACAATTGATTAGCTTTAACTTACTAAATCTGCTTACATCTAAAACTCCAGTCAGTTCCTTATAGGGGATGTCTATAGATATCACATAGCCATCTTCATCAAATTCAATTCCGACCCATGTACTGTTATCCGACAGATTCCAGCCCAGTCTATCTTTATTCTCGCCCAGTATTGCAAACTGAATAAGTCTTTCTTTTTCTTCCTCATCGGTAAGTACTGTCCTTTCATCTTCCTCACTTGCTCCTACTCTTCCATTTGGAATGCTTCCTCCATAAATATTCTCATTTTCTGGTGCATGATTTTCGGAAACGGTGTTTTGAGAAACACTATTTGTAGAAACTGCGTAGTAATCTATTGAATTTCCTGATAGTGAATCAAAATTTTCTATAGCTTCCTGTTCCTTTTCCATTACATCTTGAGATTGTCCCAATTTGGATATTTCCAAATTGGTATTATTAGTAGCTAAGGAAGCTGAGTTTGAAGTACTAAATAATCCCAGCTTTGTCGCCAGATAGTAGGTGTAGGATTGGTGAGTATCATTGATATTATGCTTAAACGAATTCCCATTCACAAAAAAGAAAAACACTTTACCAA
The DNA here is from genome assembly GCA_014804265.1 of Lachnospiraceae bacterium. Classification (GTDB taxonomy): domain Bacteria; phylum Bacillota; class Clostridia; order Lachnospirales; family Lachnospiraceae; genus RGIG3040. The sequence continues at coordinate 16,523 of JAAVAC010000039.1, read as the reverse complement.
GAGGATGATACATATTTGTATATAATGAACTATTTAATAAGTAAGACATTTTTCCTTGCGCCAATTTCGCAATGCCATTATGAAAAAAAGTATACAAACTTACATCTAGCTTATCATTATCCCCCCATATTGTTTTCTCATCATAATATTCCTTTATATCCTTCCAATACTTTATAACATGTGTAAGCATTTTACTTGTCTCTTTATAATTAAAATCAGCCCCACTCTTTTCTTTTCTCTTACTCCCCAAACCAATATATCTATCCATCCCATCCTTAAATTGTCTATATACTCCCTCCGTTGCTTTCTGCCCTGCCTGATAAGCATAATCCGCATTTACAACATAAGTAGTCCCATAATTTCCATACCCCCACTCTTCAAAAGGCACGTTCGGCACAAAATCATCTGCGAAACAATGATTGAATATGTTGCGATAGCTCTTATCATTATATTTGGTAGTAGTATTGACAGTTGCATATGTATAACCAAAAACACTTCCTATACTATCACTCCCAGAATCAGTCAACTTCGCTGCCAACAGATTGGCTACCGCTCCTCCCCGGCTGTGTCCCGTTACCCAAATGACGCACTGATTGGTGTCCACTCCTTTTTTCTTAATCGTCGCTATGTAATTATACAAGGATGCTGCTATATCATTGCTGGCTTTCTCAAAGCTATAATGCGTATCTGCATAATTGCTATTATAATCCGTGCCCGTCAGTTCCATATTACCTTCCCATTCCACGCTATCTGTCCCTCGGATGCAGACAAGTATTTGTGTTTTTGTTACTCCATTATATTTCACGTTTCTTGTGGCAAAGGTATAGCTGCAGTTATGCGGATTGCCATCTCTGTAATTATAATGACTGCAATTATAGAAACCATCCTTCTTTAACTGTCCTAACAGCAGGCTCGGATAGTTTTGCCTGCCCTTTTCCTGCACATAAAACTGCCCGCCCTCCGTTACCCGATGCTCATCATAGGCAAGCATGGAATATAGCGCAGAATCTTCAGCCAGCTTTTGGTTATAGACAGTGGGAGAATATGAAAAATTATATATCTGGCTGGGAGCCTTATCAAAACTAATCTTAAAATTTGCTTTCAGTTTTTGCCCTACGTTATAGGTATAAGTAACTGGAAGCTCACTGTCCATCACAAACAGAATCGGTTTTACAAGCGTTGCATTTTTCCATAAGGATGCCTTTTCAATCTTAAAGCCCGGAAGGGTTGACAAGTCTAGCTGACTTTCTTGAGAGACTGCGTATTCATTGTTTTTGCATTGCAAATATCCAAGTTTCGTATTCCTTTCTAAATTCAGATTCGTCAAATGATTATTTGAACATTCCAGTTGATTCAAAGACGGATTGTTTTCTAGATTCAAAGAGGTCAATTTATTATTATTACAATATAAAGTTCTTAATGACTCATTTGCTTGCAATTCCAAGTTGCTTAAATTGTTGTTTGAGCACTTCAATATCTCCAATGACAAACACTTTTCCACATCTAAGCTTTCCATCTCATTATTGGTACAAATCAGATAATGAAGTTGTCCGCTCAAAGTTAGGTTTCTTATTATATTGTTTTCACATTCTATGAGCCGTACTTCTGAATTAGTATGTAATTGTCCTATCTTGTTATTTGAACAATATAAATATTCCAAACCCGCAGCATTTCTTGTATCTAAATATGGCAATAAATTATCCGAGCAATCCAACTTATATAGTTTATTAGTCGAATAGATATAGATTCCTTTTAATTGATTGAATGCGCAGTTTAATTCTGCCACATTTGTATTTCTTAAATACAAATATTGTAACTTGTTATGAGAACAGTCTACTGTATGGACATTTGGGGGAAGTACCAAATTATTATTTTCAATTTCATTATTTGAACAATCTAATTTATATAACTCAAGGCAGCTTGATATTTCTAATTCCTTCAATTTATTATTATTACATTTAAGGGATCTCAATTTTTGTAAAAATGATATATCTAATTCTTTCAAAGAGTTATTAGAGCAATTCAATCCTTCTAGCTTCTTGTTATTTGATACGTCCAGTTCTTCAATTCCACATCCATCACATGACAAACCGACTAATTCAGTATTTTTACTAATATCAAATTCAATGTCTTTATGATTATCGAAAAATAACCGTTCCAAATATAGATTATGGGAGGTATCAATTCTTTTAAGTTCATTATTATTACATTCCAAATTCTGTAAACACAATAACTTTTCTGTATCAATATTCTTTAATTTATTATCGAAACACCATAATGTTTCAAGGTTACTCTGATTCGCAAAAGAAATAGTTTCTATCTTATTGTTATGACACTGCACTATCTTTAAGAATTGATTATTGCTTAAATCCAGATTTTGCAATTCATTATCATAACAAAATAATTCTTGAAGTTTTTTATTCTTACTCACATCCAGTTGTTTTAGCCCGCAATTTGTACATCTAAGACTCATCAGCCTTTCATTATGACTTACATCCAATTCCTCCAAAGGACAATTTGTACAAACAATGGTTACCAATTCTTCATTCTTACTTACATCCAATTGTTTGATGGAATTTCCACTACAGACAATGGAGTTCAGTTTCTGGTTTTTTCCTAAATCTAATTTTTCTACTGAGATATCATAGCAATTAAACCTAGTTAAATTTATAAAATACTCTATTCCCGACAGATTTGAAACATTCAACTGGTTGCCTTCCCTTAAAGTAATCGTTTGTACTCTTTCTATTTCCTTTACAGACAATATTCCATCCCGATCCCTGTCAAATGTGCTCGACACCTAATCTCGAAAGTACTCATCTGGAAATGTCGCAGCACTGATTTCTACCGGTACGATTTCCTCTTCCTCTTCCATTTCTTCCGCACAGACTACCATTCCATTTCCTACAAAAGCGCATCCTACCAGCATAACCAATGTTAGTATCCAAAATAGTTTTCTTCCCCGTGTTTTCATAGCCTTTTCCCCATTCCTTTTCATTGTATTTTCAATTCCTTCATTTTAATATACTATTTATTACGAATTTAATCAATAGTCTTTTTTAAGATTAGTGAAATATTCATAAAATTTCCGATACAATATTAGATAAATTAAACAATTCCTATTTGTTTACATAAAAAAAGAGAAGCCCCCAAACCATCTGTCATTTGGGTTCTCCTCTTTTTCTTATAAAAATTGCCTATTCCTATTTTCAATCTCATGCTGTCACGCCTGCACTTAGGAAGCCTCACTTGCTTTCCACTTCAGATAAGCATTTACGAACAAATCAATGGCTCCGTCTAACACCGCATCCACATTTCCCGTCTCCGCATTGGTCCTGTGATCCTTTACCATGGTATAGGGCTGCATTACATAGGAGCGGATCTGATTGCCCCATCCGATTTCCGTAACCTCGCCCCGGATATCGGAAAGCTTTTCTGCATTGGCTTCCTGCTTCAATAAATAAAGCTTCGCCCGCAGCATCTGCATAGCCTTATCCTTGTTCATATGCTGGCTTCTTTCATTCTGGCACTGCACCACGGTTCCGGTAGGAATATGGGTAATGCGGATAGCCGAGGAAGTCTTGTTGATGTGCTGTCCGCCTGCACCGGAGCTTCGGTAGGTGTCAATACGAAGGTCATCATCATTGATCTCCACGTCTACATCCTCTTCAATATCCGGCATAACGTCCAGGGAAACAAAAGAGGTCTGACGTTTTCCCTGTGCATTGAAAGGAGAAATGCGCACAAGGCGGTGCACTCCTTTTTCCGCCTTTAAATAACCATAGGCATTTTCTCCGTTAATCTGGAAAGTAACGGACTTGATACCCGCTTCGTCTCCATCCAGCATATCCAGCACTTCTATGGAAAAGCCTTTTCTTTCCGCCCATCTGGTATACATGCGGTAGAGCATTCCTGACCAGTCGCAGCTTTCGGTACCGCCTGCTCCTGCATTGAGCTTTAAAATGGCATTGCAATTGTCATATTCTCCTGACAAAAGTGTCTGAATGCGGATATTTTCATAGGTCTGGACAAATTCTTCCATCTCGGCTTTTGCTTCCGCTGCCAGCTCCGCATCATTTTCTTCATATCCCATTTCAATTAGGGTTTCGATATCCTCGTACTGGCTTTTCAATCCATTATAAATAGAAATGGTATCTTTTAAGCTTTTTAATTCTTTGGAAAATGCCTGGGCTCTTTCCGGATTGTCCCAGAAGTCAGGAGCCTCCATTTCCATTTCCAGCTCTTCCACCCGCTTTGACTTATTTGCTAAGTCAAAGTGAATCCCTCACTTCCGCTAATGGAGTTTCATAGGATAATAATTCCTGTTTTAACTGGTCTAATTCTACCACTGCGTTCACCACCTTCTTAATCATTTATCATATGGCACCCTACTATCAGAGTGCCATATGGAATCCTATATAAATCCCTTCCTTATTTCCTGCCGCAGCATTGCTTATACTTTTTGCCGCTGCCGCATGGACATGGATCGTTGGGATATATCTTTGCTTCTTCACGTTTGACTGGTCCCTTTGGTGCAGAATCATCCTTATTGGTGCTTGTGACTTTCGCTACCTGTTCTCTCTCTACCTTCTGCTCCACCTTTACATGGAAGAGGAGACGTAGGGTATCTTCCCGAATGCTGTCCGTCATACCGTCAAACATTTCATAACCGCTTAGCTTATATTCTACCAATGGATCTCTCTGTCCATATGCCTGTAAGCCTACCCCCTGGCGGAGCTGGTCCATATCGTCAATATGATCCATCCATTTCCGGTCGATTACTTTCAGTAAGATGACACGTTCTATTTCACGAAGCGCTTCTGGCTCCGGGAATTCGGCTTCTTTGCTTTCATACAGCTTCACAGCCTCTTCCTTTAACTTGTGGCGCAGCTCGTTTTTCTTGCATTTTGCCACGTCCGGAGTCTTTACCGGCTGGATAGGAATGATTGGCAGAAGTACCTGGTTCAGTTCCTTTAAATCCCAGTCTTCGCTGCTTCCTTCGTCACCGATTACCATATCTACAGAGCTTTCCACCACATCGGTAATCATCTTATAGATAACATCCCGCATGCTTTCGCCATTCAGCACACGAAGCCGCTCTGCATATATGATTTCTCTTTGTTCATTCATGACCTGGTCGTATTCCAGCAGATTCTTACGAATGCCAAAGTTATTGCTTTCAATTTTCTTCTGGGCGCCTTCAATGGCCTTAGTCAGCATACCGTGTTCGATTTCCTGATTCTCCGGAATGCCAAGGGCATTGAACATGTTCAGCATCTTATCGGAACCAAAGAGACGCATCAAATCATCCTCTAAGGAAATGAAGAATCTGGATTCGCCCGGGTCTCCCTGACGTCCGGAACGTCCTCTTAACTGGTTATCGATACGTCTGGATTCATGTCTTTCCGTACCGATGATCTTCAGCCCGCCTGCCTCTTTTGATTCCTCATCCAGCTTGATGTCCGTACCACGGCCTGCCATGTTGGTGGCAATGGTCACGTTGCCGTGAATACCTGCATCCGCTACGATTTCCGCCTCCATCTCATGGAATTTTGCGTTCAGCACCTTATGGGGAATGCCTTTTTTATTTAACAGCTTGCTGATTTCCTCGGATGCCTCGATGGTAATCGTACCTACCAGTACAGGCTGTCCCTTTTCATGGGCTTTCTGTACCTCTTCCACTACCGCATGGAGCTTTTCCTTCTTTGTCTTATATACGCAGTCCTGCATATCGATTCTGGCTACCGGACGGTTCGTTGGGATTTCGATAACATCCATTCCGTAAATATCCCTGAATTCCTTTTCTTCTGTAAGAGCCGTACCTGTCATACCAGCTTTCTTTTTAAACTTATTGAAGAAGTTCTGGAAGGTAATGGTTGCTAACGTCTTGCTTTCCCGCTTAACCTTTACATGCTCTTTTGCCTCTATCGCCTGATGAAGTCCGTCGGAATAACGTCTTCCCGGCATGATACGTCCGGTAAATTCATCTACGATTAAGACCTTATCATCTTTTACTACATAATCCTGATCCCTGAACATTAAATTATGGGCACGAAGTGCTAAGATGATATTGTGCTGGATTTCCAGATTTTCCGGGTCTGCCAGGTTTTCAATCTGGAAGAAGCGTTCTACCTTGGTGACACCTTCCGCAGTCAGGTTCACTACCTTGTCCTTTTCGTTTACGATAAAGTCTCCGGTTTCCTCCTGCTCGATTCCCATCATGATATCGATTTTGGACTGTTCTTCCTGATCCTCGCCCCGCTTCAACTGTCTTGCCAGTATGTCACATGCCTCGTAGAGCTTGGTAGACTTGCCGCTCTGACCGGAAATGATAAGAGGTGTTCTTGCCTCATCAATCAATACAGAGTCCACCTCGTCAATAATGGCATAATGCAGGTCGCGCAGTACCAACTGTTCTTTATAAATAACCATATTGTCACGCAGATAATCAAAGCCAAGCTCATTGTTGGTCACATAAGTGATGTCACAGTTATAGGCTTCCCTTCGCTCTTCTGCCTTCATATCATTCAAAACCACGCCTACGGTAAGACCTAAGAACTCATGAACCTGTCCCATCCATTCCGCATCACGCTTTGCCAGATAGTCATTGACGGTAACGATATGTACCCCTTTTCCCTCCAGCGCATTTAAATAAGCCGGCAGGGTGGATACCAATGTCTTACCTTCACCTGTCTTCATTTCAGAAATACGGCCCTGGTGCAGAATGATACCACCAATCAGCTGTACTCTGTAATGCTCCATATTCAATACTCTTCGTCCCGCTTCCCGGACAACAGCATAAGCCTCGGGAAGAATATCATCCAGGGTCTCACCTTCTGCAAGCCGGTTTTTAAATTCCTTTGTCTTTCCTTTCAGCTCTTCATCGGAAAGCGCCATCATGGAATCCCTGAAAGATTCTATCTTTTGCACGATTGGCTCAATTCTTTTTAATTCCCTTTCACTATGAGTACCAAAAACTTTTTGTACAATATTCATTGCAAACTCCTTAACCTTTTAAACCGTAATTTGTCCCCTATTCCGGAAAATGGAGACTTTCCTTAATCATTATATACGAAATCCATAAAATTGCAATCTTTACCTGCCGGTTTTTGGAATGGAAATTCAGGATAGGATGCCCGTTTTTGCTGGATTTTATCAGTGTTTTGGGAAAGATGTTAAGGTTCTGTTAAAGTTTTATAAACTCTTGATGGCAAAATTGTGAGGGCAGAAGGGGCGGGGTCTTGGTTTTCTGGTCTGGCAGACTGGATTTTGTTTATAGTTTTAGGGTTGTTATTTCTTTCTGCAGGCATTCAAGAAATTGTGCGGCGTGGCCGCCATCCATCTGTGTATGATGAAATTGAAAAGATATGGACAGAGATGTCTTTAGCAGTTTTCTCTTGTATTTGCCCCAGATTATAAAAGGATTGTTATAGATGCCGGCATAAATGTTTACCGCACCGTCAATCTCACATTGAACAAGGGCAGATGTGCCTATTACCATGTATTGATCATCCAGATCATGGGGGTTACAAGTATCGTGTACCTTATGGGTCAGTTTCAGGTAGTCCTGATGAAATTGCGCCAAGTCTTTGGAAAAAGGGATATCGCAAGTGTTAATATCCCCATCCTTTGTTGCAACCACTGTATTTATAGCAATGCTATCATATTGCATCAGTTTCCCATCTACCGGCAGTAAATAGAATTCCTCTATTTGCGAAGCGGCTTTACCGATACACCAGCACATCAGCATATTGAACTTATAGCCATGTTTACGGCTTATTTTTACAAGATTTGAAACATCCAATGTCTTGAAAATCGTTATCATAGGCATGGGGGCTTTCATCCACAGTTCAAATGCTGCTGCTCGTTTTGTTTGCTTTGGGTCTATTTCTCTCATTGCTCTTCCCTCCATTTCTTAAGTATGTTTCATGTTGCTCTTGCTATTAGTTACGAAACCGTTTCTAAGTGGATATTATTATAAGCCATATACCGTTACATGGCAAGAACCCCTATAGAAAGAAACAGCTATCTTACCCGGGCACCCAGCGGTAGTTTGATACCCAGCAGGAACCGGCAAAATCCATTTTCCTCATTGACCTTTATAAATAGAAGTGATATTATTTTAACGAGCTTAAAAATTGGGATTTTAGCCAGTATATTACAGTATTCTGACAGAATCCAAATGAAAATAAAATAAATAAGAGGTGTAAAACAAATGAGCAAAGGATTTGACGATTTAATTGCAAAGGTAAACGACTGTTCCTTAAAGAAAGTTGCTGTAGCCGTAGCACAGGATGCTCCGGTTTTAGAGGCAGTAAAGGCAGCCAAGGAACGAAACATTGCGGATGCCATTTTAGTTGGTGATGCGGACAAGATTAAAGAGATTGCTGCTTCCATCAATATGGACTTGTCCGGTTATGAAATCATTGATGAAAAGGACACTTACACTGCTGCCCTGAAAGCAGTGGAGCTTGTGCATAACGGCACAGCAGATATGTACATGAAGGGACTTATTGATACCAAATCCTTCTTAAAGAGCGTTCTGGACAAGGAAGTAGGACTTCGTACCGGAAGACCTTTATCCCATGTCTGTGTATTTGAAATCGAGGGAGTGGAAAAATTACTTTTCTTAACAGACGTTGCCTTTATGACTTATCCTACTTTGGAAGATAAAGTTCATATTATTGAAAATACAGTAGAAATCTGCAATGCCTGCGGTATTGATATGCCAAAGGTTGCTCCGTTAGCTGCTGTTGAGGTGGTAAATCCCAAAATGCCCGCTACTGTAGAAGCTGCAGAGCTTACAAAAATGTGTGAAGAAGGAAAGATTACAGGCTGTATCGTAGACGGTCCTCTTTCCTTAGACCTTGCCATCGATCCGGAAGCTGCAAAGCATAAAGGAGCAGAAGGCAGAAAGATCATTGGCGATGCGGATATTCTTTTATTCCCTGACATCCATGCCGGCAATCTGGTATACAAGGCATTGGTTCACACCGCAAAAGAAAAGAACGGAAATATTTTAACCGGAACAAAAGCTCCTGTTATCTTAACCTCCCGTTCCGATGACTTTGAGACAAAGGTAAACTCCCTTGCCCTTGGCGCAGTTGTTGCAGAAGCCATGAAATAAACCCAGCACAGCCGGCACATTGCGGCTGATTGATGCAGAAAGGATATTTATATTATGAAAAGCTTAATTATCAATCCAGGCTCTACTTCCACGAAAATCGGCGTATTTGAAGAAGAGACCTTATTATTTGAAGAAACCTTAAGACATTCCACGGAAGAAATCGCACAGTATGCTTCTATCGTAGACCAGAAGGATTTTCGCAAAAATATTATTTTGGATTTATTAAAGGAAAAAGATTTTGATATGAAGTCTTTGGATGTGGTAGTAGGAAGAGGCGGTATGTTAAAGCCGATTCCAGGTGGTACTTATGCGGTTACCGATGACTTACTGGAAGACTTGAAGATTGGAAAGCAGGGTCAGCACGCTTCCAACTTAGGCGGCATTCTGGCACGGGAAATCGGGGATGAGATTGGCGCTCCTTCCTTTATCGTTGATCCAGTGGTAGTGGATGAGTTAGAGCCCATTGCCAGATATTCCGGCGTTCCTGAACTTCCAAGAACCAGCGTGTTCCATGCGCTGAACCAAAAGGCAGTTGCCAAACGATATGCAAAGGAAACAGGAAAGGCATATGATTCCATGAATCTGGTTGTTGTCCATATGGGCGGCGGGGTTTCCGTAGGTGCTCATAGAAACGGCAAGGTAGTGGATGTATTTAATGCTTTAGACGGGGACGGCGCTTTTTCTCCGGAAAGAGCCGGTGCGGTTCCAAGCGGCGCTTTAATTAAAATGTGTTTCTCCGGTGACTTTACCGAAAAGGAAGTGTACAAAAAAATCGTAGGAAACGGCGGCTTTAATGCTTATCTTGGCACAAATGATATGCGTGACGTGGAAAAGATGGCTTCAGAAGGCAATGAAAAAGCAGTAGAGCTCCGACAGGCATTTATCCAGCAGGTTGCTAAGGATATCGGTTCCATGGCATGTGTATTAAACGGAAAAGTGGATCAAATCATCGTAACCGGTGGTATTGCTTATGATAAAGGTGTTGTGGAAGGTCTGAAAGAAAAAGCCGGATGGATTGCAGAATTTACTGTATATCCGGGAGAGGATGAGCTTCTTGCACTGGCACAGGGTGCCCTTCGCGTGTTAAAGGGCGAAGAGGAAGCAATGACTTACTAAAGATTGCATCTATAAATGCTAAAAAGGAAAACGTCCTGCAAAGAGGTATACTTGCAGGACGTTTCTTTTTTGATTCATTTATATATTCATTAAAAATTGCTGGGTTGATTCTGATTTTGCTGCCAGTTTAATCCATTTTTTCAATGTTTCCAGATCTTTTTCCGCTAAGATTTTTTGTCTTATCTCATTTGGAATATCACCTGACTCTTCTAATAATTCCAGTAGAGCTTCTGCTTTTCCTTCTGCTTTTCCACGTTCTATACCTTCTTCAATCAAAGTTCTTTTATGCAGTTCTTCATCATACTCAAATATGCTCATCTGTACCGCCTCCGCTTTGTGCTTTATCAGAAAATCTTTTAGAATTCCTTCCGCTATGCATTCATCTACTGATTTTCCTACCGCCTTTTCTATAGGCATCATCTCCTTGTAGGCCCTTACTTTTTCTACGTATTTCATATATTGGCAAAGAGTTGGACAGTTCTTCTTCAACTCTTCGTTATATCCTGAATTAATATTTAACTGTACCACTGTCAGCTCCAGATTTACCTCTCCCTGTCGTTCATAGGAATCTGACAGCTTCATAATCCGCCGCTCTGGCTGCTTTTCCACTCCATTGTAAAAGGTTATGAATTTAGGGGATGGCAGCATGATGCGTTTGCTGGAATAGGTATCTTTTTTGATGATTATGTTTTCATACAGCCTTGCGGTGTAAAATAAATCCCTTAATGGAATGTTGGGGTTTACCGTGGACTGGTGTTCATACAGGTTCATCCACATATCCAGCACGCATGAAACGTCATTCTTGATGTTCATATAAATGGCATTTTCCAGTGTGGTAACTTCCAGCTCTTCCGGATTATCATAATGGGTACCGTTTACTGCGTTGTACAGGCTTAGTAACTCTCCGGGGTCCTTAAAAATCATCCGAAATACGGTGTCTTTGTAATTCTGCAGGATTGGTATCGGCTTCTCTGTGATATGCTCTTCCAAATTTGTTTCCATGTTTGTCATATCGTGTGTTTCATTGTCTGTGTTATTGTTTGTTACAATGTTCTTTGCCTTTTTCTCCATAAGGTTCCTCCTTTTTGCAGGAGGTTTCCGCAATCCTTCAAAAAACCTCGCTGCTTTTATTTCCTGTTATTGGGTAAATAGAAAGCATTGATGTTCTTTGACTTTGCAGAAATGATGCCAGACTGGCTTTTTGCCGATAGCTAGAAGATAAATGCTTTTGTATATCTTATCATATGACTTTGATTTATTTCAAGTATAATTTATAAAAAATTGATAAAATTTGCTTTTAAAACAGATAATATTTTCAATGGATTTACGGCTTTAAAAAGCAGACATTAAAAAACAGAACTGATGAGTTCATGGAACATATCATCAGCTCTGTTTTTTTGAATAACTTTTACTTTATGGCTGTTTTGCTCTTCACATTACTTAATTTTAATCTTTACCTTTGCCTTTTTAAATTATGGGTCGTAACCGTCAGCTTCTTAAGGCGCTGACGCACATTTTAGAATGCGATTTTAATGATATATTTGAATTATCTGAAGCTTCGTATTACAATAAAGAAGAAAGCAGAAAAAAGACAGAAATTCAAAGAAAGGCGGATTATACAAATGAATAAAAAAGAATTGGCAATATCTCTTCACGATAAAAAATCTGACTGCTGTCAGGAGATTGCAGAGCAGATTTTTCGGTTGTAGGTGCTTCTTATGTCAGGTATGCTATTACTTCTCCTAGTCCTTCTTCTTTGTACTATGGATCTTGTAAAAAAACTGGATATTTTCCGCGGAGGCTTTCTTGCCCTTTATCTGGCATTTATGCCCCATCTGCCCTTTTTTCTTATATACCTGTGGTTAAATCCCTTTCATTGTCCCATTCCTTTTAGCAGGACCGGTCTCCTGCTTGTTATGACAGGTGCAGTCATCTGGCAGCTTTATTCCACTCTGCGCTTACATATCTTTCCATTTCGGAAAAATGAAAGCGGCATTATCCGCATCGGTATTTTATACGGGGCCAGCTGCTTGCAAAAGCAGGTATTTGGGGTATGCTTTTCCTTGTTGTATACTATGGAATATGTCTTGCTTTTTTTCCTGGACTTTTATACGGGTTAGGGAAACATTACTTTATTTTTGATATTGTTTACAGCCTTATTTTCGTATGGCTGTTTTTAGTAAATGGCTCCATACGGATTCTTTGTACCTGCAGGCGCCTTGGAATCATAAAAAGACTGATTATCTGTCTGATTCTTTGGATTCCTCCCGTAAATATATATTTTACTTACTCTATGTGCCGTGTGGCAAAGGACGAATATGCTCTGGAAACTTTTCGTGCCTTTTCCAATGAATGCAGAAAGGAATCTTATACATGCGCTACCAAGTACCCAATCATTATGGTACATGGCATTGGCTTTCGGGATTTAAAGTATTTTAACTATTGGGGACGGATGCCAAAGGTGCTTTCCTGTAATGGGGCTTCCGTATACTACGGCCATCAGAAGGCATGGGGAACCATTGAAGAAAATGCAGCCCATATGAAAGAAAACATTCAACATGTCTTAAGAGAAACTGGTGCAAAAAAGGTAAATATCATCGCCCACTCCAAGGGCGGGCTGGATTCCCGTTATCTGATTACCAAGCTTGGCATGGGAGTCAGGGTGGCAAGCCTTACTACTGTTTCCACACCACACCGTGGTTCTAGACTCATTGACTTTTTAAACAGGCTTCCTGATGGTGTTTACCGTTTTATCGCACATATGCTGGACAAGTCCTTTCAAATGGTTGGAGATGAAAATCCTGACTGCTATCATTCCAGCAAACAGTTAGCTCCTGCTTACTGTGCTGAATTCAACAGGCAGGTTCCCGACTGGGAAGGAGTTTATTATCAAAGCTACACCTCTGTTATGAAAAATATGTTCAGTGACAGTTTATTATCCATCCCGTATCTTCTCATGCGGTTTCTGGACACTCCGGACAATGACGGGCTTGTTTCCGTCAGTTCTGCAAAATGGGGGACTTTTAAAGGTGTTTTTCAAAACAAGAAGAGGCGTGGAATTTCCCATGGAGATATGATCGATTTAAAGCGGGAGGATTATAACGGTTTTGATGTGATTGAAGAGTATATTAAGATTGTGGAAGAACTGAAAGAAATGGGGTATTAAAGATGAAATATCTGGAAAAACATTGTAAAGCAATTATGGTTTTGCTTATTCTCTGCTGTCTGTTCCTTGGTGGTGCCCTCTTATTGCTTTTATATCGGGAGGGGTATTTTAAATCCCTTTATAATACTATGAATGCCGTATCCTACTCCTATGAGGATAATGCCCAATATATACAGCGGGAATCCATGTTTGAAATGTGCCCGGTGAGAAAGGCGGACATTGTATTTGTGGGCGACTCTATTACCGCCAGAGGCGAATGGCAGGAGTTTTTTCCGGATCAGTTGGTCTTAAATCGGGGCATTGACAGCGATGTAACGGAAGGAGTCCGAAACCGCCTTTCTGTAATCATAGAAGCAAAGCCCGAAAAAGTCTTTCTTATGATTGGGATAAATGATTTAAGGCAGGGGATTCCTCTGGAAACTACTTTAGAACATTATGGACAGATTTTAGACAGTCTGACCACCGCGCTGCCGGACTGTAAGGTTTATGTGCAAAGCGTCCTTCCGGTTCATTCTTCCACAGGCATTCCAAATGCAGATGTACAGGCGCTGAATGCTTCCATTAGAGAGCTTGCCATAGAGCATGATGTTACTTATATTGATATCTATTCCCTGTTAGCAGACGAGGATAATGACCTGCCAAAAGCCTATTCGATAGATGGGGTACATATGACTGGAGAAGGTTATGAGATTTGGATTGAGGCGCTGAAGCCCTATGTGCAGTAAAGGGGATTTTAATAATCCCCTTTCACATTATTGCTATTGCAATCTATCTAATAACATCTGATAATGTCTCTCTCCTATATGTCTACCAGACCTTTGAAGATCATCAATACACCTTCGCACTTCCTCAGAAGTGATTATTCTATCCTCATAGGCACTAATCAGAAGTCCGATTGTTCCCATAATTGTTATTCCCATCTGTCCTGAAATCTTTCTTCCTTTTGCTTCATCCATAAGCAAAATATCAGCCTTTAACTCATCCGTAAGCACAATCGCTTCACTCTCGCCTTGATCAAGCCCTGTCGCCATCCTTAAAATTCTGACTGCTTCGGGATTCGATACAGAGACAGATTTTATATAAGATACATTGATTAGCATTTTTGCCATTTCTCTAATAAATCAAGCCTGTTAATTTTCAAAAGAGAAATAATTGGTGTAGTATCAGACACAATTATCATACCATTACCCCTTTTGCTTTCACCTTTCTATATGCTTCCAGCTCCATATCAAGCTCATTCATTGTTAAATCCAGATAAGAAAATCCCAATTTGTCATAAATATCTATCAGCTCATTTTTGCGTATTCCCAATATTTCAGCTGCACGACCATGGGATATCGTCTGTTTTAAAATATAAGGGTATAGCAGTAAAGCATTTCTTTCAAGTTCAATAACCTGATTGGATGGTTCTAAGTAAACCGCCATCTCCGTCGGTACCTTAATATTAACATCTATTAATGCCATAAAATCTCTCCTTCCTATAAATCTCTTTCTCCATAAAAATCATTCATTATATTATTCACTTTTCTATTAATTATATTAGCATAGCTACCCCTATTTCTCAATAAGAAACCAATTTGGATTAATAGGCTAGAGTGCTGTATACTTCCTTGTTGTTTCAGTGCACAAAAAACCCTTTCCCCGGTTTTTCCGAAGAAAGGGTTTTCCTATTTTATTCACTCTATTCAGTCCATTCGTTCTTATAGAACAGACCAAAAAACTGCCGTCTTATTTCTTCACAACAGCCTTAATCTGCTCTGTCAGCATAGGAACGATCTTATTTAAATCACCAACAATACCATAATCAGCTACATCAAAAATAGGAGCTGTTTCATCTTTGTTGATGGCAATGATGATATCGGATTCCTCCATACCGGCAACGTGCTGGATTGCTCCGGAAATACCGATTGCAAAATACACGTTAGGACGTACGGTCTTACCGGTCTGTCCAACCTGAAGGTCACGAGGCTTCCAGCCAGAATCAACAACTGCACGGGAGCAACTTACGGTTCCGCCGATAGCAGCTGCTAAATCCTCTAATAATTTGAAGTTTTCAGGGCTGCCTACGCCACGACCGCCGGATACGAGAATTTTAGCATCCATAATGTCTACTGTATCCACTACGGATTTTACCACATCCAGAATTTCAACATATTTGTTGTCTGGTGTAAAGCCCGGGTTGAACTCTTCTACAACAGCCTTTGCACCTTCTACTTTTTCGCGCTTCTGCATAACGCCCGGACGTACAGTAGCCATCTGAGGACGATTATCAGGACATGCGATGGTAGCAATGGTATTTCCGCCAAATGCAGGACGGGTCATTAACAACTGATTGTGCTTCTGCTCTTTGCCCGGAATTGGATTTAACGGGAAATCACCGATTTCCAGTACAGTACAGTCAGCAGTAAGACCTGTTTTTACTCTTGCGGAAACTCTTGGGCCCAAGTCACGGCCGATTGCGGTAGCACCTACCAATACGATTTCCGGTTTGTATTTTTCAATAACAGATGCAACTGCATGTGTGTAAGGTTCTGTTCTGTAATCCTTTAATTCAGGATCATCTACAACGATTACTTTGTCGGCACCGTATGCTGCAAGCTCGTCTGCAAGGTCTTTTACCCCTGAACCTACAAGGATTGCGGTAACCTCTGTTCCTAAATCTGCTGCTAAGTCTTTGCCTTTTCCAATCAACTCAAAAGCAATGCCGCTTAATTGATTGTCAACCTGCTGTGCAAAGACATATACGCCTTTATATTCTTCTAAATTCATTTTTTTCACCACTTTTCCTTTATTTATTAGATAACATGTTTCTCTGTTAATTTATTCATCAGGTAAGATACTGCTTCTTCCGGATCAAGGGTTACCTTTTCGCCGGTTCCCTTTCTTACTTTATCGGAAGCCTTTGCAATCTTAGTAGGTGAGCCTGCAAGACCTAAGTTGGAATCTTCTACATCCACAAGGTTTGCTCTTCCCCAAACTGTAATTTCTTTTTCTAAAGCATCAAAAATTCCGCCCGGAGTCATGTAACGAGGCTCGTTTAATTCTGCAAGAGCTGTTACAAGACATGGCATTTTTGCTTTTACCACATGGTATCTGTCTTCATACTGGCGTTCT
>JAAVAC010000038.1 GCA_014804265.1 Lachnospiraceae bacterium | reverse complement strand
TCGGAAGCGGAAATCAGGGCAGCGCTCAGGACGAATGTGCAGGATGGCAGCATCGTACCGATTTCCATGGGCTCCAATTTGTTATGTCAGGGCATTTATACACTTTTAGATGATATCGTAAAATATATGCCAAGTCCGGAAAGCTGCAAGGTGGCAGGCGTAAACTTAAAGACAAATGAAATATTTGAAGCAAATTATGATTTTTCAAAAGCAAAATCTGGCTTTATCTTTAAGACAATCGTAGATCCGTTTATTGGAAAATATTCGCTGATTAAAGTGTGCTCCGGGGTATTTAAGACAGACGATCTGGTGTATAACCGGGAGAAAGAAATAGAGGAAAAAATCGGCAAGCTGTATGTGCTCCAGGGCAACAAGCCCATAGAGGTGCCGGAGCTTCATGCAGGGGATATTGGCGCTCTTGCCAAGTTTACCGCAGCAAGAACCGGAAACAGCATTTCCACCAAGGCAACTACCGTGCAGTACGGAAAGATTCAGATTTCCACTCCCTATACATACATGCGCTATAAAGTAAAAAATAAAGGAGATATTGATAAGGTATCCCAGTCCCTGCAGAAGATGATGCATGAGGATTTGACTTTAAAGTCCGTAAATGATTCGGAAAACGGACAGATGCTTTTATACGGAATGGGCGATCAGCATTTGGAAGTGGCAGTAAGCCGTCTGCTAAATGAATATAAAGTGGAAATTGAATTATCCAAACCGAAAATTGCTTTTAAGGAAACTATCCGCAAAAAATCAGATGTAGAATCCAAATATAAAAAGCAGTCCGGAGGCCATGGACAGTATGGTCACGTAAAAATGCGTTTTGAGCCTTCCGGTGACTTGGAAACACCATATGTATTTGAGCAGGTGGTAGTAGGAGGAGCTATTCCGAAGAATTTCTTCCCGGCAGTGGAAAAAGGTATGCAGGAGTCTGTTTTATCAGGTCCGCTGGCTGCTTATCCGGTAGTGGGAGTGAAAGGCATTTTATATGACGGTTCCTACCATGATGTGGATTCTTCTGAGATGGCATTTAAAAAGGCCACGATCCAGGCATTTAAGAAAGGCTTCATGGAGGCCTCGCCTGTACTGCTTGAGCCCATTGCTTCTTTAAAGGTAGTGGTTCCCGATGAATTTACAGGAGATGTTATGGGTGACTTGAATAAAAGAAGAGGAAGGGTGCTTGGAATGAATCCGGCACCTGATGGAAAGCAGGTTATTGAAGCGGATATTCCCATGCTTGGACTTTACGGCTATTGCACCAGCCTTCGTTCCATGACAGGAGGCTTTGGGGAATATTCCTATGAATTTGCCAGATATGAACAGGCTCCAAGCGATATTCAGGAAAAAGAAGTGGCAGCAAGAGCAAGTAAACTGACAAAGGATGATGAAGATTAGAAATGGGATTATTTAGCAGAAGTAAAGAGTATACGAAACAAACCACAGGTATCATCGTTGGTGTATCAGCAGTAAAAGTAAATAATATGAACCTTCCGTTAGCAGAATATGAAGTGGAAGGAAAACAATACCGTGTAAAGTAAACGTTCTGTATAATCCCCAAAAGCCTAAGAAGGCAAAGGTTGTAGATTGAGGAAAGGATTTGGCTATTAAGGAGAAAGTATGAAGAAAGCGGTCATAGGGATGTTCCTATTATTACTGACTGCATCTGCTGGATTCCTGTTTTATTATATGGGAAACAGGACTTTAAAGGAAAATCTTAGCGGGAAAGGAGCAGCAAAAGAACAGGAATGGTCTGAGGAGGGAGAAGGATACAGGCTGTATTATGATGAAAGTTCCGGTACATATTCCTATCAGATTTTTTCACTGGAAATTGAATATCTTGTTGGCGAAGACTACCATTCTGTAAAAGAAGTGATAACCATATTCTGATAAGAGGACGTGGGAGCTGGCATAGCATAAGACCATCCTATGCTATGCCAGCCCTCTGTGTATCGAAAGGCTATTGACAAAAGTCTTTTTTTGACTTATTGTATTATACAAATAATACAAGTGGAAAAGCGCTTGAAAGAAAGGAATATGAAAAAATAAAATGGGAAAAGAGAAAAAAAAGAAAAAAAAGAAATCAGGTAAAAAGCTTCTTGGTATAAAGATACTTGCAGTGCTTTTTTTGCTGGTGGCGGCATTTATCTATTATTATGTGACTCTGCCGGCAATCAATATTCACTCAGCAGGCTTTTGGTGGTTCATTATTGGTGCAGTGCTCATGGTCGCTACCGTGGGGTTTTTGTGGAAGTCCATAAAAGAAAAAAAGGCAAAAATAGTAATTGTTGATTCAAAAACCGCAATGGGACCATGGAAATACGGCTACTATCTGGCGGCACTTTTGGGCATTGTTTTTTTTGTTGGGACATTTCTTGGCTCACCAGTCATAAATGCAAAAAAATACCAGTCACTTTTAGATGTGGAAACAAGAAAATTTACAGAGGATATTTCCCAGGTGGATTACGATACGATACCACTTCTTGACAAGGCTTCCGCTTCCCTGTTAGGAGACCGGAAAATGGGAAGCATGGTAGATATGGTGTCCCAGTTTGAAGTGGCAGACGATTATTCCCAGATCAATTATAAAGGGAAGCCTGTCCGGGTTACCCCTTTAGAATATGCAAGCCCTATTAAATGGCTTACCAATCAAAAGGACGGCATTCCTGCCTATATATTGATTGATATGGCAACCCAGAATACAGAATGTATGAAACTTTCCCAGGGCATTAAATACTCCAAATCCGAATATTTTAACCGGAATATTTACAGACATCTGCGTTTCCGTTATCCAACGGCGATTTTTGCGGATCAGATTTTCTTTGAAATCGATGAAGAAGGAGTTCCTTACTGGATCTGTCCCATTAAGAAATTCAATGTAGGACTGTTTGGAGGCGAAACCGTTGACAGCGTAGTCATCTGCAACGCAATGAGCGGGGAATGTGAAAAATATAAAGCAGGGGAAGTGCCTCAGTGGGTGGATAAAGTATATCAGGCGGAGCTGCTTATGAATTTATATGATTATTCAGGTATTTATAAGCATGGATTTTTCAACAGTGTGCTGGGACAAAAGGACTGCCTGCAGACCACTAACGGTTATAATTATATTGCCTTGGAGGATGATGTGTGGGTGTACTCCGGCGTTACTTCTGTAAACGGGGATCAATCCAACGTAGGTTTTGTGCTGATGAACCAAAGAACTATGGAAACCCGTTTTTATCAGGTGGAAGGCGCCATTGAAGATTCCGCTATGGCCTCGGCGGAAGGGCAGGTGCAGAACTTAGGTTACCGTGCTACCTTTCCTCTTTTGTTGAATATTGCAGATGAGCCTACTTATTTTATGGCACTAAAGGATGAAAGCGGCCTTGTCAAGAAATATGCCATGGTAAACATTGGAAAATACCAGTGGGTAGCCATTGGCGATACGGTGAAGGAATGCGAAAAGGAATATAACCGGCTGTTAAATACCAATGGCATAGCAGCAGTGGAAACAGGAACCAGCGAAACTATTACAGGGAAGATTTCGGCCTGCGCTTCGGTAGTCATTGAAGGAAACACGCACTTCTATTTAAGCATAGAAGGAAGAGAGGAAATATTTGATGTGGATATTACCAATCCAAAGGTGCTGAATGTTGTAAAATATAATCCGGGAGACAGGATTACCCTTACTTATATGGCAGGAGACAATCTGTTGACGGTGACAGAAGTCAAATAGGAAAAATAGAAGTAATATTGAGGAAGCCACCGACGGAAATCGTAAGATGGAAGTCGGGGGCTTTTTTGCTGTATATAATTTTTCCTACAAAGAAGTGATGATAAAATAAAACCAAATAAATGTTGACGTTCTGTTAATGGTATTGTACAATAGATATTGATAAAATTAATAAGTAGTAATGATTACAAAAATAAATAAAAATATTTCACATTTGTGAAAGAGGTACGAGATGTTCAAAGTAGGAACTGTTGAATTTGTAATGGTAAAAGAGTGTCATATTGAAATAAAGGTTAACGCACATGGATATGGAGTCATATCCGGAATTGTCTCATACAGCAATGAGGAAAGAGTAATGCGGTTGATGCACTCTGAACAAATGGAGCAGATTGTCTACACAGATGTTGAACATAAGCAAAAGATATTATTTTCAGGTCTTATTGAAAGCATTGACATCCATAAGGAGGGCAGGCTGTTAGAGATAAAAATCGTACTTGTGGGCGCTACGAAACGATTAGATGTTGTGAAAAAAACAAGGGCATTTCAAGACCTATCCATATCCTATGGAAATCTTCTGGAATATATGAATATGTCATGCAATAACGGAATGATACCTTGTGTGGATATGGAAAAGACAATTGATGATCTGATAGTACAATATCATGAAACGGATTGGGAGTTTCTAAAGAGATTAGCTTCCAGATTTCATACCTGCCTGTATCCAAATGTAAGTATGAAAGAAATGGTATGTCATTTTGGGATTCCCAAATTAAAGAACAACAAACATATTGAAATCATGGATTATCGTGTTGATTGTGCATATTCTGAATATCGGGAGAAAAAGGAAAACGGAATAGAAGAACTCATGGAGGAGGACTGCTGGATTTATAAGATAACTACCCGGGATGCCGTGGAACTGGCAGAAGAAATCAATGTGAAGGGAATGGCATTGTGGGTAAGGAGTGTGGTAATAAGTCTGGAAATGGGGGAGATGCTCTATACATGTGAACTGGTTCGGAAAAAGGGTCTGGCAAGTGTCAGGAAATATAATGAAAAAATAATCGGGGCATCCTTGGATGCGTATGTTGTGGAATCAAATGCAGATAAGGTAAAAGTACATATTTCATGCGATGCAAAAAAGGAGTCAGTCAATGGAAAGTGGTTTTTGTACTCAACGGTATTTTCTTCGCCGGATGGAACAGGATGGTATTGCATGCCGGAAGAAAATGACCGGGTAAGATTGTATTTTCCGGATGAAAAGGAAGAAAACGGATATATTATCAGTTCTGTACATGAAAATATCGGACAGTCCAATGAATATCAGGAAAATGCCAGAACAAATCCGGATAATAAGAGCATTTGCACAAAATTTGGAAAGCAGATAGAGCTTACTCCCACAAAAATATCCATAACCAATAATCAAGGGATGCAAATAGTCCTTGATGATACTGCAGGTATACAAATGATCAGCGACAAAGATATTGTTATGGAATCTCAGGGAACCATCAATATAGTAAGCGCAAGTGATACCGTATCAATGGCTGCGTTAGATGCCATTGAATTGAAGCAGGGAAATTCCAAAATCATGCTAAAGGATAATATTATAGTAGAAGGGGCAAAGTTTAAGGTGCAGTAATGGCAAAAATGGAATGTATAACCCAGAGTGAAATCAGACTGACAGGAGCTATCTGTCTAAATCATATTGAACACTTAGATATCAAAGTAGTACCCAATGAACATGGACGTGCAAAGGTATATGCACTTGGAAGTAAAGAGATATTGGAAAAAATAAGAAGGATAGATTTGAATGAACCTGTTGAAATTTTGGTCAGGGATAAAGTGTTATTTTGTGGAGTGGTTCAGAATGTCAACTGGTATTATGAGGGTATGATCATGCATCTAGAGCTGGAGATAGCTTCCCTTAGTGTGTTATTGGACTGTAAGAAAAAGAAGAAATCATTTCAAAACAGCAAAATGACGATTGGCAGCATCATAAAAAATGTGATTGGTTTGGAGCGTTCTGGTGAAGTGGGCATTTATGCGGAAGACAAAAGGACAGTCAGCCCCGTATATCAATTTCAGGAAACCGACTGGCAGTTTATCCGGAGGATGGCAGCCGGACTTGGCAGCTGTGTTTATCCGGATGTAGCAAACAGGAACATTTCCATACAAATTGGGATAAAAGATGAAACGGAAACAGTAACCTTGGAACATGATAACTATGACTATGGTGTAAGTGGTGACTTTTTTTCGGAAGAAAAACGATATGGCATGTTGGATAAATCCTTCTTTTTGTTCTACAAAATAGAATCCTACGAGGATTATGACATTGGGCAGAAAGTCATGTTTAGAAACAGAAATATGAATATTTTAGAAAAAAGAATGTTTATGAGAGGGGCTGAAGTGATTTTTCAATATAAATTAGGAAATGAAAAGAGCTGCTTTTTAAATGAATATTCAAATCCATTGCTTTCCGGTATGTCTATATCAGGAAAGGTGTTAGCCACACAAAATGAACTTTTAAAAATTCATTTGGATATCGATGAAATTCAAAATGAGGAAGAGGCATACTGGTATGAATGGGTGCCGGAAACTGGAAATATCATGTATTGCATGCCACAAAAAGGAACCCGGGTTCAGCTTTATTTTCCAAGTGAAAGGGAAGATTCGGCTATAGCGGTCAGCTGTATTCGTGAAAATGGAGCTTCCTGCAGCAGCATGAGCAATACTGATCATAAATACTTTGCAAATGAAAATGGCAAACAGTTTTATCTGAAGCAGTCGGAAATTGGTTTTATGAATGAGAGCAAAGAGATAAGTCTGATAGAGGATGATGGAGCAGGGATGAAAATTACCAGCAATCAGGAGATTAATGTTATATCCAAGCAAAAAATAGAATGGAAAGCAAATAAAATTGTTTTAAATACGCCTGTAGAAATAAAAATGATGCGAGGATAAAAAAGTATGTACCGGTTAGAGCAATGGGAAGAATATGTAGAAGGATTGTCCAAAAGGCAGATGAAAGAACTGCTGGAAACCATCATTCCACAATACCGTAAGCAGGAAAAGGAAATCCGAAAGGAGCTTATGGAAGTTGTGGAAAAGGTGTTAGAAGCCTATGAAACAGCCCAGAAAAAGGAAAAGAAGGGGAAATTAAAGGCTATCCAGTTTAGTTATTTAAATTTCAGTGTGCAAAAGGGTGATTTTGAGATACATATAGAAGCTTATGATAATAGCCTTTACCTGAACCGATATGAAGTGAGCGGATGTTGGAAAGCAAAAATGGTTTATGATTTTTACGAGGAATATGTGACATTCCTTATAAAAAAATGTGAGCAGAATGTAAAAGACTTTTCCTATAAGGAGAAGCAGGAATTAAGAAAAAAGGCTGCTTTTGATTTTCATATGATAACGATAAGAATGATTGCAGAACATGCAGCCGGAATCATGGACCTGGAGATTTTTCAAAGACTGGATGTGGAAAATCAGGGAATTATTTCTTTCGGGGGATATAGAAGCGAAAGTATGCCGTTGTGCTTTTGGAATTTAGAAAAGGATGAAATCGGATGAGATATTTTTTCATAGAAGAGGACAAAAATTATGTAAACAGGGTCAGGGTACGTAACTGGACCAAAAAGATTCCTTCTGAAATTCTATATCAAAAAGCTTACTTAAAAATACCCAAAAGAATTATTTTGGAAATAGAACCAAACCGAAAGACGGACTTTATAGATGTTATTATGGTGCCTTTTATGATGGTTTCTGAAAAAATAAAAAAGGTCATGGATGTATTTGAGCCGAATATGCAGTATAGGGAAATTGTTTTGCTGGATAAAACATATGAAAAAGCAGAGGTGTATTATCTGCCCATTTTAAAAGAAATAGATTGTCTTGGGAAGGATACGGTATTTAATCTGGATCATAGCATGATTAAAAAGCCTGTTTTGAATAAAAGCAAAATAGAAGATCAAAGCATTTTCAGGCTTATAGAAGGGCCTGCTTCCAGTTGTGTTGTAAGAATGGATTTGCTGGAGTGTATATTAAGACGGGAAGCATATGGATTTACCATTCGTGAGCCGGAATATGAAGAGGAAGGAGAATGAAATGTCGGAATATTTAGTAAGAGGGGCATTGTTAGCCTGTCAATACGGAAGTCATCCCAGAAGGCTGAATCTACCGCAATGTCATGGAATATACATTGAGGAGAAGCCGCTTATGAGAGAAGATGATTGTGTAGTGGATGACAATATAAGCTACTTTGGTATCTGTTCCTGCCAGACTCCGCCGGAAGGCGCCAGGACCATATCCTTAGTCCCTTATGGCGAGGATGAAAACGCAAAAGGAACCGTAACGGGAAAACAGTGTTGTCCTCATATTATCGGAACGTGGAGGGGAATCAGTGAGCAGGTAAAGCTGTCAGGTGATATGCATGGAATCAGCATGGATTCCTTTCTGGTGTGTAAATGCGGCGGTCTGATACAGCCGCTGACATCCGGACAGGAATATGAGGAATAGGAGGGAAAAATGACAGACGTTGACTTAAAAATTGCGGAAGCAATCAATCAGTATAAAAAGGAATGCCATGGGGATATAGAAAATGGAATTTTTATAAAGGAAGAACTGATACAATTCCAGAAAGCAGAACTGTTTGATGGACAGGTTGCGGTCATGCTGCCGGAACATTATGTGGATATGCCCATAGAGATGCAGGAAATAAAGTATCCATCGGTTCACAGGCCCCAGATTATAAAAACCAATGAGGCAGGAGATATTAACTTTGCATTTTCCTTGCTGGACAGTCCTTTGGAAAAGGAAGCTGTCAGGGAAACCATACGGCAGATGAAAAAGCTGATAAGAAAGGTACAGCCCTCTAACGTATTCCGTGATGAAGGAATCATAGAAAAGGAAAATACAGCTATAGGATGGTTTGATTATAAGAGCCACGCAATCGATGAGCCGCTATTCAACTTGATGTATTGCGCTTCTATCAATGGAAAAACCCTGCAGGGGGTTTTTAATGCGCCTTATTCAGAGTGGAAGATATGGAAAGAGGTTATGATTGATGTGGTGGGGACGATTGAATGTGTAAAAAAGGCGGAACATTGAAAGAAGAAAAATGTGGGAGAGGGAAAAATATATGGAACTGGAACTATCTAGGTGGATATGTAAGATGTTACTAATGACTTTGGTTTCACACCCATTTATGATAGCCGCATGCAGAATGAATGCAATCACGTTCAAATCATTTACCAAAACATTGACAATAAGAAATAGGAAGATTGCAAGAATATTGATAGCAGAAAAAACAACATGGGGAGTATCAACGAGTCGTGAGAAGCGAAATAAGATGTCCATATTGGGAATTGTTTCATGGATTATATTTTTGCCGCAAGCCTATTTTTATGTTTATGATTGGTGGATATTTATAACAACAGGAGTGACAAAAGATTTTGAATTGGAAAATAAATATCTGGCTATAGCATGGTTGTTTTATATAATTGCAGTAAGCATAAAGGATAGTGAATCAGGGAAATATCGGAAGGGCGATATTTGGTAAATGATTGGCTGTCCTATTAGGGGCTTTAGGAGTGATGATGGTGTATGTAAACAGTGAAATAGTGAAAAGGGGAGGAGTATAAATATATGGAAATATTAAAGGGGATATTCCTGATGTTGCTAATGTCTTTGATTGCTCCAACGATTATGATATCTTCATGTAGAGTAAATTCAATAACTTTCAAATCATTTACTAGAACTCTTACAATAAAAAATAGAAGATTGGCAAAAATATTGATTGCAGAAAAAAGCGCATGGGGAGTATCCACAAGCCGAGATAAACGAAATAAGATGTCAATATTAGGTGTTGTTTCATGGATATTATTTTTACCACAAATATATTTTTATTTATTTGATTGGTGGGTATTTATAACAACAGGAGTGACCAGATATTGTGAAACGGAAAAGACATATCTCTATTTAGTTAACTGGTTCTATTTAATTACATCATGCATAAAGGCTAGTGAATCGGGTAAATATCGGAAGGGCGATATCTGGTAATGATGGTTGCTCCATTGGGAGTTTCAAAGGAGGGATGAAGGTGTGGGAGAAAGCACTACAATTACGATAAATAATGAAATTGATTTTCTAGGCATTTTAAGTGATATCTATGCAAATACATATGAAAGCTATCAGAAATTTAATGATGAACCTGTTATTAAAGTGGAAGAAAAAAAGAAATGGCTGGTAGCAGGATTGACAGCAGTCGTTGCAGTAGCTGTAGTAGGAGCAATTGCAACAACGGCATTTTTTACGGCAGGAGCAACTCTGGCAGTTGCAGTAGTGGCATGTGCGGCAGTTGCTGGAGTGGCAGCAGGTGGAGTAAATATTATAGTGCAAGGTCTTACAGAAGGAGAAGTAGATTGGTCGGAGGCAGTAATTGCCTTTTCATGCGGAGCCGTCAGCGGAGCGGTTGCAGCCACCCCTTTAGGAGTGGGAGGGCAAATGGCAGTAAATGGGGTACTTGGTGGTGTACAGTCTGCTTTGACTGGTGGAGGGAAGGAAGATATTCTGGAAGGAATAGCGATAGGTGTGTTTTGTGGATGGCTGGGTGGAGCAGGATTTGTAAATGGATGGCCTAAGTCTGGCTATGTAAACCGGGAGTTAGTGTGGTCGTTATTTCATCCGTTTAAAACACTGACACGAGAAGGATTAAGAGCCATAGAAAAGGGTGTGATAAGATCAAGTGCCTTTAACGCTGTATATGGTCCTGTAAGAAAAATTATTTCCGATGGATTAGAAGATTTATACGAAGCTATTACGGAATAGAATATCTTATCATAGCAATTTTTCTTTATTAGTTGGGGCAAGCATAAAAACAGGCAGGTTAGACAAATATGAAAAGGAAGGTATTTCGTAATAGTGAGCAATTGTCTACCAGAAGCTTTGTATAAATGCTGGAAGTAATTAAAAATAATAAAAATTTAAAGTATTAAGGCGGGAGGAATTTATGAAATTATTAGAGGGAATATTTATTGTGCTGTTAGGAGAGTTGTTTTATCCAACAATGATGATGATATATGTATGTAGGATAAATGCAATGACGTTCAAATCCTTTACTAGAACATATACGATAAGAAATAGAAAATTAGCAGAAATATTGATAGCAGAAAAAAACACGTGGGGAGTATCTACAAGTTGGGACAAACGAAATAAGATGTCTATGTTGGGGATTGCCTCCTATATTTTATTTTTACCTCAAATCTATATCTATATATATAATGTGTGGAGATTTATAACAACAGGAGATATAAAGTGGTGTGAACCGGCACAAAAATATCTTGGTATAATGACCATTTATTATCTAATTACATTATCTATTAAAAAAATTGAATCAGGTAAATATCAGAAGGGGGAGATTTGGTAAGTAGAGCTTTGCTATTAGAAGCTTTGTAGAAATAACAGGGGTTCTTAAAATAATGAAATTTTAAAGCATTAAGGCGGGAGAAATCTATGAAATTATTAGAGGGGATATTTTTTGTGCTGTTGGGGCAGTTGTTTTGTCCAACAATGATGATGATATATGTATGCAGGATAAATGCAATGACTTTTAAATCCTTTACTAAAACATATACGATAAGAAATAGAAAATTAGTAGAAATATTGATAGCAGAAGAAAATCTGTGGGGAGTATCCACAAGCTTGGACAAACGAAATAAGATGTCTATGCTGGGGATTGTCTCCTATATTTTATTTTTACCTCAAATCTATTTTTATATATATAATATATGGATATTTATAACAACAGGAGACCCAAGGTGGTGTGAACTGGAACAAGCATATATTGCTATAATGTGCTATTATTATGCCATTACATTATCCATAAAAAAAGTTGAATCTGGAAAATATCAAAAAGGAGAGATTTGGTAATGGTGATTGCTCCATCAGAATTTCATTACAGACAAAATCCGGACCAGACCGAGAGGGAAGCTCAAAAAAATTTTTTTCCTTGAAACCTAATAAGCTAAGGTGTATAATACTCATGTTTAGCCTCTAAAACTCGAAAAGCACACAATCATACAGAAGGCTGAACAACCTATAAAAATAAAACACGAAGGAAGTACAAGTTATGGGAGAAAATCAAAAAAAATCAGGTGGATGGCGCGCTAATAAGTGGGTTCGCGCAGCAATTCCCGCACTGCTGCTTCATTGCAGCATAGGAACTGTTTACTGCTGGTCCATTTTCAGCCAGGAAATTGCAGATTACATAGGCTTTTCAAAAGGAGCAACGGAATGGGCATTCAGCTTTGCTATCTTTTTCCTTGGAATGTCAGCCGCTTTCCTTGGAAATATCGTTGAGAAGGATATCCATAAATCCTCTTTGATTGCCACCATATGCTTTGCGGCAGGTATGGCAGGAACAGGCTTTTTCATTTACTATGGCGGGCTGCATAAGGGAAGCGCCCTTGCTCTGATTGGAATTTATGTATGCTATGGTCTGATTATGGGTATTGGACTTGGAACAGGCTATCTGTCTCCGGTAAAAACATTGATGCTCTGGTTTGAGGACAGAAAAGGACTTGCTACCGGACTTGCTGTAGCAGGCTTCGGTGCGGCAAAGGCTATTGCAAGCCCTATCATGCAGGCTATGCTGGGCGGTCTGGGAGAAGGCGGCATTTACAAAATGTTCCTGATTCTGGCAGTGGTTTATTTCGTGATGATGTTTATCGGACATTTATTATTGAAAAAGCCGGAAGGCTGGCATGAACCCCAGAAGAAAGAAAAGGGACAGAGCATGATGGCTGTGATCAAGTCAAAGCCTGTTGCCAACTATATCGGAATCTGGCTGATGTTCTATATTAACATCACTTGCGGGCTTGCATTGATTTCACAGGAGAAGATGATAGTAAAATGTATCGGTCTTGCAGGAGCGGCAGGCATTATTTCCACCGTATCAGCAATCTTCAATGCGGGAGGACGCCTTGGATTTTCCGCATGGGCAGATACCATGAAGGACAGAAATACCATTTATAAGCTTATTTTCATTCTTTCTATTGCATTTACCGGCATTGTGCTTTTGGCAAACGGCATTAAAAACGGCGAAGGCAACACCTTGTTGATCGTTCTTGTACTGGGACTGATTTTTGTGGTAAATGCAGGATACGGCGGCGGATTTTCCAACGTGCCAACCTTGCTTTCCGATCACTATGGAATGGGCAATATCAGTGCAATCCACGGACTTACCTTATCTGCATGGGCATTTGCTGGTCTGAGCGGAAACCAGATGGCTACATGGATTGTGAATACATTTGGAAAGCCCGTAGATATCGAACATGCTCTTGCTGATGGAACAGTAGAAGTGCTTACAGTAAATCCTACCGGCTATCAATATGTATTGTATGCTACGATTGTATTATACCTGATTGCGCTGGTTATATGCTTCCTGATGGTAAAACCGACAGAAAAAGCTTTGGCAGCAAAACAGGCGAAGAAATAGAGTCGGGTTGATTTTTTCAAAATATTGACATTTCCAAAAGCAAAGTATAAAATTAAGCCTAGTGCATTACATCCAAAAGAACAAAAGGATATCATGCACCAGGCTTGATTTTTTTAGGAGGATGAAAAAATGGCAGTACCGTACAATCATCGTGAGATTGAACAAAAATGGAGAAAAGAATGGGAAAAAAATCCCGTTAACGTAAATGACGGCAAAAAGCCCAAATATTATTGTCTGGATATGTTTCCATACCCATCAGGAAATGGGTTACATGTAGGACACTGGAGAGGATATGTGATTTCGGATGTATGGAGCCGCTATAAAATGCTGAACGGCGGACATTATATCATTCACCCCATGGGCTGGGATGCCTTTGGACTGCCGGCAGAGAACTATGCCATTAAAATGGGCGTCCATCCTGCAAAATCAACGGCGGAAAATGTGGCAAATATCAAAAAGCAGATCAATGAAATCGCTGCTTTATATGACTGGGACATGGAAGTGAACACCACGGATCCCGGATTTTATAAATGGACACAATGGATTTTTGTAAAAATGTTCAAGGAAGGCCTTGCCTATGAAAAGGAAATGCCCATTAACTGGTGTCCTTCCTGTAAGACAGGTCTTGCCAATGAAGAAGTGGTAAATGGAAAATGTGAGCGTTGCGGTGCAGATGTGACAAAGAAGAATCTAAAGCAGTGGATGCTTCGCATAACCAAATATGCCGACAGGCTCCTTGCAGATTTAGATAAGCTGGACTGGCCGGAAAAGGTAAAGAAGATGCAGGCGGACTGGATTGGAAAATCCTATGGTGCGGAAGTTGACTTTCAAATAGACGGCATGGAAGAGGCCATTACCGTATATACTACAAGACCGGACACCCTTCATGGGGCAACCTTTATGGTTTTAGCGCCGGAGCATGCCCTGGCGGCAAAGCTGGCTACAGAAGAAACAAAAGAGGCAGTGGAAAAATACATTTATGATGCGTCCATGAAATCAAATGTGGACCGTCTGCAGGATAAAGAAAAAACAGGTGTATTTACCGGTTCTTATGCAATCAATCCGTTAAACGGAAAGAAGGTTCCCATCTGGTTGTCCGATTATGTACTTGCCGATTACGGTACGGGCGCCATTATGTGCGTGCCTGCCCATGATGACCGTGACTTTGAATTTGCTACCAAATTCCATATTCCCATTATTCAGGTTATTGCAAAAGATGGAAAAGAAATTGAAAATATGACAGAGGCTTATACGGAAGCAAACGGCACCATGATCAATTCCGGTGACTGGAACGGCATGGAATCTTCTGTATTAAAGAAAGAAGCCCCTGAAATGATTGAAAAAATGGGCTTTGGACGGAAAACCACCAACTACAAGCTGAGAGACTGGGTATTTTCCAGACAGCGCTACTGGGGCGAGCCTATACCAATCGTTCATTGCGAAAAGTGTGGAGCAGTCCCGGTGCCGGAAGAAGAGCTTCCTCTGTTATTGCCGGAAGTAGAATCTTATCAGCCTACCGGTACGGGAGAATCTCCCCTTGCAGACATTACGGAGTGGGTAAATACCACATGTCCATGCTGCGGCGCGCCTGCAAAACGGGAAACCAATACGATGCCCCAGTGGGCAGGGTCTTCCTGGTACTTCTTGCGCTATGTGGACAGCAAAAATGACAAGGAGCTGGTAAGCAGGGAGAAAGCGGATCAGTATCTGCCTGTGGATATGTATATTGGCGGTGTGGAACATGCAGTGCTTCACCTGTTGTATTCCCGCTTCTATACAAAGTTTTTATATGATATCGGTGTGGTTGACTTTGAAGAACCCTTTACCAAATTATTCAATCAGGGAATGATTACCGGAAAGAACGGCATTAAGATGTCAAAATCCAAAGGAAACGTAGTGTCCCCCGACGATCTGGTAAGAGACTATGGCTGTGATTCCCTTAGAATGTATGAGCTGTTCGTAGGCCCGCCGGAGTTGGATTCGGAATGGGACGACAGGGGAATTGACGGAGTATACCGTTTCATCACCCGTTTCTGGAATCTGGTCATGGACAATAAGGACAGCGGAGTAGAAGCTACAAAGGAAATGCTGAAGGTCCGCAATAAAATGATATTCGATATCAGCCAGAGACTGGAAAATTTCAGCTTGAATACAGTTGTTTCCGGTTTCATGGAATATAATAATAAGCTGATCGACATGGCAAAAAATGGCGGTGTGGATAAAGAAACCTTAAAAACGGCAGTGGTGCTGTTAGCTCCCTTTGCCCCCCACATCAGCGAAGAACTCTGGCATGAGCTTGGAGAAACAGGCAGCGTGTTCCATGCCGTATGGCCAAAGGCAGACGAAAAGGCTATGGTGGATGACGAAAAAGAAATTGCCGTTCAGATTAACGGAAAGACGAAAGCAGTCATTACCGTGCCGGCGGATATTGATAAGGACAGCGCTATTGCGGCAGGAAAGGAAGCGCTTGGGGATAAGCTTTCCGGCAGTGTGGTAAAAGAAATTTACGTGCCGGGCAGGATTATCAATATTGTCATGAAATAAGCAGAGAGCAACATGATTTCGTTTTAGTTCTCAGAGTGAAAACGATAACAAACCCTTTTTGTTGTTGGTCACCCGTTTGACCTATTGCTAAATATGAATCAATGGTATAAAATGAATAGGCAGTTTAAGCTGAATTCTAAAAAAAGTTGAGCGGAGGAGAAAGATGTTAAAGGAACTAAAAGAAAAAAGTACAAAACAAACAAGAAATGCGGTCATTATATGTGTCTTTATTTCCATTGCGCTGGTTGCAGTTGCTTGGTTTACAGGCTTTCATGTGCTGTTAAATGGAAAAGTGAATCTGTATGACCTGAAGGATGAGGAAATCGGAAAACAGAAACAATATGTGAGTGCAGATATTTATGCAATCATGGATTACTATGCCTATACAACGGAGGACGGAAAGACTACAGAAAAAGAATATATCATTCCGGTAGGGGAGAAGTCGTACATCGGTCTTGTAGTAAGAGGGGACGACATGAGGAAATGTGATGAAATCATGCAGGAAACTGCAGATTATTTAAATGGGGAAAACGAACAGCTTCCAAAGTCCCTTCGGGTTGAAGGCACCATCATGCCAATGAGAGAGGACAGTCTGAAGTATTACAAGCAGTATTATGCGTCGACTGGATGGAGTGAGGAAGAACTGGAAGCATTTTTGCCATATTATTTAGGAGTAAATGAAATTGGCGGGCTGGATAAAGACATTCTTTATTTTTTGTGTGTCCTTGCAGTGGTTCCAATTCTGATTGCCATCTGGAAGATTGTGAAAAACGCCAGAGGCGGGTATTATAAGATGGTGACTGATTATTGTAAGAAAGCGCACAATTATGATCAGGCAATGGCGGAACTGGACCGCTTTTATCATGCTGCGGCGCCTGTCTATGGGTTCCGGATTGCAAGAGACTTTTTCATGGCACCAAACGGAGTGAAAACCATATTGTTTGAAAGCAAGGAACTTTTATGGGCTTATAAAATAACTACAACACACCGTACGAATGGGATAAAAACCGGGACATCCTATTCTGTCATGTTGAAGCTGCGAAATGGCAGAAATTATAATATAGGCTTAGGTGAACAGCAGGTGGAGGATGTTTTAGCGGTGATAGGACAGAGGCTGCCATTTGTATTTATTGGATATGACAAAGAATTAGAAAGAGCTTACAATAATAGTCAAAGAAGACAGGAACTGATTGCAGCAGCGGATCGAAGGATTGCGGAAATGAATATGGCAGAGATGAGCATGCCTGAAATGAGCATGCCTGAAATGAACATATAGGAATGGACGGACCGGGCAGCAAATGAGATTTTTTAAGAGCATTCCCCCGAATACGGGGCAGTGCTCTTACTTTTTTTGGATTGTCACTTTACCGCTTCTGGAACATCTTAATGATTTTGTCCATTTTCTGGATTTCATCGGCAGAGCTGTTTTCCTTTAAAACAGCAATAATCGTATCTACTTCCTCGTTGCTGAAGGAAATATGTTCTTTTTTTGCGCGGTTAGCTAATGCTAATAAAAACGGAAGTCTTTCTTTCGGTCCGATGGTGTCCATTTCAAAAACCAGCTTTTGCAGGAAATCCAGCTTTTCCCGGGAAATATGCCGGATTCGTTCATCTTCTTTCCAAGTATCATTTTTCATTTGAGCTGCCTCCATCCATAAACATTTCAAATAAAGCCATTTGTTCATCCGATAAGAGTCCTTTCAGCATATCGGGTGAAAAACCGCCACCGCCGCCCATATCTGTGCCAAACATATCCGTACCGAATAAATCCATCATGGATTTCATTTCCTGAAAGGTTTTGAAGCTTTTCATCATATTGCTTATTTTTTGGATTCTTTCCGCTTCCTTTTCACTGCAAAAAGGCATGATTTCCTTTAGGAAAACTTCCATTCCGTAATTTTCAAATCCGCTGCAGGCACAAAGCTGGTTTCTTAAATATTTTCCAAGGGAAAGAGTGTAATTTAACTCCATATATTTAATGAAAATAGCTCCGAAATACTGCTTATCCGGCGGCATGAGAGGAAGTGCCAGCTTCAGCATCTGGATATGGTTGCTTGTATATAGTGTATCAAAGGCGGCAATTTTATCGTTTTCCATAGAAAACTCCTTTGTGTTCATTCCTGTTCCCCGTTTTCAAAGGGATTTCTTTACTATAGTGTATGCAAAAGGGCGATGTGATAGTATCGCCCTTTTTGACATCACCTTCTCTGCTGTTTTCGCAGAGAGTCATCTGATTTTTTTATTGCCGGTCATTGACAGACGAATTTACTGCTGGTAATTAGCAGCCAAATCCATTGCCGCCGCAGCAGCTGCTTAAGATCAGAAGTAAGAGAATCAGTTCACAGCAATTGTTGTCGCCGCCGCCAAAGCCGCCTAAAAAGCCGCCACAGCCACAGCCGTTATCGCCATTGTTTCCGCAAATTGACAATAAAATAATAATCCAAATGATGCTGCTGCAGCCACAGCCAGAATTGTTGTTTGAGCCACATCCGCAGTGGCTTGCTGTTAAATCACTCATATTGAGCCTCCATATTTTTGATTATGGTTTATACTATGTAGCCGGGCATGTCAATGTTTCCAGGAATATAGAAAAAATTGGAGAAAAATTCTAAATAACAAAATGTGGCTTTGGACTTGAATTTATTTCAAGATATAGTAAAATAAAGGTATATGTAGAAATTTGACAATGGGGTATGTTCTGTGGAATCAGGCAGATGGAAGGCAGGCGGGCACAGCTTCCGAACGAAGGCGGAATACGAAGCAGCCCTTAGAGATTTGGAGAAAATCCGCCTGCTAAAAGAAAAAACCAATTATTCAAAAAAGGAAAGCATACTGGAATTATATAATAGGATGCAGACTGGCAGTATTTCTTTTGAAACCGTTCTGGGAAGAGAATTTGATGATGAGGTTTATGAGCAGGTCAGAAGAATCAGGGCAGGGCAGTTTGAAGAAGTGGGAAAAAGCCGGCAGCCTGTAAGAAACAATCGGATATCCGAAAAGTCCTTAAAGAAAAAGAGGCAGAAGCCTCCGGGAGTAAAAGTGCTTACAAGAGGACAGTACATAGCGAGAAGGATCATGATGAGCGTTTTACTTCTGATAGCCGCAGGCTGCCTTGGGTATTTTAGCATCTACTGTATGGAAGCGGTAAAAAAGGACAGAGAACAGCAGCAAATGGCAAAGCTGAAGGAAAACACCAAGCTGAACGCCATGGGCAAAGATGAGGTTGTAGTACATTTGGATACGGAGGAAAAGAGTTATGTGGTGCTGGAAAAATACAAAAATTTATATAAAACCAACAAAAACCTAATCGGATGGCTGAAAATTGACGATACAAATATAGATTATCCGGTTATGCAGACAGTAAATAATGAATATTACTTAGACCATAACACAAAGCAGGAAAAAGACAAAAATGGAACGCTGTTTCTGGATAAGGACTGCAGCATTACAAGGACCAGTACAAATTTTATTATTTACGGACATCACATGAAATCTGGAAAAATGTTCGGGGATCTGGATCATTACAAAGAGGAAGATTTTTACAAAAAGCATAAGACCATTTCGTTTGATACGATATACGAGGAAGGGACTTATGAAGTCATGTATGTGTTCCTGTCCAAAATCTATTATGAGGAAGAAGTAGTATTTAAGTATTATCAGTTTATAGACGCAAATTCAGAACAGGAATTTGATTCCTATATGGAAGAAATGGCACAAATGTCATTATATGATACAGGAGTCACAGCACAGTATGGCGATCAGCTGCTGACCTTGTCCACTTGTGATTATGAGCAGGAAGACGGCAGGTTTGTTGTTGTGGCAAAGCGTATTTCGTAAAATAAAGGAGAAGATTATGGCAAAGAAAAGAAGACCTAGAAGATTAAAAGCAAAAATCAGGAGAACCATATGCGCTACCATGGCGGCAGTGTTCATGATTTCAGCTGTTTTGGTGGCAGCAATTCCGGTGCAGAACGTGCAGGCAGATGATGAAACCATCGAAATCGGAGTATCATCTAAAGACTCCAGTATTCCGCAAATATCACCTGGCGGAGGGACGCCGATTTATACAACCGGGGACGGCATGTTTCAGTTTGCCTATATCAACCGGCTGAACAGCTCTGATAAAATTGCAGTTATAGTAGGATATGTGGCAAGCCGGAGCTTGGATGGCGGAGTGCTTACCATTCCGGATACGGTAAACGGATATAAGAAATTAACGGATACTCATGGAACGGATTTAGGGTATGTGGCATCTTCCCAGGATGGTACTCCACTTTATTATGCGATTTATAAGGAGGTGGAAGTACCTACGGGAAATACGATAACGACTCCGGTTTATGACGATGACGGCATTCAAATTGGTACTGTCAGCTCCAATGAAATGACTACAGAAAAACAGCTTGAGGGTTATAAGCCATGCTTTTACAGCGCAGAATATAGGAGCCAGTGGGAAGGGCTGGGCAGTGAGGAGTTTTTCTATAAAGTGGATTCCACTCTGCCGGATTCTGAGTTGAATAATTTCAGGGCGACCACTACCGATGATAAAAAATGGGTAAGAGATGCGGAAGTGGCTTACATTTCCAATCAGCATGTGAAAAGTAAGACAAATGAGAATGTGAAATGGGACTGGGTATTGGATGAGACGCCGGAAGTAGGCGTGTTCTCCATGGCAGGAAATATCATTACATTAAAAACGGGAGAAAAGCTGTTAGGTATTGGGGACAATGCCTTTAGAGGCTGCAGCTCCTTACAGGCTATCGTGCTGGCAAATGGTGCCAATACCATAGGAAACTATGCTTTTGCGGAATGTATCAACTTAAAGACTGTAGACATTAATTTACACTCCAGTGTTTCCAAAATCGGACATCATGCATTTTATAACTGTAGAGGGCTTCGTTCCTTTACGATGCCGATTTTTACCTCGGAACTGGGAGATTCGGCATTTGAAGGCTGTTCCGCCATGACGGAAATTGCCTTATATGGAAAGGATGAAGCAGGAGACGAGTATAATGTATCCTTAAAAAAGATAGGTCCCCATGCTTTTAAAGGCTGTACCAGCCTGAAAGGCATTGATTTCCCTTCCAGTTTTTATCAGGAAAATGAAGATTTGGACATTGGCCTGGTGGAAGGCTGCAACGGTCTGGAATATATTACGATTAATAACGATTCCTTGAAATTCTCGGAAACACCCGGCAGCAGCTTTGGCTTTCAGGAATTTATCAATCAGGTAAGTGAAAGATTTTATTTTGCGGGTTTTGGAAATTCCCGGATACATGATGTGGCAACCGCAGAGGGCATTGCCTTTAAGTATTTGGATGATCCTTATCTTTATGAAAAGGTGATAGAGGAAATCAACCCGAATACTGGCATTGGTACCGGAAAGCATATTACTTACCGGGTGGATGAAGATAACAATCTCCGCTACTTTAATATGGAAGACGGAGTGGAGAACGTAGAGATTCCAGGTGCTATCGGACCTTATAATATTACTAAGATCGGTTCTGACAGCTTCCAGGCAAACTGTGATTTGAAAAAGATAACCATCCCCTCTTCCATAACGGAAATAGGTGCAAGCGCCTTTAAGGGATGCCACAGCTTAGAAGATGTGATTTTTGAAGAACCAATCAACCTGACGGATATCGGAGCCGGTGCATTCCATACACAGGATGCTACCTGCAGTCATGCTTCCTCGCTTACCAGAAATCCGAAGCTGACCTTTACAGGAACGGTTTCTCCTTATTCCAAGCCATTTGCCTATGCCATGGATCCTGCAAGCAATATCAACAGAGGGACCCAGGAAGTGACTTACATAACTTTCTACAGTGGATGGCCAAGTAATTTAACTATTCGTTATAATCCGGAAAAGGATTTGAATGAGCTTGTGGATTATCCTACGTATGAATCCTTAAGAGGAGGTACGATTTCTTTCCCGGATACCACGCCAGACCAGAAGATGGCGGCAAGAGATGCCATAAAGGTATATGAAGATTATAAATCCGGCAGCTCCTTTGTGCAGCCCACGCAGGATCAATGGGATATCGTGAATTCTGCACTGAATGTAAAGCTGCCAAATGGAATTGAAGCCATAGCGGCAGGTCTTTTCTCTGGAAAGGATGAAGAGGGAAAGGACGTATCTTCTGTTTCCGGCAATTCGGTCAGGGGTGTCAATAATAGAATCGAGAGTATCGAAATGGAGTCCGTGCTGAGCATTCCGGCATATGCCTTTTACGGATGTGAAGCATTGCAGACTGTATTTACCAGGAGCAGCGGTAATGAAGAGGGAGAATATATCGGCAATTATGCCTTTGGAAACTGTGATAATCTGGTAAATGTGAATTTATCTCCAAACTTGCAGAAATTTGGGCTAAGGCCTTTTAAGGACTGTGACAAACTTACTTTCGTAGGGTTCCCGGAAAGCCCGTATTTCATATGTGATAACGGTATTATCTTTGGAACGGAAGACGGAGTGAAGACAAGTATCATAGAATGTCTGGAAACAAGAGGAATGACAGGTGATTATGCCATTGGTTCCAGTATGATAGGAAAAGGGGAATTAGAAGGCATTAAGAGCATTGCGGATGAAGCCTTTATGGATTGTGTGGGAATAGGAGACGTGGATTTATCCTTATCTGCCATAGCAGAAATACCGGTCAGCTGTTTTGAAAACACGACAACCTTGTTCTCGGTAGAGATACCGGAAACCGCAAAGACCATCAGGGAAAGGGCATTTAGGAACAGCGCCGTTCGTTCCCTTAGGATTCCAAGCAGCGTCAGCTTTATAGATTCTACGGCATTTACCAATGAAAATGGTACTGTCAATAAAAATATTACCATTTCCTGTGAAGAGGGAAGTGCAGCAGAGACTTTTGCGAAATTATACGGCCTTACTTTGGGAGAAATGATACAGCCGACCTTTACCGTTGTATTTTTTGACTGGGATGATACGATATTAAAAACCCAGAAGGTGGAAAAGGGAAGCGATGCGGAACCGCCTGTGGATCCTGTAAGGAAGGGCTATACCTTTGTAGGATGGAAAGGTGATTATACGTCTGTAGCAAGAGATATGTCCATCTATGCCTTTTATGACAGAACGGATGAAGATGTGGCAGGAACTACTTATAAAGTAATCTTTTACGATTGGGATGATGAGATTCTTGACGAACAGGATGTTATGGATGGAAAGGATGCCCATACGCCGCCAGCGCCTACCAGAGAGGGGTATATGTTTACTGGCTGGAGACCGGGTTATTCTAATGTAACCTCTAATTTGTCCATTTATGCCCAATATGAAAAACTTGATCCAGAAGATACCAGGATTACAGTGAACTTTTATAATTATGACGGTACATTGGTCAGCACCCAGAAAGTCGACAAGGGTGGTTCGGCAATGGCACCGGCGGATCCTACAAGGGAAGGCTATACCTTTACGGGATGGATCCCCAGTTATTTAAATCTGACCAAGGATACCGATGTGTATGCCCAGTTTGAAAAGAGCGAAGTAAGCGGTTCCAGCAATAACACTTCCAATAGCGGTAGCAGCTCCGATAACGAAAGCAACAATGGAAATGATAATAACCAGGGTACTTATACAGTAACGGTAAACGGAGGCTCCGGAAGCGGAAACTATAGGCAGGGTTCAACCGTCACCATTACGGCAGGCACTGTTGCCGGAAGAACCTTTAGCGGATGGACGGTAAACTCAGGCGGGGTAACTTTGGGAAGCAATACCGCTTCTTCTACGACCTTTATCATGCCGGGGAATGCCGTTGTCATTACAGCAAACTTTAGCAACAGCGGCACATCCACTGCCACGAATTCCAGCAGCAACCGGACTGTATCGGGCAATACGGCAGGGACGGTCAATAAAACAAGTACAGGAACCGGAACTAAAAGCGGTGGAAATACCACTGTAGATATTACAAAAACAGGAATTTCCAACAAGGGCGTAGCATCAGCAACGGTAAATGGATCTTCGGATAATTTCATCGTAAAGATTACGGACAGTGAAGAGGCAAGGGCTGCTATGGAGCAGGCATTGTTAGCAGAATACGGAAACCTGGATGATATTAAGTTTTTTGCCATGGATATTTCTCTGTACGATTCTACGGGTACAAACAGAATTACCAACACAGCAGGACTATCGGTAAATATTACCATACCGCTTCCAGACGCTTTAGTAGAATATGCCGGAAATAATAAGGTGGCAAGTGTGCTGAATGGTTCTCTGGATAAACTGTCTCCAAGATTTACCAGCATTAACGGAGTGCCATGTGTATCCTTTGTGGCAACCCACTTCTCGCCATATGGCATTTATGTGGACACTGCCCATTTAACAGCAGGAACAACCATTGATGCAACGCCTACAACAGGCGACGGCATTCATCCAAAATGGTTTTTGGTTATCGGGCTTGCTGCATTATCCATCTTAAGCTTATGTATGATGGATACGAAGAAAAAAGTAATCATGAAAGTATAGGAGAATTTATGGGGAAAAAAGTAAGAAAGAGCATTTCAGTATTGTTATTGGCGCTTGCAATAGCGGTTACCCAGATTCCGGCTTCTAATGTAGGAGCCGTGAATCACTCTGATTTTATAATAGATGGAACCACATTGATTTCTTATGAAGGCACGGATTATTCCGTGTCTATTCCCCGTTCCGTTAAAAGGATCGCACAGAATGCTTTTGAAAATAATATGGTGGTAGAACGGCTTACGATTCCAAAAACAGTAGAGCAGATTGATGCAGGAGCTTTTGCAGGTTGTGGAAATTTAAAAGAAATCAATATTCCAGCTTCTGTAACACAAATCGGTTCCGGAGCCTTTGCAAACTGCCCGAAATTAAGTACGATTCTGGTAGATCCGGCTAATAAGCAGTTCCAATGTGTCAATGGCGTTCTTTATAATAAAGATAGAACAAAGCTTTATCAGGTACTGGCAGGACGAAACGGGAGCAGTTATACTTTTCCGGATTCGGTGAAAGCAATTGAAAAATATGCATTTTGGGGCTGTGATGGAATCTCACAGATTTATTTCGGCAGAGGTCTTACGACCATACCGGAATATGCATTTTCCAATTGCAAGGGGCTTAAAAGCATTACCATTCCCAATATGGCTGAGTCCATAGAACTGAAAGCCTTTGAAGATTGTGTGAATCTGGAAGAGGCATATATTCCGCCTTCCGTCATTTCCATCCATGAGACAGCTTTTGACGGCTGTGGCAGGCTGAAGCTGTTGTTCGAGGAGGGAACCGTTGGAGCAAAATTTGCAGAAACTTTTGAAACCACTAATGTTGCAACTACTGACTATGAAGAAAGTGAAAATACACAGATAAGACCAAGTGAAGCCGGAAGGCAGACTGTAAGCCAAAATGCCACACAAGAGGAAAAAAGCGAAGGCTGGGTTGCAGATGTGAGCAATCTGGATGTGACGAAACTGCAGGATGGAATGGAAAGAGCGGAAAGCAGCGATGTGATAGGGAAAACAAAAATTGTTTCTTCTCAGGCGGTAGTCTTTCTGGATAATACAAAAATGCAGGTACAAAGTGGTGAAAGAAAAGCATCAGAAGTGGAAACCAGTCAGGTCTCTGGAGAAACAAGCAAAGAAGAAAGCCGTCCGGCTACTTTTTATGAAGATGAGGAAATCGTAGAAAAATATGTGGTAGTAGACGGAAAGACCATAGCTGACAGAGCATTTTATCAAAATTATGATTTGAAAGAGTATGATATTCCACAGGGAATCGAAAGGATTGGGGATTTTGCATTTGCCTATACGAGTCTGTCGTCCATACAAATACCATATGGAGTGAAAAGCATAGGCTATGGAGCATTTTATCAATGTAAAAATCTATCCTCCATTACGATACCCCAGACAGTATCCACAATAGAGCCTTCTGCCTTTGAGGATACGGCTTGGCTGGAAAACTGGAGAAACGGTCCGGACGTAAGCGACTTTTTAGTGGTTGGAAACGGAATCTTAGTAGGATACAAAGGAAATGCTGCAAAGGTAATACTTCCGGAAAATGTAAGGAAAATCGGAGCAAACGTATTTGAAGGCCACAGTGAGATAATCAGTGTCAGCCTTCCCGATAAGGTAGAAGAGATTGGAGAAGAAGCATTTAAGGATTGTACAGCCTTAAAAAGTGTCACAGGTGGAAATGATTTAGAAAAGATTTGTGACAGAGCATTTTTAAATTGTCCTTTAGAGACCATCCGTATTCCGGCCTCTGTAACCTATATGGGGCTTCGGGCTTTTGATCAGGATAATAACGGAAAATCAGACAGCGTAGTATTTCTGGGCAATACCCTTCCGAAGATTTCCTGTGAAAAGACTGCTGCCAGATTTACCAATGTCGATTATAGGAAGCCTGTCCTTAACAGTGTGGAAGTGGCAGTG
>JAAVAC010000037.1 GCA_014804265.1 Lachnospiraceae bacterium | reverse complement strand
TGCTCCTTCCATATGGTCAGCAAATGCAATAACCCGTAAAAAGCCGGAGATACGAAAAACAACCCTAAAAGTGAAATTTCCATATAGGAAGCTGCAGGCAACAAAAATAAAATAACAAGGACTGCCGTGCCAATCAGGGCAAGAAAGATACAGTCCTGTGTTCCCCAAAACAGATTCCTGATGCCAATCCTTCCAATCAGGTCCGGAATCAACATTGGAAGACTCTTTCCGGAAGGCATTCCCTTCTCAAGAATCATTTGAATGGAACGT
Organism: Lachnospiraceae bacterium; assembly: GCA_014804265.1. Classification (GTDB taxonomy): domain Bacteria; phylum Bacillota; class Clostridia; order Lachnospirales; family Lachnospiraceae; genus RGIG3040. The sequence goes on along the minus strand of JAAVAC010000037.1, from coordinate 54,538 downwards.
TTTTTTTCTTCGCTATCAGGCATTTTAATACTCATTTCCAAACTCCTTTCTAAGCCGCTGACACAGCCTGTGATATTTTGTTCTTACAGTTGCTTCCGGTATCTGCAGGGCTTTTCCAATTTCTGCAAAAGTAAGATTTTGATAACCCCTCATCCGGAAAATCCGTTCTGTCAAGCTATCCCGCCCGGCTACATAAACATCTATCTTTTCAAGCAGCCTGCGATTCTCTGCCCGCTTTACATAATCCAACTCCTCAGGCACTTCAATGTCATCTATATCGATACAGACGGGACGATATTTTCTCCGCCAGTCAATTATTTTATTTGTGGCAATTCGATAAAGCCATATCCGAAAGGAAGCCTTTTCATGCTGATAGCTGCCAATAGAACGCAGAACCGAAATGAAAATTTCCTGTGTCAGATCCAGAGAGTCTTCCTTGTTTCCTGTTTGACGGTACACGTAAATATATATTTCGTCATAATATTTTTGAATCAGCCATTCTGCAGCTTTCTTGCTTTGCTTTCTTTGAAGCTGCCGTATTCGCTTCAGCTCCTGCTCCATGGAAATCACCCCGCTTTTCTGCCTTCTTATGTATATTCGATGGGAATAGAGGATTTGTTTCAATAAATTTTAAAAATTTTCTTTTTATATGAAAGAAAATTTTTAAAATCGAAAAAAGATACTATTTTTTAAATAGTATCTTTAATCTTCATACACTAAAATTCTTTCTTCTCCATAACTCTCACACTAATCAAATAGGATATCGCTATCATCACCAAGACAACTCCCACAAAACCTGCCGCCACTATTCCCGGATGGATAGCATCCAGCCGATGACTAAGCTCGTCTATATCAGTATCAAATTTCTTCGTAATTTTCACTGCCACAAAGCAAATTACCCCTATGATACCGGAAATCCCTACCAGAACCAGTCTTCCCTTTTCAGAACCAAATTTTAATTGCAGGGGAATCATGAAGGAAAGCAGGAAACCAGATGCAAAAATGCCTGAAACAGATGAAATAATCCCTTCCACCCGATTATAATGTTCTATAACCACACTTTGATAGCCCACAATCACCAAAGTCATAATAAAGCATACGACCATGCAGACACCAAGTCCAAATATATATTTTTCTCTCACATATTCCTTCCTGCTGATAGGCAATGTAAACAAAAAAGCATTTCCGTTATCAAACTCATCATAGCTTATAGTACTTATGACAAGCATGGAGCAGAAAATCATCAAATAGTTGCCTACAAACATCGCGCCATTTGTTGCCATAAGCATACATGCAATAAGAAATACAAGAAACACAAATTTCTTTTGTCCGGACATCAGTTTTAAATCCTTTACAAATAAACCTTTCATAATTTCATCCCTCTAATCATTATCATAATCAATTCGTCAATGCTTCCTTTTTCAATTGTTAGTTCCGGATAGTTATCCATGTAAAACTGCTTTTGATTGGTCAGGCAGCTATAACCAAAAGCTTCCTTTTTCGCTTTCAGTATATACTGCTTATCCAGCCTGGCAAGCTGGTCTTCCCTTACTTTTAAAACTGCATAATCACTGAGCAGGACATCTGTATCTTCATGCAGAATCATGTGCCCCTCATGAATCATATACAGATCATCACACAATCCTTCCAGATCGGTGGAAATATGGGAGCTGATTAGTATGGAATTTTGTTCATCCTTTTCCATATACTCCCTTAATAACTGCAAAAGTTCATCTCTTGCAACCACATCCAGGCCGGCAGTAGGCTCATCCAGTATCAACAATGTGGCTCCGTGGGTAATGGCTGCAAGGGTTTTCAGCTTTGCCTTCATTCCAGTGGAAAATTCCTTTATCTTTTTATCTACCGGCAGTCCAAAATGCTCACATTGTTCTAAAAAATATGCTTTTTCAAACTCATCATACATATTTTCCATAATGGGAACAATGTCCTTAATGGAAAGATAACCGCTGAATCCTGAATCCGACAGGACCACTCCTATTTTTTCTTTATCCTTTTTGCTTAAATCCCTGACATCCTTCCCAAAAATCTGAATGGTTCCTCCATCTGCAGAAATCAAGCCCAGAGCAGCCTTAAAGGTAGTGCTCTTTCCGGCTCCATTCTGACCAATCAAACCTGTGATACAGCCCGGCATGACTTCCAACGAGCAGTCCAGATGAAATCGGTCATAGTTCTTTTTTAAGTTCTCAATTTTTAACATAAACTATTCCTCCAAAACAAGCTCAAATAATTCCCTTATTTCTTCCTCACTCAACCCGCATCTTCTGCCTTTTTGAATGGCCATTTCAAAATCGGCTTCCACTTCTTTTTTTTGTTCCTCTATCATCAGTTCTTTATTGGCAGCTGCTACATAAGTCCCCTTCCCGTGAACCGTCACGGTAAATCCCTCTTCCTCCAGATTGTCGTATGCTTTCTTCACGGTCAGGGCGCTTATTTTCAAATCCTTCGATAAGGAACGGACAGACGGAAGTATGTCATTTTCGTGTAATTCACCATTTATGATCATTGCCTTTATCTGGTCTATGATTTGCTCATAAATGGGAATCATGGATGAATTGTTCACTATTATTTTCATACTTTTCCTCCTCTGCTTGCAAATAGTATATAACAGTATAGAACTGTTGTCAACTGTTATATGGTGTTTATTTTAATTTACTCTTATTTCATTTTGTTTTTTTAATTTTTATTATTAATTTATGTTTTTTAAATTCATTTACAAGAGACTCATATACAATAATACGGTGGCTAGCAGCAAGCAGCGGCATGCTTCCCTTTTACAGAAGGGTAGCATACCGCCGAAAAATTCAAGAAAAATCTTATTCTCTTCTAATTCTATTACCGCAGCCTATGATTTCCAATATATTGTGTCTAAAAATTTCCCTACACACCATCTAATAGCTAAACCTGCAATCAATAAAATTTATCTTCCACTGAAATTGCTTGATATATTTCTAATTTTAAAGCCTCATCATTATCGTATGTACAATTTAATATAGCTTTTAATATTTTTCTTAATAGTCTCTCGTCAATATGTCCTGCGGCAACATGATAACTAATATTTTCCATTTCCCTAAAAAACACATTGGCAATGGACATATAGCCATTTTTTAAAAGAAACATGGAAGACAGTGTAATGGCAATTCTTTTATTTCCATCAACAAAGCAGTGAAATTTACAGGCACAGTAAAATAAATGCACTAACTTATCAAGAAATGTCGGATAGTAAATGTCGTTTTGTATATGTTCTAAAACACTATCCAATTTCCCTATATCCAGTTCTCCTTCATCTCCACCACCACTATTTATGATAGTTAAACGATGAATCTCTAATGCTTCATTCAAGGACAAATATCTGATTTTCGACATTTATCCACGCTCCTTTAATCTTTTTAAAACATCTTGATTTTCTTCCATCAACTTTGCGATTTCATCTGCTTCTGTTCCTAGAAACTTCTCATATTCCTCTTGCTCAAGAGGCTTTATATAATTTTGCAGTTGATAATGGAACGCATCCCTCAGTGCCCAATCCCTACTGGCCATTTTGCTCCTCGCCCTCAAAATTAATGGCTGCCAATGAGGCAAGTTCTCAAAATCCTTAAAAATCTGTTTTGTTTCCCAATTCGATAATTTTTTTCCTCTTTCCTCACTTTTCTGCTTAATCATTGCCGCAAGTCCACATTCGTATGAAGCAACGAGATCCAATATTTCCGAATAAAACGTATCTCTTGTTCTATCTCTTTCTTTCAATTTCAAAATTGTCCTGTACTCTTTTGCATTCTCCTTAAAAATGCTTTGGTATATCATATTAGTAAATAATGCATATTTCATTTCTTCCATATCTACGCAATCTCTTAATACATCTGTAAATTCCTTTCGGTAATCTTCCTCTTGTAAATATGCACCAAGAAAATCTTTATCTCTTTGATTAATATATTTTGTAGATCCCCCCGACTTTTTGTTAATAAGGTCAATTACAATATTTAACATTACCTGACGCAATAATTTGGCATTTTCACTTTCTGCTAACAGCATAGCTACATTCAGAAATGCCTTAAAATCAAAAATAGCCATTTGTGTAGTCTTGCGGCTTATGCTCCCGACATTTATGTCGGGAGCAGCAAAATCTTCTACAATTTCAATAAATTGCTTTAATCTTTTTCCTTTTAAAATCTCATATCCATTCCTTGTCAACTCTTCCGTATTCGCCGCCACATATCTTTCTATCGTACGAATATCCACATCAAAAAAGTCTGCTGTCATATTTTTGGTAAAATATAACTTGTTTTCAAACGGAATTCCTTTTATATTGGAACTTCTTTGAATTTCATTCAATGCCATTTCATTATTTAATATATTTTGTCTATCCAGTTTAGAGTTTGTTAAGTCCTTGGAAACTTCTTTTTTCTCCTTGTCCAGTATTTTTTTTAATTGTCCTGCCAGCCTTTCAGCTACTTTTACATTTGTTGCAGATGAAAGCAATCTATACACTTCCCTTGTGCCATCGTACATAACTTCATAATTATCCGGAAATCCCTTTAATCGGGCACATTCTCTACAGGTAATAGGTCTAATTCCAATCTCATCCTGTACATACGGAATATTAAAACAGTTAAAACCAAAAGAGTCTTTATCTGGGTCTATAATTCTTTTATTTACACCTCCAAGCCTACTATTTATTGCAAACTTTTCATTCCTATTAGCTATTTCATCTGCATTCTGCATGATTTCTCTAAATCTACTTTTTCTTGTCTCTTCAGCAAATTCAAAGAAAGATTCATTATCTAATAAGCCCACAATATATAATCGTCTTTCTCTAATTGGCATTCCTGCTATTTTTTCAGTATCTAAATATTTCCATTCAATATAATAACCCAAATCAATATATCCTTTAATCAGTTCTCTTATAGCCTCATCACTCATCGGATACCCATGTGCTTCTAAAACAAATGCTTTGGGCATTCTATTTTTAATAATTTCTTCCTCCTTGGCTAATAAGCTATTTCTCATATCGTTATTTTTACCTGGCAGTTTAAATTTTTGTATAGGCATTGTTCCAATAAGCACATCAAAATCCGGCAATTCCCTAATATCAATCTGCTGTATATCCTCACATATCACTTCTACATTCTGAATGTTTTTACTATATAGATGACACGCTGTCCTATTTTTTTCAACAGCCAAAACTAAATCAAATCCGCTCTTCAAAAAGCCTAACGAGAATCCTCCTATTCCACTAAATAAGTCTATTACCTTATATCTTCTACCCATATGCCTAAATCCTGCCTGCTTTTACCCTTTTTCTCTCAGTTAACAAAATTGCTGCCTGAAAATCAATACTTTCAAATATCGATATAATCTTATCACATATATTCTTCATTTGCTACAATTATATATATGCCATCCCGCACCTTAATCAGCTTCATTTTTCTCAAGCCTTACTTCAAAATTTAAATCCTTCAATAATTTCATATCTGTTTCCACCGTAATGCCCGCTGTGGTAAGCATGTCTCCGGAAATAGCCGCATTGGCGCCGCTTTGAAAGCATTTTTCTCCCCGGTCTCCCACAATTCCCCTTCCTCCGGCAAGGCGGATAAAACCGTCCGGGATAAGGAATCGATAAATGGCTACGATTCTGCAAAGCTCATCGTTAGTCAGAACCCGGTTCTTCTCATAAGGGGTGCCGGGGATGGGATTCAGCAGATTGACCGGAATGGACTTTACTCCCAATTCCCTTATGTCAATGACCATATCAATACGGTCTTCCATGGTTTCCCCAAGTCCCATGATTCCTCCAGAGCAGACGGACAAGCCGGCACGTTTTGCCGCCTTCAAGGTTTCCACCTTTTCTTCATAGGTATGGGTCGTGCACACCTGTGGAAAAAAGCTCTTGGAAGCTTCCAGATTACAGTGGACACGAGAGGCTCCGGCTTCTTTGATTTTTCTAAACTGTTCCTCATTTAACAGACCAAAGGAGACACACACTTGAATATTGGTCTTTCTTTTGATTTCACGAATGCTTTCACATACCTGGTCGATTTCCTTGTCCGATAAACGTTTGCCCGAAGTTACAATAGAATAACGCAACACTCCCCGTTCCTCATTCTGCTTTGCCTGCTCCAACAGCTCCTCCGTGGACAATAAGGGATAAGTCTCTTCACATGCTGTATGATAGTGGGCGCTTTGGGCACAGTATTTACAGTCTTCGGAACATTTTCCGCATTTACCGTTGATGATGGTGCACATGTCAAAAGCATTGCCGCAAAATTTAGAGCGTATTTCGTCTGCTGCATTGGCTAATTCTTCTAAAGGTTCCTCCAATAGTTTTATTGCATCTTCCCGGGTAATTTCTTCGCCGGAATATATTTTTTCTTTTAAATCTGATACAAGGCTCATGGCTTTCCTCTCCTTTGTGATTACTGTATTTGTTGGAATATTATTACCGCTCAATTTGTTAACCGTTTTTATTTTCTGGTTAACTGTTCGCATATTTATTTTATTCTTTAAAAGAAGAGATGTCAACCATGTTATTATAAAGGAATTTATCAAAAGAAATTTGCCAGATAAAAGACTCTTGAAAACTAATTGCTGATATGCTATATTAAAGGCATAAAGGAGTAACCGCCCACAAAGTGGTTGACCTCCATCTGAGACTTATAAGCCTACCTGACGGTCAAGTACAAGGTAGGCTTATTTATTTTCGCTTGTTATTCCTATCTATATAGGCAAGCAATGCAACGAGAAACGAACCACCAAAAAATAATAGGCTTAAAACTTCGTATGTACTCATATGCATCACCTCCCTTCTTTTTCAAGTTAGGGAGGCTTACCACCTTGCAACACGACTACTCCGTGGCTGGATTATATCATATCTCCCTTTTTTCGACAACAATCCTTTTGAAAATGCGAGGCAAAAAAACACTTGTCCTTCGTTGCTTCTTCATCACTGCTACTATAATCAATGGAGGTTTTTTATATTTCACATATTTTTTGATAAAATCGCTTTTCAGGAGCCTGAATATCACGAATTCTTTCCAACAGTTCATCAAAATAATCCACACCAAACTGTTTTGGATTTTTTTAAACGCTCATCATTCATGGCAAATCCTTTTTTCGTGTATTCTTCTAATATTCCTGAAATCCAATTTCTAAAGTGAGTGCCCACATTCGAGCGAACCCTATAACCAATTGCCAGAATCATGCGAAAATTGTAATACTTCTTATTTCTTTTTATCTCCCTTGTACCCTCAGTTTGAACTTGTAAGTATTGCTTACAAGTTGAGTCCTCTTCTAATTCGCCATCCGCATATATTTTTTTAATATGTATAGTTATGTTCTGCGGATTTAATATTTCTGCATAAAACAATAAAAGCCCTAGAAAAATTCCCAGGGCTTTCCAATCTAATATTCATTTCTTTGTTTCTTTAATCAAAATTTCTTTTATGGCCTGAATATAAAATTATTCATCCTTCCGGACTGCTACAAAATTGATTCTTCTTCTATCCAGCTTTCCGATGTATACATCATAACCTCTTGCCCACAGCTCCATATAAATTCCAAATCAAGACATTCTACATTTCGCCTGACGTGCTAAAATCACCTCTAACATCTCACCAAGCGCTTTTAAATCAGCCGAAAGAATTTCCAAATCTTCCTCGGAAAGACATTCCGATAACTTACAGGCAATTGTGGAGAGGAAATAGAGATCCGAACAATTATTCATACATTTACCCTGTAATAAACAATTTTAATAATATCATATGCCATGGAAATATAGGAGTGAAAAATTTCCGAAAGCATCCCGCAAGAGTCAGGCTTACTCTCATAGCGCATATATACCTCTAAGCGCATATTATACTTGAAAGTATAATGATTTCAAGTATAATATGCCTTATAAGTTATTTATTCCCCTAAAAGAACCCCTATGAAAAATGGATTTCCGTGTGCTATGAAAGCAAAAAGGAAAAGAGACTTATTTACCCTTTTCCTTTTTTTCTTTTACCAGTTTCTCATGATAAAAATAATTGATACTGTTTATTCCTGATTTCTCTCCATAATCCTGCAAAAATTGCCCCAGCTCCTTCCAATAGGCAGTATCCTTTTGTATGTAGATTTTCCTATATTCCGCCTTTAACGAAGGATATTTGGTATCAATATAATCCAAAACGACCTGCTTATAGGCCCCTCTTAGATTCAGGTTTTCAAACCAATACTCGCAGGCTATGTCCTTTGTCGCATCTATAATTCCTTTACAATCCGTAATATATGGAAAAATAGGAGACATAAACAACACAGTATATATGCCTTCTCTATGCAATTCTTTCATTGCCGCTATTCTCTCTGCAATGGTACTTCCTCTGTCCATATCTTTTCTGAATTCCTCGTCTAATGTATTGACAGAAAAAGCAACCTTAAGATCCGACAGCTTTTTCAACAGGTCTATATCTCTCAATATCAGATTCGATTTTGTGGAAATGGTGATCTGGCATTCCGCACCAACAAGCTGTTCCAATATGTTTCTGGTAACCCGATACTTCTCTTCAAGGGGATTGTAGCAGTCTGTCACAGAAGATAAAAATATTGATTTTCCCTGCAGTTTTTTTATATTGACAGGCTTATCGCATTCCTTTATATCGATGAAGCTTCCCCATTTTTCTCTATGTCCCGTAAATCGTTTCATAAAACTGGCATAACAGTATTTACATGCGTGGGGGCAGCCCACATATGGATTGATCACGTAATCGCTGGCGGGAAGATTTGATTTTGTCAGATAGTCTTTTGTTGTAATCTTTTTTTCTATCATGTCCATTAAGAAAGCGCTCCTCCATGAAAATAGCATTCATATATCTTTTTATCCAAATAAAATATTTCCTCGTAACCCTGATACCAGGAAAACCCGCCATCTACTTTACAATGATATACCGCTTCCTGTCCTTTTCCTTTGTTCTTTCACCATGGAAAAGTATATCATGTTATTGGTCATTTTTCTATCCGATTTTCAAACCGCAACTGACAAAGCAGCGGCAATATGCTATAATACGAAAACGAAAGGTATATTTATGTCAAACACAAGCAAAACCATCCAGCAATGAAATCTGGAGGATGGCAAGCCAGAACATCGGAATGATTTTTAAAATATTAACACACAAGGAGATGTGTTTATGGGAAAAATGACTGTATACCACGGAAGCTATACCACCGTGGAAATGCCAAAAATTATAAAGAACAAGAATACGAAGGATTTCGGAACAGGCTTTTACTGCACGATTATCCGTGAACAGGCAGAACGCTGGGCAAAACGTTACGATAACGGCATAGTCAACACCTATACGGTACGTTTAAATACCAATCTTAAAATATTGGAATTTAAGGATATGACCGAAGAATGGCTTGATTTTATCATAAACTGCCGTCACGGAAAACCGCATGATCATGACATTGTTATCGGTGCAATGGCAAACGATCAGATTTACAACTTTATCGCCGATTATATTGACGGTATCATTACAAGAGAACAGTTCTGGAGCATGGCGCGATTTAAGTACCCTACCCATCAGATTAACTTCTGCACCCCTGCTGCTCTGGAATGTTTGGAATTTGTATCAAGTCAGGAGGTTTCAAAGTCATGACAGGAAGAGAAGAACGAAAAGACAACGATTTATTTTTCACCTGCAGTCTGATTGACTATATTGCAAGAAAGACAAAAAACAAAAGGTCTGCTGTTGTAAATGCTCTCGGCAGAACCTCTGTTGAAAAAATATATGATTTGGCTGATATTTATCACAGCGACAACATGGAACGTGTCAGTGATGACTTTATTGCATCTGCTCATATTTCTGAGGGCAGCTTTGATAATGTTGGTGCTGCAAAATACGCTGTTCCAAGCCACTGGGATATTGGAAAGGTCTACAAACGGCTTATTCTCGGCATTGCCAAAGAAAAGAATATATCTGTCATAGATGCACTGTTTACTGCTTATAACTCTTTTGTCAGTGATAAAATTGAGGATTTCAACAGCAGCTTTTATTACGATGCCCCACAGAATATTCTGAATGCCTATTTGGAAGGGAATATCATTTAATCATCCATGAACTGCAGAAATATTTCCAAGGATTCTGTTTTTACTGCAATAATCTTCTCAATATTTGTTCCCTGTTATTGATGAACATTTCCGTTACCTGATAACTGTCTGTATCTTCATATTCACAGTGCTGAATCGTTCCATGATCAAAAGTAAAGATTTCTGCATCAGGCATTCCTAATAAAATAGGGGAGTGGGTTACAATAATAAACTGGGATTCTTCCTTAGCACACCGATCTATTTCCATAAGAAGCGTCAGCTGCCTTTGAGGAGAAAGGGCCGCTTCCGGCTCATCAAGTAAATAAAGGCCATTTTGCTTAAAATGCTTTTGCGCTATTGCAAGAAAGCTTTCTCCATGAGACTTTTTATGCAGCTCCTCCGAGGGAACAGGTGTATATCTGGTATATTCCTCCTCTTGTGTTGCCACATTATAAAAGCTTTCCGCACGAAGAAAATATCCCCATCCTGCCTGTCTGATTCCCTTAACAAGCTTTATGGCTTCACACAGTTCTGAGTGGGAATCATATGTGGAAAAGCTATAATTCTTCGTTCCCCCTTCCGGATTGAAACCTGCTGCAACAGCTATTGCTTCCAGCATAGTGGATTTTCCGCTTCCGTTTTCGCCTACAAAAAATGTTACAGGCTTTTGAAACTCCAGATATTCCAATCCTTTTAATGCTTCGATTTCTCTAAGGTAGCTGTATTTGTCTATCTTGTCCCAGTTAATAAATACTCTTTGAAGCAATTGGTTGTTCATCATATCACCCTGATTCTTATCCATCTCATTCTAACTTTTATATCTGATCAACGCCTGACAGTATTTTCTCCATTACATTTGTTGCCATTTTTTCATTTCGTGTCTGACAAGCAGCAGCGCCAGGATACCGGATAACCCGTCAGCAATGGGACCTGCCCATAGAACACCGTCAATTCCCCAAAACAGCGGAAATACAATTACTAACGGAAGCAGGAAAAATACCTGCCGGCTCAAGGATACCACGGTGCCGATACCGCCTTTTCCGATTGAGGGAAAAAACTGGGCGCTTAAAATCTGGTAGCCCACGATAAAGGTACAAAACAGAAAAATATGGAAATACCGCAAAGCAAATTCATAATACATGGCGTCCCCACTGCCAAAAACACTGATAATCTGGCGCGGAAAAATTTGGAAGCAGAGAAATGCCATGCAGGAGATACTGGTTACAATCAAAGCCGCTCTCTTAAATGTACTCTTGACCCGTATGTAATTTCCTGCGCCGTAATTATATCCCAGAATCGGCTGTGTACTTTGAGAAACACCAAAAATAATACCATTGAAAACAGAACTGACCTTTGAGATAATTCCCACACAGGCAAGGGGAATATCTCTGCCATATTGGGAAAGCTCGCCGTAATGCCCAAGAGTATTGTTCATTACGATCTGCACAAGAGTAACTGCCAACTGATTGGTACCTGCTGCAATGCCAAGCTGAAAAATCCGGGTAATGCTTTCAACCCGCAGGGCAAAGTCCCTCCATTTCAGCTTAAAGGTTTTAAATCTTGTAAAATAAAATAGAATCAAAACTGCAGAAATAAACTGTCCTGTCACAGTAGCAAGTGCTGCACCGGACATTCCCATGTCCAACTTGAAAATCAGAATGGGGTCAAGAATACAGTTTAATACAGCACCGGATAATGTAGCAAACATTGCATACTTCGGACTCCCATCCGCACGAATCAATTGGCTTGCGCCAGTTCCCAAAATAGCGCAAGGGAAGCCAAAGGCAAGGATGCGCGTATACTCAACTGCATACTCCAGGGTTTGGGCACGTCCTCCAAAAGCGGTAAGGATAGAAGGCAGAAAAAGCTGTGAAATGACAGAGACCAAAACACCGCATAAGAGCATCAGCGTCATACCATTTCCAACAATAGATTTTGCCTCATCTTCTTTCTTTTGCCCAAGGCACAGGCTAAAAGAAGCTGCGCTGCCTGCACCAAAGGTCATAGCCAGCGTCGTGATAACCATAACCAGCGGGAACGTCACATTTGTTGCGGCGTTTCCCAACTCGCCTATTTTATTGCCAACAAAAATCTGGTCCACAATATTGTAAATAGAGCTGACCAGACTACTTGCAATTGCAGGAAGGGAATATTTTAACATCAATTTACCGATGGACTCTGACTCCAACGGATTTTTTACTTGTGAAATCTCGGTATTTTCCAATATTGTTCCTCCATTCTGTGCCCTGCCTTCTGCCTGATATTTTCAACATAGATAATTCTCAGTTTACAGGAACTTACTATTTTACTCGCCGATATTTATTTTATCGTGATATGCTGTTTCTTGCAATCAACAATATTCCACTTTGGCACATCTTGTATATTTCTCTACAAATGCACTCTTTGCATTCGTATAAGCATCTCGATCATGTTCGTATTTTTTCCAGAGAGAAATCTTTAACTTTTCATATTCTCCTGCAAGAACAGGATTATTGTTCATATAATCCCGGAAATACAATTCATCGTTATCGCCATAATAGCGCAAATGTAAGTGGAATACCTTCTCTGCAAATCCCTGCTCCGTATATCCCTTATTAAAAGATTTTCTGTTTTCCTCCTCAGACATACATATATAACCGCCGCTTATAAGCTTCTCTTTTATATCTTCCATAGAAATACTCATCGGAATTTCCACAAGGATATCAACAATAGGTTTTGCCCATATACCATTTATGGCCGTGCTTCCAATGTGATTTATTCTTGGATCTTTGCCATACAAGAGAGCAGTTATTTTTTGCTTTTCCTCTTCATACCAATCTCCCCAGCAGCTTTTATGTTCAGAAAGAATTATGGGAAATAACTCCCATAACTCTTCCAGCGTCATTTCAGATAAAGATTTACTCATATAGACCTCCACATCTTGTTCCGGAATGAGACTTTGTATTTGCCCAACGTCCCAATATCCAATATTCCATTTTATTAGAATATGTTATAATATCATGGACGGGCAGATAGATATGGGATTTTTGAATTGGCACATTACTCTTAAAAATCATAAAATTCTAACATCCGTTGCATTAACTCGTAATCGAATTCATAACATTTGCTTTTGTCAAGATATTTTCCCATAAACTCTGCTTTTATCTCAGCGTTGTACTCACCACCATTTGCCTCTACATAAGCGGTATAATCCTTGTTTATTTGTTCCCTGTAATGCCTTGCCGCTTCTGAATAGTATACGTAATCGTGCCCTCTGTCCTCATATTCAACAAAACAAAAGCGGGAATTATCACCATACATATCATAGAATTTTTCATATCCGTTTTCAGGAAGGACTGTTGTATCGTCTTTGCTGTGAATCACCATGATATCCGCATCGGAATTGGCAAATCCATCTATGGCACTATAAGCAGCATATTTTCCAAATTCCACTCGTTCATACAAAGAAACATAAGGCATAAATAATTTAATACCGGAACCAATCATAGACTCGCCCTGCTGTTCAAATAAATCGGTAGAACGGTCAAACCCGGCAACAAGCACCGCTGCTTTCACATCCGGATGGCAGTTCAACACATTGCCAACAGAATAGCCGCCCCAACTATGCCCAAACAATACAATAGGCAAATCCTGATATTCATCAACTTGCTTTACATAGCGCAAAGCATAATCAAGATCAATGACGCCTTGCGGCAAGCCTTCTACTGAATCGCCTTCACTTTTATCATTTCCAGTTGCATCATAAGCAAAAACCAAATATCCATTTGAAGTAAAATAATCGGCAATATCCATATATGTATTATGCCCACCACCACCAAGACCGTGAGCAATCACAAGTACACCTTTTATTTGCTGATCCTCTTTTGAATATTGATAACCTGCAAGAAGTTGTCCGTTATTTGACGGAAATACGCATTCCTCAACTTCCAAGCCTTCAAAGTCGTTTACGGAATAAGCCATCCATTCGGGAGTATCAAACCTCGTACCAAAATTGTCCTGATAGACAATGACGGTTAAAACAGGCATTACAATAAGAAAAAATGTTGCTAAAATACATGTAATTGTAATCCATGCAATTTTCTTTTTATTTCTATGGTGCTTTATTTTTTCATTTTTCATTTTGTTCACTGTTCCTCCTTTCATTTTGTATTTTTCAGCTTCTTTCTTCTGCTTTTCCAATATGCCCAGTGATAAAATTGAGGATTTCAACAGCAGCTTTTATTACGATGCCCCGCAGAATATTCGAAATGCAACGATTTATCATTTAATCATCCATAAACTGCAGGAATGTTTCCAAAGATTCTGCTTTTACTGCAAGTCGAATCCAATTTTTCAATGTGAGCAGGTCTTTTTCTTCTAAAATCCTTTGCCTTGTCTTACTTGGAATATCACCTAACTCTACTAATAATTCCAGTAGAGTTTCTGCCTTTCCTTCTGCCTTTCCCTCCGCTCTTCCAAGTTCCAACCCTTGCTCCATACCCTTTTCAAACCCTTCTTCAAGCAAAGTCCTTTTGTGCAGTTCTTCATCATACTCAAATATGCTCATCTGTATCGCCTCCGCTTTGTGCTTTATGAGAAAGTCTTTTAGAATCCCTTCTGCTATGCACTCGTCTACTGATTTTCCTACTGCCTTTTCTATGGGCATGGTCTCTTTGTAGGCTCGTACTTTTTCTACGTATTGCATGTACTGATACAGGGTTGGACAGCCCTGCTTCAATTCTTCATTATATCCTGAATTTATGTTCAACTGCACCACTGTCAGCTCCAAATTTGCTTCTCCCTTTCGTTCGAAGGAATCTGACAGCTTCATGATCCGCCGCTCCGGCTGCTTTTCCACTCCATTATAAAAGGTTATGAATTTGGGCGTCGGTAGCATAATCCGCTTACTGGAATAAACGTCTTTTCTAATAATTATGTTCTCATACAGCCTTGCGGTGTAAAATAAGTCCCTTAATGGAATATTGGGGTTTACGGTTGATTGGTGTTCATACAAGTTCATCCACATATCCAGTATACAGGAAATGTCATTCTTTACGTTCATATAAATGGCATTCTCCAGTGTTGTGACTTCCAGTTCTTCCGGATTGTCATAATGTGTGTCGTTCACTGCATTGTACAAGTTTAACAATTCTCCGGGTTCCATGAAAATCATCCGAAATACGGTGTCTTTATAATTCTGTATGACCGGTATCGAATTTTTTGTAACATGCTCTTTTGCATTTGTTTCCATGCTTGCTTCATTGCCTGCTGCAACGTTCTTTGCTTTTTTCTTCATAGGGTTCCTCCTTTGTTGCAGGAGGTTTCCTTGCTCTTTGACTACTTTTATTAAGAAAGCCTTCTCTAAGTAAGCTTTCAAAAAACCTCTCTGCTTTTTATTTTTCCTGTTATTTGGTAAATAGAAAGCATTGATGTTCTTTGACTTTGCAGAAATGATGATAGATTGGCTTTCCGCCGGAAAGTTAGAAGATAAATGCTTTTATACATCGTAGCATATGTATATGATTTAATGCAAGTTAATATTTATAAAAATTTGATAAAAAATTATTTTAAAATAGATAATATCTTTTAAAAAAACTCGCCAATCAAAAAACCACACAAAAGCATAGAGCCGATGAATATATGGAATACATCATCGGCTCTGCTTTTTATGTAAGTATGAATATTTATTCTAATTTCTACCTTCCACCACCTCCAGAAACACCCTGTCCAGCACTTCATCAAACTGCCACTCAATCACATTGGCCTTATTTGAAAAAATTGGCGAGTTTTACTCGCCAATTCTTTCATATGTCTACTCTGTAAAATTCCTTTCCTAAAAACCTCTAATACGTCATCCACGTTTTTCCATTGGAAAGGCTGTTTGTAATACTGCTATTCCTTAAATCCACCTTGCTTTTCTTTACTTCGCTTCCAGTAAATTCAACACGGATGATTTGTCTGCTGCCATATCCCTCACATCCTTAGTCAAGATTAGATTTCCATTGGCATAAATACGAATATCCAGGGTGGCAATGCTCTTCATTTTGAAATAGGTATTGTTGCTCACAGTGAGTTCTGCCGCAAAATGATCTCCTTCTTTATATACTTTGGATAATTCTACATATATCTTATCGCTTGGATATTGCTGATAGCTGGTTCCATATGTTTTAAAGACTTTTTCATTTGCTGCCACTGTCACTTTGCATGTATATTTTTTTCCTTTACTTTTGGCAGTTATCGTAACGTTTCCCGGATGGTTTGCCTTTACCACACCCTTTTGGGAGACTGTGGCAACAGAATTGTCAGAAGAACTCCATTTTACCTTTGTAGCTCCGGCCAATTTCAACTTCAACTGGAAGCCTGCTGTTACAGTCGCCTTTTTATAATTCAGGTTCAAAGCCTTTACAGTTACCTTACATTTTGACACCGTATTACCGTTCTTAGCGGTAATGGTTGCCGTTCCCTTTTTTAATCCTTTGATAACACCCTTGGAGGAAACGGATACCACTTTTTTATTGGATGAGGAAAAAGTAGTGCCGCCCTGCTTATTGGCAAGAGCCAGCGTCTGTTTTTCTCCCACATAGATGGTAAGCTTATTCTTTTTTAAATAAGTGCCGGTAGCCACTACCTTAACACCATACATTTTTTTAAAATAATTATACGCATAGGACCCGTATTCACAGTATACAGTCTTTAATGAACTTGAATTAAAAGCAGCATATCCAATCGACTTTACACTGGCTGGAACTGTAATGCTCGTTAAGCTATTTGTAGAATTAAAGGCGTATGATTCAATTTTAATGACGGTGCTCGGAATGGTAAAACTTGAAAGAGATTTGCAAAATTGGAATGCCGATTCGCCAATTACCTTTATATTGTTCCCATTGATAACCACGTTTCTCAAGCTTTCACATCCAACAAAAGTATCTTCCGGAATCTGGTCCATACCTGGCGGAAAGGAAACATCTGTCAATCCCTTACAATCATAGAAAACCGCCCGCTCCATCTTTGTAATCTGAGTCTTTGACAAATCTGCCCTATGAAGAGAATTACACCCTCTAAAAGCAAGCTGCTCAACACTTCTTAATGTGTTTGGAAACGCAAAATCGCTTAACTTGCCACAAGACGCAAAGGCTCTTTCTTTTATCTCTTTCAATCCATTCCCTCGAAAGGTTACTTTTGTCAATTCATCACAATAGGAAAAAGCCTGTCCGCCAATTTCCCCTACGGTTGCCGGAATCTCTACACTTATAATATCCCGCACATAAAATGCACTATAACCAATGGATACTACCGGTTTTCCTTCGATGGTATCCGGAATCACAACATTCCTGTCGCTTCCCCGATAACCNGTAATTTCAANGCCTCCATTTACTTCCTTATAGTTAAAATCCTCTTCTGCAGCCGACACCGTCATTCCAAATGCCCCAATTGCCAGCAAAAGTGTTATCATTATCCCAATAATATGTTTNCTCANATCATGTTCCTCCTGNCTNAAATAGTNAACTCGCCTTTCTNAGTCAGCTTATCCTATATTCGTATTTTATNATCAGNTCTTCTTCTCGCTCTTTCCCTCTTCCTTCTTCGGNAGCACCACCTTATCCAGATGCCAGATATCATCCACATACTCCTGAATGGTTCTGTCCGCAGTNAACTTNCCGGAACATGCCACATTCAAAATAGCCATNTTNGCCCAGCGCTTTTCATCCTTGTANGCNTTTTCCACCTTCTTCTGCGCNTTGGCATAGGACTTGAAATCCTTTAGGATGAAATAAGTNTCTGCCTTTGCTGTACATTGGGTATTTAACAGGGAATTATACAAATCCCTGAACAGCTCCGGATCANTTGGGGAATAAAATCCATTGATCAACTGCATCAATACCTTACGTACATCCGAATCATTATTAAAAATTTCCATTGGNTCATAGCCGCCATGCTGCTCATAATTTATGACTTCGTCAGANGATAAGCCGAAAATAAACGCATTTTCTTCTCCCACTTCTTCTACGATTTCTACATTTGCTCCGTCCATGGTGCCAAGNGTAGGNGCGCCNTTCAACATGAATTTCATATTTCCNGTNCCNGAGGCTTCCTTACTTGCAGTGGAAATCTGNTCNGAAACATCTGCTGCCGCAAAAATNATCTCTGCATTGGAAACCCGGTAGTTTTCAATAAATACNACCTTTATTTTTCCCTGAATNGACTCATCATTGTTGATTACATNCGCCACANTATTGATNAGCTTAATGGTAAGCTTTGCATTCCGGTAGCCTGCTGCCGCCTTTGCGCCGAAAATAAAGGTTCTCGGATAAAACTCCATGTCCGGATGCTCTTTCAGTTCATTATATAAATACATCACATGAAGAATGTTCAACAACTGNCGCTTGTATTCATGAAGCCTCTTCACCTGCACATCAAAAATGGANCGGGGATCTACCTGAATTCCATTATGCTNTAAAATATAATTGGCAAGACGNACTTTGTTNTGATACTTGATATTCATGAACTCCTGCTGTGCCTTTNCATCATCCGCATATATTTTCAGCTTGCTGATTCTGGAAAGGTCGGTAATCCATTCCGGCCCGATATGATCCGTAACCCAGTCTGCCANCTGTGGATTTCCATGCAGTAAGAAACGGCGCTGAGTAATNCCATTTGTCTTNTTGTTGAATTTCTCAGGCATCATTTCATAGAANTCCCTTAACTCCTGATGCTTTAAAATCTCCGTATGAAGCNTGGCAACTCCGTTTACGGAATATCCTGCCACAATNGCAAGATGNGCCATTTTTACCTGTCCGTCATAAATGATTGCCATGCTGCGGATTTTATCCTGATTGCCCGGATATTTCTTCTGGATTTCCAGNATAAACCGNCGGTTGATTTCTTCCACGATCTGATAAATTCTGGGAAGCAGGCGGGAAAACANCTCAATNGGCCATTTTTCCAATGCNTCTGCCATAATGGTATGGTTGGTATAAGCACAGGTCTTTGTGGTAATNTCCCATGCNTCNTCCCAGGTNAAGAAATATTCATCCANCAAAATACGCATAAGCTCNGCAATGGCAACNGTAGGATGGGTATCATTTAACTGGAATGTAACTTTTTCGGGAAGCTTGTGTATGTCATTATGGCTTCTCATATATTTGGCAACCGCTTCCTGAACNGAGGCNGAAATAAANAAGTATTGCTGCTTTAACCGAAGCTCCTTGCCAGCNTAATGNTTGTCATTNGGATATAACACCTCCACAATATTTCTTGCCAGATTTTCCTGNTCCACTGCCTTACGATANTCACCCTTNTCAAAGGAATCCAGCTGAAAGCATTCTACNGGCTGGGCATCCCATATNCGGAGGGTATTGACNATTCCGTTTCCATAGCCCACGATAGGCACATCATAGGGAATTGCCATAACNGATTGATAATTTTCATTACAATAAAAGGTTCTGCCTTTTTCATCCTGNCGAACGGAAACATAGCCCCCGAACTTTACTTCCTTTGCATATTCCGGGCGGCGCAGCTCAAAGGGATTNCCNTCCTGAAGCCATACATCCGGCACTTCCACCTGATANCCNTCCCGGATTTCCTGCTTGAACATACCATAACGATACCGGATGCCGCATCCATAAGCGGCATAGCCCAGTGTAGCAAGGGAATCCAGAAAACATGCTGCAAGCCTTCCAAGACCTCCGTTTCCAAGAGCCGCATCCGGCTCCTGGTCTTCTATCACGTTGATATCTACTCCCAATTCCTCCAGNGCCTCTTTTACCATCTTGTATGCCTCAAGATTGATGATATTATTTCCAAGAGCACGNCCCATCAAAAATTCCATGGAAAGATAATATACGGTTTTNGGATCCTTTTTTTCATACTCCTTCTGGGTTNCCAGCCAGTTATCTATGATNGCATCCTTAACTGCATAGGAGACAGCCTGAAATATCTGCTGNGGAGTTGCCTCCTCCATNGTCTTTCTATATNATGTCTTNACATTATACAATACACTTCTTTTAAACATTTCCTTATCATATGCTGTCTGTTTTGTTANTACGTTTTCTGNCATAATTGCCTCCTGTTTTATATTTTTTCCAAAGAAATGTTAACTGCTTCCCCGTTCACATTCCAGTCCTTTGCAATTGCAAGGTTTTGATTTTCTCCGATTTCATCTGCCAATACCTTGGCTGCAATGACAGCTTCGTTTTTCTTTACGATTTCCGCAATTCTGTCATTTCCACTAACCGCCACCTTAATATGATCCATTACTTCAAAATCTGCTTCTTTTCTCATAGTCTGGATCTTGCTGATGACCTCAAATACAAAGCCTTCCTCAATCAATTCTTCCGTCAGGTTGGTATCAAGCACTACCGTAATGCTGTTGTCGGCTTCTGTTGCATAGCCTTCTTTTTGTATCATTTCAATCAAAAGGTCTTCTTCTGTAAGAGAAACCTCCACACCATCCACTTCAAACTTCAGTGCGCCTTCCGTCTTTAGCTGCTCCATTGCTGCATTGCCGTCAATATCTGCAAGCTTTTTCTGGATTCCGCCTAACTGCTTTCCGTATTTAGGTCCTACCGTTTTTAACTGGGGCTTGAACTTATAGGTGGTAAATTCCCTTACATCCTCCGTAAAGATTACATCTTTTACATTTAACTCTTCCTCAATGATTTCTTTATAGAAGTCGCTTAATGCAAAATCTGCCTTTATAAACATAGAAGCAATGGGCTGGCGGTTCTTGATATTTGCGCCATTTCTGCAGGCACGGCCAAGTACTACTGTTTTTAATACCGCATCCATATCCGCCTCTAACTGTTTGTCCACAAAAGCTTCATCTGCCACAGGGAAATCGCACAAATGCACACTTTCCGGCGCATTTTTATCAATAGAACACACAAGGTTTCTGTAAATATCCTCCGTCATAAAAGGAATCATAGGCGCTGCCAGCTTGGATACGGTAACAAGTGCCGTATACAAGGTCATATAGGCATTGATCTTATCCTGTTCCATACCCTTTGCCCAGAAACGCTCACGGCTTCTTCTTACATACCAGTTGCTCATATCATCTACAAATTCCTGTAATGCCCTGGCGGTTTCCGGAATCCGGTAATTATCCAGATTGGTATCCACCTGGGTAATCAAGGTATTCAGTTTGGATAACAGCCACTTATCCATAACGGAAAGTTTGTCATATTCCAATGTGTATTTGGTTGCGTCAAAGTTATCAATGTTGGCATACAGCACAAAGAATGCATAGGTATTCCAAAGGGTGCCCATGAACTTCCGCTGTCCCTCCTGAACTACCTTTCCATGGAATCGGTTTGGAAGCCATGGCGCCGAGTTAATGTAAAAATACCAGCGGATGGCATCTGCCCCATAGGTTTCCAGCGCATCAAAGGGATCCACTGCATTTCCTTTGGACTTGGACATCTTCTGTCCGTTCTCATCCTGTACCAGTCCCAATACAATGACGTTTTCATAAGGAGCCTTGTTAAACAACAGGGTAGATTCCGCCATGAGGGAATAGAACCATCCACGTGTCTGGTCCACTGCCTCGGAAATAAACTGTGCAGGGAACTGGGACTCAAATAATTCTTTATTTTCAAATGGATAATGGTGCTGTGCAAAAGGCATTGCCCCGGAATCAAACCAGCAGTCGATTACTTCGGGAACTCTTTTCATAGTCTTGCCGCATTCCGGACAGGTAATGGTGATTTCATCAATATAAGGTCTGTGAAGTTCCACAGTAAGAGCCTTCTCATTGCCACTCATTTCCTTTAACTGCTCTCTGCTTCCGATAGATTCCATATGGCCGCAGCCTTCGCATTCCCAAATATTCAAAGGGGTACCCCAGTAGCGGTTACGGGAAACTCCCCAGTCCTGAATATTTTCCAGCCAGTTTCCAAAACGACCCTCGCCAATGGATTCCGGAATCCAGTTTACGGTCTTATTATTTCTTACCAGATCATCCCTTACCGCCGTCATCTTGATAAACCAGGATTCTCTTGCATAGTAAATAAGCGGTGTATCACATCTCCAGCAGAAGGGATAATCATGCTCAAACTTAGGAGC
The DNA here is from genome assembly GCA_014804265.1 of Lachnospiraceae bacterium. Classification (GTDB taxonomy): domain Bacteria; phylum Bacillota; class Clostridia; order Lachnospirales; family Lachnospiraceae; genus RGIG3040. Next base: position 32,424 of record JAAVAC010000037.1, on the reverse strand, counting down.
CTCAAATAATTTCCCTTCCTTATCCAAATCCACTAAAATCTTCGGATCTGCATCCTTTACAAACAGCCCTTCGTATGGGGTTTCTTTTGTCATTTCTCCCTTTTCGTCTACAAACTGGACAAAAGGCAGGTCATATCTGCGTCCTACCTGGGCATCATCCTCACCAAAAGCAGGTGCAATATGAACGATTCCAGTACCGTCTGTCAGGGTAACATATCCGTCACAAGTTACAAAATGGGCTTTTTTATGCTGTTTTTCCGCCATCATGGCAGCGCCTTCAAATAAAGGCTCATACTCCTTATGCTCTAAGTCCTTACCAATATATGTTTCTATGATTTCATATGCCGGCTTTCCTTCTTCTGCCAGCTTTCCAAGGACAGTATCCAAAAGGGCCTCTGCCATAATATACGTATATCCATCAGCAGCCTTGACTCTGCAATAGGATTCATCCGGATTTACACAAAGCGCCACATTGCTTGGCAGGGTCCATGGCGTAGTGGTCCATGCCAGGAAATAAGCGTCCTCTCCTTTTATTTTAAAACGAACGGTTGCGGACCGCTCCTTTACGGATTTGTAGCCCTGGGCAACTTCATGGGAAGAAAGAGGGGTTCCGCATCTTGGACAATAGGGTACGATTTTAAAGCCCTTGTACAAAAGCTCCTTATCCCATATTTCTTTTAAAGCCCACCATTCGGATTCAATGAAATCGTCATGATACGTCACATAAGGATCGTCCATATCCGCCCAAAATCCAACGGTGCCGGAAAAGTCCTCCCACATTCCTTTGTATTTCCAGACGCTTTCCTTACATTTGGAAATAAAGGGGTCCAGACCATATTCTTCAATCTGCTCCTTGCCATCCAAGCCTAACAGCTTTTCCACTTCCAGCTCCACAGGAAGTCCGTGGGTGTCCCAGCCTGCCTTTCTTGGCACCATACAGCCTTTCATGGTACGGTATCTTGGTATCATATCCTTTATGACACGGGTAAGCACATGTCCGATATGGGGCTTTCCATTTGCGGTGGGCGGCCCGTCATAAAAGGTATAGGTCTCTCCTCCTTTTCTATTTTCCATGCTCTTTTGGAAAATATTATTTTCCCGCCAGAATTTTTCCGTTTCCTTTTCCCGTTCCACAAAGTTAAGGTTGGTCGATACTTTCTGATACATTGCTTTCTTCCTTTCTTTTTCTATTAAAAAAACCCCGTCCCTGTAAAAGGACGAGGCTAAAATTCCCGTGTTACCACCTGTTACAGCATACTGTCATATGCGTTCCCTTTAACGGAGGAGTACCGTCAGTCCCTACTTATCTGCCTGCTGCCTCTGGCATGGCCTGCTTTCAGTCTGAAACTCAGAAGTGATTTTCCGCAAAGTGCTACTCATACCGGGCTTCCACCCTCTCCGGCTCGCTTTGATTTTCATACATTGCGTACTGTCTTCGTCATGGTTTTTTCTATATGATTTGTATATATTTTTTATGATTATTTATAATTTAGCACTGGGGAATGGGGGATGTCAAGAGGGTTTTGGCAGATTACATTTAGGACAAATTCTTTCCATCATCCTTTCTTCCTTTCTCTTATCATCTTGTTCAAGAATATAAATATCTGTCTTAGTTTTACCTTTTAGGTATGTTCCCTTATCTGGCATTGAACCGAACCTATATTGTTACAATGTTGAAATTTTTATTGTTTTTGTCGCTTTTCCATTTCTTTCTCCAAATGCTTTGTCTCTGCACGTCCTTCCATTCGCAACTGCAATACATCATATACTGCTTCGATATTGGTAATATCCATCTTTTCTGCACACTTATCAAGCCAAGGCATTTTTGTAAACAGTTCATCCATCAAATCCATAATTTCTATATCAGTCATAGTCTCATTTGACCGATATCCCGAATACTGCCTATGCTCAAAATTATGTTTTTCAAGAAAATCCGAAATCTTACTATATGCACCCTTGGGATTTGTGGCAGAATAGTATTTTCTAAGCTTCTTCTCAGACAGATCAAAATTAACTGCCCGACGCTTCTTATTTTCCTGTTCTGCCATAAGCACTACCCAACCATCTGCTTACGTTTCTTATTTTGATAAAAAGCTAATAAATCTTCCACAGCATAATCTTCAGGGTCTTTAGAACCATCAGAATTATACCATTTCCATGTTTTAAGATTATCTATAAACCAATTTTGCTTAGAAAGATTTAAAATAATAGCCCAAAATGCTTCAAATGTTCCACCAACATAAAAACCATCACTATTTTTTGTAATGCCCTTTTCAGAAAACATTTCTCGTAACACCTTATCTATTTTTTCAATATCGTACCGATCCTCACGCTCCAGCTTATCATAATCCAATTCCAAAAATATCTTATACATAATATACACCTCTCTCTTCTATAAGCTATTTGTTTTCATTATACCAGTGAACTACCCATTGCCTAGAGCCAATGGGCTTCCTTTTTGCATATCTCATATGAGAATTGCTTGATATCATCGGATCTTTGCTCCGATACGAGCAATTTCTTTCCATAATAATGTGGTACTGCAACAGATATTTGTGTCTGTTTTTAGATTTCCATGTTTCCATATTAATAGTATAACACAAAAATCTACTTTTGACGACCTTGACCCACCGTCTAGATTTGAGTTTTTCTACTAAAACTTCGCTGCTGATGAGGCTCATATATTAGCAAAAGTCTGTGAGTTATAAACAGGCTACGGCATAATTTATTTGTTCTCATTCTTCACTCATAATATGCCCCCTTTCAAGGGTTAATAATAATATAAATTCGCAACAGCAATTATATCTTGCATTCATTCCATGTTTTCCTACAAGTGCACCTTTCATTCTCCGTTTCATAAAAAACACATGGCTTTTACTCTATTTCTGCTTTATAATGGATTTATTCAAATAAGGGAACGAAAAATAGTTATTGCATTTCCTTGCCTCTTATGTTATATTTGAGATAAGAAAAGCACCCACTCCAAAGGTGGATGCCTCTCGAACAGGGTAAATGTCCTTACGGACACTGCCTATCCTGTGGGCTGACAGGATAGGCATTTTTATTTCTTCTTACTGTTTCTCTTATCGAGAAAGGTCAGAAACGCAACAATCAAACTTCCAAAGGAAATCAGCAACCCGATTATCCCTATGAATATCAAAATAATATCCGCAGCCGTCATATCACGCACCTCCCTTCCTATGTACTTCTAGCAAGCTAGGGCTTCCGGCTCGGGAGGCAGCCACCCTGTCATGGGTACTCTTCTAATGGCTTTCGCCACGTCTATAATCATATCATCAATAGAACAAAATTTCAATCAGCTTTGTTCGGTTTTGTCACATTTTGTACAGCGCTAAAGTGATTTGAATGAGGAAACGAAAAATAGTTATTGCATTTCCTTGCCCCTTATGTTATATTTGAGATAAGGAAGGCACCCACTCCAAAGGTGGATGCCCCTCGAGCAGGTCAAATGTCCTTACGGACACCGCCTATCCTGGGGGTAGACAGGATAGGCATTTTTTATTTCTTCTTACTGTTTCTCTTATCGAGAAAGGTCAGAAACGCAACAATCAAACTTCCAAAGGAAATATATCAATTCCTTAATTCTTAAAATTCCTTCCCGCATAACTACCGAAATCCTATAGCTATTTCCCCCACCAAATGTTATAATCAACCTATGCAAACACTTTTCAAATCTGCATATACTAATATCATATGACCTCAATGCATTCCAGCATGGAATCTATGTCAGTATACTGCATTTACTTTCTATCATTTATGCATTATGCACCATACAAAAATAAACCCGGAAGCCCCGCTTCCCGAAAGGAATCACCACATATGGACACAAAGAAACTTACAAAGGCAGAAAAAAGCTGGATTTTATATGATGTTGCCAATTCCGCATTTATTTTAATCCTAACCGCTACCATTCCCATTTATTTTAGAGGGCTTACGGAAAGCGCCGGCATCAGTGCGGAGCATTCCACTTCCATCTGGGGCACCTCTACTTCTATAGCTCTTTTGATTTTAGCCATTCTCTCTCCGGTTTTAGGAGCTTTGGCGGATTATAAGGCCATGAAGAAGAAAATCTTCGGAGGCTTTCTGGCAATGGGAATCCTGGGAGCTGTTGCGTTCACTTTTGCTCCGGGATGGGGCAGCTTCTTATTCTTTTTTATCCTGTCAAGGCTGGGATATTCCGCCTGCAATATTTTTTATGATGCTATGCTGGTGGATGTTTCCTCTGATGAAAGAATGGACAGGGTCTCTTCCTTTGGGTATGCCTTTGGGTATATCGGAAGCTGTATTCCCTTTATTATCGGCATCCTGCTTATACTGACCACTCCTTTTGGGCTGTCCACTATTTGGGCTACCCGGATTTCTTTTCTGATTACGATTGTCTGGTGGCTGCTTTTGTCCATTCCCTTATTTAAAAATGTAAAGCAGACACATTTCTTAAAGCCAAAGAAAAATGTCATAAGGCACAGCTTCCGCCGCCTTGGCATTACCTTTGCAAAGCTGAAACGGGATAAGAAGATTCTGTATTTCATTATCGGATACTTTTTCTATATAGACGGTGTTTATACAATCATTTCCATGGCAACTACCTATGGAAGTGAAGTTGGCATTGATACTACCCAAATGATCCTGGCGCTGCTCTTAACCCAGTTCGTGGCATTCCCCTTTGCCATTTTAAGCAGCTCTATAGCAGAAAAATTCGGCTCCATGAAAGTAATCAAAGTGCTTATCCTGCTTTACTGCTGTATCTGCGCCTTTGGATATGGGCTTGATACGGCGCTGGAATTCTGGATTCTTGCAGTAGCGGTTGGTATCTGTCAGGGAGGCATCCAGGCGCTTTCCCGCTCTCAGTTCGGTAAGATGGTTCCCAAAAAAGAGGCCAGCGAATATTTTGGATTTTTTGATATCTTCGGAAAATTCGCAGACTTTTTCGGTCCCCTGATCATATCACTCTGCGCCCTTATGTTGGGCAGTTCAAAATATGGCGTGCTTTCTCTGATTATACTGTTTATCCTTGGTTTCTTTTTCCTGTGCAAATCGGAGAAATATTAGGCTGTCCTGCATGGAAATCAATTTTCAGACATAGGCGGCGAAGAAAATATTCCCTGTCCTAAACCCGTCCGCCGCCTATGCCTGAAAATTGATTTCTGCCGCTGACTTGTCATTTGTCTTGACAGCATTCGTAGCCGGTACTATATTAAAATTAGATAAGAAACCAAATAAACGGAGGAAAAACAATGGACAGACAAAACTTAACCCTCATGACAGACTTATATGAGTTAACAATGATGCAGGGTTATTTTAAAAACAACGACCACAACGAAACTGTAATTTTCGATGCCTTTTTCCGCAACAATCCCATGGGCGGAGGCTATGCCATTTCTGCCGGGCTGGAACAGGTAATCGATTACATCAAAAATCTTCGTTTTGAAAAAGAGGACATTGATTATTTAGGAAGCCTTGGCATTTTTGAGGAGGATTTCCTGGAATATTTAAATAATTTCCGCTTTACCGGAGATGTGTATGCCATTCCGGAAGGAAGCATTATGTTTCCAAGAGAGCCCATGATCAAAGTCATTGCACCGATTATGCAGGCTCAGCTTGTGGAAACCGCTATTTTAAACATTATCAATCACCAAAGCCTGATTGCCACAAAGGCCTCCCGTGTATGCTTTGCCGCAAGAGGCGACGGAATCATGGAATTCGGCCTGCGCCGCGCCCAGGGTCCGGATGCGGGCACTTATGGAGCAAGAGCGGCTATGATCGGCGGCTGTATCGGCACCTCCAATGTGCTTGCAGGCCAGCTTTTTGACGTGCCTGTAAAGGGCACTCATGCCCATAGCTGGATCATGAGCTTTCCTGATGAATATACTGCTTTTAAAACCTATGCGGACTTATATCCCAATGCCTGCCTTTTACTGGTAGATACTTACGATACATTGAAATCCGGCATTCCCAATGCCATCCGGGTATTTACGGAAATGAGAGAGGCTGGAATCCCCCTTGCCAATTACGGCATCCGCTTAGACAGCGGCGACCTTGCTTATTTATCCAAAAAAGCCAGAAAGATGCTGGATGCTGCCGGATTCCCCGATGCAATCATTTCCGCTTCCAATGATTTGGACGAGTATTTAATCGACAGCTTAAAAGTACAGGGGGCACAGATTACTTCCTGGGGCGTGGGCACCCACCTGATCACTTCCAAGGACTGCCCTTCCTTTGGCGGAGTGTACAAGCTGGCTGCAGTGATGAAGCCGGACGGCACCTTCCTTCCCAAAATCAAGCTTTCTGAAAACTCGGAAAAAGTTACCAATCCCGGCAACAAGACCATTTACCGTGTCTACGAAAAAGAATCCGGCAAAGTAAAAGCAGATTTGATTTGCCTGGTAGATGAAACCTTTGATGAAAACCAGCCGCTGCTTTTATTTGACCCATTGGAGCCATGGAAGAAAACCAAGTTAGCAGCAGGTACTTATACCCTTCGTGAAATGATGGTGCCTGTTTTCAAAAATGGAGAATGTGTTTACCAGTCTCCAAAAGTAATGGACATCCGTGAATACTGCCAGCAGGAATTAGAAACCCTATGGCCGGAAACAAGACGTCTTGTAAATCCTCATAAAGTATACGTAGATTTGTCCAAGAAACTGTATGATACGAAAATCGAATTATTGGATCGTATGAGCGAAGTTTAAAAGCAACAAAAGACAGCACACATCAAAAACATGCTGACCTTTCCAAAGCAACAGTCGTTTTTTCGATACCCAGTGGGAGCCGGCATAGCATATAGTAGTCTTATGGGCCTTGGCAAAGTCGCCAGCACTTGCGCACCGTATTTTGGTGCGTTAGTACTGTTGCGTCTTTGCAGAGCGAAAGCGTGCCCTTAAGACTACTATATGCTATGCCGGCTCCCACGTCCTCTTATCCAAACCCGCTAAATAGCAAGCCATCAGTTCACCTCAAAGCGAACTAATGGCTAACTCTTTAGCATTATAATATTTTACTGCTCCATCTGTCTCCCCAAAAAAGCAGCCGCTGAAAGCACCAGCTTTTTCTCCACATCTCCCATTTTATTTTTATCTTCGTTATCCAAAAGCACTACCGCTCCTATTACATCTCCCTCACATATAATAGGGCTGATCACCTGCTGGGATGGCTCTTCTCCCTGCTCCTTGGCGATTTCGATAAAGCCCTTTTCCCCTTTGGAAGAAACGCTTGTTTCCCGATTGCTTAATTTTTCTTCCAGATCCTTGCTGATGGATTTGCCAAGCAATCCCTTGCCGCCGCCTGCCACCGCAATGAATTGATCTCGGTCGGCAATCAATGCTGTCTTTCCCGAAACCTGTGAAAGGCTTTCTGCATATTGTTTTGCGAAAGTGGTCATTTCACCGATGGGAGAATATTTTTTCAGGATGATTTCGCCCTCTCTGTCCGTAAATATTTCTAACGGATCGCTCTCCCGAATCCGCAGGGTTCTTCTGATTTCTTTTGGTATCACAATACGTCCTAAATCGTCTATTCTTCTTACAATTCCTGTAGCTTTCATAAATAAATTTCCTCCATTTGCAAATCTTAGGTTTTCTATATTTACCGTGATACTAGTATCTGTAAATGGTGGCATTTTATACCTTGGAAGCTTTCAATCTTTAGCCAAAACTCTACTCCAATTATTTCCACTTTTCTGGAAATTTTTATCAAATCAGACCATTTTTGCATCTATATATTTATCGACAAGTGCTTCAAATTGCTCTCTGGCATGCTGGAAGCAATTTAAAAGCCTGGGCGAGAATGTCCCGCATTCCCCTGTCATAATCATGTGAAATGCCTGCTCCTTGGAATATGCGCTTTTATATACTCTTTCATTCACAAGTGCATCATAAGCATCCGCTATGGACACCAGCTGGGCTGAAATTGGTATTGCCTCTTCCGCCAGTCCGTCCGGGTATCCTTTTCCATCGTATCTTTCATGATGATATCTGCATATTTCATAACTGAGGCTGTGATACTCTTCACTCCAAACCCCTTTGATCTGGTTCAATATTTCACATCCCCTGGTAGTATGAGACTTCATATATTCATATTCATCTACTGTCAGCTTTGCCGGCTTCAACAAAATCCCATCGGGTATGGCTATCTTTCCAATGTCATGCAATGCGCTGGCCTTGGCAATCATGTCTGCCTTTTCCATTGTCATGGCATATTCCGGATAGTCCTCCATCAACTGCAGCGCCAATATTTTCGTAAAGCCTTTTATCCGCTTGATATGCTCCCCGCTTTCCATATTCCTGCCTTCGATTACGCTGCCCAAAATGTCTATTATATTTTCATTGCTTTTTTGCAGCAGCTCTGCCTGCTGCCACAAAAGCTGAGTCTGCTTCTCCACTTTTTCTTCCAGTTTATTGCGAAGCAGATGCAGGTCTACGATATTTTTTACCCTCATCTTTACCAGAGCATTATCAAAAGGCTTTCGAATATAATCGGAGACACCATAATCAAAGCACCTCTTTTCCACTTGTGTGGAACTTTCGCTACTAATTATAAGAACCGGGATTTTCTCTATCCATGCTCGCTCCTTCATGATTTTCAAGACTTCAAAGCCATCCATTACCGGCAGGATCAAATCCAGCAGAAGAACCATGATTTCCTTCTCATGGGCTTCCATCATTTCCACTGCCTGCTTCCCGTTTTCTGCTGTAATGACCGTATATTCATCCTGTAATATTTCAGCCAGCATTTCAAGATTTATTTTCATATCATCCACAACAAGTATTTTTTTCCGCATATGTCTCCTTCCACAATCGTTCTTCTGTTACAGCTGTCTTTCCTTTAACCGCTCTCTTAAAGCAGTTCCTTTTCCATATCCTCAAGCAGCTCCTCTGCCGCCTGCAGAAGCGCCTCTTCGTCCTTCTTCAAGAAACCGGTAGGATAGAGCTTGTAAGTAAATACCGGAACACCTTTAGGCGAAAACAACAGCCGTCCATCGTACTTTTCCAAAATCCTGGGAATCTGTTCCACCAGCAAAGGGGCATGTTCGTGTACCGTCAATACAAGCCGGTCCTTTTTTCCCTTCAGCTCGGTTCCATAAATCTTATGAGCCCTTACCCGTATCAGGGAAATCCGAAGCAGATTTTCCACACTATCCGGAACCGCACCAAAACGGTCTAAAAGCTCTTCCTTCATTTCTTCGCTTTCTTCCTGATTTTCTATAGCGGCAATCCGCTTATAAATATCCAGCTTCTGAAATTCGTTTACAATATACTCCTGGGGAATATAGGCATCTACGTCCATATCAATAGTCGTAGTAAAATCCACTGCTTCTTTTTGCCCCTTTAATGATTTTACCGCTTCGTTCAACATTTTACAATAAAGGTCATAACCTACCGCTTCCATATGCCCATGTTGTCTTGCCCCTAGCAGATTGCCGGCTCCTCTGATCTCCAGATCCTTCATGGCAATCTTAAATCCGCTGCCTAAATCCGTAAATTCCCTGATTGCCTGCAGACGTTTTTCCGCCACTTCCTTTAGCATCTTATCCCTTCTGTACATTAAAAAGGCATATGCATTCCGGTTAGAACGCCCTACCCGTCCCCGTAGCTGATAAAGCTGGGAAAGCCCCAGATTATCCGAATCATGAATAATCATGGTATTCACGTTGGGAATATCCAATCCTGTTTCAATAATGGTAGTGGAAACAAGTACATCAATGTCCCCGTTGATAAAATCATACATGATTGCTTCCAGCTCCCGTTCCTTCATCTGCCCATGGGCAAATGCTACATTGGCTTCCGGCACAAGGGCCTGCAGCTTCATTGCCACTTCATCTATCTGATTTACCCGATTATATACATAATACACCTGTCCCTGCCTTGCCAGCTCTCTCACAATAGCTTCCCTTACCATTTCCTCATTATATTCCATCACATAGGTCTGAATGGGCATTCTGTCGTTAGGCGGCTCCTCTAAGACACTCATATCCCGAATGCCCACAAGGCTCATATGCAAGGTTCTTGGAATAGGAGTAGCCGTTAACGTCAGTACGTCAATACTGTCCTTCATCTGCTTGATTTTCTCTTTATGAGTCACTCCAAACCTTTGTTCCTCGTCTATAATCAAAAGCCCCAGATCCTTATAGCTTACATCCTTTGACAATACCCGGTGGGTGCCAATCACGATATCCACCATGCCCTTTTTCAATCCTTCCACAGCCTTCTTCTGCTGGGCGCTGGTACGGAACCTGGAAAGCAGCTCAATGGTAATGGGATAGTTTTTCATCCGCTGCACAAAAGTATCATAATGCTGCTGTGCCAAAATAGTGGTAGGTACCAGATATACCACCTGTTTTCCTTCCTGAACAGCCTTAAAAGCCGCCCGGATGGCAATTTCTGTCTTGCCATAGCCCACATCTCCGCAAATGAGCCGGTCCATGATCTTAGCGCTCTCCATATCCTTTTTGGTATCCTCAATGGCCATCAGCTGGTCCTCCGTTTCCTCATAAGGAAACAGCTCTTCAAATTCTTTTTGCCACAACGTATCCTTGCTAAACACATAACCTTTCTTTTCCTGTCTTGCGGCATAAAGCTGTACTAAGTCCTTTGCCACCTCCATAGTGGCTGTCTTGACTTTTGTTTTGGTCTTCTCCCATTCCTTTGTGCCAAGCTTATTCAGCTTAGGCTTTCTGGCATCTGCAGATGCATACTTCTGGATGACATTAAATCCGGTGGCAAGCACGTAAAGATTGCCTCCATCCCGGTATTCTATCTTCATATAATCCTTTACTACCTTATCTACTTCAACCTTTTCAATTCCCTTATAAATACCAAGTCCGTGATTTTCATGAACGACATAATCTCCTACCTTTAGTTCCGTAAAATCATGGATTTTTTCCCCTTCGTATCTTTTTTTCTTCTTTTTTTTCTTTTTCTTCTCTCCGAAAATATCGCTTTCCGATAAAACCGCAAATTGTATCAAAGGGTATTCAAAACCTCTTTTCAGATTTCCATAAAACACCATGACCTGTCCGGCTTCCAGCTTTTTATCCATATCTTCACTGTAAAAAGCAGAGAGTCCTTCTTCCATCAAGTCCTCTGCCAGCCTCTTTGCCCTGGTGCGGGATGCAGATGCCAGCAGAACCCGGTACCCTTTCCTCTTAAAACCTTCCAACTCCTTTACCAACGCTTCAAAACTGCTCTGAAAAGAGTTTATGGATTTGCCAAGCATATGATAGCTGTTATCCGCTTCCAAAAGCCCGCCTCTGCTTTCTAAAAGTGCAAATGCCCCTATGGGGAACCGTTTCATTTTGTTTAATACTTCTCCCTGGCTAAACAGCAGCTCTCCCTGTCCGGGAAGGGCATACCCCTTTTCAATACGGTGCATCATGCTTTCCCGAAATTCCAGTTCCACTGCCTCTCCATGCTCTTTGATACGGGCAGGCTCATCTAAAAACAGAACCGTGTTTCTTCCGGCTAATAAATCCAGAAAACTGACTACTTCCCGATAAAAATACCGGATATAGCTTTCCAGATTTGCCATAGAACCAAATTCCAAAAGCTGCTCCTTAAGCCCCTGGGCTATTTTCATGACTCTGGCAGCCTCTTCCGTTTTGAACTGTTTCCGCAAAATCTCTGCTGTCTTTTCCGCCTCTTGGGATATAAGGGCAAGCCCCTGCATCTTCTCCTGCTTAGATAAGATAAATTCTGTAGCAGGGTAAATCACAATGCTGTCAAGCTCTTCAATGGAACGCTGGCTCAATACATCAAAACTTCTTAGGGATTCTACTTCATCTCCCCAAAGCTCGATCCGGTAAGGATTTTCTTCCGTAAAATCAAATACGTCGATAATGCCGCCCCGAATGCTGAATTGCCCTCCAGACTCCACCTGACCGCATTTTTCATAACCCATCTTCACAAGCTGTGCCGCAAGTGCGCTTTCTTCTATATGAGAACTACCGTCCACAAAAATCCTGTTTTCCTCCAATACATGCAATGGTATACAGGGCGCCATAATACTGTCAAATGTAGTTACTATGGTGACAGGAAGACCTTCCAGCATTCTCCGATAAGCACAGATCCTTTCTCTGGTCAATTTATTTCCATGGATATCTGCCTGAAAGAATATAAAATCCTTTCCGGGAAAATAGATGGTCTCCTTATCATAAAAACGGTATTCTTCACTTATTTCTTTTGCTCTTAAATCACTGTGGGTAATGATGATCCTCACAGGATATTGTTTTGAAAGCCCATACATCATATGAAGCTTTTGGGAATCCACCAGGCCGTTTATGGCGATGGTCTTTCCCCGGGTCAGCTCTCTTTGTATGCTTCCATACTCTGAAAGCTCCTCTAAGCAGTCTGTTAATACTCTCACTTTTATTTTCCTCTTTTATTTTTTCTGAATGGCTATTTCTAATTAGTTAAAACGATTCATGGCTGCATCCGCATCTTCCGTTATCATACAGCTTACCGCCTGAACCACTCTCTCAAGGGCATCCTCCATAACCTGCTGTTCCTCTTTCTTAAAATGCCCCAGCACATAATCCGCAAGATCATAGCCTTCCGGCTTTTCTCCCACTCCGATTTTAATTCTTTGAAATTCAGTATGTCCCAGATGGGCAATGATGTTCTTTATACCATTGTGCCCCCCTGCGCTTCCCTTCTTCCGAATACGAAGCTTTCCCGGTTCCAAGCTGATATCATCATAAAGCACGATCAATTCCGTCTTTTCATCCACCTTATAATAATCTATCAATGCCCTGACGCTTTCGCCGCTTAAATTCATGTAAGTCTGGGGCTTAGCCAATATTGCCTTTTGGCCTTCTATATATCCTTTTCCAATGATTGCTTTATGCTTTTTTTCCACTACCGAAATTCCATTAGCCTCTGCTAACTCATCTATAGCCGCAAAGCCTATGTTATGTCTGGTATTATGATATTCCTGTGTGGGGTTTCCGAGTCCTACAATTATATACATATATACATATGCACCTCCTGTACTTTCACATTCTACTTTATTTTGGGGGACAAGTAAAGAGTGGGGGAGGACAAAGTGTGGGGGATTGGATAAGAGGACGTAGGAGCTGACGGCTGATGGAAAGGTCTTATGGGCACGCTCTCGCTCTATGAAGACGCAGCGGTACTAACGCACCAAAGGACGGTGCGTAAGTGCCGGCGTCTTCATCAAGGCCCTTAAGACCTTTCCATCAGCCGTCAGCTCCTACTGGGTATCGAAAAGCCGTTACTTTGTCTGGGATGTTGCCTGAAAAAAAGCGGGCTGGAATGACCCTTTTGGAAGCTTTTGGAGTAAAAAAGGGTTTGGAAAATGCCGGAAGGTTTTTAGCTTAAAACCGGAAAATTGCAGACAACTTAAACTTAAATTTAGCTTGAATTTAGCTTGAATCTGCTGTGCTTTTTCTAAGGGTAGAGCTTGATGTAGAACAGCGGAAGAGGGAAGTGGGTGGTTTGGCGGCATTGTTTTTCATGGCGCTTTTACTTAACAGCCTGTTCTCAACCCAGGGGAAAATTGCCATGGATGGCAATTTTAGTCATATTGCGCCATGGACGGCGCTATATGACGACCCGTCCGGTACCAACACCCTCCCCAGGCTGTTTAGTAAAAGCGCCATGAAAAACACAGCCGCCAAACCACCCACCTCCCTCTTTCGCGTCCGCATCCGCCTCCCCTCCATTTATTCCCAAACAAAGAGACTGTCTAAAAAGACAGCCTCTTAACACCTTCACAACAACCTATTTACTCCGCAGCCTCCTCTTCCGATTCCTCCACCGCCTTTTCATAAGCGCTCAAAATCATAGACTGCATCTTCTCTCTCGTCTCAGAATTGATAGGATGGGCAATATCCCTGTACTCTCCGTCATTTGCCTTTTTACTGGGCATTGCGATGAATAGACCCTTTTCCCCTTCAATTACTTTAATGTCGTGAACAACAAATTCATTTTCCAATGTGATAGAAACGACTGCTTTCATTTTACCTTCTTTGGTTATTTTGCGTACCCGCACATCTGTTATGTTCATCCTTTATCCCCCAATACTTAGTCTTTCGCCTAGATAATATACCGCTCATTCTTTTCGATTACTATTTTGATTTCCCCTTCTCCTACATGATGAGAATTGGCACGAATCGTATCCCTGCTTTCCACGATACAATTCTCAATATAGCTGTTATCGCCGATATATACATTGTTCAGAATAATAGAGTTACGAATCGTACAGTTATTTCCAATAAACGTGTTTTTAAAGATGATGGAATTTTCCACTGTGCTATTAATGATGCATCCACTTGAAACCAGACTGTTCTTGATTTTGGCTCCTACATTGTATTTTGCAGGCGGAAGGTCATCCACCTTGGAATAAATATCCGGATATTGTTTGAAGAAGTAATCTCTGATCTCCGGTTTGAGGAAATCCATATTCGTACTGAAATAATCTTCTACTGTTGCAATATTTCTCCAATAATCCGTTATCTTGTATCCATACATTCTCTTTAAATCCTTATAACGGATCAGAATATCCTGTACGAAATCATTGCGGTTTTCTTCTGCACATTTTTCAATCATTTCAATAAGCTGCCTTCTGCGGACTACATAGATACCACAGGAAACTGTATTGGACTTGGCCATAATCGGCTTTTCTTCAAACTCTTCGATACGGTTGTCTTCATTCATCTTAATGACACCATAACGATCGATTTTCTCTCCGGCAGGCATGTCTTTACATACTACAGTAATATCTGCCTTTTTCTCGATATGGTATTCTAGTACCTTATTGTAATCCATCTTATAGACACAATCACCGGAAGCAATGACTACATAGGGCTCATGGCTGTTCTTTAAGAAGGAAAGGTTCTGATATATGGCATCTGCCGTTCCTCTGTACCAGGAATTATTGTCACTGGTAACCGTAGGAGTAAATACAAACAATCCCCCTTGTTTTCTACCAAAATCCCACCATTTGGATGAACTTAAATGTTCATTCAGGCTGCGTGCGTTATATTGGGTAAACACTCCTACCCGCTGAATGTGGGAGTTGGTCATATTGCTAAGTGCAAAGTCAATGCTTCGGTAGCTTCCTGCAATGGGCATTGCGCTAATGGCACGTTTCTGGGATAATTCTTTCATTCTGTGATTATTGCCGCCGGCTAAAATAATTCCAATTGCTCTCATGACTCTTCACCTGCCTTAATTAAAGTTTTTCCGCTTGGAAGATAAGCATTCTCATAGTCTTCTGCTGTGGTGACACCGGAAACTACTGTATTCTTACCTATGGATACATGACTGGGCACAACGGACTTTTCCCCGATGGTCACGATGCCGCTGTTGTAAATATGGGGATCTGTTTCATTTTGCGCTTCCTCTCCCACTCCCAGCTTTACACAATCTCCAATCTGTACATTTTCCGCAATAATGGATTTGTAGACCTCACCCTGGGCACCGATCTCCGTGTTGTTCATAATGATAGAGTCCCTCACTACGGTGTCCTTGCCGATAGTCACACCGCATCCGATTACGGAATTGTAAACCTTGCCGTAAATCTGCGCCCCTTCACTGATGATACTTCTTTCCACTTCGCTGTCCGCTGAAATATATTGTGGCGGAAGAATATCGCTTTTCGTATAAATCTTCCAGTATTCTTCGTATAAATTGAACTCCGGAACCAGATCGATCAGCTCCATATTGGCTTCCCAATAGGAATGAAGGGTTCCTACATCCTTCCAGTAACCATTGTACTCATAGGCAAATATAGGCGCTCCATTCTTATGGCAGTATGGAATGACATGCTTTCCGAAATCAAGAGCCGGCTGGTTGGCATTTGCGATAAGCGCTTCTTTTAAAGTCTTCCAGTTGAAAATATAAATACCCATAGACGCCAGATTGCTTCTGGGATTTTCAGGCTTTTCTTCAAATTCGTTGATCTGGCGGTTATCATCGGTTATCAGAATGCCAAAGCGCTTTGCCTCCTCCATAGGTACAGGCATAGCTGCCAATGTCACTTCTGCTCCTTTTGACTTATGATAATCCAGCATAACCTCATAGTCCATCTTATATATGTGGTCTCCCGACAAAATCAACACATAATCCGGATTGAAACTGTCCATATAATCAATATTCTGGTATATGGCATTTGCCGTTCCTGTATACCACTCACTGTTGGTGCTCTTCTCATAGGGCGGGAGAACAGTCACACCTCCGATATTTCGGTCCAGATCCCATGGAATCCCAATTCCAATATGTGTATTTAATCGAAGCGGCTGATATTGTGTTAATACCCCTACCGTATCTACGCCGGAATTGATGCAATTACTTAGTGGAAAGTCGATAATACGGTATTTTCCTCCAAATGCAACTGCCGGTTTTGCTACCTTTGCAGTCAGAACGCCTAAACGGCTGCCTTGTCCTCCTGCTAATAACATGGCAATCATTTCTTTCTTAATCATATCTTCACCCCTTAACTTTTTGTCTTGACACGAACAAATCTCGGTTTAACCATTATAACACACTATCACACCAAAGTGAATAATTTTTACAAAATATTTTTATGTGTTTTCCATTTTGTATGTCTATTCTGCACAATTTATTCTTCTTTTTTCGAGCTTCTTTTGTTTGTATCGCACATTTTCTCTTTTCTTTTGTAAGTCTTTGGTACTATTTTATAGATATTTTTGCTAAATGCGGCTCATTCCCTTTTTAGTTTCTGCCATTTTATTGCCCTTTTAAAATATAATTGGATTTTTTTACCTTGGTAGGATATACTGTAATAAGGATAAAAAATCACTTATTATATATAAAAGGAAGGACAATCATGTACAATATTGATTTTTCAAAACCTATTTCCATTCATTTCATAGGCATTGGCGGCATCAGCATGAGTGGCTTGGCCGAAATCCTGGCTGACAGAGGTTTTTTTGTCAGCGGTTCCGACGCAAAGAAGTCCCCACTGACAGAATCCTTGGAAAGAAAGGGAGTTACTGTATATTATGGACAAAATGCTTCAAATATTACCGATTCTGTGCAATTAGTTGTCTACACCGCTGCAATTCGTGAAGGAAATCCGGAGTTACAGGCAGCAAGAGCCAGTGAAATTCCCTGTATGACCAGGGCTGAGCTTTTAGGACAGATTATGAAAAATTATGAGCTTCCCATTGCCATCAGCGGAACCCACGGAAAAACCACAACTACTTCCATGGTTTCGGAAATCCTGCTGGCGGCAGAAAAGGATCCGACTCTTTCCATTGGCGGAATCCTAAAATCCATAGGAGGCAATATCCGCATCGGCGCCTCTCCCTATTTTGTAACGGAAGCCTGCGAATATACAAACAGCTTTTTAAGCTTTTTCCCAAAAATCAGCCTGATCCTCAATGTGGAAGAGGATCATATGGATTTCTTTAAAGACATTCATCAGATCCGCAATTCCTTTCATCAATTTGCAAAGCTTCTTCCAAAGGACGGCACTCTGATCATAAACGGGGATATCAAAGACATAGATACGATTATTTCCGATTTGGAGTGCAATATTATTACTTATGGTTCCAAACTGGAATTTGACTATTCCGCCAAGAACATTACTTATGATGAATTGGCAAGACCAGGCTACACTCTATGCCGCTCTCCAAAGGCTGCCGGGATGAAAGACGATGCGGATCACGCTGCTCCGGTGATTAAGTTGGGAGTTACGGGTGAGCATAACGTGCTGAATTCTCTTGCTGCCATTGCTCTTGCCGATTTGCTGGGCATTTCCACGGAAACAGTAAAAGCCGCCCTGCTTTCTTTTCATGGAACAGACAGGCGGTTTGAATTAAAGGGAAAATTGGGAGAAATTACGATTTTGGACGATTATGCCCACCATCCCACGGAAATCAGGGCAACCCTGCAGGCAGCGGAAAAATATCCTCACAAGGATATCTGGTGCGTATTCCAGCCCCATACTTATACCCGCACAAAGGCTTTTCTTACCGATTTTGCCAATGCCCTTTCCCTGGCTGACCACATAGTGCTGACAGACATATATGCCGCAAGGGAAAAAAATACTATCGGCATCAGTTCTTTGGACTTACTGAAGGAAATCGAAAAGCTTGGAACAGACTGCCACTATTTTCCATCCTTTGATGAAATTGAAAATTTTTTATTAGAAAATTGTTCCCAGGGAGACTTGTTGATAACTATGGGAGCGGGAGATG
Source organism: Lachnospiraceae bacterium (assembly GCA_014804265.1). Taxonomy (GTDB): domain Bacteria; phylum Bacillota; class Clostridia; order Lachnospirales; family Lachnospiraceae; genus RGIG3040. Next base: position 14,225 of record JAAVAC010000037.1, on the reverse strand, counting down.
TGGTAACTATCGGCGAAAAACTCCTTGGCATATAATCTTGTCCACATTTTCCACAATATTAACAAAAAAATTTGCTTTTTGAATGTGGATAATTAGGTTTACATAATTTTTCTTTCTTTCTACAGAAAACTTCTTTATTTTACTTGTTATTTATTGATTTCTTTCTTTTGAGAGAGACATTATGTGCACCTTCTATCCACATTTTCCACAAAAGGCCGAATTGCCGCAAAGCCCGTATTTTCAAGGGTTTAGGACAAATTTACTGTTTGCATTTTTTAAAATATGTGCTATAATTTCTTTTGCTTTCCAATGCTGAAAGCGGAAAAACAAAGGACAGGTGAACGGTAATGAGCCCCCTCACAATTTATAAGGACAATTATTCCGATGCAACGGTAATATCCAACTGCTTTATCGATGAATATATGAAGGATGCCAACGACGCCCAGCTTAAGATTTATTTCTATCTGATACGCATGATGAGTGCAAATCTGCCCACCAGCATATCTGATATTGCAGATAAATTCAATCTGACAGAGCGGGATGTGATTCGTGCGCTTAAATATTGGGAAGAAAAGAAGCTCCTGCTTTTAGATTATAATGAGAACAATCATGTTTCCGGCATTCATATTCAGGATCTGGATAAAATGCCCCGGGGCGAAATCGTTTCCCTTCCCCGCAAGATGGTACAGGATCCTGCCAGAAGCGAAAAACCTGCTGCCAATGTGAAGGATTCGGAGAAGAAGGCATTGGAAAAACCGAAATACACTCCAAGCCAGCTTCGCGCTTTAAAGGATGATGATGTCTTTTCCGAGATTATCTTCGTGGCGGAGCAATACCTGGAGAAAACCCTTTCCACTTCAGAAATAAACAGCATTGTATTTTTCTATGATACTTTGGGATTTTCCCAGGAGTTAATTGACTATCTGATTGAATACTGCGTAGGACACGGCCATAAAAGCATGCATTACATAGAAAAAGTAGCCATGAACTGGGCTGAGGAAGGTGTGGCTACCGTAAGACAGGCAAAGCTGCGTTCCAACAAATATGACAAGCTGGTATACGGAGTCATGAAAGCACTGGGAAAGAACTCCGCACCTACACAGACAGAGGCAGACTTTATTACCAGATGGAACAAGGAGTACGGCTTTGATAAAGAACTGATACTGGCCGCCTGCGAAAAGGCTGTTCTGGCAGTAGATAAGAACCGTTTTCAATACACTGACGGCATTTTAAACAAATGGCTGAAGGCAGGTGTCCACAACAAGACACAGGCAGCGGCTTTTGACCAAAGCTTTAAACAGTCTAAGGCAGTTTCTGCAAAAACAAGCGGACAATTTCAGGATTTTAAGCAGAATACCTATGATTATGCCAGTCTGGAACAGGAAATATTAAGCAATTAGCAGGCAATCTTCCACTATGAATGCCAAGCACAAAGGAGGCTGCCATGGCTCTTACAAATGCCCAATACGATTCCATTATGCGTAATTACGAGAAAACGCAAAGCAGGAATACGTACCTTTTAGACAAACGTTTTAAGGAAATACACGAAAAGATTCCGAAATATCAGGAGATAGAGCATGCTATCTCCTCCCTTTGCATAGAACGTGGAAAACAGCTTTTAAACGGGGATTCCCATGCCACCATTCCCCTCCATGACCAGGTATCGGCTCTTTCCAGCGAAAAAAAGAAGCTTTTAAGAGCTGTCGGCTATCCCGATGATTACTTAGAGCCTATTTACGACTGTCCTCTTTGTAAGGATACCGGCTTTTTGGAAGGGGAAAAATGCAGCTGCTTTAAGCAGGCCATCATCAACCTTTTATATGAGCAGTCCAATATTAAAGAAATGCTAAAGGAAGAAAACTTCTCAAAGCTTTCTATGGACTATTACATAGGGGAAGATTTAGAAAGATTTTCCCAGGCCGTGGCAGGCAGCAAAAAATTTATAGAAGATTTTAACTTGGACTATCAAAATTTATTTTTTTATGGTACAGTAGGAACGGGGAAGTCCTTTTTATCAAGCTGTATTGCCAAGGAGCTTATGGATAAAGGTCATTCCGTCATTTATTTCAGTTCTTCCAAGCTTTTTGATACCTTATCCAAAATGACCTTTGAATACCGCAATAAGGAAGAATTAAGCCGCATTTACGATGATTTGTACAATTGCGACCTTTTGATCATAGATGATTTAGGAACGGAGCTTACAAATTCCTTTGTAACTTCCAGTTTATTTTCCTGTCTGAACGAACGGCACCTCCGGAAGAATGCTACTATTATTTCCACCAACTTGTCCTTGGAGGAATTGAGCCTGCGCTACTCCGAACGGATTTTTTCCCGTATTACAAGTTACTTTCATTTATATAAGCTGACCGGACAGGATATTCGTATGCACAAAAAAAGAATTGCAAACAGAAAGTGAGGAGGCTTTTCATGTCAAGACGTGAAGAAACACAAAATTTAGAAACAATACCAGTAGGTTCACTTGGTATCATTCCCTTGAAGGGCTGTCAGGAGCTTGGTGCAAAAGTAAATCAATACCTGGTTGACTGGAGGACGGAAAGAGAAAGCGCCCACAAAGACAGCCTTGCTTTTTCAGGCTATCAGCGGGATTCTTATATCTTAAATACAAAAGTCCCCCGTTTTGGTTCCGGTGAAGCAAAAGGCGTGATACTGGAATCCGTCCGCGGCAATGATTTGTACATATTGGTAGACGTTGCTAACTACAGTCTTACCTACTCCTTATGCGGTCATGAAAATCACATGTCTCCGGACGATCATTATCAGGATTTGAAGCGTATCATTGCCGCAGTAGGCGGAAAGGCCAGACGAATTACCGTGATCATGCCCTTCCTCTATGAAAGCAGACAGCACAAGAGAAGCTCAAGGGAATCCTTAGATTGTGCCATTGCACTGCAGGAGCTGGTACGCATGGGTGTAGACAATATCATTACTTTTGATGCTCACGATCCCCGTGTCCAAAATGCGATTCCTCTTCACGGGTTTGAAACCGTACAGCCTGCTTATCAGTTTATTAAAGGATTATTGAAACACATCAAGAACTTATCCATCGATTCGTCTCATATGATGGTCATCAGCCCGGACGAAGGCGGTATGAGCCGTGCCATTTATATTGCAAATGTCCTTGGACTTGATATGGGTATGTTCTACAAACGCCGGGATTATACGCAAATCGTAGATGGCAGAAATCCCATTGTTGCCCATGAATTTCTGGGAACCAGTGTGGAAGGAAAGGATATGATTATTATTGATGATATGATTTCTTCCGGTGAAAGCATTCTGGAAACTGCTTCTGAGCTAAAGAAAAGAAAAGCAGGCAGGGTATTTGTATTTGCTACCTTTGGCCTCTTTACAAACGGTCTGGACAAGTTCGACAAGGCTTACGAGGACGGCATGATCGACAGGATACTTACTACCAATCTGGTATACCAGACCCCAGAGCTTTTGAAAAAGCCCTGGTACATCACTTGCGACATGAGCAAGTATATTGCTTATATTATTGATACTTTAAACCATGATACTTCTATTAGTGATTTGTTGAATCCAAGCGATCGGATTCAGAGGTTAGTGAATAAGTATCAGAAGAAAAAAGGATGATGGAGTATTTAGGATATAGGTTGTGATAAAATTCAGGCAGTCTCTGTTCTTTGCTTTAGCTGCCTAGGGGCTTTGTGGTAGCCAGTAGGAGTTGCCAGATAGAAGTCTTATGGGCCTTGATGAAGACGCCAGTCCTTACGCACCGTATTTAGGTGCGTTAGTACTGCTGCGTCTTCATAGAGCGAGAGCGTGCCCATAAGACTTCTATCTGGCAACTCCTACGTCCCCCCATCAACCCCTCCCTTCTTTCTATTTCAAGTTCTCCGGATTCAACGCCATCAACTCAGGAACTGTAAAAATCCCATCCTTTCGTATGAGTCTGTCATCAAAGTAGATTTCTCCACCGCCATATTCCTCCCGCTGGATGAGCACCAAATCCCAGTGGATAACGGATTGATTGCCGTTAGGGGCTTCTTCGTAGCAGTTGCCGGGGGTGAAATGGATGGAGCCGCAGATTTTTTCGTCAAATAAAATGTCTTTCATGGGCTTTAGGATATAGGGATTTACTCCAATTGCAAATTCACCGATATATCTGGCGCCTTCGTCAGAGTCTAAAAGCTTGTTCAGCTTTTCCGTATCGTTAGCTGTTGCTTCTATGATTTTGCCGTCTTTGAAGGTAAACTTTACATTTTCATAAGTGAAGCCCTGATAAAGAGAAGGGGCATTGTAGGAAATCGTTCCGTTCACCGAATCTTTCACTGGAGCGGTAAACACTTCTCCATCGGGAATGTTCATGGTGCCGCTGCATGGAATCGCCTTGATTCCTTTTATGGAAAAGGTCAGGTCGGTACCCGGACCTACGATTCTTACTTTTTTGGTCCGATTCATATAGGATACCAATGCCTCCATGGCTTTATCCATTTTGCTGTAATCCAGGTTGCAGACATTGAAGTAAAAATCTTCAAAATTTTCCATGCTGGTTCCTGCTAACTGGGCCATTGCGGCATTGGGATAGCGAAGGACTACCCATCTTGTTTTGGGAACACGGATTTTGTGGTGAACCGGATCCATGTAAAGCTTATCGTACAGTTCCATTTTTTCCGCTGGCACATCAGAAAGCTCGGCTACGTTATCCGTGCCTCGGATACCGATATAGCAGTCCATGCGGCTCATTTCTTCCTCATCCAGCTTTGCCATCAACTTTAATTGCTCTTCCTTACAGGATAAAAGCATTTCCCGCTGTACCCTCTGACTGGTAAAATGAGGAAAGGGAGTTCCACCCGCCTTATATACTTCTTTGATGATCTGCATTGCCAGCTGTTCCGTGACCGTTCCGATATAATGAATGTATACGTTATCCCCTTCCTTTACTTTGCAGGAATACTGTACCAGATTTCTTGCTAATGTCTTTATTCTTTCATCCATTTCCATTCCCTCCAATTCTTTCCTGTTTTATTGTTCTATTCTTCCCGCTTTCCTATTTTATATAAGTGATGAATCGATTTCCGTTTTCTTCAAACCATTCTTTGGAATCGTTCATACCTTTCTTGTAGATGGTTCCAGTAACAGGGTCCATAATTACCGTATTGAGTTCGTTAAATCCTACAATCAAAACTGCATTTCCATCATTTAGAAGGGCCAACACAGGAATATCCTGATTTACGTAATAGAGGACGGAATCCAGACTGCAGCCCGACAGATCCAATATATGTGCATCCGGCAGGTTGCCTTCCAATATGGATAGTATGGTCTCTCCCTGGCTCAGCAGATATTCCGTATTTTTCATGATGCCTTCAAACTTCAGCATGGTATCCAGACAGACCGCAAGGCTTGCCTTTTCTTCTGTCACGGATGCGCTTTCTATTTTCATGATTTGGTTTTTCGTACTCCGGTTGCCTTTTCTCCAGACATATTCCCCCTTAGCATTAATGACCACGCCGGAAATCTGATCGGCCAGACTGATTGCTTTTGAAAGCTCCGCAAAAGTCGCTTCAATATTTGTATTTCCATACACATAGTAGTCTTCTATGGAATCCTCATTAGCAAGCGCTAACTCTCTGCCCCCTTCATACATAACCTCTTTTGGTGTAAGGAATTTTATGGATTTTGGTTCAATCGTCCCCTTTAAAGCAATCTGCACTATTTTTTCATAATCGGCAGTTGCCACCACTTCCACTTTGTTTTCTCCCGTTTCTTCTATTTCCGTGTTCATAATCTGATCATCGGCAGTTTCCCGGAACATCGTTCCGCCTTCGCTCTTTTTTACACGTTTTAAATTAATCTGATTATCGGTAATTTCTGCACCTACAATATAGATATCAGGTTTCTGATAGGTATCGGCTATGGTTTCCGTTCCGTTCAAAATATTGACCATATACATAGGGAACAAAATACTGCCGGAGCTGTCCTTTACCACATCTGATTTGTAAGCAGTCCCATAAATCAGGTCTTCTCCCATGAAGCCAAGGGGCTTCACATAACAGCCATTTCCTCCTTCTACTGTCGTCTGTTTTCTGGTATTAAAATCCATTAATATCAGCGTTTCCGTTCCAAGAGAATCTCCTTTTGCCTCCCAGGCTGCCATTCTGCCGGAAGCAGAAACCTGATAGCTGTTGGCAGCGAGATTTTCCTTTACGATTTCATATGATTTTTCGAATACGTTTACGTCATATAACGTCCCGCCCATAATAAAGTAGAAATGGTTCGTCTGATTGATATAAGCCAGATTTTTCAAATCCTGCCTTAACAAGGCATAGGATTTGGTATAGGGAATGAATATTTCCTCTTCAATGGTGTTCATAGTGCTGTTAAAATAGTATATCTGTATTCCCACCCGGCCTTCATGGCTTCCTCTGTTCATATAACCGGATACTACAAAATAGATATTTCCCGTTTCATCCATGGTCAAAATAGTGATATCATGCCCGTCATAGGTGGTTCTCTCATCCCAATTGTCTTTGTCGTAAAAGCTGAAGAGAAGCGCCAGCTTATTTTCGGTTATGTTATAGCTGTAAAGCATTCCTTCCTGAATAAAAGCCAGAATATTTCCTCCTTCGCTTTCTATCAGCTTTACATCACCATCCGTAATTCCAAGACTGATCTTATTAGAAGAGAAAACTCCATTATCCTTATCAAAAATCTGTTCCATAGTGCGTTCAAAATCCAGCAGGTAAATTCTTTCCGTACCGTATCTCAGCCGGTAAAATTCCTTTACATTGAAAAATGTCTTATTTTTATCGTTTCCTATGGACACCTGATAGGAAAGCTGTATTTTGGCTGTCTGAGCCTCCATTTCTTTGATGGATATCTGAACAGTTCCTTCCTTTTCCACTTTAAGGTCTCCCCAGGTAATCTGGGAAAAGCTGCTATGGATATTGACCCGGCTGTATGTGGTGTTATCCCCCTCCTCGTTGGATTCCAGATATTTCGTAAGCTCTTTAGCTGCTTCCTTGTCAAAGGTCCTTTCATGAAAGTCTTTCACAAATGCAATTTTTTCTGCCTGGTAATAATCCTCTGCCTCAATCACTCTTGTATAATATCTCAAAGTCTTGCCATTTTCCATTCGAAGCAGTATCACCAGTTTATATTCTGCGTGATCGTCAATTAAGTCCTTCAGCTGGAGAGATGCTAATATTTTCCCGTCTTCCTCCGTATAATTATAAATATCCGTACTCTCCACCAAGCGTTCTCCATCCAGAGAGCGGACCTCAAAGGACATGCCCTTTATATTCGCATCAAACTTATCCACAATCAGGGAAAGTTTTCTTTCCTCACCTAGACAGATAATGTTATCCCTTACATAATTAACCTCCATTTCTTCACTATAACCGTGAAGCAGGTTTACTGTCGTTCCTCCCGCATCAAAGGAAACAAGCGGAAACGTTGCGGCTTCCATCTCCGTGGTCATATCACTGTTTCCCTGATTCATGATAGCACCGATTACGATAATGGAAGTCAAAAATACCACTGCGCAAACAATTATCTTTATAAATTCTTTTCTCATCTATATTAAAATCCTTCTTTACTTTTTAATAGCCTTTCCAAGGTAAGCTCACCCTGAAGCTCCCTGATCAGCTCTTCCAACTCATTCTGCTGCCTTTTTTGGAAGCCATCCTTTTTCATGGCTCTGATTAAAATATTTTTCGGAGTATGCTCCATATCAATAAATTCTAAGAGCTGGGTCTCATATCCCGCCCGTTCTAACAGGTTTGCCCTGATTCCATCGGTTAAAAGCGCCGATATCCGCTCCCTTAACAGTCCGTATTTCAATACGGGCTGCAAAAGCCTGCTGTCTATCTGTTTATTTAATTCATGCTGACAGCAGGGAACGGACAAAATCACCCTGGCATTCCATGTAATGGCTTTGAACAGGGCATAGTCCGTTGCAGTATCACAGGCATGTAAGGTAACCACCATATCCACCTGCTCCATATCATTATACTCCTTGATGTCTCCTTTTAGGAACATAAGATCATGATAATCGTATTTTTCTTTTAATTGATTGCAGGCATCTATGACATCTTCCTTTAAATCCAACCCTATCACATGGATATCATAGCCGTTTAATATCTTTAGATAATAATACAATGCAAAGGTCAGATAGGACTTGCCGCAGCCAAAATCAAGAATCGAAAGCTTCTTATCCTTGGGCAGGGCAGGAAGCACGTCCCGGACAAACTCCAGGAAACGGTTGATTTGCTTGAATTTGTCATATTTAGCATGAATGATTTTTCCTTCTTTTGTCTGCACTCCCAAATCAATCAGGAAAGGAACCGGAATTCCCTCCTGCAATATATACTGCTTACGACGATTATGATCCGGTACTGCTGTTTTTTTGTCAGGTGTATTTTTTCTCTTTACCTTTAGCGATACCGTCCCTCTTTTTCCTATCAGCACCGTCCCCCTTAAGTTAGCACTCTCTAACTCAAGTTGTCCAAAATCTTTTCCCAATGCATCCAGTATGGTCTGTACTGCTGCTTCTTTTGTCAGATTTTCATGAAGCACCTTTGTCCCGATATATCTTTCTATCTGAAACCGCACTTCTCCTTTTATGATGACCGGATGGAGCTTCATCTTCGTGATGCGCTCCTTATTCCGGGAATTGCTCAATATAACCTGTACAAGGCTTTCATTTACTTGTTCTTCCAAAAAAGAAATTACTTTTTCCATATCCGGCTCCTTACAGGCAGTCTTTACACATAAAAAATATAGCCATGAATGCCATGACTATATTTTAATTCCTTTGGGGCAAAACCACAACTAAAATTTTCCTTAACGACTTAAAACTTTAAATATCCGCCCTTATTCTGATGCCTTCTCTTTAACAATTCAAAAAATAGGATAACCAGAATCAGTTCATCTATACCATCCCATTGCAATAATTTGGCCAGCTGCTCATCTTCTTTTTTATTTGTGGGATTCTTCCGAAGACTTTCTAAAATATCCTTTCCCATTTTGTATAACATGAAACGGTCCGGATACTGGTCATAAATCATGCTTCCTTCATAATCTAAAATGGAAAGGGCTTTGTTCACTTCTGCTAACAATTTTTTTGCACCCATAGGATACATTTGCTGCAAATATTCTAAATCCTTTACCATATCCCGGTCATCTTCAAAGGCGATGGGCAAAGGATAGGACATATAAAAAGGTAAAATTTTCTGATCTTTCATAGTATATTTCCTGTTTTATTTTATACTATGCCGTCTAAAATTCAGGTGTTACATTCTCTATTTTTTTATTTTGAGCTTTTTGGATATATTTCATACCCACCTTGACCAAATCCACTTGTAATGGCAAACTTTTGTAAAAATGAGCAATGATTATATTACTTATGATAATTATTTTTTCCGCGAATGGTTACTATGTGCTATACTAAATACATGAAAGAAAGCAAGGTGGAAAAATGGCTGACTATAAAACGATAATCGCAAAATGGAAAAAAAGAAATATTTGCACGGTAAATGATTTGCAAATTGCCTTGAATAATTTCAGGATCATATTTGCTTATCATTCAGGAGTTATAGAGAATCCTGAAATATCATACCACAATACAAGAGAAATATTTGAAAATGGTAAGGTAATCAATTTCACAGGTGATCTTAGAACGATTTATGAAATAGAAAATCAGAAGAAGTGTTATGAGTTCCTGAAGGAGAAAATCATAGAAAGGGAGAAAATAACACCCGAACTAATAAAGGCAATTCATGAAAAATTGATGTCTGGAACTTATGATGAGACGAGATGGAGCAAAGGAGAACGGCCAGGGCAATATAAGATACATGATTATTGCGTGGCCGATGGTCAGGGAGCACTACCTGAACAAGTACCGATAGAAATAGAGGAACTGTGCGAAGAGCTGGAAGAAATACCGGATAAAGGAGAGAATATTTTAAAAGCGGCTGCATATGTACACTGCAAGTTTGAAAACATCCATCCTTTTGCGGATGGAAACGGTCGTGTTGGCCGGACATTGATGAATTATTTTTTTATGATTAATAATTATCCACCAGTCGTTGTTTACAATGAAACAAAAGATATATATTATAGAGCTTTGGGGCATTATGATAAAACAGGTGAAGTAAATGAATTTGTAACTTATATAAAAATGGAATTAGAAAAAACTTGGGAGCCGAAGCCGGTTATGAAAAAAACTTTAGAAGGAGTGTTGGATAGGTAAAGATAGTTGGATTTGTTTTTAAAAGAATTGAAAGGATATGTATTGATAAAATACAGTAGGTAACTTTCCAAGAGGATATTCTTAAAAAACTCATCTATTGTGTATCCTCAAGTTCTTTATCTAGCCCCATTGATGATGGCGATGGCCTGGCCTTCGGCATTGTATTCATAGGAGACTGTGATGTCCCCTTTTTCTTTGGTATGCACCGTCACGGAAGAGAGCCGGTCCATCTTGTCGTACTCCATGGTGGTCCCAAGGGCGTTGGCCTTTTCCGTACAGTTGCCGCCTGCGTCATAGGCATAGCGGGGATGTTCCCTTTTGAGTCTGTCTCTGCGGTCATCCTGCCGAAGGTGTCATAGGTATAAGCTTTACAGAAAAATACCATAGTTAGACACTTGACTTGTCTCAGCTGTTTTACCCCCCGATTCAGCTTATACAATCATTATGCACCAGCACTTCCTCACCCGATACATAATATGTATGCCAGTCCGCCACTTCAAAGTTATACACTCTGACCGGCTCTTCCAGCACCTCCAGTTCCACACGGGCAACGGCTAACACTTCCCCGTCCGCAGTCAGCACCTTATCGCCTTCCTGCCCTCTTCTGTCTTTACCTCTGTCCCCGCTACGAAGCATACCCCGTCTGCGATATTGGCATACTGCTGGCCTGATCCGTTGCTTAGGCTTGGCTTGCTGCTTAGGCTGCTCATCATCTTATCGAAGTTCTGGATGCTGCTCACGCTCTGGGCGATCCCGCCCACGACTCCAAGCCCACTCAGGACAGCATTCGCCCCGTTCAAAAACGACACATGCCCTGTCTCCCGGTATTCCTTCCGTACGCTCCGGAACGCCTTGTCGAAGTTGATCGCGTTCACACCAGTCTGGGCCACTGCCCCTATCATCTGGCAGGTGGTGCTCACTGCCTTCCCACCTTTGCCGCCTTCTCGCACTTGGCAAGGAGCCCGGCTCCCTTGATGATGCTTCCCGCTGCATCCCCGAGCCCGGGTATGGCCGCTATGATGCTGGAGGCCATCTGGAAGGTGTTCCCTTCCCGGTAGTACCAGTAGGCATTGGCAAGGTCTGCCACGAAGCCCACTACCGGCACGAAGCCTAACAGGTCCAGGGCGGTGTGCCCCAGCATGAGCAGGTATTCGTTCATGCTTCCCCCTACCGGGCACAGCCCGAATGGGTCGGTTAATGTCACGGGTTGCCCTGTACGTAGCTGTATTTGTTCAGGCTCTGGCCGTTGTCTATGGTGCCGTCTAGGATGTCACGGTTCAAGAAGCGCTTGATTTCTGTATTATAATACCTTGCGCGCATGTAATACAAGCCGTTCCTGTCGGTCTCCACTCCTGCCTGGCCGTTGTAGAGGAAGCGGATCGGGGTGTCGTCCGGGATACGGTTCCCTTCTCCGTCATAGGTGCCCATCCGCTCTCCGTAGAGGCTGTATAATTAATCCAATACGTTGATTAAAACTTTAATCGTATTTTACCATTATATAACTTGATGCTTCTCTTGCATTGTATACAGATTTTAACTCTCCCCATGAGAAAATATATGGTGGCTTACCAACATCCTCCCTTAACCACATATCATTATTTTCCTTTATTTTTAATTGCTCTGCCATATTCCAATCTTTCCATGATGGAACTATATCAATATCTTGTACCACTATCTGGCAATATTTAAGTTCTTCAGGTCTTTTTTCAAAAAATAATCTCAAAAGAAAATACTTACCATTAGCCTTTTGTGGTTTTAAAAACAAATTGATATATGGACCTTTTTCACAAGAAATTATCTCCTTTTTGTCAATTATATTTATCAAATTCTCCAAGGACATATATGGACATATAGCAAAATTATCAAACATCAAAATTCCACTTTCCTTATCTATCATATTTTCTCTCCATTATCTATTATCTATTCTCCATTATTCTAATCAAAATCGGCTTTAATACATTTTCATAGTTTGGTATGTAATACTGTTCAAATCCTCCAGCAGAAATTTGATTATTGGCTAAAGCTTTTGAATATGCCACAGTTATGTCCTCTTGTACCTCATACATAGTAAATCCAGGTCTATATGTTGGAAATGATCCCTTTCCTACTTGTAATCCTTCATATAATTTCGTAGCATCAGTTCCTACCATTTCTGCCACCCTATTAGTCGTATAAAAATTACTTTGTCCAGGTTCACCTGCCCATACTATATCTCCTTTTTTCAGCATAACTTCCGACCAATCATCTGCTCTTCCATATCCGCCATTATTAAGTTGCCAATTTCTTGCTTCCTCTGCTACCGAACCACTCTTAGAAATCCTCTTGCTACTTAAGCTGCTCCTCATCTTATTGAAGTTCTTGACACTGTTCACGCTATGAGCGATCCCGCCTATGACTCCAAGCCCACTCAGGACAGCATTCGCCCCGTTCAAAAACGACACATGCCCCGTCTCCCGGTATTCCTTCCTCACGCTCCGGAATGCCTTGGCGAAGTTGATCACGTTCACACCTGTCTGGGCCACTGCCCCTATCATCCGGCAGGTGGTGCTCACTGCCTTCCCCACCTTTGCCGCCTTCTCGCACTTGATAAAGATCCCGGCTCCCTTGATGATGCTTCCCGCTGCGTCCCCCAGACCGGGTATGGCCGCTATGATGCTGGAGGCCATCTGGAAGGTGTTCCCTTCTCTGTAGTACCAGTAGACATTGACTAAATCTGCCACGAAGTCTAGCAGGCCTAAAGAAACTTACCGAATAACTACTCTGCCACAATTATTCTTTCTCTTACTTGTAAAGTTCAATACTTTCCTATTTGTACATTTTAATATGCAAGACAATTTATTTTTTATAAATTAATTAAGAAGATTAAAAAAATTGACAATTCTATAATATAACCATCTTCAACAAATTCCATTATTCTATACTATAAAAAATACTTTTCATATTCCTTTTTCATTGCTTCATTCATATAATTTTTAGCATCATTTAATGCTTCACTATATGATATATTATTTGAACTATTGCTCAAAATACTTCTTCCATACATTGCCTTCGGAAGATTGTGAAGAATTGTTAATATACGATAAGTCATCTCTTTGTTTTTATAATCCACTATATTTTTTTTCATATCTAGTAATAATCGTTCTATAAAATTACGTATTTTAATTTCCTCATCCTTTCTTATCTCAAATGTATAATTACTATTTACTAAATCTCCTTTTTCATCTAATATTTTACCATAATTTGGAAATTTATACTTTTTGCACAACTTTTCAAGACTTTGAAATAATTCTTCTGAACAGATTATACCCTCTTCTTCTTTTGAAATATAATCTAATACTTTTTGCCAAAATAGTATCAGCTCTTTAAGACGTTTTCTTTCTCCTATCTTCCATAATCTTCCACTATTTCTTCCTTTCTCGTACAACATACCAATATCTAAAATTTGATAATAAATACTAATATCCATTTATTAATCCTCCACGATTTTAATTGATTTTTTCCAAAATTGATACCACTTCTTAGTCCAATGAATGTTTTTTGCAGAAGGTAACTGTTTTGTAGGAATATTCATATTAGGACCTGAGCCTTTTCCTAACATAGTAGCCGCAACAGTTGTGTGATGACCTTCAACCAAATACCTTCCCGTAGAATCTGTATAAATACTACTACTAGCTTTTATAGAATCATATGATTCTACTATTTCTATAACCCTTTTCTTATTTATTATAGTCTGCCCAGGTCTTAAACCAGATTGTTCCAATTTTTCTAATGCTTCTTCAAATTGTATTGTTGTATTAGAATTTCCACTACCACCAGCCTTACAAGTATTATGTACCAGCACTTCCTCACCCGATACATAATACGTATGCCAGTCCGCCACTTCAAAGTTATACACCCTGACCGGCTCTTCCAGCACCTCCAGTTCCACACGGGCAACGGCTAACACTTCCCCGTCCGCAGTCAGCACCTTATCGCCTTCCTGCAGCTCCCCTGC
>JAAVAC010000036.1 GCA_014804265.1 Lachnospiraceae bacterium | reverse complement strand
CCTGATATTTTTCAAGTACATCCTTTGCATAATAATCCTCTACTTCCGTTCTGGCTCCCTTGGTTTTTGGAATGCGGATCTTGATATGCTCGGAGGCAATCTGCAATAAATCCCGATCCCCTGATACAAGGGAAACCTGACAGCCTTCCTTTTCCCCGATTTTTGCCAGAGTGCCTAAAATATCATCTGCCTCCAGCCCCGCTTTTTCCAGCACAAGCACATTCATTGCCTTGAGGATTTCCTTCATGACGGGAACCTGCTCCCTTAACTCTTCTGGCATTGGTTTTCTTGTTCCCTTATATTCCTTGTATATTTCATGGCGGAAGGTAGGCGCCTTTACATCAAATGCCACAGCCAGATATTCCGCCTTTTCCTCTTCCAGAATCTTAAATAGAATATTTAAGAATCCATAGATTGCATTTGTGTGGAAGCCCTCCTTATTGGTTAAATCCGGCACCCCGTAAAATGCCCTGTTTAAAATGCTGTGTCCGTCTATCAATACTAATTTCTTTTCCATAAGGCTCCTTTACAATACATACCATAAAATAAACAGAATCATAATAATCAGAATGATTTCCATGGAATAAAAACCAATCTTTAAAGAGTGGCGCAGCTTCAGCCTGTGCTCCTGCTCTTCAATCCTGGCTTCCAGCTCCTTGTCTAAATCCAGGCTGCTTCCTTCCTCCAGTCTGGCAATTCCTTCCGATGCCAGAAAATAGATAGTAAGCTCTTCTTTACAGTCGCTGCAGTTTCTTATGTGTCTTATAAAGTCCTGTAGCTCTTTTCCCTCCAGCTCTTCTTCAAAAAACAAGGGAATGGCTTTTTTCGTCTCCTTACAAGTCATGATCACTCTTCTTTCGTTTCCAGCTTTTACTTTGTTTCCTTAATTCTTGCAATAATCTCATTTGCCTTCTCATAAATCTCTTCCGCCTTCACTCCAATGAAAAACGCTCCCTTTTCATACAGGATACTGCCATTTACCATAGTCATTGCCACATTGAGCTTGCTGCCGCTATATACAATATTCTTTGGAATATGGTGGATTGGCTGCATATTAGGCTGATTTAAATCAATCATAATCAGATCTGCAAGTTTTCCTTCATCTAACACATCACAATCGATAAGCCCCATTGCTTTTGCCCCATTTACCGTTGCCATTTTCAGCACTTCCATGGAGTCCACTGCAGTAGCATCCTCACAGGCAATTTTCTGAAGCCCGGACACTAGGAACATTTCCTTGAACATATCCAGACAATTATTGCTTGCGGGCCCGTCCGTACCAAGGGCAACGGGAATTCCCATTTCCAGCATTTTGGAAACAGGTGCGATTCCGCTTGCCAGTTTGCAGTTAGATCCCGGATTACTTACCACATACAGTCCTTTTTCTTTACAAATATTCAGGTCTTCTTCTGTCATATGGACACAATGGAAGCCTCCCCCGCCGTATTCAAACATGCCGATACTGTCCAGAAATGCTGTAGGGGTCTTTCCGTAACGTTCCACACAGCCTGCCACTTCTTCCTTTGTTTCGGAATTGTGCAGATACACTGGAGTCTTTAATTCCTTTGCCAGATCTGCAATATCCAGCATCAGCTCTTTGGATGTGGTATATTCCGCATGAAAGCCTAACTGATAGCTGACTAATTCATGGTATTTGTTTAATGTTTCATATTCTTTTCTTAAGGATTCCTTTGTGCCGCCAAAATCATTGGCACTGCCGCAGAGTACGGTACGAAAACCTGTATCCTTTGCCGCCTTTGCCACAAACTCCGGCGCCATGTACATATCAAAGTTGGCGGTAATGCCGCTTGTAAGGTATTCCATAATGGCAAGGATGGAAAGGGGGTACATGTCCTCCGGCTTTAGTTTTGCCTCCATGGGGAACACCTTTTCATACAGCCATTCCTTTAAAGGTAAATCCTCTGCATAGGTGCGTAAGAATGTCATGGCAGAATGGGTATGGGCATTTTTAAAGCCCGGCATGAGCACATTGCCCTTTGCATCAATGACCCTGTCCCAGCTTTCTTTGGAGAATTCCGGTTTTCCCTCTCCTATATAGCTGATTTTATTGTCCGTCACATGAAGCTCTCCAAGGAAAATATCTTCTCCTTCCTTCATGGATAATATTCTTGCGTTTTGAAATCTGATTTTCATAATATGGCTCTTTCCTTTGCTTTTTCTATTGAGGTTTCATATGGGATAATGATATCATATTTTTTGGTAAATAGGAATAGAGAAGTTTTTTAGGTGGGGGTGGGATTTGGATGGGGGGACGTAGCCTATGGTAGTCTTCCGGGCACGCTTGCGCTCTGCAAAGACGCAGCGGTACTAACGCACCAAAGGACGGTGCGTAAGTGCCGGCGACTTTGCCAAGGCCTGGAAGACTACCATAGGCTATGCCGCCTCCTACTGGGTATCGAAATGCCCTATAGTGGCCTAAAAGGTTTGTTTCGTTGGAGTGGATGGTGTTCCGATGTATAGGTAAGCAAAAAAATGAAGTGACTGTTATGTTATATCACTTTTACCCGGACCCTTTTGAACGAACCATTTCTGGCAACACAGTAAATGTAACATGTTCCGGGACTCACTCCGGTGATAACCCCCTTTTTTGACACCTTTGCAATAGACGGATCTGTAGAGATATAACGTATCATTTTTCCGGCTTTATTCAATCTGTTTCCGGTTACTTCTACTTTCAGCTTGACCTTCTTTTGACATTTCACGCTCACTGACGACTTCTTAACGCGTACCTTCACCGGATTGCCGTATTTTCCGCCCTTTGTTATACTATAAACAGGCAGGGATTCGGAAATTATAACCCGCTTTCCTTTTATTATTTTATACGCCGCTACACGATATTTATATTGTGTTCCTTTCTTCAGCCCTGTGCGTTTCCATTTACGGACACTTTTGCTGACTGTCTTTAACCGCTTATATTTCGCAGTAGCTTTTGCCCCATAAATATAATATCCATCAGCAGCACTGACTGATTTCCAACGGATTGTCTGTGAAGTAGTGGCAGAAGACACCCTTGCAAGAATCAGGCCGGTCTTCATGGCTTCTTCTGAAGTGTCATTCCTTTCCTCACTTGGAGAGGGATCTTTTGCGGGGTCTTCCGAGGGATCTTCCGCAGGGTTCTCCACGGGGTCTTTTGCGGGGGCTTCCTCAGGGTCTTTCTTGGGTTCTTCCTCGGGTTCTTCCTCGGGTTCTTCCTCGGGTGGCTCTACGGATTCCTGACCACCAACATAAATGGACTCCTGAAAATCATTTGTCTGGAATAAATATGCCCTGAATATCTCCGCTTTCAGGCGTTCCACCTGTGTCTGATGTGCGCGGATATGATTNAGTCCGTCTGANGTCATATTTNTGAAATCNCTTTCCACAGCTTCTNNCATCAGTTGCTGCAATGTCTGAAAGTTATCAATCGTNACAGACTGATTTNCCCATGAAATGGTGACCGGCTTTAATTCTCCNACNTTCTCAATTCTTTTCTGGAACATNGCCTTTTTGAANTCCGCCATTGTNCCATATGTNCCGCCAAANATTTTCTTTAGTATNTAAGTATCTGACAATATGGTCTGTTCTGCTTTGGCTGCCTCNTTNTACTGATTCGATAGATANGGCACCATGCCNNCATAATATCCGTATTCGNCAAGCAGTTCAAACGCCTGACGACGTATCATAATGTCACCACTGACACCATNATCATTCTGTACAGCGGCATAATTGGCACTGAACAATGGCACAACATAATAACCATTTCTCGCCATAGTCCCTGTTGTCTCCANNCCATTCACCTCATAGCGGGATACAATNATATTANCACGGATAAGATCNTCCATAGTATTCAGTTCTTTNGCCTCATCCAGTGTCAGTTCNCTTACNNNNTCCAGANAATGTTTTGATCCTTCCTCNCCCTGATTGGTTCTCGCCTCTGTATCTTCAANCTGCTCCAGTTTATGAAACCACTTCTTTTTCTCTTCCGGCGTTTTGGACAACATAACATCNGCTTCCGCATAATCCAGTGTATATACNACATCCAGAANNCCTNTCATATAATCCTGCATGTCCGTTTCATNNTGAAACCGTTCAGGGACNGCATTATGNACCCTCTCATTGTACGTCAGGCGGTCATAGATCAGATTCAGGTTAAATGCAAGAGGATCATTCGACTCATATGGNTCAAACATTCCTCTNGTATATACTTCNGCCTGCANTCCATCTCTTGANCCATACCCGTTCAGCATNACNTGAGAAACAAGAAGGTGTGTCATTTCATGGGCATACGTCGCAAGNCCCCGCTCNGTCAAAGCTTTTGACACATAATAGCGGACNCCACTGCCATCTGCCATGCCGTCTGCAAACATGTAAGAGGCATANAAATTCAGNGGTGCAAAAAATTCCCTGACACCGGTGGCGGCATNCTCGCCAAATTTAGCAGACCACTCTGCCNCTACATNGACTGTCCTATCTGCATAGANTCGCAGACTGTCTTTCACAATACGNTTCGATGAGAGCTGCCCNCGCACTTCGGGNTTTGCCANCCGATACCAAAGATNNATAAACTCCCTCTGCTGTCTGGCAGTATGCTCCAAATCCTGCCGGAACAGCTCCCTCTTTTCTTGATAAAGAGCCGGGTCTGTATCCTTTAATTTTCTGTCCACNTAACAGTCCACAATACCATATGTAATCGTGGNAGCAGTGGNAATCACATAAATGCTGTCTTCTGATACGGTAAGCAGCGGAAGGATATGAGACTGTAATGCTGCATCCTGATACAACCTGCTATATAAACCGGTATTCGNANCNGAATTCCATGAAGAGGACTCCTCCACTATAANTGCACTGCTCTCATTCAAAAACCACTCATCCATTGATNTATCCGGAATCCATTTTTGTCTGTTNATCTCCAAAAAAGCGTTCAGGTTCATGGCGCNGTAGCCCGTNACATCCCAGAATAATTTTCCATTACCAAATACATTCGCACTATTGGANAGCTTTAATGTATCTCCTCCTGCGCCTCCGATTTTGATCAGCCAGTCCAAAACATCCGTCTGNNCACCATATGTCCCNGGCTCATAGAGAAGGACATCACAGATATTCTTCTCTCCCATNTNAAAGTCATACAGTCTCTTAATATAAGCAAGGCCAAGCAGCAGTTTTTCTTTNTTCTGCACTATTTTNTCGGTATAATACTCCGCCCCTTTTTCCTNGGCGCCGGNNGTGTTATCNACCACCTTCTGAATAATCGTNCCAATTTGTNCCTGCACCTCTTCAAACGACTCTTNNAAGGGCATAACCCTCACATTATCCCTGTTCAGCTCCTTNTTGGCCNNNTCATCACTGACCTCTAAAAANTTTATCCCGTCCCGCTCTGCAATCTCCAGCTTCTTATTTGTCACNTCATATGAAAAATACCGTGANGGCGCCANNAATGCNGCTATCTNATCATCGTTCTCATAATCAACCGCCTGCAGAATCTCCGTTGTATTCTGNCTCACAGTATCCCCGCAANCGGATGCCGAAACATTAACAGAAGGAAATATCGTCACGCACATTATTATAATTGCTGCCACTGCTATTTTTATTTTGCTCATCTGACATCCTCCTATTTTTATTATACACAATTTTACCAGCCATGACTATCAAGACTGCTTGTCATGGGTTTTATTACCATAAACAGAAAATAGAATCCATTCCTGTCAAAGCTGTTCTGGAATCCTTGACCTGTCCGCTTTCTATCTGCTACTCTGACAGTTCAATATCTCTGTATATTGAAAGCCGATGCATGGCACTTTCATAAGCCTCAATACTCATAATAACCATATCTCCATATCCATTTTTTGTGATATAAATAGGTTCTTCTGATTTATGGCACATATCGGAAATCTCGGGAGTATTTTTTATCCTTAATAGGAATAATTTGTGGCATTTTACATACCCCCTCTCTGATATGGGCAAATTATATCATGATTATTCCCTTGTTTCAATCGTGATATGCTATCCTATTTCTTCTAAAAGACATTCTTCAATGTATTGCTCAAATATTCCAAAGGACTCCATGTGATATCGGTTAGATGGCAACCCAGTTCAGTCAGCTTATAACTGCTTTTCTCATAATCGAAACACCTCTCTACTGAATAAAGTTTATGAATACTGCAAGTGCAAGAATACCGCATATAAGCAATATCCATAGGCTGCTGATAATTGCCCCGATAATGTTTACTGCACTTCTGCTATCGTGATTTTTGACACAGACAACAGATAGAATAAATCCAATCAGTACAGACAATATATTTATGCCTGCCCATACTGAACGCATCTCATCAGGCAATGCAATATTCAGCAGAGTCGGAATAAAAGTTGCCAATGGCAATAAACTAATGACAACTGCCACCACACTAATTTTTTTTAATCTCTTATTTTCCATAATCTGATTACCTCATTTCTTTTTTTCCAAAACGTGTTACCGCTACTGCAAATACCAAAATAAAAATCAATACCGCACATGGCAAAAATGGAAATAGTTGAAATGCCGCGCTGTCATTTCCTGTTGTAAAATCATGTAAGGAACACGAAACCAAATATCCACTATAACAATATGGATAAGCAATCCAAAGTGGCGTGTTCGCTACCAAAATACTAGGAATGACAAGCAGAAGGTTTAATCCGATAGAAAGTAGCGGTTTACTAAACAATACTGTGATTGTCCACATTGCCGCCACACTCGGAAGCATAGTGAGAAATAGTCCAACACTCCATTTCAGCAAGTACATCATTGGCAATATCTCCGTAATTCCTGTACTTTTCGTTGCAATCAATCCCGCAATGATAAATACTCCAAGAAATACAACCATTTCCATGAACAAATAAAATAACAGTACACAAAATTTTGCAATAGAAAGTGTGTATCGGTCAACAGGCAGCGCCAACATTTTTAATATCCCGTTGTTTCCCGTTTCACGCCCTGCAAGCATTACGCAAACAACAATCATACTGAATGGAAGCAAATAGTAGGCATACACTAATGCACTCTGGATAAACATAGCCGCCCATGCATTTGTGTAATCCGGTGTAAAATAACTGTGCAGATTTGCCACGCCAGAAGCTACTACCAATAATGGAGCTATAAAAATTAAAGGCACTATCTTGCTTCGTTTCACTTTCAGAAATTCAATCCTGAACAATTCTAAAAAACTCATATTTTCGCACCTCCTTATTCATAGTGCAGGTTTTTGGCAGCCCATAATCCTGCAAAAAGGAATATAGCTGTTTCAATCAAAGCTACAATGATAATGGCAACATTCGGCTGTGCACTCATGGCAACTGCAGGTTTTAACATGACTACAAAAGGATGTGCCATAAACAATGAAACATCAGATGCTGCTAATGCCATTCCGCTTAAAAAACCTGCCACTCCAATGCCAAGCGGTATCCACATATTTTCAAACCGAGAGGATATGAAAATCATAAAAGCTAATACAGGCATTGATGTAGTAAATGAATATCCTGCAAAGGCAAGCAATGCTCCAAGTTTAAATGTGCCTTGCGGTAAATCTGTTATTCCAATTCTTGCAAGAGCTAAGTTCTGTAATCCTATTGCAAGCAAAAACATAACCGTCAAAATCATAAATTTGCAAAAATACATGGAAGGAACGTTAGTAGGCAGCATATACATCTTTTTAACGGCACTTCCCTTAAATTCCATATTATAAATGATACAGGACGCAACGATGATACCAAACATATTTAACACCATAATCATACCGTAAACCTGTGTGAGAATGATATCCATAGGAGGTAACGGCAAGTTAAGCAACGTATCTTTCCGCACCACAAAGTTTACAAAAGCGTATGCTGCACCCAAAATTCCAACTGTAAGCATCAACGGAATGACACCTGTTCTTTTTTCCTTCCTCAACTCAATAGATAATACCCTCATAATATCGCCCTCTGCTTTCTGCCTGCATTATCCTTTTCTATCATAGCAAGGAACATATCTTCCAGATTATCAGCAGAAAATCCAGACTGTATAGCATTCTGGCGCAGATTATCCAGACTACCCTCAAAAAGTAAACGACCATGATTGAGCATTCCTATATCGTTAGCCATCAACTCGATTTCAGACAGCATATGAGAAGAAATAAGGATAGTACAATCATAAAGGTCAGGCAGCGATTTAATCAGATTTCGAATTTCGTGTATGCCAGATGGGTCAAGCCCATTGGTTGGCTCATCCAAAATCAAAATAGGGGGTCTGCCAAGTAATGCTCCTGCAAGTCCTAATCGCTGCTTCATACCTAACGAATATTTTTTTGCAAGACGATTACCAAACTCAGAAAGACCTACCAGTTCTAATGCATCCTCAACAGCATTTTTAGGCAATCCTAAAATACGCCGTATAATGTCCAAATTTTCTCTACCTGTTAAGTTTGCGTAAAAGGATGGCGATTCAATGAAAGAACCTATCTCTTTTAAGATAGAAAGACGATCATTTGGAAATTGTTTACCGTCAATTTGAAAGCTGCCTTTTGTGGGCGCAGTTAGCCCTAAAAGCATTTTCATGGTAGTTGATTTTCCCGCACCGTTCGGACCAAGAAAACCGTAAATACTTCCTTTCCGAATATGAAGAGAAACACCATTGACAGCGACAAACGATTTATACATTTTTGTCAACTGTTCTGTTTTGATAATATAGTTGTCCATAGCAACATCTCCTTTCTGCTCTTATGGTACTGCAATGACCTTGTATCAACCTTCTCTTTACTTTACTTTTACTTTACTTTTTCTGCTGAAATAAAAAATATTATGGTTTTGTGATATAATGTGAATTGCAAAGGAGGTCGTATTATGAGCGATGATTATTTATTGAACAAACGCATACTGCTTGTTGATGATGAGCAGGAGCTTTTGAATATGGTCGTATCTATTTTAAGAGAAGCAGGCTTTTGCCAAATAGCAACAGCCAAAACCGTAAACGAGGCTCTTGATTTGACAGACAAATTTCAACCAGAGCTTGCCATTCTTGATGTAATGCTTCCAGACGGTAATGGTTTCTCCCTAATGGAAAAACGAAAGGGCGGCTACCCCATACTGTTTTTAACTGCCCGTGGCGAGGATGAGGATAAGTTCAAAGGTTTTGGTCTTGGCGCAGACGATTATGTTGTAAAACCGTTTCTGCCAAAGGAGCTGTTATTCCGCATTATGGCAATTTTAAGAAGGAGTTACAAGGGCGAAAATCCGCTTGTGACGCTCCATGGCAGCCAGATTGATTTTTCACGAGCCGAAGTGATAAAGGACGGAGAAAATATCCCATTGACTGCCAAAGAACATGATTTATTAACTGCACTATATCGTAATGCGGGACGAATTGTAACGATTGATGCATTATGTGAAGCCGCATGGGGAGATAACCCATTCGGATATGAAAATTCTTTAATGGCACATATACGCCGTATCAGAGAAAAAATAGAGCAAAATCCTTCACAACCTGTTTCGTTGGTAACAGTAAGAGGATTAGGATACAAGCTGATTGTAGAGGGGAGATAGCATGAAAAACGTACCAAGGCTGCTTAGGCGTTTCATCGGCATTTTAATGTTAAGCTCTGTCCTTCTCCTTCTTATCAATTTTGGGGCATTTGCCTTGATTATAATAAAGCACTCACCCAATATTTCCGTTTCCCCTTACAACATTGCAGAAGAAACGGGAAAAGCGTTACGAACATTTGAAAGTGAATATATACTCCCCGAAGAAATATCCCACAAATTAGAAGCTAATAACGCATGGGCATTCTTAATTGATAAAGATACATTACAGGTCGTATGGGAAACAGAAAATGTTCCTGATAATACACCAGATGCTTATACATTATCCGATATACCAGATTTAACCATAGGTTATCTTGACGGTTACCCTACCTATATGGGAAAAGCTGAAAATGGTATCGTTGTTCTCGGTTTTCCCAAAGACAGTTTTTGGAAACATACACGACCAAGTTGGGATTACCATTTTATCGCTAACCTGCCATATACCATTTTGAAAATACTAATCATTAATACTGCCATTATTCTTATGATTTATATAATAGCAAATGTGAAGTTTCTAAAGCCCGTGAAACCTATTATCAACGGCATACAGGATTTGTCCGCAGGGAAACCCGTTCATATCCATGAAAAAGGACTTCTTTCTGAAATCTCTGCTAACATCAATCGTACATCCGAGATTTTGCAGAAACAACAGATACAGTTAAAAAGAAAAGAAAAAGCAAGGGCAAATTGGATAGCGGGAGTTTCACATGATATAAGAACACCTTTGTCGATGATAATGGGATATGCAGGGCAATTAGATAATTCTAAAAACCTTTCGGAAACCGAGCATAAGAAAGCTGCTGTCATTATAAGGCAGAGCAATCGGATAAAAAACTTAATCAATGACCTTAACCTTGCTTCTAAACTTGAATATGATATGCAGCCGCTTGTAAGAACACAGGAAAATGCGATATCTATTGTTCGGCAGGCAGTTGTAGATTTCATGAATATGAGTGTTGACACCAACTATCCGATTGAATGGAAAACTTCTTCTAATCTGTCGGCTTGTTATATTAATATAGATAAAAATTTGCTAAAGCGGGCAATCGCAAATCTTATTCAAAATAGTATCAACCACAATGAAAACGGATGTATCATTTATGCATCTGTTGACGATGACGAAAACGGAAATTGTATTATTTGTATTGAAGACAATGGTGTCGGCGCATCTGACGAACTGATAGCCCAACTAAACAATGCACCCCATTATATGGTCTGCGATACGAACACAACCGAACAACGGCATGGTTTAGGCTTACTTATTGTAAAACAGATTATAAACGTCCACAATGGAAAAGTTCTGATAGACCATAGTAAATATGGCGGTTTCAAAGTCATATTGATAATACCAAAATAGCATCTATTATAGTTTCGTAATAACGTAAAAAGCGGGCAAAATGTTTTCTTGCCCGCTTTCTGTGCAATATGATTATGCGTAAATAATATCTCTCTAAAATCTCCATCGCACAATTCCTTATATTATTCATTCTGCCAACCCATTCTAAGGCTTTTTCCGTCTTTAACTGCTCCGATATGCCCTGTGACTGCTTCATATGCCCTACAAGCCTTTCAAAACATCCCTGTGCCTGCGTGTCAATATCGGCAAGATATGTATTCAGCCACCGCTTGCAAAAAGATTAATGTATGTAATCCCCTTACCAATGGTAAGTAATTTCCATACACAACCGCCTTTCTTTGTGCTAAGCATTTTTGTATGCCAAACCCCATGAAATGAAAAGGCACTGAATAAAAAAAGTTGAAAGCATTGAATAATCAATGCTTTCAACTTTTTTTAATATGACTGCCGGCGATGGGACTTGAACCCATACGTGGTCACCCACAACAGATTTTGAGTCTGCCTCGTCTGCCATTCCGACACGCCGGCATGTAAAACTGTAAATCATACAGCCGAGTATTATAATATCATATCGCTTCCGGTCTTGCAAGGGAAATTTTTGAAAATTATAAAATTTTCATTCTCCTTCAATTTCTATTACATATTCAGCGATTTTGGCATATGCTATTAGCAACGAAATCAATGATTTCATTTGGGCTGGTCGCAAGACCCAGATCCATCCAGGGTGGGGAAGTTCCCCGCCATTTTTTAATCCATCGCATTTACATTTTCTAATTTTTCAATTACCTTTTGTGGAATATCTCTTTCCTTATACAATTCTTTATAATAATAATCCATAGTTTCCATCGCCCTTTCCATCTCATGAAATCTGGCATATAAAAATGCTTTCGTCCAAATATACCTGTATCTCTCAAAATAATTTCCATTATGAATGATATAATCCAAAAAAGAGATTACATCCCAATCCGATTCATATCTGGCAAAGAAATCCTGCATAAAAGGAATGTTTGTACGCACACAGTCTCCAATATATTTTTTTGCAAAGTCCAACTCCTCTCTGCAGCCGTATACAGGGAGTTCGTATTTTCTGCGGATATGAAAGCTCTCTAAATGTGTCAGGTTGTCAGAATCATAATGGATATGATTCATATAAAAATCTTTTACATCCAAATCAACAGACTTCTCTGTCCTATGATAGATAAATTTGTCCTGTCTGTTCAAAATCGGAATAAAATCATAATTATAGCCAAATACAACTTCATAAGAATAAAATTGGTGTAATTTTATTACAATTCTTCTGTGATTTTCCCATTCCCCGTACCAAATATGTTTTCCGGGACATTTCTTTACCGTAAAATATCTTGTTAAAATTTCTCCGGCAATATCATCATAGTATTTCACCAGATTTTCATCATACGACTCATTCCCCAAACCCATTATCTTCTTTGTATATTCCTCATCCGATACCCCAGCTGTATATACGATAGGAACAATATTCGTATCATTCTGAAATATTCCCATAGTTTTTTCTGTAACCGTTTGGCCCGCAGCTTTCCCACTGGCAACGGGACAGTTCTGGGCTGAAAATATTTTCTTTAGGAGTCCTTATAAAATCGCCAGTGCTTAGCAAGGTACTTTCGAGCTTAGCACTGCTGCGTTTTTATAGAGCGAGAGCGTGACGACGTAGAAATATTTTCTGCCCAGAGCCGTCCCGTTGCCAGTGGGAAAGCTGCGGGCCAAAGGGTTACCCTTCTCCTCCTTTCGGCAGATACTGCACCGCAATCCGGTTCTCCGGCTTTACATCGCAAAAATAAATAACGATCACGAACATCCACTCCAAAGGCTTCATCAGCAGATAGACCAAATCAGCAGCCCACTTTGTCCGTACAAGCACTGCAATGGGAAATCCATAGGTATCATAAAAATGTCTCACATGCTTATGGAAACCCGGTGTTTTTTCTTCCAGAATCTGCTCAAAAGCATTTGCAATGCACAACTGACGGTTCACCACGATTGTCTTCCCATGGCGTTCTCCCATCCGGATAGGCTTTATCAGCTTTTCATGACCACATGCAGCAACCGTGCATAAGTAATGACCGTGTAAAGAAGGAAGATTTGGCGGCGCTGTCTGTTGGGATAACTGCCACTGGGCCGTTTCCGTAAACACCTTGATCACATAATCCGGCTTCTGCCCAAACAATAAAAGGATACAAAGCAAGATTCCTAACAGAGGCCACAGGAACAAAAATGCCAATACCGGCCAATTGGCTGCATTCATAAGCTTTTTATTCAGGAAATTCCATATGGTTTTCTCTTCTAATGCCTCCCTCTCCTGCTCTTTTTGCTCTTTCATGGCATTCCATTCATAAACCTTTAAGCGGATAATCTTTATGGAAATCATGATGAAATTAAACGGGAGCAGGCATAATAGAACATCTATCCAATCTGATTTTAAAAGCAAATACTCTCCTCCCAAAAACTGTATGCACCACATAACACTTTCAAATACTCCAAGATACATTGCAGCCATTGCCGATACAATCACAAGCGGCGGCGTCTTTTCCACCTTGAGCCGGGAAAGCACAAAATATCCCACTCCTCCTGCCAGACACAAAACAATAAATGTGGGCACTGCTCCCGTCCACAAGGGCTGATGAACCTGTGGGTCATATAATTGTTTTGACCATTCTGCATCCCATGCGATATCAGATAATATCCCAGCGTATATCCAGCTATACAGCAGACCTAATAAAATGGTAATATACTCAAACCGTCTCACCGATTTTTTATGGTGTTCCGTTTTGGGCAGACGAAACATAGAAACGATATTGATAACTGTTAATACTCCCGGATATACAACACACGCTCCGGTAATAAATATAATCACTAAAAACTCAAATATGTCTATAAAAGTGAAAGCGGGGGGCATAAGACCTTCCCCCGCTCTCATAGCTTTATCTAAAATATAGAGAACCAGCCCAAGCCCCATTGAAAAAACAATGGAGCTAAAGACAGGTCTTCGCTTCATACAGGAAATCATTTTTTTCACATGTGAAATCACTTTTTCCATTCTTCGTTTTATTTCCCTTAAAATCCCATTTTCTTATAAATATCAAAACCGTCAAAGGTTGCAAAATAATCCTTTGGTGTTTCCGCCCGGCGGATCAACTGTACGCTGCCATCTTCTTTTAATAAAAGCTCTGCGGATTTTAATTTTCCGTTATAATTATATCCCATGGCAAAGCCGTGGGCTCCTGTATCATGGATTACAAGCAGGTCGCCTATATCAATCTTTGGAAGCATTCTGTCAATGGCAAATTTATCATTATTTTCACACAAAGAGCCGGTAACATCATATTTGTGGTCACAAGGCTCGTTTTCCTTTCCCATGACGGTAATATGATGATAAGCGCCATACATGGCAGGGCGCATTAAATTCACGGCACAGGCATCACAGCCGATATATTCCTTATGAGTATGCTTTTCGTGAATAGCAGTGGTCACAAGATGTCCGTAAGGACCCATCATGAACCTTCCAAGCTCTGTATAAATTGCCACGTCTGAGAGACCTGCAGGCACAAGAATTTCTTCAAATACTTTTCTGACGCCTTCCCCGATCACCTTAATATCATTTGGCTCCTGCTCCGGACTGTATGGGATTCCGATACCGCCGGACAGATTGATAAAGCTTAAGGAAACTCCTACTTCCTCTTTCAGTTTCACTGCCGTCTCAAAAAGGGTTCTTGCCAAAACCGGATAATATTCATTGGTAACCGTATTGCTTGCAAGGAAAGAATGGAGCCCGAACCGTTTTACTCCCTTTTCCTTTAAAATGCGGAAGCCTTCAAAAAGCTGCTCTGTGGTAAAGCCATACTTGGCATCCCCTGGATTGTCCATAATATCCGTGCTGATTTGAAATACTCCTCCCGGATTATAGCGGCAGCTTAAGGTTTCTGGCAGCTTACCAAGTGTCTTTTCCAAAAATTCAATATGGGTAAAGTCATCTAAGTTGATGGTAGCGCCGATTTTGTCTGCATAGACAAATTCACTTGCCGGCGTAGCATTGGAAGAAAACATAATATCCTCTCCCTTTACTCCCATTCCGTTAGAAAGCATCAGTTCCGTCATGGAAGAACAGTCGCAGCCGCATCCGTATTCCCTTAATATATCAATTAAAAAAGGATTGGGGGTAGCCTTTACTGCAAAAAACTCCTTAAAGCCCTTATTCCATGAAAATGCTTCCTTTAAAGCCTGCGCATTCTTCCGAATGCCCTTTTCATCATAAATGTGAAATGGTGTTGGATAGGTCTTAATAATCTCGTCCAACTGTTCCTTTGTTACAAATGGTGTCTTGTTCATTTTTTCTCTCCTCATGTATTTCTATTTTTCAGGCAGTCCCTGCCTGTTTTCATGCATTATCTGTTTCCAGTCTGTCCCTGCTTTCTTACCGTCCACAAGAATTTCCCGTCTTACTCTATTTTCTACAAACATATTCTCATGAAATGTTCTCAATCTGCCAGTCAATCTCTTCGATTCCATGCGCCTTTAAAAAAGCATTGGTCTTACTAAAAGGCCTGCTTCCAAAAAATCCCCGATACGCGGATAAGGGGCTTGGGTGAGGCGCCTCTAAAATCAAATGATTTGGATTATTCAGCATTGCCTTTTTCTTTTGTGCAGGGCTTCCCCATAAGATGAACACAATGGGCCTGTCCTCTTTATTGAGCACTTCAATAGCCGCATCCGTAAACTGTTCCCAGCCAAGCCCCCTGTGGGAATTGGCCTGATGGGCACGGACGGTAAGCACCGTATTCAACATAAGCACTCCCTGCTTGGCCCATTTTACCAGATAACCGTTATCAGGTATATAGCAGCCAAGGTCATCCTGCAATTCCTTATAAATATTTACCAAAGAGGGGGGAATCTCCACATCCGGCTTTACGGAAAAGCAAAGCCCGTGAGCCTGGCCCACATTGTGGTAAGGATCCTGGCCAATAATCACTGCCTTTACTTCATGAAGAGGTGTAAAATGAAAGGCATTGAAGATATCATCTGCCGGCGGAAAGATCACATGGGTACTATATTCCTCCTTAATTTTTGTGAACAATTTCTTATAATAATCCTTATGGAATTCCGGTGTCAGCGGTTCCAGCCAGTCATTGTTTATTGCTGCCATCTGCCTTTTCTCCTTTCCATTGCTGCAAATCAGGTTATTTTATAATCTTACGGAAACCTCTCTTTGTCTTAAGTATTTTTTTACCTGCTCCACAGACAGTTCATTAAAATGGAATAAGGAAGCTGCCAGCGCCGCATCCGCTCTTCCTTCCGTCAATGCATCATAAAAGTGGGATAGTTCCCCGGCTCCTCCCGAGGCAATGACCGGAATGGATACGTTTTCGGAAATGGTCCTTGTAAGCTCAATGTCATAGCCCGCTTTTGTTCCATCACAATCCATGCTTGTCAGCAGGATTTCCCCCGCTCCCAGTTCATTCGCTTTCATGGCCCATTCCACCGCATCGATTCCCACATCAATCCTGCCACCGTTTTTATATATGTTCCATCCGGTTCCATCCGCCCGCTTTTTAGCATCAATGGCAACTACCACGCACTGGCTACCAAACTTGTCTGCTGCCTGGCTGATTAAATCCGGATTGTTGATAGCAGAAGAATTGATGGAGATTTTATCCGCCCCTTCCCGAAGCAGTGCCTTAAAGTCTTCTACCGTCCGTATGCCACCGCCCACGGTAAAAGGAATAAATACCTTTTCCGCCACCTTCCTTACCATATCCACTACGGTATTTCTAGCATCGCTTGAGGCGGTAATGTCCAAAAATACCAGTTCATCTGCCCCTGCCTTGTCATAGGCCGCCGCAATTTCCACCGGATCGCCGGCATCCTGTAAATTCACAAAGTTCACGCCCTTTACCACACGGCCTCCATGTACGTCCAGACATGGGATAATCCTTTTTGTATGCATGCTTATTCCTCCCTGCCTGTCTCAATAAAATTCTTCAATATCTGCAGTCCCACAGCCGAGCTTTTTTCAGGATGGAACTGACAGGCAAACACATTGTCCTTTTCCACGGAAGCATGAATCAGTGTGCCGTATTCCGTTGTGGCAGTTACGATTTCCTCTTCTTTTGCTTTCAGATAATAGGAATGGACAAAATAAACATAGGCTTCCTTAGGAATTCCCCGAAACAGTCTTCCAGTATTTGGAAACTTTAAGGAATTCCAGCCAATATGAGGGATTTTCAAATCCTGTTTTTCCGGTATTCTTAAAATTTCACCCTTTAATAGGGAAAGCCCTTCCACGCCCTTACTTTCTTCACTTCTTTCAAATAAAAGCTGCAGTCCGAGACAAATGCCAAGGAAAGGGGTCTTTTGCTCCACCACCTGATGGATGACTTCATAAAGCCCGTATTTGTGGATTTTTTCCATGGCATCCCCAAAAGCGCCCACTCCCGGCAATATGACTTTATCAGCAAGTAAAATCGTGTCCTTGTCTCTGGTAGTCACTGCTTCCTCTCCAAGAGCCTGCAGCGCCTTTTCCACACTTTTTATGTTTCCTGCATCATAATCGATGATTGCTATCATGTTCTGTCTCTCCTAAATTCTTTTCCTTCCGTCACGACTTTGACCTTTGACTATTCTTTCCTGTCTTTGATCCGGGCTGTTATTCACATTTTATTTCCACGCCTTTATTCCTCAGGCTGCTCTTCTGCATCCGAACGATAAGCTGGAACGCTTCCACCAGTTATTTCCTGGCTGCTTCCTGCAATTCTTTCCACTTCTTCCGTGTAGTTCCTATCGTCCTCTATGGAAATCAGCACACCTGCCTGATCCTCTGTCACTCCATACATGTATTCCAAATCGTTCAGAATATCTTGATGAATCTCATCAAATTCTGTCAGAATATCCCACTCCTGTGCCTCTGCCTGTAAACGGATATACAGACTATGTCCCTCAAGCAATGCGTTCAGGGCTTCTGTTTCTTTTCCCATCTTATGATAATTGACAAAGGAATCGTATTTTCTTTGCAGTTTCATAAGAATGGTTGCTTTTTCCAGAATCAGGCTGTCACTGCTGTTTAAATGTTTCCCGATCAGATTTTCATATGCCACTTTATAGTCCTCATTATAATATGCCTTTCTCGCATCCCTTAGAGAGAATACTTCTGGAAGCAGCAATGCGGGTATAATCAAAAGAATCATAAAGGAAAAGCACATTACGAAAATTCGGATGACCATCTTTTTGGGAAGCTTCTTTCCTTCTTCTTTAGAAGGTTCTTCCTGCTTTTTCTCTTTCGGAACTTTTTTGGCTTTCTTTGGCTTCTTCTTTTTCTTGTTCTTCTTATCTTCTTCTGCCAGTTCCTCTAAAATAGCTTCATTCTCCTCACTGGCAGACTCCTTTACCTGTTTTCCCTTCTTTTTTTCTTTCTTTTTCTTTTCCGGCTTAGGCGCTTCTTCTTCCTCTTCTTCCTCTTCCATGAGAAAATCCATAAGGCTGCTGAAAAATCCCGGCTTTTTTTGCTTCTTTTCCCGGATTGCTTCTATTTCTTCCGCTTCTCCCTTTTCCTTAATTGCGGTTATATCTAAAAGGCCTTCTTCCGTCAGTTCCAGACCTGACAGCTCTTCTTCCTTGCTTTCCTCAATTCCTTCTTCCTTTTTTTGTTCCTTTTTCTTCTTTCCTTTTCCAAACCACCCTTTCTTTTCTTTTTTGGGCTCGGGTTTGTCTTCCTGATGCATTTCTGCATTCTTTTCCGTCAGATCCTGCTTTTGTTCTTCTTCCTCCTCCTCTTCCTGCAAGGCATCCAGTGCAAAGATATCGATTTCATCCGCTTCTTGTACACCCTGATTTCCTTCCTGTTGAAATCCATCAAGCTCTGTGGTGTTTTCCAGCAAAGCGAGCATATCGTCATCCAGCATATTTTCACTGTCAGACTGGCTAAGCAATTCATTGATTTCAGCCATTTCATCATCTTCGTCGGCAAGACCATCCCAAAGCTCATCACCAGCTTCGCCGGTTTCCTGAAATTCTGTTGCAGCTAATTCCTCCGGCAGCTCTTCTGTGGCTTCCAGCTCTTTTAATAATTCTTCCAGCGATGCTTCTGTTTCTTCCAGAACCCCTTCCTCCGCACCGATTCCCAGTTCTGCCGGCAATTCTTCCAGACTTATTTCAGGACTTACCTCTTCCAGCAGTTCCTCCGCACTTATTTCAGGGCTTACTTCTTCCAGCAGTTCCTCCGCACTTATTTCAGGGCCTGGTTCTTCTCCGATTGCCCCTGTTTCCTGATCTACGTCTCCCATATTCGCAAACATAGCCTCAATTTCCTCCGGACTTAAGGCTTTGTTTGGATCAAAATCCTCCTCTTCTGTTTGCCCATCCGTTCCCGGTTCCTCCGGCTGCTGTGTCTGCTCTTCGTCTCCTATTGCTGCCTTTAGCAGGCTATCTAAATACTCCTCGTTTGATTGCATAATAACCTCCTGTTCTATCGTTAGTCTAACATAACCTATAGATTTAGACAAATAAATTTACAAAAAAATCTTTGCTGTTATGGGAAATGGAATTTCCCTTATCCTTTAATTCCTCCGCAAGCTGATACCAGGTTTCATGTATTCGGTAAAAATCCGCCTTTTGATTAAAGTATGCCATTTTTTCGAAAGGCCATCTGATCACAGAGGGATAGGAAAAATCTACTCCGGCCTCCAATATACAGACTCTTTGGTTTAGCATCCCCTGTATCCATTTGGTATATCGTTCCCACATGGGCAGATAGGAAGCTTCATTGTATATCTGCGCATCAATTGTATTCCATTCTAATCTTTTTCCACAATGAGGGCATAGAAAGGGATGGCATCTTTCTAAATGCCCCGTAAGAACTGCCTGCATCAGTTCCTGCCCCATTTCTTCCTTCCATGGATATAATTCCGTTGTGCATCCTGCCTGACATTGTAGCTGCTCCATATTGCCGCAGGGCGCTACAATTCTGTCCTCCGCCAGCCCGCTTTTATAAATCATTCCATCGGTACAAAGTGTGACAATAAAATAATTTTTTCCCTCTAACAGCTTTCTAATAGAAGCATATGCCCTTTCTTCAGCCAAATGTGTTTCCTGTTTCAGCCACATCCTTTTGAGAAAGGGCTCCATCCATATATATTTCTGCTCCTGATCCAGTTTCTTCCACTTTTTATACATATCCCATTGAACAAAGGATTCCTCCGTTATATGGAATTCCGTTCCGATTCCCACAAGGACCAGCCTGGATTCCTCAATGCTGCCAAGCAGTTTCTGCTTTTTTTCTGTCATCATGGTTTCATTCACTTTCTAAAAGAAAGCCGAAAACAAAGTTTTCGGCTTTATCTGCTTTTCTTTTATACTTCTTACAATACCAGCTTATCAATGATTTTTATCAAATTGCCGATTTCCGGCTTCGACAACTGGGCATCTGCACCTAACGAATCCCCTTTTCTCCGCATATCATCATTTACCAGCGAAGAGAAAATCACAACCGGTATGTCCTTCATTTCACTATCCTCTTTGATCAACCTGGTAAGACGGTGTCCGTCCATTAAGGGCATTTCAATATCCGTAATCACGCATTGCACATGCTCATTTAAAGTTCCCTTCTTTTTGCAGTCACAAATAATGTCCCATGCTTCCTGCCCGTTTTCTGTGTGAATCAGATTATGATAGCCTGCCCGCTTTAACGAATCCACAATCAGCTTATTTAATAATGGAGAATCCTCCGCAATTAAGATAGGCACATCATTTCTTGTTCTTTCGCCAAGGGCATCGATTTCCGCTATCTTCAAACCGGTTTCCGGATTGATATCCGCAACAATCTTTTCAAAATCCAAAATGATAATCAGCTTTCCATTCATTTTGATGATGCCAGTGGATATCCCATCCTCTGAATTGGATATGGTTACATCCGGTTTGATAATCTCTGTCCATGAAACCCTATGTATGCCAATTACCTGCTCCACATGAAAAGCAATATCCAGCTTATTGAAATTGGTAACGATAAAGAGACCTCCTTCCTCGGACTGTCCTCTCTGAAGGCAGTTTTTCAGGTCTATTACCGTAATCATAGTATCCCTGGGCATAAATATCCCTTCAATGCTTGGATGGGAATTCGGCACTGGAGTCACCTCCTGATAAGTGATGATCTCCCGAATCTTTGCAACATTTATGCCGTATGAATTTCCAGCCAATCTAAATTCCAGCACTTCAAGCTCATTGGTGCCATTTTCCAAAAGAATCTTTGTATCCATTTTGTCCACCTCTCGTATTCTCTAAAAGAATCTTTCTCTCCCATATCATATTGGCATTATAACATATTTATTAAAAAAAATATATAACTTTTTATGCAAAATTAGCAACAATTCGTAAATGGAGTTCCTTTATGCTTTCTTAATCTTTGCTTTTGAAGGAAGTCCGATTGTTTTCTTTTTCAGCAATTTTTTATAGGATGTCAGTTTTGACTTTGGCACTTTTATGGTTGCGCTATTTACAATGCCCGAAAACGCACCTTTGCCTACAGATGTTAATTTTGCCGATTTCACGGAAACCGTTTTTAGCTTCTTGCATCCATAAAAGGCATTTGCTCCTATTTTCGTTACGTTTTTCCCTATCGTAACGCTCTTTAATTTTTTATTGTTCTTAAAAGCATTCTTTTCAATAGCCGTTACCTGATAGGTTTCGTTTTTAATTTTTACAGTGGCGGGGACCGTTGCTTTCGTAAGCGTTTTCTTTATGGGTGCTGTAAGCGTCACCTTACCGGTCTTTCCATTTGCCACAGTTGTTACCTTGTATTTAAAATTGCCGCATGAATACACTTTTCCTTTCACTGCCGTATCTTTCTTTACTGGTTCCGGCTGGGGCTGGGGTACCGGTGCCTTCATTGTGACTGCTGAGACCTGACTGCTATAGGGTCCATAACAGATATCACCGTTTATCACTTGATAATTTCGAGCAATATAAACATATTCTGTATCCTCAAAGAGACCGACATCCCTAAAATACAGATTATCCGCACCTTCTAAGAAAGCGGCGGTTTTCCAGCTCTTCTCCCATGCTGCCTTCCGGTAAATCACATAACCGGAACCGGAAGCATTTTCCAACTTATCCGTCTTGCTCAAGGTAATGTCCATACTGTTATAATCCTTTGCCCCAATGCTTACAATGGAAATGGCAGGCACTCCAAAAGTACATACCTCCTGCATTTCTTCCATTCCCGTATTTTTTCTAAGGGCATACTTCATATTTCCGTTTTGAATCGTAAAACCGTATATGAACTGGTCTGCCTCTTTTTCTACCTGTCGTTCTACCTGTTCGTCTGCCCCATATAAATTAATGGACTTAATGACAGAAGGGGTATTGAAATAGATTCTGTCCTGCCAGATCATGATTCTTGCAAGACATCCACTACTTTGCCATGCCGGATTGCTTTCGTTGTCAATCTTCCAGAACATACTTTCATACACCGGCGTGGATAAATCTCCATCCTTTATAATGCCTCCTTTATCAGCCTTTACATAGTACCAGTTTCCGTTTTCATAAAACATTCCGCTGTAAATTTTCGTCCATTTCCATCCGGAATATTCATCACTTTCCGCTTTGATGACCTGTCTGTTTTCATCCTCTACCTGCCAAAGATAATGTCCATGGTCCGCATCACTGATTTCATTGTCACTTAATAAGAAATACTGGTGATATACTCTTCCGATACAATCATAAAGCGGGTCATCCCATGTCAGGTCCGCATGATACCATTCTCCGTCAATCTGAATCAGGCTCCAGGCATGACTCATTTGGGAACTGGTAACAACCTGACAGGGTATTCCAAGCTCTACTGACATAATATACTGATATGCCTTTGCATAACCGTCACAAACTGCGATCTTTTTCACCAATGCCCCATATGCGGAATGGGACTCTCCCGGAACCATATTTGCATTAAAATTTTCTTCGTCATATTCACAATTCAAAATAATGTAGTCATGCACTGCCAATGCTTTTTCATAATCGCTCATGCCATCACTCACATAAGCCATTGCCTTTTTGGCCTCTGCCTGAAATCTGGCTGTTTCTGCTGCTATGGTATTCTTCGTGCCAATATAGGTAAATATATAACTTACCACCGTTCCTGTGAGTCCATTATAATAGGCGGAAGTCACCGTTACATAAAACAATTCCGGATGCGCATTCAGCACATGGTATATTTCCGTCCACATATCCTCTTTTGCTATGTGATACTCGGATACATCCACATCTATTTGAAAGTTATGGATAGCATTTAAAATATACTCTTCAAAAGATAATGCCCTTCCTGTTGCATACAGACTTTCCTGCTGTCCCCCTTCCGGATACCGGGCACTGACAGCGCCATAATAATCCGGATTATATCTATCTTGTTCAAAAGGAGACTTTACTTCCACCAGTTCCCCCATAGAGGCCCCTGCTGCATTTTGAGATACAGCTCCGCCTTCGTTCTCTTCTTCCGGCTCATCCATCTCCTCATGGGAAACATCCTCTTTGAAGGGTTCCTCAGACTCAGGACTTGTCTGGTCCTCATCCACCGTCCCTTCCTTTAGACCTTCTGTTAATTGATTCTCTGATATACTCTCAAGCACGGCTTCTTCCGGTTCACTGCCCGTTTTCCCATTTCCCGCCATGCCTGCCTCTGCCACAGTCCCCTGAAACAATAATACCGCCGCAAGTACCAGAGCTATTCTCCTTTTTCTTCTTTCCTTTGCTTTCATTTGCTTTTCCGCCTCCTATAGTTTCAGAACAAAGACCTGTTCAGACATTT
>JAAVAC010000035.1 GCA_014804265.1 Lachnospiraceae bacterium | reverse complement strand
GTAGTGAACAGGCTGTTAAGGAAAAATGCCATCAAAAACAATGCATGGAATCCGCTCTCATCTCTCTGCTGCTGTTTCGTTTCAGGCATTACTTTTTGAACAGTATCGCCTGCGTCTCTCGCATATCGAATCTTTTCCAAAGGGCTAAACGGCATTTCGATAAACAGTGGGAGCTGGCAGAGCAGCAAATAGTCTTAGAGGCCTTGGCAAAGTCGCCGGCACTTATGCACCGTATTTTGGTGCATTAGTACCGCTGCGTCTTTGCAGAGCGAAAGCGTGCCCCTAAGACTATTTGCTGCTCTGCCAGCTCCCACGTCCTCCTACCCAAATCCTTCCCCCCCTGAAAAAAACAACTCAAACGATTCCCCTCACGGAATTTACCATTTCCGTAAATTGACAAGCCCCCCAAACTCTACTATAATTAAATTAGGAAAAGTCTACCTATTAAGACTTTTCAAGAAGCAATCACAAGGAGAAGAATGACATGAGCAAAGAACTTGCAAAAACTTACGATCCTCACGGACTTGAGGACAGAATTTATCAAAAGTGGCTAGAAAAGAAATACTTCCACGCAGAAGTGGATTATGATAAAAAACCGTTTACCATCGTGATTCCACCGCCAAACATTACAGGGCAGCTCCATATGGGACATGCTCTTGATAATACCATGCAGGATATCCTGATCCGTTTTAAAAGGATGCAGGGTTATAATGCATTGTGGCAGCCGGGCACGGATCATGCAAGCATTGCAACAGAAGTAAAGATTATAGAAAAATTAAAAGAAGAAGGTATTGATAAAGAAGATCTGGGAAGGGAAGGGTTTTTAAAGCGCGCCTGGGACTGGAAAAAGGAATACGGCGGGAGAATCATTGAACAATTAAAGAAAATGGGTTCTTCCTGTGACTGGGACAGAGAACGTTTTACCATGGACGAGGGCTGTTCCGAGGCGGTAGAAGAAGTGTTTGTAAAAATGCATGAAAAGGGCTGGATTTATAAAGGCTCCCGCATTATTAACTGGTGCCCCGTATGCAATACGTCCATTTCGGATGCGGAGGTAGAATATGAGGAGCAGGCAGGCCATTTCTGGCATATCAAATATCCCATTGCAGGAACGGATGATTATCTGATTTTTGCCACCACAAGACCGGAGACTATGCTGGGGGATACGGCAGTAGCCGTACATCCCGATGATGACAGATATAAGCATTTGATTGGAAAGACCGTAACGGTTCCGTTGGTAAACAGGGAGATCCCTGTTGTAGCGGATTCCTATGTGGATATGGAGTTTGGTACCGGTGTGGTAAAGATTACGCCTGCCCATGACCCTAATGACTTTGAAGTGGGGAAACGTCATAATTTACCGGAAATCAATATTTTAAATGATGATGCCACCATTAACGAAAACGGCGGACAATATGAAGGCCTTGACCGTTATGAGGCAAGGAAGGTCATTTTAGCAGATCTGGAAAAGCTGGGATTGTTAGTAAAAATAGAAGACCATGTTCATAATGTGGGTACTCATGACAGATGTAAAACAACCATCGAGCCAATGATCAAAAAACAGTGGTTCGTAAAGATGGACGAATTGATCAAGCCTGCAGTAGAGGCGGTAAAGTCCAAGGATATCCGCCTTGTACCGGAAAGAATGGAAAAGACTTACTTTAACTGGACAGACAATATTCGTGACTGGTGTATTTCCAGACAGCTTTGGTGGGGACACCGGATTCCGGCATATTATTGCGACAAGTGCGGCGAGACGGTAGTTTCCAAAGGAATGCCGGCTGTATGCCCTAAATGCGGCGAAACCCATTTTACTCAGGACCCGGATACGTTGGATACCTGGTTTTCATCGGCGCTGTGGCCTTTTTCCACATTGGGCTGGCCAGAGCAGACAGAAGATTTAAAATACTTCTATCCTACCGATGTGCTGGTAACCGGATATGATATTATTTTCTTCTGGGTAATCCGTATGATTTTCTCCGGCTTTGAACAAATGGGGGAAAAGCCCTTTAAGACTGTGCTCTTCCATGGTCTGGTTCGTGACTCTCAGGGAAGAAAGATGTCCAAGTCATTAGGAAACGGCATCGACCCATTAGAGGTAATCGACCAGTACGGCGCAGATGCTTTAAGGCTGACACTGATTACCGGAAATGCGCCGGGAAATGATATGCGTTTCTATTATGAAAGAGTGGAAGCTTCCAGAAACTTTGCCAATAAAATATGGAATGCCTCCCGCTTCATCATGATGAATATGGATGGTAAAGAAGTAACTGAGTTAGCTGAAGCTAATCTTGAGCCGGCAGATAAATGGATTATTTCCAAACTGAATAATTTAATTAAAGAAGTAACTGATAATATGGAACACTATGAGCTTGGTATTGCAGTTCAAAAGGTATATGATTTTATCTGGGATGAATTCTGTGACTGGTATATTGAAATGGTAAAGCCGAGACTTTACAATTCGGATAACAGGGCAAGCCAGAATGCTGCCCTTGCTACCTTAAAAGCGGTTTTAATCGATGCATTGAAGCTTCTTCATCCATATATGCCATTCATTACGGAGGAAATCTTCTGTACGCTCCAGAGCCAGGAGGAGTCCATTATGATTTCCAAGTGGCCGGAATATACGGATGAGAAGAATTATGCAAAGGAAGAAAAAGAAATCGAAGTGATGAAGGAAGCTGTCCGGGGTATCAGAAATGTGAGAACAGGCATGAATGTGCCTCCAAGTAAAAAAGCACAGGTATTTGTAGTATCAGACAAGCAGGAAGTGCTTGATATCTTTACTGCAGGCAAGGTATTTTTTGCACCTCTGGCTTATGCTTCTGATGTGGTTATGCAGAAGGATAAAACAGGGATTGCAGAGGATGCAGTCAGCGTTGTGATTCCGGATGCCACATTGTATATTCCCTTTGCGGAACTGGTGGACATTGCCCAGGAAATCGAACGTCTTGAGAAGGAGCAGCAGAGGCTGAAGGGTGAAATCAAACGTGCCGAGGGCATGTTGAACAATGAAAAATTCATCAGCAAGGCTCCTGAGGCAAAGGTGGCGGAAGAGAAAAAGAAGCTGGAAAAATATACGCAGATGCTAAATCAGGTTGAGGAAAGACTGGGACAGTTAAAATAGAAAAAGTCAGCTATTGCTAACAACTATATGATGGCAAAGGGGGAAGTTGTATGAAAGAAAAAGATTTGCTGAAATTGCTGGATGAAATCGGCATGGGAGTAGAGAATGCCATTTTTGATCCCTATGATGAAACTTCCACCTATGTAAGGATTACGGAAGATAACAGTCAGGCATGGCTGTATCTTACCAGAAAGGAAGATGGCAGCCCTTATACGAAGCAGGAGATTTATGAGCTTCTTAAGAAAAATGAAGTAAGGGCGGGCTATCATTCCTCCAATATTGCCGCCATGGCAAAAAAGAAGGTATACGAAAGAGAAATTAAAGTAGCGGAAGCTGTTTTGCCTGTAGCGGGAAAAAACGGATTTTACGAGTATGCCATAGATTTAGAGAATACGGTGAAGATGCCGGAAGTGAGAGAAGACGGTACGGTAGATTATCAGAGCATGAGCGTCATTTCCAATATAAGAAAAGGGGAAGTGATAGCAAGATACCACCGGGCTAAACCGGGCATTCCCGGTGTGAATGTAAAGGGCAATGAACTTCCTGTGGAACCGGTCAGAGAGCTGCCGCCCCTTATGGGCAGGGGGATTGCAGTATCCTCTAAGGACCCGGATGTATATGAAGCGTCCGTAGAAGGAAAAATAGAATATAAAGACGGCAAGATCAATATCATCAATGTACATCAGGTCAATGGTGATGTGGATTTAATCACCGGAAAAATCGAGTTTTACGGAGATGTAGTAATAAGCGGCAATGTGGAAGCGGGGGTTACCATCAGGGCGGGAAAATCCCTTACCATAGAAGGAACGGTAGAGGCAGCGAACCTGTTTGCGGGAGAGGATATTGTCTTAAAGCGTGGAATACAGGGAAACCAAAAGGGGAAAGTGGTAGCGCGAGGAGATATATATGCGGATTTTATCGAACATACAGAGGTACAGGCCGGAGGGTGCGTTCGGGCCAACAGCATTTTAAATTCCACGGTACGAGCCGGAGAAAAGGTCATATTGACCGGCAGGAAAGGCTGCATCATCGGCGGCTATGTTCATGGGGATATAGGAATAGAATGTGAAGAATTGGGAAATATATCAGAAGCAAAAACGGTGGTGCATGCCGGCTGCGAAATGGAAATCATGGATAAGTACAGGGAAATATCCAGGAAGAAGAAGGAGATTAAAGAGGCAGCAGAAAAAATTGCACCAAAGCTTCACCAGCTGGCGGCAATTTTGGCCAAGGGCGGAATGCTGCCCAAAAACAAAGAAGTCGTATATGAGAATTTAAAGAAACAGAAGGAAGAACTGATTCAGAAGATTGAAGACATCAAAGAGGCAGAAGCAAGGTATATTGCCCAGATTGAAAAAACCCATGCTGCCACCATACGCATTGACGGAAATCTCCATAAAGGAAGTGTCATCTGCATTGGAGGATGTCAGCTGGTTGTTCAAAATACCACCTGTTACATGGAGTATAGAAACATCTCAGGCATGATTGCAGGCAGCGTTATCGTGAAGCATTAGAAGAACTGTGACAGAAAAAAATAAGGATACGGGAATAAAAGGGTTAGCGATGGGTAACCTAAGATTCTGGAGAAAAATAGATGAATGAAATTTACGATGCTTCCGCATATCATACTGCGGAAGCATATATTTATAATATACCGAAATTTACGAAAAAGAATGATTTGAATAACACCAAACGGCTGCTTGAGGCTCTGGGAAGCCCTGCTCTTCATAGAAAAATCATTCATGTGGCGGGGACGAACGGAAAGGGATCGGTCTGTGCCTATTTGAACAGCTTTTTGCTTTCGGAGGGAAAAAGGGTGGGAATGTTTACTTCCCCGCATCTGATTTCTATGAATGAGAGGATACGCATCAACGGAGAAGTAGTTGCAAAAGCAGAATTCTTATCCGGCTATGACCGGTTAAAGAACCTGATAGATGAACTGCCAGAGGAGCTTGCACATCCTACTTTTTTTGAGATGCTCTTTTTGATTGCCATGTGTATTTTTGAAAAGCAGCAGGTGGAATATGTGCTGTTGGAAACCGGACTTGGAGGCAGGCTGGATGCTACAAATATAATACAGGATCCGGAAATTACCATTCTTACCAGAATCGGCCTTGACCATTGCAGTTATTTAGGTGACACAAAGAAAGAAATTGCCGGGGAAAAAGCAGGTATTTTGAAAAGAGGAGTTCCTGTAGTATATTTGAAAAAACATGAAGGGACTAGAAAAGTAATCGAAAAGAGGGCGTTGGAATTGGCATGTCCCATGGAGGGATTGGGGGAAGACTCTTTTTTTATTAAAAATTTTAAGAATAAAAGCATTGATTTTTCATATAAATCTAGGTATTATGATTATGTTACGTTTACTGTGCCCGGTTGTGCTCCTTATCAGGTGGAAAATATTTCATTGGCCCTT
Organism: Lachnospiraceae bacterium; assembly: GCA_014804265.1. Taxonomy (GTDB): domain Bacteria; phylum Bacillota; class Clostridia; order Lachnospirales; family Lachnospiraceae; genus RGIG3040. The sequence continues at coordinate 56,677 of JAAVAC010000035.1, read as the reverse complement.
CGAGCCTATGAATGCATCAGGGAGAGGGAACAGGTCTCTGTAAAGCGGTTGCAGAAAGCAATTTCCCACACAAAATGGGAAGGGCGCATGGAAGAGGTCAAGGAAGGGATTTATGTGGACGGCGCCCATAATGAAGATGGGGTCTTGGCATTTCTGGATGCCGTAGAGCATATACCCTGTATAGGGAGAAGGATATTGCTTTTTTCCGTAGTCTCAGATAAAGACTATGGGAAAATGATAAAAGCGCTGGCAGATGCCCGCTTATTCCAAAAGATAGCAGCAGTCTGCATAAAGGAAAAGAGAGGTCTGTCTTTAGAACAGCTAAAAGAGAATTTTTTGTTTTGTCAGGAGAATGATGTGAGTTTTTTTTCCACTGTAGAACAGGGAATGACTTATGCCCTTTCGGAAAAAAAGAAAGAAGATATCATATTCGTGGCAGGTTCATTATATTTGGCAGGAGAGGTAAAGTCCCTGTTAAGGCAGGTTCCCGATTTCGTATCGGGGAAAGGTAGGAGGAAGTAAGATGATCAACTTCGAAGAAGAGTTAAAGAAATTTCACCCGAGTCTTGAAATAGAAGATGCAGAGGATGCAATATATAACCAGGATTTAACGGATATGGCAGATGTGTTAGTCGGAATGATACGAGAGGTCAAAGAGGAAGAATAGGATAGGTGACGCCATGAAATGTTTCAATTGCGGCTGCAACCTGTCGGAGAAGAGCTTTTGTACGGGCTGCGGCATAGATGTTAGTTTATATAAGAAGATTATGTATGTTTCCAACCGTTATTATAATGACGGATTAGATAAAGCAAATGTCCGGGATTTATCCGGAGCAGTAGTAAGTTTAAGACAAAGCCTGAAGTTCAATAAGAACAATATTGAAGCGAGGAATCTGCTGGGGCTTGTTTACTTTGAAATGGGGGATGTGGTTGCTGCATTAAGCGAGTGGGTCATCAGCAAGAACTTCCGTCCCAAGAAAAACATTGCAGATGATTATATCAATGCGGTACAGGAAAATACCACAAGGCTGGAAGCCATAAACCAGGCAGCAAGAAAATACAATAAGGTGCTGGATTACTGCAATCAGGGAAGCCTGGATCTGGCAGTGATCCAGTTGAAAAAGGTTCTTTCCCTAAACCCGAATATGATTCGGGGAAGGCAGCTTCTGGCGCTTCTTTACATGCAGTCTGAGGAATGGGAAAAGGCAAGGAAAGAATTGTTCAGGTGTCAGAAAATCGATACGAATAATACTACGACCCTTAGATATTTGAAAGAAACAAAGCGGATGCTGGAGGGGGATACAGAAAATACTTCTGTGCCAAAGAAAAAGAAGACGGCAACAGAAAATGCCGTTGTATATCAAAGCGGCAACGAAACGATTATCCAGCCTCTCAATACCAAGGAACCTGTACTGGGGTCCACGGTATTGAATCTGTTGATTGGTCTTTTTATCGGGTTGGCAGTCTGTTGGTTTTTGATTCTGCCTGCCAGGATTCAGGCAGTTCGGGTAAGCTATCAGAAAGAATTAAAGAGCGTGGGGGATAATTCGGATGCAAAAACAGCTACTATTACCGATCTGGAGCAGCGGGTAAGCGCACTTACCGATGAGAACAAGGATTTAAAGGAGCAAATCAATTCCTTTACCGGGTCTAACGGTGCCATAGAAGCGTCTGACAGTCTGATGAAAGCGGCTATGGCTTATATGAAGGATTCTTCTGACGAAGAAGCAGTGGGAGAACTGCTGGTACAGGTAGATGAGGAATATTTGGAAGGGGAAGCGACAGAATCTTATAAACAGTTATACAATGTGCTGATGGAAGCAGTAGGATCATCCATTGCGGAATCCTACTATACGGAAGGAACACTGGCTGTTAATCAGAATGACTATACGAAGGCGGTAGAGAGTCTGGAAAAGGCATGGTATTTCGACAAGACAAAGAGCCAGACCCTGTACCAGTTGGCACAGGCTTATCGAATGGCGGAGGATAATGATAAGGCTCTTGAGACCTATAAGCAGGTCATTGAATTGTTCCCTAATTCGGAAAGCGCCAAAAAAGCAAAGGATTATCTGGAAGAATAAAAAGCACAAAAGAGGACATATTAAAAATATGTCTTCTTTTTTTATGCAGAAAAAGTCGAAAAGAGGAGGAAAAAAGGTGGAAGAAAGAGCTTTGGAAGAAAAATTTCAAATCGTGGACAATTATCTGATTGTCAAGGTTCCGGAGGAGCTGGATCATCATCAGGCGACTTTCGTGAGACAGCATGCGGACAAGTATCTGCTTGATGGGAGCATAGAACATATCATATTTGATTTTGAGTATACCAGATTCATGGACAGTTCAGGAATTGGAATGATAGTAGGAAGGTATAAAAAGGTATCCTGCTTTGGCGGCAGGATTCTGATTGCCAATGCAGGAGAGCGGATCAGGAAAATCCTCTTATTATCGGGACTGGCAGATATGATTGAATGGATTGAGTAGAGCCGTAAAAGCGAGTAAGAGCATTCTGGTATGAAAAATAAGGATATAAGAAATGGAAAGGACAAGATTATGAAAAAAGAAATGAAACTGGAGTTTGATGCCCTGCCGGAAAATGAAGGATTTGCCAGAGTTACGGTGGCAGCATTTTTAACCTCATTAAATCCAACATTGGAGGAAGTGGAGGATGTAAAGACTGCTGTATCAGAAGCGGTCACGAACTGTATTATACATGGATATGGATTGGGATATGACCCGGTTATAGGGCAGGAACATGAGAGGGAGGAAAACAGGATTCCCAAAGTATACATAACCTGTGTCGTTGAGGAAGATACGGTATCCATTGAAATAAGAGATACGGGAATCGGAATAGAGAACATTAAACAGGCAATGGAACCTCTTTTTACCACAAAGCCGGAGCTGGAGCGTTCAGGTATGGGATTTGCGTTTATGGAGGCTTTTACGGACAAGCTTTTTGTGGAAAGCACCATGGGAAAAGGAACTACAGTGAGAATGGAAAAGCAGTGCGGCCACAGCATTAGGAAAGCGGACGAGGAATAACATATGGATCAAAGATTACATCTCATATCACAGGCAAAACAGGGAGATAAAGAGGCAAGAGATGTACTGATTCAGGAAAATCTGGGATTGGTCCGGCATATTGTGAAAAGATTCGTAGGAAGAGGATATGATATGGAGGATTTATTCCAAATAGGTACCATAGGGCTTATAAAAGCCATAGATAAATTCGATATGGAGTACGGAGTGCAGTTTTCCACTTATGCAGTGCCTCTCATCATGGGAGAAATCAAGCGATTCTTAAGGGATGATGGACTTGTAAAGGTATCCAGGAGTTTAAAAGAAAACGGCTATCGTATTCGTCAGGCGGAAGAGCGGATATCCCATAGCGAGGGAAGATGTGCCACATTGGAAGAGTTAGCGGAGGCTACTTCCCTTACAAAAGAAGAAATCGTACTTGCCCTTGAGGCCAATGCGGAAGTGGAATCCATTTATAAGCCGGTATATCAGTCGGATGGTAGCGAAATCTATTTAGTGGATCAAATAGCGGATAGGGCAAATGAAAAAGAAAAGCTGTTAGACCATATTATGCTGAAAGAACTTTTGGAGGAGCTGGATGACAAGGAACGGGAGATTATCACGCTCCGGTATTTTCAGGATAAGACCCAGATGGAGGTAGCAAAAAAACTGGGCGTGAGTCAGGTTCAGGTAAGCAGACTGGAAAAGAAGATATTGATCCGCATGCGTCAGGCACTAACCGTCTAAGGCGGGGATTTCATTACAATTTTTTGGATTTTCATTACATTTCATTTAGAAAAAAAGCAAAATAGCCGATATAAAACAATAGAAACGAAAAATATTAGGTATGGATACCGAAAGGAACCAGAGAAGGTGGTAGTTATGAGCGGAGTAAAAGGAAATTCAGTGGCTATATTTGCAGGCAATCAGGAAAATCGGATTGGTTATATCGGAAGAAACGGAGCCACTCAAAAAGCATGGGAAAAGGAAAAACAGTATAAATCTGCTTCCGGCAGCAATATATTTGCAGGCAGCTTAAAGGGAGACATTTCTGAAACCATTCAGAAAAAGAAAGCCATGGCAAGAAAAGAAGCAGCTAAGATTGTTTCGGATCAGCTTGGACGGGATGATGTGAGTACTCAGGCCATTCAAAAGAGCCAGGCGCACCAGCAGGAGCTGTTGGAAACTGCAACGGAAGCAGGAAAGCAGCTTCAATATTTGAATCAGGCAAAAGATGAGCTTATGGAAGCTTACGGGATTACGGACGAGTATAAGCCGGGAAGTAATGCAGAATATGATGACAGGCTGAAAGAGTTAAATGATCAGGAAGAGTATTGGAACAAAATTTATGATGATGCCCTTCTCGGGATAGGTGCGGAAAGCAGTAGCATCACAGCCATCAAGCAAGGACTGTTGGGCAGAAAATATACAATGGAAGATGCCATGGAAGAGGCCGGACAGGTACTGGATGCGGCCAGCAAAGAAATCATTGGACTTCTGCGCAAAGATGCAATGGATCATGTAAGGGAAGAACTGGAAGAGAAAGTGGAACAGGCAGAAAAAGCAGCAGAAGAGAAAGAAGAGCAGGAAGAAAAGCTGGAAGAAATCAAGGAAGAAAAAGAAGCAGCAGAGGAACAAACGGAAAAGCTGCATGAGACGGTGGAGAGACAGAGCGAAATGCTGGAAAAAATTGATGAAATCAAACGGTCTGCTGATCTGCTGGACGAAGATATGAAAGGTCTGTTAGTGGATTTGGATATCCAGTAAGTCGGATATCCGGGGGTCAATAGAGGATTTTTTAGCAACAGCAGCATGAAGGGACGAGCAGAGCACATGGTAAGGGTAGCAGTCTGCGATGACAGCAAACAGATAAGAGAACAAATAACGGAATGGATAAGGGCAGAATTTACTTGTGAAATCCAGACATTTTCTACGGGAGAAGAATTTTTAGAAAAAAGGGAATCCTATGATATTATTTTTTTGGATATCAGCATGGGTAAGCTCAATGGCATTGAAACAGCAAGAAAGATCCGGGAATATTCCAAAGGACTTATTATTTTTATCACAGCCTGTAAGGAATACGTATTTGATGCCTTTGACGTGGAAGCATTTCATTATTTGTTAAAGCCCCTTGTGAAAGAAAAGCTGCTGCAGGTATTTGGAAAAGCATATAAGGAACGGGAAAAGGAGCAGGGATTTTATCTGGTTAAGATTGGAACCAGCTATCGGAAGGTTCCCTTCTCACAAATCCTTTACGGAGAGAACAGCGGAAGGAAGATTATTCTCCATACGAAAAAAGAGGTTCTGGAATTTTACGGCAAAATGGATGATATGGAAAAGCAGCTTGGAAGCGCTTTCTATCGCTGCCACAGAGGATTTTTGGTGAATATGGAGGAGATTGAAGGCTATGATACTTCAAGCATTTCCCTGAAAAACGGAGAAAGCATTTTTCTTTCCAAGCAGAAATATCCGGAATTTGTCAGTACTTACATGGATTATTTGAGAAAGTAAGGATGGATATGAAAGAAATATTTTATTTTCTGGTGGATTTAGTGGAATGTACAATAAAAGGTTATCTGCTCTATCAGATGGTAAGCATTGCAGGCAGGGTCCAGAAGGACCCTGCTTTTGTTGAGAAAAGAAAAAAATATCTGCTTATTTTTCAGTATGTATTATGTCACATGCTGGTTTCTTATATTCCGGGCTTAAAGGCCCTGATTTATGGTGGAAATACTTATCTGGTAAGCAGTAAGCAGACCATAGCTGTGCTGCTGCTTAGTCTCATTTGTTCCATTTTGTCCGGCTGCTATTATGGGAGCCATAGAAAGAACCTTGCCTTTTATCTGGTATTTACCTACTATACCATTGGAGAATTAGTAAGGTTCGTCCTCTATGTACCGGGGAACTTTTTGATTCAATCCGCACTCCGGCTGATTGGAGCCTCCGTTGAAAATGGGGATGTTCTGGACATGGAACGGAATATAAAGTTTATAATGGAATTGGAAGTAGTGTGGAACATACTTTTTACAGTGGTTTATGTGCTGGCAGTCTGTTGGCTGTGCCAAAAGTTCATGAAGAGTTTTTTCTTTGAAGGAGAAAAGATCAGCCTCTGGGAATTTTTATTTTTGATGCTCTCTTCTGCAATTGGTTTCTGCTTTTGTATCTTTTTGCGAAGTATTTTATTTACTTACCGGGAACAGGAATATATTTATCTGCTGGATGAAAATCCGGAGCTGCAGCTTTTGGCGCCGTTTATGGCACTGCTTGGAATTGCCTCCATTTTCACCAGCATTTATTTATGGAACAGGCTGCGGAGGGAGCAGGAAGAAAAGAATGCGTTGTTTCTATATGAAGAAAGACTTTTGGAAATGGAAGAACATGTACAGGAGTTGGAAAGACTCTACGAGGGAATGCGGGGAATGAAGCATGACATGAAAAACTATGTGGCGGATATTGAAGCGCTTTTGGGAAGTGATAAAAAGCTTTCGGGAGATACAAAAGAGGCATTACAGAATTATTTAAATGGATTGTGCAATTCATTGGAAGAGCTGGATATCACATATAAGACAGGAAATCCCGTTACGGACACGGTGGTAAACCGTTATTTGCGAAAGGCGGAAAAATTGGGGGCAGTGGTCAAATGTGATTTCCTATATCCTGCCGCTTTGGAAATTGATGGATTTGATTTAAGCATTCTCTTAAATAACGGATTGGAAAATGCAGCGGAAGCATTGGAAAAATGCCAGGAGAAACCGCTGTATCTGGAAATTAGCAGTTTTGCAAAAGGTAATATGTTCTTTTTGGAGATTAAAAATTCTTTTTCCGGTACCCTTGCCTATGACCGGGAAAGAAATATATTCCATACTACCAAGCAGGAGAAATCCTATCATGGTTATGGACTTAAGAATATGCAAAAGGCTGTGGAAAAGTATTATGGGAAAATAGAATACCGAGTAGAAGAGCGCTTCTTTGTCTTAACTGCCATGCTCCAGGGCAAAGCAAAGTAGAAGGGGAAAAGTTTTCATTTTTTCATTACAAAAAAAGAATGCTTCATTACAAAATACTTTATTTTTGCTGTATTTTTTCGATATACTGAGAAAGAAGTATAATAAAAGGAAAATGATGATGGAAAGGATGGATGACATATGAGGTTATCGGGATTTAATTCTTCTCTGTTTAGCTACATGAACGGAGGAAACAGCAATAGCTTTTTAAGCTCTCTTTATGGTACAAACCGTACCTCTTCTATATTCGGAATGAAAAGCACCAGTAAATACGGAAGCTATGGTACGAATCTGAATATATATGGCAGCAGCTACCAGAAATACAGCAACATTACCAGCTATTATGAGAAAATGGCATATAATCAGGTCAAAGCAGGAGCAGAAGGTGTAAGGGAACATGCAGGGAACTTAAGCCAGACTGGAGAGGACTCTTTATTTGGCAAGGCAGAGGCTTCTGGAAATACAAAGGATGTGGTATATGAAATCAATCGGTTTGTAGAGGATTATAATTCCATGTTGACGAATATGAAGAAAGCGGGAGGAAGCATACAGACTATTTATGCAAAGCAATTTGCCACACAGTCACTTATCCATAGGGATGAGCTTAGTAAGATTGGCATTACCGCTTCAACAGACGGAAGCTTAAGTGTAAATCAGGATGTACTAAAAAAAGCAGGAATTGATGATATGAAGAAGGTATTCCAGGGAACCTCATCCTTTGCAGGGCAGGCTTCCGTAAAGAGCATTTATGTGGAGTCCAGTGCGGTTTCCAATCTGTCGGCTAATCCTTATACCTCCTACAATCGTTATGGAACTTATGGAAACAGCAGCTATGGCGGCTACTCCAGTTACAACAGCTATGGAGGATATAGCGCAAACAGTTTTGGAAGCTTGTTCAACAGCTATTTTAATTCTTATTTCTAAGAATTGTGGTATTACCATATGTATATATATATTTATTTAAAGAAGGACCGGGGGGAGGCATAAGCTTTCAAAGCCCGGTTCTTTTTTGATAGATACCAATGGGTAAAGCGGGTATATAAAAAATAAGCTGTTGACTATTTTCATTAGGAATATTACTATAAGAAAAATGTTTATTTCACACCATATAGTAGATATGAGGAATGGAAAATGAATAGGGCAAAAAGCAAAGAAGACATACAGGATGAAAGCAGTATGCAGACAAGAATCCGCATTAAGGATATCGCACAGCAGATTGGAGTGAGCACTGCCACGGTTTCCAATGTGATTCACGGAAAGACACAGAAAATATCCCAAAGAACCGTAGAAAAGGTACAGCAGACTTTAGAAGAAAGCGGATATATTCCCAATATGGCAGCCGTATTACTGGCACAGAACAGCTCAAAAATCGTTTGCGTGGTATTATCTGATGATGTGAAATATCAAAGTCAGATGTTAAAGGACCCTTTTGTGGCAGCGCTTCTAAACGGGCTTTCCAAGTACCTGAATGAATATGGATATTTTCTTATGTTAAAGGAAGAAAGGGAAGTGGAAAAAATCGCACAATATGCTTCCATGTGGAATATGGCAGGACTTATCCTAATCGGCTACTGTGAAATGGATTATGACAGCTTAAGAAGCAAAATGCGGATTCCTTTTCTTGTGATAGACGGCTATTCCAAAGAGACAAAAAGATATTCGGACATTGGAATCGATAATGAGGATGGCGGCTATCAGGCGGGAAATTATCTGATTTCCAAGGGACATACAAAAGTCATGTTTTTATCCGACAATGATTTATCCGGCGACCATGAAAGATATATGGGAATGAAGCGGGCATTTACGCAAGCAGGCATACCTATGGAGGAAGGACATTTTAAGCTGCTTCCCATGGACAAAAAGGAAAGGTCTGCTTATTTTCAAAAGCTGATAAAAGAAACAGACAGATTTAGCGCAGCATTTTGCGCTTCTGACGTATATGCCATAGAATTTATGAACCACTGTCTGGACGAAGGCATTCTTATACCGGAGGAGTTTTCCGTTATGGGCTTTGATGACATCCCTATGGCAGAGTATGTGCGCCCAAGACTCACCACCATCAGGCAGGATATTGATAAAAGGGCGGAAATGGCCGTAAGAATGCTGGACGAACTAATTATGCACAGAGCCCGCGCATGGAAAGAAATACTTCCTGTTTCTTTAGTAGAAAGAGAAAGCGTGAAGCAAATAAAAGTAAATAAGGAAGCCTATCGAAAGCCTGGCTAAAAGCCCACCCAACCTCCATTAGCAAAACTGCACAAACCTCTCCGCCAGTTTTTGTAATGGGTTATGCGATTAACCCCTTGTAACCAAAAGAATTTCTGTTACCATAAAAGAAAAAGAAACATCCAGGAGGCAATTATGGAAAAACAGAAATCTTTTCAATATGAGGAACTTTTTAAAATCGCGCTGCCCATTACTGCCCAGTGTATTTTTCAGTCTTCTTATAATTTCATAGACCAGATCATGGTAGGGCAGTTAGGGACGGTGAGCATAGCGGGAAGCGGGCTTTCCTCTAAATTTTGCGGACTATGTTCGGTTACTATTTCGGCGGTGGCAGCAGTGGCATCCATACTCATTGCGCAATATTATGGAAGCAATAAGAAAAAAGGGGTGAATACCAGCTTTTTTGCGAATCTGTATCTGGCGCTTATGGTAATGCTGCTTTTTATGCTGCCCTCTCTGTTTATACCGGAAAAAATCATGGGACTTTATACGGAGGATATGAATGCCTGTCTGGCTGCAGCAGGATATTTAAGGATTATTTCCTTAAGCTTTCTTCCCATGACTGTTACTATGCTGTGCTCCGCCCTGTTTCGCAGCATTCAGGAAAGTAAAATACCTTTGTTCGGAAGTATTTGTTCCATGGGGCTTAATATTGCAGGAAATTATTTTCTTATTTTTGGGATAGGAATTTTTCCAGCTCTTGGACTGAATGGAGCAGCAGCAGCCACCTTGTTTGCAAGATGTGTGGAAGCGCTGATTATGGTGGTTTTTCTGGTGAGGAAAAACAGAGAAAAAGAGCTTTCCCTGCATCCGGCAATTACCTGTACAAAAGAAGAAATAAAAAGGATTTTCCTTATGGTAATACCTATCTTAGCCAATGAATTTTTGTGGAGCCTTGGAGAAAATGTTTATGCCATGATATATGGAAGGCTTGGAACAGAGGAGGTGGCGGCAATGACGCTTACAGGACCCCTGCAGGGGTTGTTTGTAGGGCTCTTTAGCGGGGTGTCTTCCGCAGCAGTTGTGATGATTGGCGCAAGGCTTGGAAAGGATGAATACGAAGAGGCGTATCAGGCATCTAAGACACTTATGAAAATAGGCTTCTGGGGCTCGATTTTGTTAGGGACGGTCTTGGCTCTGTCGGCGCCCTTTTATGTCCGGATATTCAAGGTGGAGAAGGAGGTTAAGGAAATCACGGTTTATATTCTCTTTGCTTTTTCCGCCGTACTGTTTGCCAAAGTATGCAATATGATTATGGGCGGAGGCATTATAAGAAGCGGAGGAAAGACGAATATTACTCTTGTGATTGATTTAATAGGCACATGGGTATTTGGAGTTCCATTAGGGCTGTTAACTGCATTTTTATTCCACCTGCCTGTTTATTGGGTATATTTTATCCTGTCATTGGAAGAGGTAATCCGGCTGGTGATTTCCATGGTCGTGTTTAAGAAACGTATATGGATGAAAAATTTGACCGGTAGTGTATAATGGTAATATATAGCAATAGCAGGGAAGCGGAAAATGAACGGGCGGTTTCTCTTTACAGAAGGCCTGGCTTTGAGCCTCTTTCTTATGCCAGATGGTAAAAGAGCTGCAGGATAAATAGAAAAAGCGGGGAAAATAATATGGAAATCAATGAAATATTAACCGGACTTGACCGGCTGTTTGAAAAAAAGGAAATGGAGAAGGTAGAGCCTTATCTGCAGGAGCATTTAAAACATGCCATGGAAGAGGGAGATGCTTCGGCAGTCATTACCATTGTAAATGAGCTGATTGGGTTTTACCGGAGCATGGAGCAGCATGAAAAAAGTATATTTTACTGTAATCAGATTCTTTCCTTTCTGCAGATGTGCAAATTAGAGGGAACCGTGCCTTATGCCACCACCCTTCTGAATGTTGCTACTGCCAACAGGGCGGCAGGCAGACTGGCGGAAGCAATGGAATATTACAAAGAAGTGGAGGCCATATACGAAGGGAATCTGGAGAAAGGCGATTATCGCTATGCCGGACTTTTTAATAATATGAGCCTTGCTTATGAGGCAGCTAAAGAATATGGGAAGGCGGCAGAGCTTTTGGAAAAGGCGCTTCCAATCATAGAAAAATACGGCAGTCAGGGAAGGATAGAGTTAGCAACCACTTACACAAATCTGGCAGCCTGTTTCCTAAAGTGGGCAGAAGAATCCCATGAGTCTTCCGGCAGGCTTAAGCAGGCAGAGGAATATGCAAAAAAAGCAGAAGAGATATTCAAAGAGGACGGAGAAAGGGATTATCATTATGGAGCGCTGTTATCCCTTATGGGAGAGCTTTGCTTTAGAAAAGAGGCATATGAGTTAGCTGTTGCTTACTATGAAAAATCTCTGTTGTCCATATATGAAAATATGGGAATGACAAAATCCTATCAGGATGCGAAAAGGCGTCTGGAGGAAGCATACCATAAGCTGGGTGTTAATGTGCCAAAGAAGGGGATGGATTTATCCAGGGAATATTATGAACAGGTAGGTAAGCCTATGCTCCTTGAAAAATTTCCCGATGATTTTTCCCAGATGACCATAGGACTTGTGGGAGAAGGCTCTGACTGTTTCGGCTTTGATGATGAAATATCAAAAGATCATGATTTCGGACCGGGCTTTTGCATCTGGATTACAGATGTTTTGTATGGGAAGATTGGAAAAGAACTGCAGGAAGCATATGAACAGCTTCCGCCCATATACAAGGGAACGCTCAGAATGACAACTGCTCAGGGCAGGGGAAGGGTAGGGGTGTTCAAGATTGGCTCCTTTTACAAAAAGCTTCTTGGAATTCCAGTCATACCGGATTCCCTGGAGGAATGGGCGGCAGTAGAGGAATATGGGCTGGCAGCTGCTACCAACGGCGCTGTTTTTAAAGACTCTCCAAACGGCTTTTCCATGATAAGAGAAAAGCTGCTTTCCTATTATCCGCCGGAGCTTTGGCGTTCTAAGCTGGCAAGGGAGGCAGTGCATATTTCCCAATCGGGACAATATAATTATGGGCGGATGATGCTTCGGGGAGATGTAGTTACCGGAGAAATCGCAATGGGTGAATTCATGAAGCATGTTATGTCCATGGTATATCTTTTGAATAAAAGCTATGCGCCTTATTATAAGTGGCTGCACAGAGGAATGCAGGAGCTTCCCTGGGGAAGCCGGATCGGGAAGCTGTTGGAGGAGCTGGCATTGCTGTCATCCCAGGAACAGGCATGGATTGGCATTGAGGAAGAAGAAATGCAGGGAAAGGTCAATGAAAGAGACCAAAAGGTCATGCTTGTGGAAAAAATCTGCACGCTGCTGCTTAAAAAGCTGAAGGAAGAAGGGCTGGCAGAGGGAGAGGATAATTATCTGGAACATCATGTAAATGAGATTTTGGGGAATTGAAATTTGAATAGGCTTTGTGAAAAGATTGTTTACGTAAAGTATATTAGAAATATAAAAAGGGATAAGGGTGTTTAAGATGAAGGAAGAATCATTAAAGGAAGAATTATCAAAGGAAGAGCTGATAGACCAGTTGATCTTGTTAGAATGGAAGGCATTTGACAAGGTGGAAAATGAAGGGGGAAGGGCGGACTGCCAGAATAATTTCCTGACCTTTCAGGTAATGAGGAGGAGCCAGTATTTAACATGGAACGAAGAGCTTCTTTCCAGCTTCATTCAGGATTTTCTTGAGGCAAATGAAAGAGGATGGAACCTGATTACGGAAAAATACGGCCGCATGATGGAGTCTACGGCGCCGGAAGAGTTTGAAAAGATCAAGGAGCAGTTTCCTGTGATTTCTCCGGAAAAGAAGGCGATTATTGAGGCGATTGTGGAAATTGAAGTAAAGTGGGACGAGGAGTTTGCCAAGGCTTATCCGCGACTTTCCAGTCAGGGCAGGAGCATTCATACCGGAGAGGATAATCTGTACAACACATCCTCCGAAACCTATTTAAGAGGTGAGCTTTCTACTTATTCGGACAGGACGCTGGGGCTTTACGGAGCTTTTGTGGCCGACTATGCAAGGAGAGGGGAAAATTTAATTTTGGATACCGTGAAAAATACGGTGCTTTTGTATGGATATCCATCCTTGGATGCGGCAGAAAAAGCATTAGAAACGCAAAAAGAACAGGAAGGTTAAAACACAGAATCATCACAAAACTACCACATATTGGACACAGATTTCCCACAAAATGGACACACTCCTTTTTTACAATAGTACTACTTGAGTACGTGTAAAAAAGGAGGTTTTTTATGAAAAGAAATAAGGTAATCATTGCATTCGCCTGCTTGTTTTTCGTGATTATCATAGGTGGAGCTGTTATCTACAGTAGAAGCAGGAGAAACGTTGAGGACCGAAGAACTTTTGTACAGACGGCTACTCTGAATAAAAGAACGGTTATGAATACATTAAGCATAACAGGCACAGTGGAAAGCGCAACCAGCAAAACAGTCACCTCCTCCTTAAATGATGTAACCGTACAGCAGGTAAACGTACAGGTAGGTGATGAAGTAAAGGCAGGGGACGTGATTTGTGTCTTTGATACTTCAGATTTAGAAGAAAGCCTGTCAGATGCACAAACGAACCTGAATGTAAGCCAGAAAAAAGCGGAAAACGAGGTAGAGTCTGCAAAGGAAGCTTTGGAAAATACAAAAACCTCCGCAACAATTTCCAATGCCAGAGCAGATGGTACTGCGTCAGATGCAAATGCCGCTTATTCAGAAGCATTGGAGAAATCCGATCAGGCATATAAGGAATATGAGAAAGCAGGACAGAAAGAAGCTGACTTAAAAGAAAAGACATCTTCTTATAAAAAAATGCTGCAGGAAGCAAAGGAAGGGCTGAGCAATTTAAAAACAACTCTTTCTCAAGTACAAACGGAAGAGGAAAGAGCCAAGGTGCAGGCGGATGTTGAGGAAAAGAACAAAGAAGTAGACAGCCTGAATAAGAAGTATGAAGATGCAAAAAAAAGCTACGAAGAAGCCGGTAAAAAGACAGAAGAAAAGCTGACGGCCTATGAAACAGCGAAAAAGGAAGCGGATAATGCCAAAAGTGCTTATCAAAAGGCGGTTTGGGAGAAGGAGGATACGGAAAGGAATAGTACCGAAAGTATATCAGGCAAGGAGGATAATCTGGAAAATTCACAGTTAAATGCCATAAATAGTTCGTCTAATGAAGAAAAACAGGTAAAACAACTGAAGGAACAGATTGAGAGCTGTACCATTAAGGCGCCTGTTGACGGAATTATTACCTGTCTGCCGGTAGAAGAGGGAGAAGTGTTTTCTGGCGGCGAGGTAGTAACGGTGCAGGATAACCGAAGTTTTATCATATCGGCAAATGTGGATGAATATGATATTGCCGATGTGGAAAAGGGGATGCGGGTTGTTATAAAGACAGATGCAACAGGTGAAGACGAGCTGGAAGGAGAAGTATCCTTTGTTTCACCAACTCCTGCTGATAATTCCACTGTGCAGGGAAGTGGTTCCAGTGAATCCGGTTATCCGGTGGAAATCAAATTAAATACGGGAAGTGACAGACTTCGTATCGGAATGACTGCCAAGGCCAGTATTGTATTAGAGGAAAGTGCCGATGTGTTTGCGGTGCCTTACGATGCCATTCATACAAATGCTTCCGGCGAAAGTGTTATTTTCATTAAGGCGCAAGGGGGCAAAGGCGAAGCGGCCAATAAGGAAGTTATAGTCACGTTAGGGCTTGAAAGCGACTACTATACCGAAATTGCCAGCGACCAACTGATAGAAGGCATGGAAGTGATATTGAATGAGCAGAATGCTTCCAAGGAAGCAGATGTGAAGGAAAAAGAGGCAGAGGAAGGTGGTATGTTTGGCATGCCGGGTGATGCTCCGGGAGGAAGAGGAGGCCGGAGCGGCTCTCCAGGCGGTATGCCGGGCNGATTTTAGGAAGGAGGCTGTCAGGTGTCAAANGTTATGATTGAGTTAAATTCGGTNATNAAACGATATTACATAGGAGAACCNAAAGAGCTGGAAATTCTTCACGGAATCNACCTGCAGGTAAANGAAGGAGAATTTGTTTCGATTGTNGGTGCCTCCGGCTCCGGNAAAACTACTTTAATGAATATTATCGGAGTATTAGATAAACCAACAGACGGNACNTATCTGTTGGAAGGGATGGATGTGGGNAAAGCAAANGANGTGGAATTGTCCAAAATAAGAAATCANAAGATTGGNTTTGTATTTCAGACNTATAACCTGGTTCCCAGAGCAAGCGCCTTAAAAAATGTAGAGCTGCCCNTGCTTTATNGAGGAATGGAAAAGCGGAAAAGAAGGGAGAGGGCNNGAGAGCTGTTAGANCTGGTAGGGATGGGAGACAGGATGAATCATAAGCCGGATGAATTGTCCGGAGGGCAGAAGCAACGGGTAGCAATTGCAAGGGCAATGGCAAATAATCCTTCCATAATTCTGGCAGACGAGCCTACTGGTGCACTGGATTCNAAAACAGGGCGGAAAATCATGGATTTATTTCATAAGCTTAATAAGGAGCAGGGGAAAACCATTTTGCTCATTACCCACTCAAAGGAGCTTGCATTGGAAACNGGGCGAATTATTACGATAAAAGATGGAAGCATAACAGGGGAGGTGGAAGGAAGAGCATGTTGATNATGGAAAATTTAGCAATGGCTTTATCCAGCCTGCTTTCCAATAAAATNCGGNCNCTTTTGACCATGCTTGGTATCATTATAGGAATTGGTTCTGTAATTGCTATTATGACAGTTGGAAATTCNATCAGTAAGTCTGTTTCCACAACNATGGAATCCATGGGTGCCAACAATATTACAGTAGGATTGAGGCAGAAATCCACAGANGANCAGNTAGGAGAAAGCGGCGCCCGNTTTGAAGGCGGGCCAAGGGGAAGAAGCATCAGCGATGAAGATNTGATTACAGATGAAATGTTGGAGGAGTTAGCNACTNCTTACTNTGAACAGATTGAAAGTATATCTTTAAGCGCTTCCTCAGGAAATGGCAAGGCAGAAAAAGGCAAGCTGTATGCCAATGTTTCTGTTACCGGAGGAAATGAAGGCTATTTTCAAATAAATGAGCTTACGATNNCGGCGGGACGTGGACTGACGGAAGTGGACCAGGAAAAAGGCAAGAAGGCAGCGATTGTTTCNGATAAACTGGTGGAGAATCTGTTTGAGGGCAATNAGGAAAGCGCCATTGGAGCTACGGTAGATGTTTCCATTAACAACCGATATTATACATATACTATCGTGGGAGTGTATGAATACAGCTCTGATGCAGCGGCCTTTTCTTCTGAGTCGGAAGAGGANATTACTACGGAATTATATATTCCACTAAAGACTGCACAGNTCCAGAACCATTCTGCAAAAGGCTATGANCAATTTACAGTTGCTACTGCTTCAGGTGTGGATGCGGAAGCCTTTATGGAACAGGTGGAATATTTCTTTGACAGATATTATCGGAAAAACGAAGACTATCAAATTAGTGCCACCAGTATGGAAACCATGCTTTCTTCCATGACGGATATGCTTTCTACTGTATCCATGGCAATNGCCATTATTGCAGGAATTTCCCTTTTGGTAGGCGGCATNGGAGTTATGAATATCATGCTTGTTTCCATTACNGAAAGGACAAGGGAAATCGGNACAAGAAAGGCTNTGGGGGCTACGAACGGTTCCATACGGCTGCAGTTCATTATGGAATCCGTGGTAATNTGTCTTTTNGGAGGCATNATCGGAATTGTTTTAGGCATCGGNATTGGAGGTGTTTTGTCNGATGTNATGGGGTATGAGGCAANAGCAAGTATGACNGGTATTGNNGCTGCCGTTACCTTTTCGGTACTNATNGGAATATTCTTTGGNTATTATCCGGCAAACAAGGCGGCAAAGATGAATCCGGTGGAAGCACTGCNATATGAATAAAAAATATTGCCAAAATGAANATTTTCGGATAAGATAGAAAAANATGAAAAANNTAAGGGAAANGGAAGGAACNATGAAGAAAAAAANANTATTTNCAGCAANANTNNTAGGNATGACNATGNTNNTNTCCGCNTGCGGAAGTAATGAAAAATATACAACGATAGATGCCAGTTTAGAAAGTAAGGTCACAGAGCTTGCCCAGTATAAGGGACTCTCCTATAAGCTGGAAGAGGTAACGGTTACAGAGGAAGATGTAGAGGAAGAAATGGAAATGGAGTTATCCTGGTATGGAACCTATGAAAAGCTGGATAAGACTGTAGCAGAAGAGGGGGATATGGTAAATATTGCTTTTACGGGAACCATAGATGGAGAAGAATTTGAAGAGGGAACTTCGGACAGCTACGATCTGACTCTTGGGGAGGGAGAGATGATAGAAGGCTTTGAAGAGGCAATCGTAGGAAAAAATGTGGGAGATACGGTTACTGTGGATCTGGTGTTCCCGGAGGATTATTACGATGAGGAAATAGCCGGAAAAAATGTAACCTTTGAAATCACCTTAAATCAAATTGAAGAATATGTGGAGCCGGAGCTTACTGATGAATTTGTAAAGGAAAATCTGGAATATGAAAATATTGAAGCTTTCAGGGAGGCCACCAGAGAGGAGCTTGTGGAAAGTGAGATGGAATCTGCAGAGGAATATGCCCAGACAGAACTGATAGACGAAATCATAAGCAACAGCACCTTTGAACTGGTGGAGGATGAGGTTTCTGCTTATCGGGAAGCCATGATTGAAGAATATGAATCCTATGCGGAAATGTATGGGATGAGCTATGGAGACTTTTTGGAAATGTTCATGGATACTACTGAGGAAGAGTTCGAAGCGGGAAGCAGAGAAATGGCGGAAGAGAGCATCAAGACGATTCTCGTATATCAGGCTATCATTGAACAGGAAGATTTGGGCATAACGGAAAAGGAATACAAGAAAGCCGTGAAGGAAATGGCAGAAGAATATGAGTATGACAGTGTGAAGGAATTTGAAGAGGATTATGATAAGATGAGTACCATCAGTGACCTGCTATATGACAATGTGATGAAATTTATAGTCGAGAATGCAAAAAAACAATAGAATAATATGCAATGCTAATAAAATCTGTGCTTCCCATATTTCATGATTTAGTGGTATGGGAAGCGTTTTTTGTCATATATTGTGGTATAAATGAAACAAATTTGCATGATTTTAAGAAATAAATAAGAAAAAGATAGCAGAGAACTACTGACATTCATATGAGTTTGTGCTATGATAAAACAGGAAATCAGTCAGAAAAGGGAAAGTGAGAAAGAATGGCAGAAAAAAAAGGGAAAGCTGTTATTCAGGTAAAGGATTTATATAAGATTTACAGGGTAGGCGACAGCAAGGTCCGGGCATTGAACGGCGTGGATTTTTCTATTTATAAGGGGGAGTTCTGCGCCATTGTAGGCACATCGGGATCAGGAAAGTCTACTCTGTTAAATATGCTTGCCGGTCTGGAAAAACCTACCAAGGGCGAGATCATCATTGCCGGAGAGCATATGGAAATGAAAAATGAAAATCAGCTTGTGAAGTTCCGAAGAGAGCATATAGGATTTATTTTTCAGTCCTTTAATCTTTTAGGAACCATGAATGCTTTGGAAAATGTGGCGCTGCCTCTTACCTTTCAAGGCATGGATAAGGAAACCAGACTTGCCAGGGCGGATAAGGTGCTGAATCTGGTAAATCTGAAAAAGCATAAAAAGCATAAGCCCAATCAGATGTCTGGTGGACAGCAGCAAAGGGTCGGTGTGGCAAGAGCATTAGTAGTAAATCCCGAAATTATTTTTGCGGACGAGCCTACTGGAAATCTGGATTCCAATACTTCCGAGGAGGTCATGAATCTGATGAAACGGGTAGTAAGGGAGCAGAATCAGACACTTGTCATGGTTACCCATGACAATCATCTTGCAAGCTTTGCAGACAGGATTTTTCACATCAGAGACGGAAAAATCATTAAGATCGAAGACACAAGAGAAGCGCTTAAGGAACAAGTGGACGAATAAAACAGATTTAGAAAGAAACAGGAGCGGTAAGGACAATGAAAAAGGATTTATTGGAAAAGTTAAGGAGATTAGGGATTTTGATATTGTGTATGGCATGCCTGGCAACGGCAGATCCGGTGGATGTATATGCCACAAGTAATCCTCAGGGAAAAGAGACGGATGATTCAGGGGCGAATTCCACGGGAGGTACTGAGGAGAATCAAGAACAAAAAGGCAGCAGCGAAAATATTTCCGGTGAGGATGAAAAGGACCAAGCTGATGATTCGGGCATGATGGAGGATCGTGTCAGCTCTACCAGTGAATTTTTAATTGTAGGTGACTGCGTTCCCACTCCTACTGCCAGCTACGGGCAAAAGGTACATGTAATCCTGCCTATTTACAATATGGGTGTGGAAACGGTTACCAATCTGGTAATTACACCAACTGTATCCACCAAAGCGGAGGAGTGGCCTTTCCGTCTGGATACGGTAGGACTGGTGCAGTGCGTGGATTATATTCCCCCAAGTCCCAATAAGGATGTGGCTTATGCAAACCGCAGGGAAGTGGAATGGGATCTGGTATTAAGAGATGATGTATTGACCGGGTACTACAGGTTGGAGTTTAATGTATCTTATTATAGGAACAATTCCATAGAAACAGCAAACCTTTATACTTATATAAATGCAAAGGGAGCGCCGGGAAGCGGTTCATTGGATTCTTCCGACAGTGAGAAATCCTCTAATCCGAGAATTATCGTAACAGGATTTGAAACGGATCCGAAGGAAGTATATGCCGGCGATACCTTTAATCTGACGATTCATGTGCAAAATACATCGAAAAGGACAGCTGTCAATAATGTCATGTTTTCTCTGGAGGCAGCCAGTGAAGGAACGGATGAGAATACTACTTATTCAGCCTTTCTGCCTACGTCAGGTTCCAGTACGGTCTTTATGGACAGCATTGGAGCCCAGCAGAGTGCGGATATTAAAATAGAGATGTCGGCCAAGGCCGATCTGGTTCAAAAGCCCTATGTGCTGGAGGTAAAATCAGAATACGAGGATTCCCAGAATAACCAGTATAGTTCCTCCTCTAATGTATCCATACCAATCAAGCAGGTGGCGAAGTTTGACGTAAGCACCATAGATGTCATGCCGGAGAGCATTAACGTGGGCGGTGAATCCAACGTGATGTTCAGCATTTATAACACGGGGAAGACGACCCTGTACAATGTTCAGGTAGCATTTGTGGGAGATAGTGTTTCCGGCGGGGATGCGTTCCTTGGAAAGATTGAATCAGGCGGAACCGGAAATGTGGATTCCATGGTTACCGGAGCCCAGCCTACCATGGATGAAGGCATTATAAAAGCGGTGATTTCCTATGAAGATGAAGCGGGAAATAAGACAGAGGTAGAAAAGGAGCTTACTCTTTTTGTACAGGAAGATATGATGGGCGATATGATGGACTATGATATGGTGGAAGGCATGGAGGACGAGGAGAAAAGCAATCCGAAGTGGCTTATTGTAGTAATTGTTCTGGTGCTTATTATTCTTGCCGTGACAGGCATTATCGTATTTATCAACATTAAGAAAAAGAAAAAAAGTCAGGCAGAGTTAAATGAGGATCTGGATGATTTGCTTTCTGAGGTGGAAAAAGAGCAGGAAGACCGGGATGAGTAAGGAGCGTAACCCATGAGATTTGTAGATTTATGGAGAATGAGCAGCAGCAACCTTTTGAAAAGGAAGATGCGGACCATATTAACTGTTCTTGGCGTGGTAATCGGTACAGCCTCCATTGTAGTCATGATTTCTTTGGGACTTGGACTGAATAGGTCTATGATGAAAGAGATTGAAGAGAATGGAGGACTGACTACCATTACAGTATATCCTGATTATTCCAGCGATATCAGTGACGATAATACGGAAAGGCAGCTTACAGACGAACTGGTGGAAGCCATTGGTGAAATCGAGCATGTGGAGATAGTTTCTCCAGTACTGAATATTAATGCAATCGGAAGATATGGCAGCTATGAAAATAGCTATATGAATATAATGGGAATGACCGTAGATGCCTTGGGCAAGATGAACATTGAATTGAAGGAAGGGACGCTGCCCCAGAAGGATGCAGGAATGCTTCAACTTCTATATGGAAATCAGGTAATCAACGAGTTCTATAACAGTAAGGGCGGAGGCTCTTATTGGGAAACCGGAGAAGTGCCGGATATTGATTTGATGAATGACACAATTTTTATTATATTCGATGTGGAGGCTTACTGGAATAGTAAATATGATGACGGAATGTCTTCAGAAAGCGGAGTGCCTGTGGTTCCGCCCAAAAAGTATTTGGTGGATACATGCGGTGTGATAGCGGGAGGACCGGAAGATTACGGACAGCATAGCTGGAATATTTATTGTGATATTGAAGAATTGATTAAGCAGCTGAAAAAAATATTTAAGAATAAGGCGATTCCGGGACAGCCTACCACTTCTTCAGGAAAACCTTATAAAGAACTGTATTATAGCAGCATATATGTAAATGTAGATAATATTGATAACGTATCCGATGTGCAGAAGAGCATTGTGGAATTGGGATATCAGGCTGAAAGCAATGCGGAATGGGTGCAGTCCCAGCAACGGCAGTTTGGATATATCCAGGCTGTGCTTGGAGGAATTGGAGCCGTATCCATGCTGGTAGCGGCCATCAGTATTGCCAATACGATGATGATGTCCATTTATGAAAGGACAAAGGAAATCGGCATTATGAAAGTATTGGGCTGCGATTTGAAAAATATTCAGGCATTGTTCCTGATGGAAGCAGGATTTATCGGACTGATTGGCGGCATTGCAGGTGTTGTGTTAAGCTACTGTATTTCCGTTATTATCAATGTGCTGGTAAAGAATATTATGGATATGCAGCTTTCCCATATTCCGGTCTGGCTGGCGGGACTGGCGATTGGATTTGCTGTTTTGGTAGGTATGGCAGCAGGGTTCTTCCCCTCCTTAAGAGCCATGAGGTTAAGTCCTTTGGCTGCAATTCGAAATGATTAGTATTTGAGAAAGAAATCAAATACATAATTTTAACAAAAACTCTTCATACTATTAGCAGAACGTTAATAGATGAGGAGTTTTTTTATGGCAGGAGAAGTACTTTATATCAAAGCGGAACGGGATGTGGAACTCAAGAAAGAGGCTGTTTTTTTATCGGATATTGCCAAAATGACTTGTACGGATAAGCATGTATTAAGCAGAGCGAAAGCATTAAAGGTGCTGCAGTTTCATGAGGATAAGGAGAAAAGACAGGTCATCTGTATTTTAAAAATCATAGAAAAACTGCAGGAAATCTATCCCACACTGACCATTGAGAATTTGGGAGAAACCGATATTTTAGTGGAATATGTGGCACCTAGAAGCAAAATGCAGTTTAGCGCAATACTGAAAATCATCTTTGTTTCTTGTGTCAGCCTGTTAGGAACAGCTTTTACGATTATGGCATTTCATAATGATATCGGAATCAATGACTTGTTTTCCAAGCTATATGAAATGATCATGGGACAGCCTTCCAACGGTTATACACTTTTAGAGGTTTCCTATTCCATTGGACTTGCGGTAGGCATTATCGTATTCTTTAATCATATAGGAGGAAGGCGCATTACCAAGGATCCTACGCCCATTGAAGTGGCCATGAAGACCTACGAGGATGATGTGAATACAACGTTGATTGAAACGTGGAATAGAGAGGGAAAATCCATTGATGTTAATTAGATATCTGGTTTTAGTGCTGTTTGGACTATGTGCCGGATTCTTTGTGTCAGGAGGAGTGTTTACGGTGTTGATTTCCGTAGGCCTGATACCGAGATTTGCCGGAAAAAGCCATACGGCAGATAAAATATTTCTGTATGAGGAAATGGTTGTTTTTGGCGTACTGCTTGGAATCCTTCTCAGCATCTTTCATGAAGCGCTGCCAATTGGCCGCTGGATTACAGAGCAAGGAATCCTGACTGTGCATACCTGGAAGAACATTGGAAATGTAATACTTTGCTTCTATGGTTTTTTTGCTGGAACTTTTGAGGGATGTCTGGCTCTTGCCATTGCAGAAATGCTGGATTCCATTCCTATTTTTGCAAGAAGGATTTCCTTCCGGAAAGGACTGGGAATTGCTATTTTAGTAGTAGCTATTGGAAAAATGGCAGGGTCCCTGATCTATTTTGCCAATCAGGTGTATTTGTTTGGTGGTTTGTAGAATGCTCATCATAAAATAAAAGCAGGCTGGGAAATACAGGAAATGGAGTAATGGAGGTTTGGGAATGGAAGAATTAAAAAATATGAAGCATAATGATGAAGAAACAAAAGAGCAGTATAAGGAATATGTAAAAACAGTAACCCCTACCAAGAATCTGGGGCTGCAGATGGCAAAGGCATTTCTGGTGGGTGGCATCATCTGCATCATAGGACAGGGAATACTAAATTATTGTGAAAGTATGGGAGTCGATCAGGAAACAGCCGGAAGCTGGTGTTCCCTTTTGCTGGTACTGTTAAGTGTCACATTGACTGGTCTGAATATTTATCCCGGAATTGCCAGCTTCGGGGGAGCAGGGGCTTTAGTGCCCATTACCGGATTTGCTAATTCCGTGGCAGCTCCAGCCATTGAATTTAAGAAGGAAGGACAAGTATTCGGAATCGGCGCAAAAATCTTCACCATAGCCGGTCCGGTAATCTTATACGGAGTTTTTGCAAGCTGGCTGTTAGGGGTGATTTATTGGGGTGGCACGTTGTTTGGATGGTGGTAAACAGATCCTGTGGAATCTAAGGGCAAAGGAGTTTCGGTGCACAGTAAGAGCCGGCATCTGAGGCTGTCCAGGTATGGAAGTCCTGGATAGCTTCGGATGCCGGCTCCTGAGTTCTTCAACCAAATCTCTGGTTTTTTCAGCCGCTACGGCCGGACGTTCTTCTTAAAGCGTGTCAAAGTATACTTAGACGTAACCTTTTTCCAACTGGAAACCCCAATCGTCTTTAAATACTTCTTTGTATATGTTTCCGCCTGAGGAGTATCCATGTACTTAAATACATCATAAGCCGGCTTTTTGTTTCCGTATATGTCGCACAGACCAAAGGCAAGTCCCTGGGCAAGCTCCCCTGCCGCATCATAATCGGAACGGAAAATTACAGAGTCTATCATGGTATTGAATTCTGCTTTGTAATAAGTATAGGCAAGCGCAGCGCATTGAACAGAATATCCGCTGGTAGAAGTAAAGCCTTGTTCGGATAAAATAATTCTGGTCTTGCTGCCAAATTGTTTCTTTACATAGTTGGTTAAAACAGTCAGGTTTTTAGGAGAGACAAATTCGCTGTTGACATCATTGGATACATATTTGTCATTCCAGGTGGCAGCAGAGGTTAAAATGGAAGGATAGGCATGGAAAGCCAGGTTCCATTGGATATTTTTCTGCTGGGACTTGATTTCCGTATTAAAAGCATCCATAAATGGTCTTGCTCCCCAGTCCCCATGTCTGTCGGACCAGGTATGATCCAGGCATATGTATACTCTGGCATTCTTGTAATTGCTTTTTACCGCATAATACATGACGCGGAAGGTGTTGGCATAGGTCTTGATAAATTTGGCACGGGAAATATTGCCTGCATAATACCAGACATTATGAATGTTTACCTCGTTTCCTAAAATCCAATTGTCCAGATGGCAGTCCTGTCTGGAATATCTCTCTGCCAGGAAGGCAAAGGCAGCCTCCAGAGTTTCTCTTGCGGCTTTCGTTTCTGTATTCAGTGCATAATATGTATGACCACCGTAACGGGCGCTTTTCAGGATTAAATTTTTATTGGCAGAGCTCCATGTAATCATAAACTGTCCGGTTACAGTCATTCCAAGCTTATTTGCATTGGAAATATAGCTGCCGTAAATATCGTTAAAGCAATAGGATTTTCCGTTGTACACATAATTAGGTGTTCCACCAGGGATGATGACTTCATTTAAATCAATGTTGATAAAGGTATGCTGAACCCCAAGGGAAGTATCCAGACTGCCCTGAAGCCCTTTTTTTGAAGTCGTTTTCGGAAAAGCTGCAGTATAGGAGGCAGCAGCTTCCGGATTGGTCAAATAAGAGGTCTTGCTGATTAGTTGGTATTTCCCTTTTGATTTTACTGCAATGGCATATTTTCCCTGAATCAGATTCGTGCCATCTTCTGTCCGGAGAGGAAGCGTAAAAGTTATCGTAGTGGTTTTTTCACATTTGTCTATCATCTTTAACACTTTTTGACTGTTAGGATCAACAGTTACCAGATAATAAAAATCATCGCTGCTTTTCAGTCTTTTCGCTACTTTTGCTTTCACATAAAGATTTTTCCCCTTGGAAACCTTGCAGCTTTTTAAGGTGGCAGAAGTACTTGTTGCTTTATATGAGGTTACACCTTTCTTTATCTTGCAGGAGATTACGGAAGAATATGGGCTGTAGCATTTTTCCCCCGTAGAATCAAGATTGTAGGAACGCATTCTGAAATAGTAGGTCTTATTCTTCAGCAAATTTGTGAAAGTACGGGAGGAGGTGCTGTTTTTCAGGGAAATCGTATGTACATTTGATTTAAAACTCTTCGTATAAGAATAGTACAGCTCACAGCCTGCTGTGTCCTTTACCGTGGAGTACCGTACAACGGCTTTTCCCTTGCTGGAGTTTTTTACGGATTTCAAGGCTGGTGCTTCGGCAGGGGCAGCAGTTGTCCATTTGGCATAAACGATCAAATTGCCGGAAGTATCTTTTGTAATGCCGGAAATGGGCAGGGTAAAAGAAGGATCGCTGAACCAGCCGCCAAAGTAAGAGCCTTTCTTGACAGGACTTGCAAAGGTAAATTCGGAGCTGTTTGACTTATAGGTTGTGGGATTATAGACTTCCCCCGTATCGGGATTGGTGGTTGTCTGTAAGTAACCACCGTTATATTCATAGGTAATGGTATAAGTTACCTTTTTGGTTGCATTTAAGGTGGAAGAAGCGCCTGCTTTCTGACTCGGCAAAGGGGTATTTTCGGATATAGTATCTTCCGATACTGTATTTTGCGATATGCCGTTTTCAGACACGGAATTTTCAGAAGCAGTATCCCAAAAGGAAGTATCTTCTGAAACAGTGGCATTTTCGTAGGATTCTTCCTCTTCATATAGAAAATCATCTAAGGGAAAAAGTTCATTTCCGGACAAAGAATTTTCCGAAAGGCTGTTGTCCGAAAGGGAATTTTCGGACAGGGAGTTTTCTGATAAAGAATTCTCCGAAAGAGCATTCCTAAGTTGGGAATAAGAGGGAAAGAGCCTGTCCTTCCATAAGTCATAGCTGCTCATATAGGCATGGCTGGTAAAGCTGGAAGTTATGCTGCATGTGGCAATGCAGAAGCATAATATGAGGCAAAGCGTTTTTTTGAATGTCTTCATAATGAAATATCCTCCTTTGTGTTCTGTGTTTATTATACGAAAAAAATGGAACAGTGGCAATGAATAAAAAGAAAAACTAAGGAAAACATAATAGGAAAGAGGTAAGTTCCTTAATACAAGATCGGGGAATAGAAGGAGGAGATATTTTGAGTAAGGAAGAGGTAGAGACAGCAATTTTTCAGCAGGGAAAACAAAGCATAAAGCTTCCTGTGCCGGTTTATATAAAAGCCTCGGCCTCCGTAGTGGGAAAAAAGGAAGGAGAAGGGCCTTTAGGCGCTCTTTTTGACATGATTGGCAGCGACGGGCTTTTTGGAGCAAAAAACTGGGAAGAGGCAGAAAGCACTTTGCAGAAGGAAGCGATCAGCCTGGCAATAGGCAAGGCGGGAATGAAAAAAGAAGATATCCGATATTTGTTTGCAGGAGATTTGCTGGGGCAGGAAGTGGCAAGCTGCTTTGGTGTGGCGGACTTTGAAATCCCTTTCTTTGGTCTGTTTGGAGCCTGCTCTACCTGCGGAGAGTCCCTAAGCCTTGGAGCTATGGCCATTGGAGGCGGATTTGCGGGAAATGTGGCCTGTGTAACTTCAAGCCACTTTGCAAGTGCAGAAAAAGAATTTCGTTTTCCGCTGGAATATGGAGGGCAGAGGCCTCTTAGCTCCAGCTGGACAGTAACCGGAAGCGGTGCATTTATTTTATCCAGTACGCCCGGACAAAAACCAAGGGCAAAGATCACCGGAATAACCACGGGAAAAATCGTGGATTTTGGATTGAAAGACAGCTTTAACATGGGTTGTACCATGGCTCCGGCAGCAGCGGATGCCATTCATGCAAACTTGAAGGATTTCCAAAGAAAGCCGGAGGATTATGATAAGATCATAACAGGAGATTTAGGAGCCATAGGGAAGGAGGCGCTATTGGATCTGCTGCAGGCAAAAGGCGTGGATATTTCCTCACGGCATATGGATTGCGGGATAGAAATTTTTGACCCTGAAACACAAAATACCAATGCCGGGGGCTCCGGCTGCGGATGTGCGGCAGTTACGTTATCGGCATATATTTTAAAAAAAATAGAAGAAGGTATTTGGAAGAAGGTACTTTTCGTGCCTACCGGGGCGCTTCTTAGCAAAAGAAGTTTTCAGGAGGGCAATACGGTGCCGGGAATTGCCCATTGTGTTGTATTGGAAGGAATATAAGAAATGGGAACCATTCAGTCCGCAGATTTCTCCACAGGCACCAGGAGGGGCTCCAGGCAGAAAATGTTTTTTAAAGGAGCCCTTATAAAAACGCCAGCGCTTAGCGAGGTATTTTCGAGCTTAGCACTGTTGCGTTTTTATAGAGCGAAAGCGTGGCGACGTAAAAACATTTTCTGCCTGGAGCCCCTCCTGGTGCCTGTGGAGAAATCTGCGGACTGAATGATTACAAGAAATGAACTAAAACAGAAAACTCCCTTCCTTTTTTGCAAAAAATCAGATATAATGAAGAAAGATGTTTGTGAAAAAGAGGAGGGAGCATTGTGCAGGAAATCATCCTAAGCATATACGCCATCGTTGCCTTTATAGTGGCTCTTATTATTGTAAAGGTGAATCGCAGGAATAATAGTGTAGGTACGAAGATTCAGCATATGATGGGGGCGGTTTTTTGTCTGATCATATTCTACACGATTAATTTCATGACTGTGAATGCACTTATTATGAAGATTGGAAACAGTTTATCTTTGTTCATGCTGGATCTTCTTGTTCTGTTTTTTCTGGATTATGTCCTGGAATTTTTGGACTGGCAGGAAAAATTCCCAATGCTTCTGCGCATATTTCTCTATATTCTTGTTGCGCTGGACGGGTTTTTCTTATTAAGTAATCCGTTTAATAATGAAGCATTTGAGTATGTAGAGGTGGATCTTGGAAATGAAGTCATTTTAAGTTATTCACCGAAGGCACCGTTCCATGGACACCTGATTCTGATTATAGCCATTGTGTCAATTTCAATTCTTCTGCTTGTATTAAAATGTATTCAGACCCCCAGAATCTATTGGAAGCGCTTTTACTGTATCTGGCTGGGACTTTTGCTTGCAGTTATCACGAATTGCCTTTACTTTTCTGAAATATACCGGTCCCAGATAGACTTTTCGGTGCTTGCATATGTTTTTCTGGGAATGTTGTTGTATTTCAATACTTTCATTTATCAAAGTGCGGTGAATAGAGCCATTACAAGAGGGGTAATTTTAGATTATTTGTCGGAACCTGTCATATTGTTTGACTATGAAGGGATTCTTGCAGACTACACAGTACATATGAAGGATTTGATTCCTGAAGCGGTCCTGAAAAAAAGAGATACCCAGATTGGCCGGCCATTAACCAGAGGAAAATTTATGGAACATATTGGAATCAGCGAGGTGACCAATCTGCTGGAGGATAAGGAATTTGAATATGAGCTTAAGACAGAGAAAGAAAGGAAGATTTATCAATGCAAATATAGTTGTATGAAGGATAAGGGAAAGGTCGTAGGCTCTAGTTTTGTGTTTTATGACATTACAACTGTTAAGGAAGCTTATTTTGCTCTGGAGCGGTCCATTACTTATGACAGGCTTACTGGTTTCTTTAATAAGGCAAGCTTTTTCAATCAAGTGCCTCAGTGGGAGGATAGTAAGTATTGGCCGGCAACTATAGCGGTATTTAATATAAATAATCTGCAGATGATGAATGACAGCTATGGAACGGAATACGGAGATCAGGTGATGCTGGCATTGGCTGCCATATTAAAAAGCTGCATTGGAATGGAAAACTTTATTGCGAAGGTGGATGGAGGCGATATTATCGTAGTGTTCGAAAATATGCCTCAGGATAAGGTAATTGTGATCTGTGAGCAGATCAAGAGGAAAATGGAAACGGTTTCGAAAGAGGATCCGGTTACTCTGGAGTATGGCATTTCAGAGAAGTCGGATGATACGTTATCTATGGATAAGGCCTTTTTAAATGCCAGAAACAGCATGCGGAATAAGAAAATGCTGCGAGATACTTCTGCCAGCAGGGCATTGGTAGACTCGTTGAAGCAGACATTGAGTGAAAGCGATTATGAGACCGAAGAGCATGTGGAAAGAACAAGAGCAATGGCAGCCAGGTTGGGCAGGGAAATGGGATTGAGTGATTCGGATATTGCCAAGCTGGAGCTTCTGGCAGTGCTTCATGACATAGGAAAAGTTGCGATTCCCCACAACGTGCTTGTCAAGAAAGGCAAGCTGAATGAGGAAGAAAGGAAAATCATGCAGCAGCATACCGTGAAAGGCTATCGAATTGCCAAAAGCTCACCGGAGCTTGCCGAAATTGCGGATTGTATTTTATCCCATCATGAGAAATGGGATGGAACCGGATATCCAAATGGTCTAAAGGAAGAAGAAATCCCGCTTCTTGCCCGGATTATTTCCGCAGTGGATTCTCATGATGTTATGGTACATAACCGGCCTTATCATACGGCCATGCCGGAACAGGCGGCTATTGATGAATTAAAAGCCTGTGCCGGAACCCAGTTTGATCCTCATGTAGTGGAAGTATTTGTAGCTTTGCTGGAAAGAGAGGAATTGAATAAAGAAGCTTAAGAACAATCATATTGCATGGGAATGGAAGGAAGAGCAATGAAGATGCGTGAAATGGAGTTTAAGATGGAGCGGCAGGGACTTTTGGAGACAGGACAGAAGGTGACTGTTACGGAAGGAATACTGCCAAGCAGCTACTATTATACCATAGACCCATCCCTGGCAATGTCCGGGAATATTCCCTTTCGTGAACGATTAAAGTCCAAAGAGGGAACTGTGGTTGACATAAAGCAAAATGAAAGAGGCTTTTATGTGACAGTAAGTTTTTTGGATGATAAATAAATGATTTCAGGAGGAGAAGAAGATGTTAAAGAAAATCAGTACAGAAAAGGCTCCGGCAGCTATTGGACCGTACTCACAGGGAATTATTGTAGATCGTTTCCTGTTTGCATCCGGTCAGATTCCGATTATACCGGAAACAGGGGAAATTGCAGAAGGAGATATTACCGTTCAGGCCAAACAGGTCATGAAAAATATTCAGGCAATCTTAGAAGAAGCCGGAACTACTTTTGAGAAAGTGGTAAAGACAACCTGCTTTTTGGCGGATATGGATGACTTTGCTGCATTTAATGAAGTGTATGCCGGTTATTTTACCCAGAAACCAGCCAGAAGCTGTGTAGCGGTAAAGACCCTTCCGAAAAATGTACTCTGTGAGGTGGAAATCATAGGTTATTTAGGAGAATAATTGTTTTCAAACAGGAATAAGAAAGAATAAAGTGTAAAAAATAGTAGGTAGGGATACCTGCTATTTTTTTATGTGGGGAAAATTCCCAGTCATAAATAGAGAAACATGTAAAATGATAACAGAAATAAAGGAAAGGGAGAGGATTGAGAAAAATGGATATGATGTCTTATGTAAATGCCTTTTGGGTAGGTGGACTGATTTGCGCTCTTGTCCAGATTTTAATGGAGAAAACAAAGATGATGCCGGGAAGAATCATGGTGCTGCTAGTCTGTTTAGGCGCCGTGCTCAGTGCCATAAACGTATATGAGCCTTTTATGGAATATGCAGGAGCAGGAGCAAGCGTTCCCTTAGTCGGATTTGGCAATGTGCTGATGAAGGGAGTAAAGGAAGCAGTGGATGAAGCCGGATTCATCGGTATTTTTCAGGGAGGTTTTAAAGCTGGAGCGGTAGGATGTTCAGCAGCCTTGATCTTCGGTTATATCGCCAGCCTGATTTTTAATCCCAAAATGAAGGATTGAAAAACGCTTAGCCTTCCTCACATTCGATATTCATGGCTGCAAATGATTTTTTTAAGGCGCCATCCCAGATACTGTCCAGAGATTTATCCATGACAAAAGTATGAAAGGCTGTGCCGGTAATACAGGTTAATGTTCCGGCTTCATATTTGATGATCAGATGCAGGCTTTTCACAAGGGCAGGGTCCAGAGTCAGCAACGGGTCTGACAACAGTTTTTCCAAAAACCGATCTCCTACATGAAACACAAGCTTAAAGCGGACAGGAGTGCGGTTGCCGCGAATCAGGGAAAAACAAAGGGGACGGAGTTCTTTCCATAAAGAAAATTCCTTCGTAAGAGCTGGAGCGTCCTCCAGCTCTTCCTTTGTATAGAATTCCTGTATTATTCTGCCGTTAATGGTAAATTCATTATAAGTAGTAATGGAAGCTTCTTCTAAGTAGAAGCTGTCGAAAGCTTCGCTGTTTAAAAGTTTGTTCATGAAGTATTTTATATTCGTGATTTTCAGTGCGGTCATGATAGAGCCTTTCTTTTTTGTTTATTGGGATGATTGACAGTATCATTATAATGGATGGCAGGGTGGGTATGCAAGATAAAGAAATAAAAGAAATACCTTTTCAAAAAGCAAGTAATGTGCTATGATAAGTAGTAATGAAAACTATATGATGTAGGAGAAAAGTTATGAGATGCAAAATTGTAATAGATAGCTGCGGAGATTTGACAACGGAATTAAAGAAGGATGAAAGGGTAGAAGTTGTTTCTTTGGAACTGCAGGTAGGGGAGTATCGCACCTGGGATGATGAAAGCTTTGATCAGGCTGATTTTCTGAAACGGGTGGCTGCATGTCCCGAATGCCCCAAATCCTCCTGTCCTTCGCCGGAAAGATATATGGAAGCTTATGTAACGGAAGCAGAGGAGGTGTATGTGATAACGCTTTCCTCCAATTTAAGCGGAAGCTATAACAGTGCCGTACTGGGGAAGAATCTGTATCATGAAAAATATGGAGAAAAAAATATCCATGTAATCAATTCCTGTTCGGCATCCATTGGAGAAACCCAGATTGCGCTGAAGATTTTGGAACTTGTTGAGGAAGGGAAAAGCTTTGAGGAAATTATAAAGCTGGCAGAGGACTACCGGGATGCACAGGATACTTATTTTGTGCTGGACAATTTGGAAACCCTCCGGAAAAATGGACGTTTGTCCAACGTCAAGGCAATGGTAGCATCTACCCTGAAC
Source organism: Lachnospiraceae bacterium (assembly GCA_014804265.1). Lineage (GTDB taxonomy): Bacteria > Bacillota > Clostridia > Lachnospirales > Lachnospiraceae > RGIG3040. The sequence goes on along the minus strand of JAAVAC010000035.1, from coordinate 24,036 downwards.
ATTAAGCCTATCATGGGCGCTACGGATGAGGGGATGATTGTTCAATTGGGACAAAGTGTGGGAATGAAAAAGGCATTGCAGAAAATGGCTGATATGATTGTAAAAAAAATCAATTCTGAAATAAAGGCGCCAAAAGAAGCACGCATCATGATCTCCCAGTGTAATTGTCCGCAAAGGGCAGCCCACATGAAACAATTGTTAGAAGAAAGAGTAACCGTAAAAGAAATCCTGATCGTGGATACCGCAGGCATCAGCAGTATGTATGCTAATGACGGAGGCGTGATTGTGACTGTATAAGACAGGATATGCAAAATCAAGGAAATTTTTTGTCTAAAATGGAAAGGGTAAATTTTTTGCCAGTGGTTAAGGTAATCTGGCTGAAAGATTTACTCTTTTCAAATGCGCTGTTATAAGAGAAGCCCTTTTTGTAAGTGATGAATTCACCGCAGAAATCCACTTCTCTTGCAAAATCCATAATATTTCCCAGCATAATAATTTCTTTTCCTTCTGTGAGATGGATGTGAACCTGATGTCCTTCTTCTTCGGCGTAGATAATATTGGAAATGGGAATATAGGTTGTCTGCTCTTCGCTTCGGATTTCCAATGTAGGCACTTTGGCATCCAGTTCCGTTTGATGTACTTTTAAAGCTATATCTATCAACTGATCCATACGAAGGGGTTTTTGTACGGTTAAGTAGTCTTTTGAGGAAAGTGGAAGAGGAATTTGGGCATCTTCAGGCTGGCAAATGATAATTTTATTCTCAGGAACGGAACATTCGGTCAATTTATCCATAATCGCACTCATTAATTCAGTATCCGTCTGAAAATCCAGAAAAAACATACTGTATTTATGCGCAACCGGACCAATGGAATTGGCATCGCCAAAGGATTCTATATAGAGATTGCCCGCAGTATGCATAATAGTATCGCTTACCCGGTCCAATAGTCGTTCCATATGCTTTCTATCTGCAATGTTTTCAGCAATAACCGCAACGTACATGGGTTCCTCTCCTTATGTCTCATAAAATAATCGTTTTCCGCCTGAATGATTACATGATCTCAAAAGTGATGGGCAGATACTGCAGAAGGAAGAAAAGTCCTATCTGCAAAAGCAGGATAGCAGGCATTCCATAAAGGAAATACCAATGCCTTGTTTTGTGGTGAAAGGTAAACATGCCAAGAATGGAACCAATGCTGCCGCCAATGACTGCAATTGTAAACAAGGCAGCCTCAGGGATGCGGAAGGCCTGTTTCCTGGCCTTCCATTTATCAATTCCCATCAGCAGAAAGCCTGCTAAATTTACTAGAATGAAATAAACAATCAGAACTAAAATAACATCCATATAGATTAGTTACCTTCTGCTTCCTGCATTTTCATGGCACGTACCTTACAGGAAAGACCAAATAAGTTGATGAAGCCTTCAGCATCATGATGGTCATATAAATCACCTGTCGTAAAGGAAGCGATGCTTTCATTATACAATGAATATGGGGAAGTAGTGCCTGCTTTTATGATATTGCCTTTGTAAAGCTTGAATTTTACTTCGCCGGTAACGTATTTCTGTGTGGATTCGATAAATGCCTGAGTCGCTTCACGAAGAGGGGTGAACCATTTTCCTTCGTACACGATCTGAGCCAGCTTATTGCCCATCTCCTCTTTTTCACGATAAGTATCCCGGTCTAAAATAAGTTCCTCTAACTGCTGATGCGCTTCGTAGAGAATGGTTCCGCCTGGTGTCTCATAAACTCCCCGGGATTTCATTCCTACCACACGGTTTTCTACAATATCAACAATGCCAATGCCGTGTTTGCCGCCAAGCCTATTCAATTCGCGAATAATATCAGAAACCTTCATGGCTTTGCCATTAATGGATTTCGGAACACCCGCTTCAAAGGTCATAGTAACATATTCCCCTTCTTCGGGAGCTTTTTCCGGAGTGGTACCAAGAACTAATAAGTGTTCAAAGTTTGGTTCATTTGCAGGATCCTCCAGCTCTAAGCCTTCATGGCTGATATGCCACAGATTCCTGTCACGGCTGTAGGAATTGTCAGCGGAAAATGGAAGGTCGATTCCATGTGCCTTGCAGTATTCGATTTCGGACTCTCTGGAATCCAATGTCCATTTTTCATTTCTCCATGCGGCAATGATCTTTAAATCGGGAGCAAGTGCTTTGATACCCAGTTCAAAACGAATCTGGTCATTTCCCTTTCCGGTAGCGCCATGGCAGATAGCAGTAGCGCCTTCTTTTCTTGCGATTTCAACCAGTCTCTTTGCGATAACAGGTCTTGCCATGGAAGTTCCCAATAAATATTTATTTTCATAAACAGCATGAGCCTGTACACAGGGAACCACATATTCATCACAAAACTCATCTACCACATCTTCAATATATAATTTGGACGCACCGCTTAACCTTGCTCTTTCTTCCAATCCGTCCAATTCACTTTCCTGCCCGCAGTCGATACATACACAGATTACTTCATAGTCAAAATTCTCCTTTAACCAGGGAATGATCGCTGTAGTGTCCAATCCACCTGAATAAGCTAAAATAACTTTCTCTTTCATAAATTTTATCCTCCAATTAGTTTGCTTTCATTACCTTTTAAATATACAACAAAGCTATTTATATTGCAAGTGAAAAATTATGCATAAAAAATGTGAGGATTTCGGTTTGGATTGCATAAAATGAAATAAATGTTGCATATTATGCATGATAGATGTATAATTATGCAAAAGAGAAGGGGCGGTGGATAGGGGGACGCAGGAGCAGCCAGCTGATATAGCAGTATTCCGGGCACGCTCCCGCTCTATGAAGACGCAGCGGTACTAACGCACCAAAGTACGGTGCGTAAGGACCGGCGACTTCATCAAGGCCTGGAATACTGCTATATCAGCTGGCTGCTCCTGCTGGGTATCGAAACGCCTGGGGGTTTTGCGGAATTTTGTAATAGCTTAGAGTGGATTGTATTTTTTATAAATCTTTACAAATAAGGTAAGGTGTTTTCTGTTCCAGAATGCCTCTAAAACAATCCAAAAGTATTCCGTGCCCGTGCCATTTCAATACAATAAGGCAATAAGCTTTTCCAAACAAAGGAGGCCTTTCGACAGCCAGTAGGAGCCGCTCTGTGATTTGGTAGTCTTATGGGCCTTGGCAAAGTCGCCGGCACTTACGCACCGTACTTTGGTGCGTTAGTACCGCTGCGTCTTTGCAGAGTGAGAACGTGCCCATAAGACTACCAAATCACAGAGCGGCTCCTACGTCCTCATGCCAAAGCCCCTCCCCTTTTTGAAAAACAGGCCGAACCATTGAACTTTTATCAGACTTTATACCATTCTCTTATTGAGTTTCCATTCATTTTGAAGTATGATAAAAGAATTGTAACAAACGAAATCGAAAAACAAGAACATTTAGCGAGGTAAACAATTGTGAAAACAAAGATTTTTATTGACGGCAGTGAAGGCACTACAGGACTTAGGATTCATGAACGCTTTCAGGTACGTGATGATATTGAATTACTGACTATATCCAAAGAGCTGAGAAAGGATACGGAGGAAAGAAAGAGGCTGATCAATGCTTCTGACATTACCTTCTTGTGCCTGCCGGATGCTGCCGCAAGAGAATCGGTAAGCCTTGTGGAAAATGAACAGGTTAAAATCATTGACACCTCTACGGCCCATAGGACGGAAGAGGGATGGGCATATGGGTTTCCGGAATTATCGGATGAGCATAGAAAAGCGATTGCTTCGGGAAAGAGAATTGCTGTTCCGGGATGTCATGCGACCGGATTCATTTCTCTGGCATATCCCTTGACTGCCTCTGGTATTCTTTCACCGGATTATCCGGTGGCGGCTTTTTCCCTTACCGGCTACAGCGGCGGCGGAAAGAAGATGATTGGAGAGTATGAGGCAAAGGAACGTGATAAAGCTCTGGATTCACCAAGGGAATATGCCCTGACCCAGCAGCACAAGCATTTAAAGGAAATGCAGAAAATAACAGGACTTGACAGACAGCCGTTGTTTTCTCCGATTGTTGCGGATTATTACAGTGGAATGGTGGTATCGCTTCCATTATATACAGGGGTATTGAAGCTAAAAGCAGGAGAGGCGGACATGCCGGAAAGACTTCGGAGCTTTTATAGAGAGTATTATAAAGGACAGCAGTTTATTCAGATTATGGATGAGAAGGAAACGGAAGCATTGAATGGAATGCTTCCCGGAAATCTGTGCAGCGGCTGGGACGGTTTGAGAATTTATGTAACGGGCAATGAGGAACGGGTAGTTCTGTCGGCGCAGTTTGACAATTTAGGAAAAGGCGCTTCCGGAGCCGCCATCCAGTGTTTGAATATTTTACTTGGATGTGAAGAAAGTAAGGGACTGAATTTATGATAAGGGCAATGGAAGAAAAGGATTATGAGCAGGTACATAGTTTATGGATGAGCATTAAAAATTTTGCCATAAGGAGTCAGGATGATTCTAAGGAAGGCGTGGTACGTTTCTTAAGACGTAATCCGGGCATCAGCGTGGTGGCAGAAGAAGATGGCAGGATCGTTGGGGCGATTCTCTGCGGGCATGACGGAAGAAGAGGCTGCTTATATCATGTGTGTGTCAGCGAGCAGTACCGCTTACGTGGCATTGGAAAGGCAATGGTAGTCCACTGTATGGAGGCTTTGAAAAAAGAAAAGATCAATAAAGTATCGTTGATCGCATTCTCGGAAAATGATATAGGAAATGCCTTTTGGAAAGAAATCGGCTGGACGAAAAGAGAAGATCTGAATTATTATGATTTTACCTTAAATAAAGAAAATATTGTTGCATTCAACAGGTAGTAACAGGACAGGAGAAAACGGATATGAAGGAAATCGAAGGCGGAGTGACTGCTCCGAAAGGTTTTTTGGCAGCAGGGGTAGAAGCGAATATCAAATATCAGGATCGAAAGGATATGGCGCTTGTTTATAGTGAAAAGCCATGTGCGGCAGCAGGAACCTTTACCAGCAATGTGGTAAAAGCTGCCTGTGTGACTTGGGATCAGGAAATTGTGGCCAATTCCCCTTATGCACAGGCGGTTATTGTGAATGCGGGAATTGCCAATGCCTGCACCGGAAAACAGGGATATGAATATTGTGATGCTACTGCAAAAAAAGCGGCAGAAGTATTAAGCATTCCAAAGGAAAGCGTGCTTGTGGCTTCCACCGGAGTCATTGGAGTGCAGCTTCCCATTGATAAGATTGTAAAGGGCGTGGAATTGTTAGCAGCAGCTAAGTCAGCAGACCAGGCGGGGGCGCAGGCTGCAGCAGAGGCGATCATGACTACTGATACAAAGGATAAGCAGGTGGCGGTTACCTTTGAAATAGGAGGAAGGGTCGTGACCATAGGCGGAATGTGCAAAGGCTCAGGCATGATACATCCCAATATGTGCACGATGCTTGCCTTTCTGACAACGGATATTGCCATAAAAAAAGAATTGCTGCAGGAAGCCCTTAGAGAAGACATACAGGATACCTACAATATGGTTTCCGTGGACGGGGACACTTCCACCAACGATACTGTGTTAGTGCTGGCTAACGGTATGGCAGGTAATGAGGAAATTGCGGAAAAGAATGCGGATTACGAAAAATTTGTGGAAGCGCTGCATTTCGTCAATGAGACGCTGGCAAAGAAAATGGCAGGAGACGGCGAAGGGGCTACTGCTTTATTTGAAGCAAAGGTCATTCATGCCGATACAAAGGAGCAGGCAAAAACCATTGCAAAATCCGTAATTTGTTCTTCGCTGACCAAGGCTGCCATTTTTGGACATGATGCCAATTGGGGAAGGATTTTATGCGCCATGGGCTATTCCGGTGCAAAATTCAATCCGGAGGCAGTGGAGTTGTTCTTCCAGTCAAAATCCGGAAATATTCAGATTTACAAGGATGGAGTCGCTGTGGACTACAGCGAAGAGGAGGCAACGAAAATTCTTTCGGATGAAGAGGTAACGGTTCTGATTGATATGAAATCAGGAAATGCCAGCGCCTGCGCATGGGGCTGTGACCTAAGCTATGACTATGTAAGAATCAATGCGGATTACCGTTCTTGACAGCAGAAAGCGGTAAAAAGAGGAAAGGAGGCCTTTTCATGGATAAGGATATGGAAAAGGTATTACAAAAGGCGGAGGTGCTCATTGAAGCCCTGCCTTATATTCAGAAATATAACAGAAGGATCATTGTGGTAAAATACGGCGGAAGCGCCATGGCAAACGAAGAAATACAACGGAACGTCATTAAAGACGTGACGTTGTTAAAGCTGGTAGGCTTTAAGCCGATCATCGTCCATGGCGGTGGAAAGGAAATCAGCCGTTGGGTAGGAAAGGTAGGAAAGGAAGCAAAGTTCGTAAACGGACTCCGGGTAACGGATGAGGAAACAATGGAAATTGCGGAAATGGTTCTTTCCAAGGTCAATAAGCAATTGGTAACCATGGTGCAGGAGCTTGGCGTAAAGGCAGTGGGGATCAGCGGAAAAGACGGGGAACTCCTCCAGGTGGACAAAAAGTATTCCCAGGGCGAGGATATCGGTTTTGTAGGAGATATCAAGCAGGTCAATCCAAAGATTTTATACGATCTTTTGGAAAAAGATTTTCTTCCAATCGTGGCGCCTATCGGGCTGGGAGATGATTATCAGGGCTATAATATCAATGCGGATGATGCGGCATGTGCCATCGCAAAGGCGGTTGGGGCGCAAAAGCTGGCATTTTTGACGGATATCGAAGGCTTATACCGGGATATTGAGGATAAGTCCAGCTTTATTTCCAGACTGACTGTCAGCGAGGCGGATCAATTGATTGGGGAAGGCATGATTGGAGGCGGAATGCTTCCAAAACTGAATAATTGTACTTCTGCCATTAAAAACGGAGTAAACAGAGTCCATATTCTGGATGGGCGCATTCCTCACTGCCTGTTGTTAGAGATATTTACCAATCAGGGAATTGGAACGGCAATCATTGCAGATGAGGATATAAATTCTATGGCGAATTAGAAAAGATGGAAAGGAAGAGCGTAAGATGATGGAAGAATATATTGCCCAGGCGGAACAGGATCTTTTGCATACCTATAACCGGTATCCGGTGGTGTTTGAAAGAGGAGAAGGGGTTCATCTGTATGATCTGGATGGAAAGGAATATTTAGACTTTGTGGCGGGCATTGCGGTATTTGCCTTAGGGTATGGAAATGAGGCTTATAACAATGCTTTAAAGGAACAGATTGACAAGCTGATCCATACCTCTAATTATTATTACAATGTTCCGGCAGTGGAGGCGGCAAAAAGGCTGAAACAGGTTTCCGGGCTTGACCGGGTGTTTTTTACAAACAGCGGAGCGGAGGCTATGGAGGGAGCCATTAAGGCTGCAAGAAAATATGCCTATTTAAAGGATGGCGCCACGGATCATGAAATCATTGCCATGGAACATTCCTTTCATGGCAGGACCATGGGAGCCTTGTCGGTTACGGGAAATAAAAAGTACCGGGAAGCTTTTGAGCCCATGATTGGAAACGTGAAGTTTGCAAAGCTGAACGATTTTGACAGTGTGATGTCTTTGGTAAATGACAAGACCTGTGCCATTATTATGGAGACGGTACAGGGGGAAGGCGGAATTTATCCGGCAGAGGAAGACTTTTTAAAGGCAGTAAGGAAGCTTTGTGATGAAAAGGACATCCTTCTGATTCTGGATGAAATACAATGCGGTATGGGCAGGACGGGAACCATGTTCGCCTGGCAGAGGTATGGAGTGAAGCCGGACATTATGACCACAGCGAAGGCTCTTGGCTGCGGCGTTCCCATCGGTGCGTTTCTCATGACAGAAAAAGTGGGGCAGAATTCCCTTGCAGCAGGAGATCACGGAACTACATATGGAGGTAACCCTCTGGCTTGCAAAGCGGCATGGACAGTGTTAGACTTATATGAAAGTCAGCATATTTTAGAGCATGTGCAAAAGAGCGGGGCGTACCTTGCAAAGAAGCTGGACTCTCTTGTAGACAAATATGATTTTGTACTGGAAAGAAGAGGGCTGGGCCTTCTTCAGGGGCTTGTGTTAGATAAGCCGGTAAATGAAATCCTTACAAAAGCATTGGAGAAAGGACTTGTGCTCATTAACGCAGGAACGAATATTATCCGCTTCCTTCCGCCGCTTATCATTACCGAACAGGATATTGATGAAATGCTTGTGATTTTGGAAGCATGCATGAATGCATAAAGGTTTTTATGGAAATGGAGTAAAGAGAAATCATGAAAAAAAGGATAATTTCCATATGTCTGCTGCTGTGTTTGTTAGCAGGTACTTACCTGGGGGCGGCTACGGCAGGAAAAAAGGATATTCCCCTCTTTTCGGGAAATAAAACACTTATACTATGGTATACGGATGGGGCGCTGACCAATTATCTGGAAAGTGCGGCATTTGACTATCAGGAGGAAACCGGAGAAAAGGTAGTTCCTGTTCTGGTATCGGGTCTGGAATATTTAGAACAGATTCATAAGGCTTCTATGGAAGGAGAAGGTCCGGATCTTTACGTTATGAGCAATGATACTTTGGAAAAGGCATATCTGGCAGGGCTTTTAGCAGAGATTCAGGATGAAGCGCAGCTTGTCAATGAAAGGAATTATCCGGCTCCGGCTCTATGGGCGGTCAGTTATCATGACAAGCTGATGGGATATCCATTTTACTATGAAACATCCATTCTTTTGTACAATCGGACCTATATAGAAAATCTGGCCAGGGATACGATAATAGCGGAGGCAAATGCCGCAGAGGGCCAGGCAGCCATGGAAGCAATCGAAGCAGCCGGAAGTGAAGAGGCGGCAGCAGAGGATGTGGTGGCAGAGGCAGAAGAAATCCAGATGACGGAGGAACAAATAGAGCAGACCATGAACAGGCTTGTTCCGCAAACCATTGAAGAGATACTTTCCTTTGCAGAGGATTATGATGCGCCGGAGCAGGTGGAAGCGGTATTTAAATGGGATGTTTCCGATATTTTCTATAATTACTTCGTGGTAGGCAATTATATCACGGTAGGAGGAAACACAGGAGATAATCCGGAAAACATCCATATTTATAACGAGGATGCCATGAAATGCATGGCCATCTACCAGAAGCTGAACCAATTCTTTTCCATTGAGCCGGATGAAGTAAGCTATGACTCTATTTTAAAGGAATTTATAGAGGGAAAGACGGTCTTTACTGTAGCCACTACCGATGCTATCGGAAAAATCGAGGCGGCAAAAGCAGCCGGAGAATTTGCTTATGAGTATGGAGTGGCCATGCAGCCGGATGTCAGTGATGAACTGAAATCAAAAAGCCTGTCCGTAACCAATGCGGTGGTCATAAACGGATATGGGGAGGAAAAGGAGCGGGCGGAAGCATTTGCCGGATATGTGGTGTCCAAAAGAGCAGACCGCCTGTATGACAGAACCGGGAAGATTCCTGCCAAAAAGGGAATTGCCTATGCAAATGAGAAGATTGCCGCTACTATGGAGGAGTATGAAAATTCCATTCCCATTCCCAAAATGATGGAAACGAGTAATTTCTGGGTGCAGCTGGAAATTGCTTTTGCAAATATCTGGACAGGAGCAGATGTAAATGAAACATTGCGGACATTATCAGAACAGATCATGACGCAGGTGTCCGGAAAAGAGTATCAGGAAGAAGTGCTGCCTGATCCGGTGTTTGAAGAAGAAAATCAGGAAGCAGAAGAATAAAAAGTATAAAATCCAATCGGAAGGTTACACTAAAGATAAAAAACTTTGGAGGTAACAGCATGATTGGATTTTTCATTGCATTGATTTCCGGTGCGTTAATGAGCATTCAGGGAGTATTTAATACGGAGGTGACAAAGAATTCCTCCATCTGGGTGGCCAATGTATTTGTGCAGCTTACCGCTTTTTTAGTATGTGCAGCGGCATGGATCGTGTCAGACAGGACAAGCTTTCAGACGCTTGCTAAGATTGAGCCTAAGTATATGCTCTTAGGCGGGGCTATCGGAGCTTTTATTACGTATACAGTTATTAAGAGTATGGACATGTTAGGACCTGCCAAAGCAGTTATGGTAATCGTAGTAGCCCAATTGTTGGTTGCTTATGTAATTGAGCTTTTTGGCATGTTTGGCGTGGAAAAAGTGGGCTTTGACTGGAAAAAGGCAGTGGGGATGGCAATAGCCATTGCAGGAATCATCCTCTTTAAGTGGGAATCCTGAGAAGGGAAATTTGCTAAAAAATTTATAAAGAAAATTTTAAGAAAATTGTGCTTGCCAGTATTTCTGATTTAGAATAAAATGAAAATATCATTGGCATAGAGGGGCTTTTATGGGAACATAAAGGAGCTATGTATGAATGATATAAGAAAAGAACGGATTATGATTGGAATATTAGGAAGCCTTCTGTTATTTACCTTAGGATGCGGCAAAAAAGAAGTGACTTTTGTACAGACCAAAGAGGAGCTGGAAACAGAAGACGGGGCAGAATGGGGCAGTGCCCAGGATGGGGCGACCGAAGAAATGCAGGACAAAGCAGGTCAGCTTTTGGAGGAAGGCGCATATAATGAAAAGGGTGAGCATTTTCAGACAAGTGAAGATACTCACCGGATTTTCGTACATGTATGCGGAGCAGTTCTGGTTCCGGGAGTTTATGAGCTTCCAGAGGATGCAAGAGCTTTTCTGGCAATTGAAAAAGCCGGAGGATTTTTGGAAGATGCTTATGAAGAGGCTTTGAATTTAGCAAAGCCTTTAGAAGATGGAGAGCAGCTTTTTATTCCTACGCTAGAAGAATGGGAGCAGGGAAAAGGGACGGCTGCTGCCGGCATGGAAGAAGAGAAAGCCACAGAGGATGGACTTATCAATATCAACACTGCTTCTAAGGAGGAGCTATGCACTTTGCCGGGAGTGGGAGAGAGCAGGGCGGAAAGCATTGTTTCGTACAGGGAGGCTAACGGTGGGTTTCTGACAATTGAGGAAATTATGAACGTGACCGGAATCAAAGAAGGATTGTTTGGTAAAATTAAGGATAAGATCAAAGTAAAATAAATTTGGAGTGTGTAATTGGAGAAAGAAATGGCAAAAAGGGTTTTGGTAGTGGATGATGAAAAATTAATCGTAAAGGGAATCCGGTTCAGCCTGGAACAGGACGGCATGGAGGTGGAATGTGCCTATGATGGGGAGGAAGCCCTGAATCTGGCAAAGGAAAAGGAATACGATATCATCCTGTTGGATATTATGCTTCCTAAGCTGTCCGGGCTTGAGGTATGTCAGCAGATTCGTGACTTTTCCGGTGTGCCCATTGTCATGCTCACTGCAAAGGGAGATGATATGGATAAGATCATGGGACTGGAATACGGTGCCGATGACTATATAACCAAGCCCTTTAATATTTTAGAGGTTAAGGCGAGGATTAAAGCCATCATGCGCCGAACTGCTAAAAAGGAAGAAAAAAAGGAAAAGAATTCTGTTATTGAGAGAGGGGATTTGTGTCTGGATTGTGATGGCAGGCGGGTGTATATCGCCGGGAAGGAAATCAATCTGACAGCTAAGGAGTTTGATGTTTTAGAGCTTCTTGTCCTAAATCCCAATAAAGTATATGGCAGGGAAAGCCTGTTGAAAATCGTATGGGGGGCAGATTATCCGGGAGATGTAAGGACAGTAGACGTACATATCCGACGTCTTCGCGAGAAAATAGAAGCAAACCCAAGTGAGCCAAAGTATGTCCATACAAAATGGGGGGTAGGGTATTACTATAAAGATTGAGGTTCTGGGTAGATGAGGGAAAAAGTTAATCAATATATAGCTAAAAGCAAGGTAGTAAGAAGCCTTAGATTTCGTATCTTTTTTATCATATTGCTGGTAGGCATCGTGCCTACTACGATTTTGCGTTACGGCATCCTGCAGAATTATGAGAAAAGAGCGGTGGATGTCCGTATTTCAGATGTACAAACCCAATTCAAAATCTTAGCCAATCATTTGATTACATACAATTACTTAAAAGATGCGTCCTCGGAAGTAATCAATGCGGAGTTGGACCAGTTGTCCAATCTTTATGACGGACGTGTCCTGATCGTGGATTTTAATTTTAATGTAATAAAGGACACGTATGGCATTAGTGAAGGAAAGACTATCATTTCCGAAGAGGTGATTCGCTGCTTTAAAGGGGAAAGCATCGCAAATTATGATCCGGTAAATCAATTTATCGAAACGACGACTCCCATTATGCAAGTACAGGAGGCGGGAGCGGAAGACGAAGTGGATTCTACAAAGGGAGAGGTTACTGTAAGGGCAGTAATGCTTACGAGTGTTTCTACGGACAGCATTGCTGCCAATATCAGTATTTTAAGCAGGCGTGCCACCATAGTCCAGATTTTGATGAGCATCGTCATCGTAGGGGGAGCATGGGGGCTTTCCAATATACTGGTGGAACCCTTTGAAAGAGTATCTTCCGAAATCAGCAAGGTCCGGGACGGATTCCAGAATGAGCCTATCAGTGTGCCGGACTATCTGGAGACAGAGCATATCGTAACCGCTTTTAATGAGCTGTTTGGGAAGATGAAGGTGCTGGATGAATCAAGACAGGAATTTGTATCCAATGTGTCTCACGAATTAAAGACCCCCATTACCTCCATGAAGGTATTGGCAGATTCCCTGATTGCGCAGGAAGAGGCTCCTTTGGAGCTTTATAAGGAATTTATGACGGACATTGCGGATGAAATTGAAAGAGAAAATAAAGTGATCAATGATTTGCTGTCTCTTGTGAAGATGGATAAGACATCTATGAATTTAAACATTGAGACAATCGATATCAACGCCCTGTGTGAGCTGATTTTAAAACGGCTCAGGCCTATTGCAAAGCAAAGGGATATTGATGTTATTTTTGAAAGCAAACGGGAAGTAAGCGGCGAAGTGGACGAGGTAAAGCTGACCCTTGCCATTTCTAATCTGGTGGAAAACGCCATTAAATACAACAATGACCATGGATTCGTAAAGGTAACTTTAGATGCGGATCATCAGTTTTTTACCATTGAAGTGCAGGATAACGGCCTTGGTATTCCACAAGAGTCCTTAGAACATATTTTTGAACGGTTTTACCGGGTGGATAAGTCGCACTCCAGGGAGATTGGAGGGACTGGATTAGGACTGGCCATAACCAGAAGCGCCATTTTAATGCATAGGGGATTCATCAAGGTGGAGAGCGAAGAAGGAAGCGGTACTACGTTCTTCGTAAAGATTCCACTGACCTACGTTGCAAAATAGGAGGAAGGACCATGAAAAAGTTCATATGTTTGTTTCTCCTTTTAGGCATAATGTTCTTAGCCGGAGGATGCAAAATAAGCGAAGAAGAGCAGGGGGAGGATGAAACAGCCTTTTTTGTATATGCCCTCAATAAAGAAGAAACAAGGGTGGATAAGTTTACATGTAGCACAAAGCTGACAGATGTGAGGGAACAATTGAACTTTCTTTTTGGAAAGCTTAGAGAGGTGCCGGAAAATGCGGAACTTCACCAGACCATTACAAAGGAAATGGGATTGGAAAGCTTTTCTCTATCAGATGGAAGGCTGACGCTGCGTTTTGGAGACGGCTATAAATATCTGAGCCCTACCAGCGAAGTGCTGACAAGAGCAGCCATCGTTCGTACTCTTTGTCAGATTGAAGGAATTGAATATATCTCGTTCATGGTAGGAGGAGCTGCGTTACTGGATGCAGGGGGGACTCCGGTAGGAGTTATGACAGCCGAACAGTTCGTAGATAATGAAGGACAAGAAATCAATGCCTATGAAAAAGCAAGCATGACACTTTACTTTGCTACGGAAGATGGAGAGCATTTGAAGGAATATACAAAAGAAAAATATTACAATAGCAATATTTCCCTGGAGAAGCTTGTAGTGGAACAGATCATTGCCGGTCCCGGCCGGGAAGATATGGGAAGTCCTACTGTCAATCCTGACACGGAAATCATCAGTGTGGCAGTAAGGGATGGGGTATGTTATGTAAATTTTAGTGATGATTTCCTTATTCAGTATTATAATGTTTCCGCAGAGGTCACCGTTTATTCTCTCGTAAATTCTCTGGTGGAGCTGAATAATGTGAATAAAGTACAGATTTCCGTAAACGGGGATAGTAATCAGGTATTTCGTGAAACGATTGACCTGTCCGCCACATTTGAAAGAAATCTGGAAATCATGGAATGATTGAGGAAAGTCCCCGATGCGAGATCGGGGAATGGGAAGGAAAGTCCCCGATATGAAATCGGGGAATGGGAGAAAGGACAAAGTATATGAAAAGACCGTTATGCATGGTCTGTCTATCCTTTGTATTTGCCCTGTTCTTGTTTCAGTGGCTCTTTCCGATTCCTCTTTATGAGGATATGCAAAGGGGCGGAGCGGTAGTGGAGCGGATGGGTCTGGTATATAAAAAAGAATACAAAGGGAACGCACCAGTGCTTTACCTGCACTGTGGGACAGAACGAATTTTATGCTATATGAAGGAGGGAGAACCTCCGAAACTGGGCAGTTACATTCAGGTGCGGGGCAGCTATCAAAGCTTTCAGGCCGCAACGAACCCAGGACAATTTCATCAAAAAAAATATTATCAAATCTTAAATCTGAATTATTCCCTGAAAAATACAATTTTGTTAAACGAGTCAAAAGAATACAATCCATTTAAAGAGAACCTATACCGGCTAAAGCGAAAGCTTGCAGAAGGTTATGACAGTGCGCTTCCCGAAAAAGAAGCGGGAATAGTAAAAGCAATGGTATTAGGAGACAAATCGGAGCTTGATACAGATATCAAAAATCTATATAAGCAGTCAGGCATCAGCCATGTGCTGGCCATTTCCGGCCTGCATATTTCCCTGATTGGAATGGGGCTTTATCGACTGCTAAGGAGGGCGGGGCTTCCGGTTGTTCTCAATGCCCTTTCCTCCATGGCAGTCATGATTTTTTATGGAATGCTGGTAGAAGGAGGAACCTCAAGCTTTCGGGCAGTTTTTATGTTTTTCATTTATCTGACAGGAAAAATAATTGGCAGAACTTATGATATGCTTACCGCCCTTGCCCTGTCAGGAGTCCTTCTGCTCATAGAGCAGCCGCTGTACATTTATCATACGGGTTTTCTGCTATCCTTTTTTGCAGTCATGGGCATAGGGCTGCTTGCGCCTGTGCTTGAGCAGTTTCTGCCGGAAAGTCAAAGAAAGAAGCCCATCTTTAAAAATCTTGTGGGAAGCCTTTCGGTTTCCGTTTTTTCTCTTCCTGTAACCGCCTATTATTTCTATGAATTTCCGGTATATTCTATTTTTTTGAATTTATTGATCATTCCCTTGATGAGCCTGCTGATTCCCTGTTCCATGGCAGGGGGAGCAGTGGCAGCCTGCCAGCCGGCACTGGGAAAAATACTGCTTGTTCCATGTCAATGGATTCTTGCACTTTATGAAGAAATTTGTGAAATATCTGTTTCCATGCCGGGCCATACCCTGATCATCGGACAGCCTGCCTTGTGGCAGATTCTATTCTTTTATGCAATTATTGTGATAGTTTTGTGCTTTTATCAAAAATGGAAAAAGTGGATGGTGGGATCGGCATTTAGTCTGGCAATAGTCGTCTTGTGTTTTGGAATCCGGCAGGATACAGAAATCATCATGCTGGATGTGGGACAGGGTGACAGTATCTTCGTGCAGGAAAAAGGAGGGTTTTCCTTTTTGATGGATGGCGGAAGCAGTGATGTTTCACAGGTGGGCACCTATCGGATTCTTCCGTTTTTAAAATCAAAGGGAATCAGGGAGCTTACCTATGCTTTTGTAACCCATCCCGACAGCGACCACTATAATGGGATACTGGAATGTCTGGAGCAAAGCAGGGAAAGCGGTATTCATATCCGGTATTTAGCCGTTTCCACTCTTGCAAGCCAAGGAAAAGAAGAAGCCTATGAAAAATTATTTCAGGCAGCCCAAAAAGCGGGAACAGAAGTTGTTTGCATAAGTGCCGGCCACATGTTAAAATATAACGGACTCAAGCTGACTTGTCTGTATCCGGGCAGGGAAACCGGCCCTAAGGATAAAAATGGGGAATCTCTTATGTTTCTTATGGAAGTGGATGGGATAAGGATGCTTTTTACGGGAGATGCAGGAATGGAAGAGGAAGCACAGATCCTGAATCAGATTCAAAAGATACACATTTTGAAAACAGGACATCATGGCTCTAATTCTTCCACAGGAATGCCGCTGCTAAAAAAGGCAGAACCGGATTGTGCCATTATTTCATGCGGCAGGAAGAATTCCTATGGACATCCCGGAAAGGAAACTCTTGAACGGTTAGCGGATGCTAATTCAAAAGTGCTGATTACCGCCCGGACAGGAGCCATAAAAATAACAGTACGCAATCATGGTTATCAGATTCAGACCTATTGCCGGGAATGAAAAAAGAAAAGCTTAGAGAAAAAAAGAAAGCATGAATAGGTGAATGAGTTGCAGCGAATCA
The DNA here is from genome assembly GCA_014804265.1 of Lachnospiraceae bacterium. Classification (GTDB taxonomy): domain Bacteria; phylum Bacillota; class Clostridia; order Lachnospirales; family Lachnospiraceae; genus RGIG3040. The sequence continues at coordinate 7,564 of JAAVAC010000035.1, read as the reverse complement.
ATCAGGATATAAAAACCGGGCAGTTTAAGCAGGTCTATCTGCTTATGGGAGAGGAAGATTATCTGCGGAATCAATATAAGAACAGGCTGAAGGAGGCCCTGCTTGGAGAAGGAGACCAAATGAACCTGAATCTTTTTCAGGGAAAGGAGGCAGTTCCACAGGCGATTATCGATATGGCAGAAACAATGCCCTTTCTTTCAGAAAGAAGAGTGCTGGTTTTAGATAATACGGGACTTCTAAAGGGAGCCCAGGAGGCTTTGGCGGAATATCTCAAAGAACCTGCCCCCACTGCTTTTTTTGTGATTTCGGAAAAGGAAGTGGACAAAAGAAGCAGGCTCTACAAAGCAATCCGTCAGAAGGGATATATTTGTGAATTTAACGAACAGGATGAAAATACACTGAAAAAGTGGATAAGGCAGTCTGTGGCAAGAGAAAATAAGCAGATGGAGGAACGGGCGCTGGCATTATTTTTAAATAAGACAGGTACGGATATGTCCAGTATCAGAACCGAAATGGAAAAGCTCTTTTGCTACTGTCATGATAAGGACATGATATCGTCGGCGGATGTAGAGGCGGTCACGACAGAACGGATTACCAACCGGATATTTGATATGATACGGGCGGTTGCGGAACAAAAACAGAAGCAGGCATTGGATCTGTACTATGACCTGCTGGCATTAAAAGAACCGCCTATGCGTATTCTGGCTCTGCTTGCAAGACAGTTTCAAATGCTTCTTTTGGTAAAGGAGCTGAAGGAAAAGGGCCATGACAGCAGATATATAGGAGAAAAAACAGGGTTGCAGCCTTTTATAGCTAAAAAGTATATGGATCAGGCAGCGGGCTTTAAGAGCCGGATGCTGAGACAGGCGGTGGAGGACTGCGTACAGGCAGAGGAGGATGTAAAGACGGGGAAGCTGAATGATTTGATTAGTGTAGAGCTTCTGATTGTAAAGTTTAGCAGTCGGGTTTGAATGGAAAGGTGGATAGGGGGACGTGGGAGCTGGGACAGCCTAGGATAGTCTTCCAGGCACGCTTTCGCTCTGCAAAGACGCAGCGGTACTAACGCACCAAAGTACGGTGCGTAAGGACCGGCGCCTTTGCCAAGGCCTAAAAGACTATCCTAGGCTATCCCAGCTCCCACTGTGTATCGAAAGGCCATAGCTATCGGTTCTGGAGAGATTCCGGAAACAAACGCGCTCTTTTTTAAAGGGTATAGACTGTGACAAATCCGTTTTCATCTCTCTGTTGCTGTCTCGTTTTATCCTGCACCTTTCCTATATCTAAATAACGGTGGCAGAACAAATGGAATGTGGGCAGATGCTCCAAGGAAGTAAATGATGAGTATAGAAAAACAAGAAAGGAGAGCATGTATTTTGTAGCATGCAAAGAGAAAGATGAAATTAAGAATAACAAATACTCCGTCCTATAGACCAGATGAAGCATTTATTCAAATGTGTGAAGAAGATTATTGGAGAGTAAAATTACCAGTAGAATATCGTCAATTCTTAAAGGAGTTTAATGGTGGAATTCCTGATAAAGGACAATTTATGTGTGAAGGGCAGGGACAAGTTCGTAAGATCGAACACTTTATGTGTATTTTGAAGGATACAGATAATGATGATGGATATTATGACCTTGATGTTATTTGTACACAGTTAGAGGGAGAGATAGTAGCTGACCCTGATTTTCTAGGGTGTGAAATTATGCCGATTGCAGAGTTGGTGGATAGAGATTATGATTTACGGGGGGATTTTGTATGTTTGGATTATAGGGAAAATAAAGAAAATCCAAGTGTATGTGTGTGGGATCATTTGAAGTCCAGAGAGTTTCAACCTGTAACATATAAAGTTGCAGATACGTATACGGAATTTATAGATATGCTTTTCTAGGACGGTATTTTTAGGAAAGGAGGGTGCAAAAGCTATGAAAAATATAATGCGATTATTTGCTGTCTTTATTGTTCTTCTGCAATTAATCAATATATCTCCCAGTTTAATATATGCAAATGAACTATTAAAGGAAGAGCAACAAGAAACAATAATATATAAAAAATATATGTATATATGTATCGAACGCTTTCCGAAGCAGCGAACAGCTTTTCGATACACAGTGGGAGAGGGCATGGTATATGGGAGTCTTTTGGACCTTGGCAAAGTCGCCAGCACTTACGCACCGTCTTTTGGTGCGTTAGTACTGCTGCGTCTTTGCAGAGCGAAAGCGTGTCCATAAGACTCCCATATACCATGCCCTCTCCCACGTCCGCCTATCCAAAACCTCTCCCCCCTCGCAAAGCAAACTGAACGTTCTGGAAGAAAATCTTACAGAAAAAGGACTGCAAAGTCCTTTTTTTTGTACACTCCTTTTTGTAAAATACAAATACGTTTTAGAAGTTTCTGGAACGGAAACAGAAAAAGTCGGAGTTCACATCAGGAAAGGAGAAGTATTATGAAAGGAAAGCAGAAGCAGTGGATACTTATGACGGCGGCCTTGATTTTTTCCACAGTATTGTCCATAGCAGGAACTGCACACAGTATGGATGCGGATACATATGGGTTAAAGGATGGTCTCATAAAGGAGCAGGAGAAGGAATGTTTAAGGAAGATAAAGGAAGTTTTGAAAAGCTATCAATGCAATAACAGCGGGATTACCATGACTAAGGTCATTGACAGGGATGGGAACAGGCAATACCGCATACTGCTCCATCACAAGAATATAAAGGACATGGATTTGACGAAAAAGGAAAAATTAAAACAGGATTTGGAGAACATTGGATTTTGTCAGGAAAACTTTTCCATATCTTATGAATTTCTCCCTTAAACTTACCAAGAAACACATGACAAGCAATGGCATAGGGATTATAATGTAACATATCGAAAGCGGTTAAGAAGGAGATAAGTTATGAAAAGTAATCCAAAGCCATATGAAATTTATGAGCATTTTAAAGGAAATAGGTATCAGATCATCACTTTGGCACAGCATTCTGAAACCGGAGAAGAAATGGTAGTCTATCAGGCATTATATGGAGATTATGACATGTATGTCCGGCCTCTCTCCATGTTCTTGGAAATGGTAGATGAAGCGAAGTATCCGGAATATAAGGGGAAATACCGTTTTCAAAGGGTAAATGAAAAAGATGGTCATCCAGAGGATGTGGCTGCCTTAGAAAAGAGCGGACAGAAGAAAGCAACGGAACCTGCCATGGAGGAACCGGTAGAAGCAATCGGAAAACCATGCGAAAAGGAAATTTCAAAGACTCTGGAAACGGAAAAGGAAGCGGTTGGGGAAATGGCTGCCATCGATCCTATGGTAATGGATTTTCTCGATGCGGATACTTATGAAGAGCGATTAAATATTTTGGCGGCTCTCCATCATAGAATCACGGATGATATGATCAATACGATGGCGATTTCCGTGGATGTTGAGATTGAGGATGGTCCCTTAGAGACAAGATACGAAGAGTTAAAGTATTGTCTCATTACGTTCCAGAAATATCAGTGCAGCCGTATGCGCTGATTCTCTGGAAGGGCAGCGGGCGGCATATATCCTCACATAGGCGGCTCCAAAGTAAAAATTTGCTTAAAATGCTCCATATCGATAAACATTTATTTCAGTTACCATATTGTGAACAGTAGGAAGCAAATTATATTTTGGAGGGATACTATGGCATATGACTTGACAAACAAATTAGTAATCGGAGTAAGTTCAAGAGCCTTATTTGACTTGGACAAAGAAAATGAAATATATGAAAAGCAGGGAGCAGAAGCTTACTGTCAGTATCAGGTGGCACATGAAAATGATATTCTCCTGCCGGGGCCCGGTTTTTCACTGATAAGGGCATTATTAAAGTTAAACGGGCTTCCCGGAAATGAAGGAAGGGTGGAAGTCATCCTTATGTCCAGGAATAGCGCAGATGCGTCTTTGCGGATATTCCATTCCATCAGACATTATGGTCTTCCTATTTCAAGGGCAGTGCTGTCTGGTGGCGGTTCTTTGGCACCTTACTTAAAAGCTTTTGCTACGGATCTATTTCTGTCGGCAAATGAAGAGGATGTACAAAGTGCCATAGATTATGGGATTGCTGCCGGAATGGTAATCCATGGAAATCTTCATACATATCGGGCGGATGGGCATATCAGCCAGATCAGGATTGCGTTTGACGGTGATGCCGTGCTGTTTACGGATGAATCCGAGAGGCTTTTTCAAAAGAGCGGACTGGAGGCTTTTGAGGAAAATGAAAGAAGGCAGGCCGAAAATCCGCTGCCGGAAGGTCCTTTTGCCAATTTCCTAAAAACCATTTCCCGGATTCAAAAAGAATTTAAAGGAGAACAGGTACCTATCAGGACTGCTTTGGTTACCTCCAGATGCGCACCGGCCCATGAGCGGGTCATCCGCACCCTGCGGGCGTGGAATGTGCGGGTGGATGAGACCTATTTTCTTGGAGGGATTTCCAAGAAGGATGTGCTGAAGGCGTTTGATGCCCAGATTTTCTTTGATGATCAGATGCTTCATGCCCTTGATGCAGCCCAGGTGGTGCCTTCTGCAAGAGTACCTTACAAAAATTCCGCATAAAGGAACAGGAGAAACATGAAATATAAAAAAATAGTGGCTGGTCGATTTTTAGAAAGGCCAAATCGCTTTATTGCCCATGTGGAGATTGACGGAAAAGAAGAAGTCTGCCATGTGAAAAATACAGGGCGGTGCAGGGAACTGTTAAAAAAAGGCTGCAGGGTGTATTTGGAGGAAAGCGATAATCCAAACAGAAAGACAAAATATGATTTGATTGCAGTGGAAAAGGGAGCGCTTCTTATCAACATGGATTCCAATGCTCCTAACCGGGTAGTGGAAGAATGGCTGCATAGTCCTGAATGTATGATTTTTCATGGCGAAAAGCAGATTTTCATAAAGCCGGAATGCAAATACGGAAATTCCAGATTTGATTTTTATATAGAAGCAGGAAACAGAAAAATATTTATGGAAGTCAAAGGGGTTACGCTGGAAGAACGGGGAATCGTAAAATTTCCGGATGCTCCATCGGAAAGAGCCGTAAAACATATAGAAGAACTGATGATGGCGATAAAGGATGGATATGAAGCTTATGTGATGTTCGTTATTCAGATGAAAGGAGCAGATTACTTTATGCCCAATGCGGCCACTCATGAAAGATTTTGTGATGCTTTAAGGGAAGCAGCTGAAAAAGGCGTGAATATACTGGCATATGACTGTCAGGTGACGGAAAACTCCTTAAAACTGGACAAGCCGGTAAGCGTTTGCCTTAAAAAGGTCTGAATCGTGAATAAATCTATACTTTCTCAACAAAAATAAGAAATATTAAGAAATAATTTATTGATTTTAGGAAAAATATGAGTAAACTAGAGTATATTGTAGAACCATTACTAGTGTGGTATGAACAAAATTTAAGATCCCTTCCCTGGAGGGACGAACCGGAACCATATCGTGTGTGGGTTTCGGAAATCATGCTGCAACAGACAAGGGTGGAAGCAGTGAAACCGTATTTCAAACGGTTTTTGGAAGCGCTGCCTACCATCAGGCATCTGGCGGAAGCAAAGGAGGATGAGCTGTTAAAGCTTTGGGAAGGACTTGGTTATTATAACCGGGTGCGCAATATGCAAAAGGCTGCCAGAATCGTAATGGAGGCATATGGTGGAACTATGCCTGCTGATTATGAGCTTCTTTTGAAACTGCCGGGAATAGGAAGTTATACGGCCGGAGCTGTTGCCTCTATTTCTTACGGGATTGCTGTGCCTGCCGTGGATGGAAATGTGCTTCGTGTACTTTCACGGGTAACCGGGGATGACAGCGATGTACTTCATCCAGGTACGAAAAAGAAATATGAAGAACTGCTGAAGGAAATCATACCAAAGGACAAGGCCGGCATGTTCAATCAGGCTCTTATGGAGCTTGGAGCTATTGTGTGTGTGCCTAACGGGGAGCCGAAATGTACCCGATGTCCCTGGAGGGCATTTTGCAAAGCAAAGGCAGAGGATTTAATCCATGCGATTCCAAGAAAAGCCAAAAAGAAGCCAAGAAAAATAGAAGAAAAAACAATACTCATTATCCGGCCCGGCAATCAGGTAGTCATAAAAAAGCGGCCGGAAAAGGGGCTTTTGGCTGGGCTTTATGAATTTCCTTCATTGGAAGGGAGAAGAAACGAAGAAGATGTTCTTACTTATCTGGAAGGCTTGGGATACAGACCACTCCATATAAAACAGCTGGAAGAAGCAAAACATATTTTTTCCCATATAGAATGGCATATGACAGGATATGCCGTAAAAGTGGAAGAAATGGACTTTATAAAGGGGGAATCGGATAGCAGGACAAAAAAAAGCCCGGATGAAAAGAGGGAACATTTATTTGTACTGCCAAAGGATATCAATCAGCTATATGCTATTCCCGCTGCCTTTGAAGCTTATAGCAAATATGTGGATATTAAGCTGGGGATAAAGACAGAAGAAAGTAAAAGGAAAGTGAGAGACCAGAAATTATGAAACTGTTATCAATTGTTGTACCGTCCTATAATTCACAGGATTATCTGGAGCGCTGTGTGGATTCCCTTATGATTGGGGATGAAGATGTGGAGGTGTTGATTGTGGATGATGGTTCCACGGACAGAACAGGAGAAATTGCCGATGCATATGAGGCAAAATATCCGGGAATCGTCCGTGCCATCCATAAGGAGAATGGCGGGCATGGTTCTGCCGTCAATACAGGATTGGAGCAGGCAAAAGGGCTTTACTTTAAAGTAGTGGATAGTGATGACTGGGTTAAGTACAGTGCTTTTAAACAGATTCTGGATGCATTAAGAAGCCTTACAGGAGGCGAAAAGGTGCTGGACATGTTAATCAGCAATTTTGTATATGAGAAGGAAGGAGCAAAACGGAAGAAGGTAGTGGCGTTCCGCAATGCGCTTCCCGAAAATACCATGTTCACCTGGGATGAGGTAAGACATTTCCACAAGTCCCAGAATATTTTGATGCACTCTGTCATATATCGGACGAAATTGTTAAAAGATTGTGGCCTAAAGCTGCCGGAACATACTTTTTATGTAGATAATATCTTTGTATTTGAGCCTCTTCCCTACGTTCGGAACATGTATTACATGGACGTGAACTTTTATCGTTATTACATTGGAAGAGAAGACCAGTCTGTGAATGAAAAGGTTATGATCGGCAGGATCGACCAACAGATAAAAGTGAATAAAATGATGGTGGATTACTATGTCTCCACGAAAATCCCCAATGAAAAGACAGCAAAATATATGCTGAAATATTTGGATATCATTACCACTGTTTCTTCTATCATGCTGATTCTGGCAGAGACGGAAGAGGCATTGGAAAAGAAGGATGAGCTTTGGAAATATATTAAAGAAAAGGACAAGAGGCTGTTTTTAAAGATGCGTCTTGGCTTCTTAGGAGGAACCATGAATCTTCCAGGCAAGGGTGGGCGAAAGATGTCCGAAGGGCTTTACCGGCTGGCAAGAAGATTCGTGCAGTTTAATTAGAATAAGTATAAGGGTTGTGGAGGGAGGACGCGGGCGAGGGATGTG
>JAAVAC010000034.1 GCA_014804265.1 Lachnospiraceae bacterium | reverse complement strand
CTAACGCACCAAAATACGGTGCGTAAGGACCGGCGCCTTCATCAAGGCCCGAAAGACTTCTATATGATATCCCAACTCCTACTGTGTATCGAAAAAGCGACCTTCTGTGTAACTGCAAAACAAGCATGCATGGGATATGCTGACTAGTATAGTATAAATTAAGTTGTTGATACCTTTATTTCTTGCAAATGCTGATTTATCAACACTTTCAGAGATGTTTTGAAGTCAGGAACTTATTATTCGTTGTACTAGTATGAAAAGCCTGTTTTGTGCCTGACAAGGGACTCTTTTCTCTAAGAGTGCAGCCTGAGAAAGAACAGCAAAATAGGGAGATGGGAGGAGTTACGGCATTGTTTTTGATGGCGATTTTCCTTAACAGCCTGCTCATTCCCCAGGGGAAAATTGCCATGGACGGCAATTTTAGACATATTGCGCCATGGAGGGCACTATATGTCGACCCGGACGGCTGCCATAACCTTCCCAGGCTGTTTAGGAAAATCGTCATCAAAAACACAGTCGTAACTCCTCCCATCTCCCTATTTTGCGTCCCCTTCGCCAACCTCCCCCTGCAAATCCCCTAAGTTAGTGCCAAATATAAGGCAAAAGCAGAACTGGCAGGAGGAATCATCCTGATTTTCCTGGGAATCAAGATTCTTTTGGAGCATTTGGGAATACTGACATAGCAGTTATCTTGTATATAAATTCCCGATTCCCAATACGAAAAGCCATACAAGAACCGGATATGCCACATTCAAAAAGCCCACTTTTCCTGCGAGCGCTGCTCCAAATAATTGGCAAAGAAGCACCACGATTCCCATTTTCACAGAAAAGTGGAACAGGTATTCTCTTCTTACTTTCCTAATATCCTTTCTGCTTACCGGCAGCCACTTACATTTCTCATAAATGCCGATCGTTTTTTCCTTCTCTTTCACTACCTGATACGGGCTTAAATGGAAAATCGCCGACATGCTAAGTAACCAAATGCTTACGCCGAAAATAGTAAAATCTCCATCCGAAACGGGCAGCATCATAAGTGCACATCCCCAAAATAGAAACAGGAATTTTCCAATACTGTACATCAAAAACTGATAATCATCCAGCTTCTTACGCATCCGGTCAAAGCTCTTTATCTGCTCTATTTCCGATTTTTCCTGTCCGTTTTCCTTCATTGCTTTTCCTGCCTCTCTTCTGTTTTTGGATAAAAGGAGTCATCTTCTCTGTTTTCCCCAAACCGGATGATTTTCCCATTCTCCATTATCCCGATATAATCTGCCTGTTTCTCTATTTCTTCCTGAATATGCGTAGTCATAAGCACAGAAGCATTTTCACCCTCTAATATTTTTCTTATGATTTTATAAAAATCCTTGCGAAACACCGGGTCCATTCCACCGGTGGCTTCATCCAGCAAATAAAGCCTGGGCTTGTGCGCCATGGCAAATGCCATCTGAAATTTCATCAATTCTCCTCTGGACATAGTTCCCACTGTTTTATTGACAGACAGCTCCATATCCTTCATGATCCGTATAAACAACTCCTCTTCCCATTCTTTATAAAAAACGGAAAGGAGTCTGGCATTTTCCATAGCGGTATACTCTTCAAAAAAAGAATTTTCCTCTGATATATAGCCGATTTCGCTTAATGTCTTTTTGTGATCTTCATGAATCTCACAGCCATCCAACAGGATTTCTCCGGTGTAATTCTTCTTTTCTTCCAGCATATATCGAAGCAATGTGGTCTTTCCGGCACCGTTTGGTCCGGCAAGAACCATTAAGTAGCCTGCTTCTAAGGAAAAACTGATTTCTTTTAACCGAAACTCCTTTTCGGTTCCTGTTACCTGATTCCATATAAGCAGCATTCTTTTCACGTCCTTTCCATTTTTATCCGGATTTTCTTTTCACGGATTTCCCAAATGCTCACCGGATTTCTTCATATAAGGTTTCCACCATATCTTTCACATCCCCTTTGGAAATCCCTGCCCTTTTACAGTCTGTCAGCACCTCCAAAAGCCTTTTTTCCAGCATCATAAGCTGCTTTTCCTTTAAATAGTCCTGATTGTACTCGCACACGTAAAAGCCTTTTCCGGCAACGGACCGGATCAGCCCTTCTTTTTCCAACTCCTCGTAGGCTCTTTTGGTAGTAATCACACTGACCTCCAGTTCACCGGCAAGAGAGCGTATTGAAGGAAGGGCTTCGCCTGCCTTTAATCCTCCTGTCACGATCTCATTCTTCAATTGATTCACGATCTGCTCATATATAGCAAGGGTGCCCTGTGGCTTTATGATAATCTTCATATGCTGCGTCCTCATTTTTTTAATCTTATATAACTATTCTCATAAGAAATCGACTGTTCCATAATCGGTTTGAAATAGGTGAACATGATTTTCATCAGAATCAGAGCCTGTATCACCAGCAGAACACTAACCATAATCAGTTCCCACGGCTGGTATGGCTCCCCGCTATTTTCTCCAACCCCTGACACGGACACGATTGCCACATTTGCAATTCCGCTTATCTGTCCAAGAACATTCCATATGGGGAAATAGCCTGGCAGTGAATATCCCTGCCACTCCGTTTTGGACTTTCCAGCACGGGAATTCGTACAAATATTGACAGTGACCAGATACATGATAAATGCAAGCAGGGAAAAGAAACATTCAAACCCCTGCACAATTTTACATAGAAAAAGCATGCTCATTGGCAGCAAAAATGCAAGTATCGGTATAGCAATCCGCAACAAAAATGCCGTTTTGAAATACCGAATGCGCATTTCTCTGGACATGGGGCATAAAAATAAGGTTTTGCCCATGCGGTTTGGATATAGCCGGGCAAGAAACGTCCCTCCCAGCAAAGGAAGCATCGTACAATAATAGACAATCACTTCTTTTAAATCAACATGCTCTACAATGACAGGAAGCATCAGCAAATAAACATAATTCCACCACCAATTTGCAACCCCTCCAAGCCCCTTAAGGGCGGAAAGGAAATTATGTCTGTAATCATCCCATACGATTTGAAGCATGACTCTTCTCCCCCTTTAATATAAAATACATAATATCCTCTATGGTGGGAACACTTACCAAAAGCTCCTTGTCATAATCGGACCACCTGTTGTTTTTTACAAGTGCCTTTGTGGCATAGCTCCCTTTTTCTTTATAGATAATGGAATCTTTCGAAAGGAGATTGATCTTATACTCTTCTCCGTTTACCAGTCTGTAGGAATTCTCCAGCATTTCCCGGTCCATACTGAACTCCAGCCGTCCATGATTCAAAAAAGTCACATAATCCGCTATCCGGTCCAAATCCGTGGTCAAGTGGGTTGCCAATATGACGCTGTGCTCTCCATCCTGAATGAATCCGGTAAGAATCTGCAAAAATCTTTCCCTGAATTCCGGGTCGAAATTGGCTGTAGGCTCATCCAGCACCAGCAGCTTTGGATGGTGGGACAACGCAAAAGCAAATTGGAACTTTAGCTTTTCCCCCTTGGAATGCTTGTTCAGCTTCTTTTCCGGATTCAGGGAAAACTGATGGCAGTACTGTAGAAATAAGGCTTCCTCATATTGGGAATAATACTTTCCGTACAGGTTTGCATTGGCCTTTAAGGACAATTGTCCGGAAAATAATTCTTCTGCAAGCACAAATCCCAGCTCATCCTTTGCCAATGCTTCCTGACTTTCTACATCCTGACCGTCTATAAGGATTTTTCCTTCGTCCATGGCATATAAGCCCAGCATAAGATAAAGCAGGCTTGTTTTCCCTGCTCCATTGGGTCCTATCAGCCCCATGATATAGCCTTTTGGCAGATCAAAAGAGAGATCCTTCAGGCAAAAATCACCCAGTTTTTTACTTACATGTTCTACATGCAACATGTTGCGCCTCCTTTAGACTATTCTATATGCATTTCTTTTTTTCTTGGAGTCATTTTCGACATTTATCTGTATTTATACTGTATATGATAATATATACAGTATAAATACAGAAATGTCAAGAATATTTTTTAAGATGGGATGATTTTTCAAATGCTTTGGGGAATATTGCAGAAATGTTTTAGTGAAAGGTGAATAGCTTGCGTTAAGATTCATAAAAAAACGCCACCACCTTATCAGCAACTACAGTCCGGGACGAAACAAGCAAAGAGGGATGAGGGCAGATTCCTGCACTTCTCATCCCTTCTTCGTCCACTAACCACTTCTGATTCATATAGAGACGACAAATCAATGCCAACCTGGAACCCGGCATGTTTTTGGCGGATATTCTACATCATATATATCTGCTCCGTAGGGAATATCCAGCCTTTTCTCTTCGCTCAATACATATTCCTTTCCACCAATCTTAAATACAGAACCGACTTCATAAGCGCTTAAAATCCCTCCCCCTCTCATATACATATCGTAAGTATCATCATAGTGCCACTTTGCTACGGATACTCCTGCATTACCATTAGAATAGTAATACTCCTGCTTACGGGAACCTAATTGAATCGTAAAAAACCCTTCTGTTATTCCTGCATTGTTCAAAAGCTGTCTTTCCTCTTCATGGGAATAATACAATGCCATATAGGTTGCGTCCTGGGATAGTATGCTCCAAAACTTACCAATGCAGTAACCTGTTTCGTCCACTATTCCCCTGCAATTATCCGAGTATGGATTTGTCAGATGGTATTTTCCACAGGTCAAAACATGTGTTTTGCCGTTTCCATCAGTAAATTTATAATACTTTCCCTCTTCCAATACCAATCTATTGTTTTCCGCCTTTATCTCCAAGGCCCTGTCCTGGCTGACACTGGGAATCTGGCTTTTGGCAAACTCCATTCCACCAATGAGAAAGCTGTCTTCGAATTCCCGGCAATTATCGTATTCAAAGTTGATCATGTCAAGCATGGCCGGGGATATGGTTCCCTTCACCCATTTCCCTTCAGAAATTCCATCTGCCATTCCACTTGGAAGATAGCAGTCCCTTCCAGCCGCCCTATTCTGCTCCAATATTTTATTTAAAGTATGCTGATTCTTTTTATCCGTTTTTCCTTGATTGAATATATAGGAAATAGCATCCATTTTTCTCTGTTGTCTGTTCAAGATATCCATGGAATCCTTATAATTGCTGTTCATATAACTCCCCTCCCTACTGAACCACATTGCCATGAAGCGGATAAACATAATATACTGTTAAAACCGGTGTGAATGTACTTGCTTTCTTGTAGCCGAAACTTGCCGTCCATATAGATTCCACAGGTAAGTTCATGGAAGTCAGACTGTCTTTTCTCCAAGTATATGCGTCTAAAGAAAAACTCAATCCTCTATGATTATTTTCCAGTCTAATACTATCTACATTCGTTGTTCCTATTCCAGACATTTTAACAGAGTAGGCAATAGCCCCCTCCGGTAAGTTGGATATTCCTCCACCATTAAAAAGAGCTGTCTGGGTTCTATTGCCTGCTGTCATAGTTACAGTACCCTCGCTGCATGGAATATTGCATTTAGAAGTAAAATAGGTGGGAGAACCAATCAAAAACAGATAATCCTTAGAGGATGATACGATTCCCGTGATTCTAACATAATAATATCCAGCTTCCGGAATATCAAATGCATATGCTGTAGGTCCAAAAGCCCCCCGCTTTAAATATGTATCTTGGTAAATAATATCTGCATTTTCATTCAATATATAAAATTCAAATGCCTCTCCATTGCATGTCATATATTGGGTTCCTTCCCTCAAATATACTTTATACCAGTTAGGATCGGATTTGCTTGTATATCCTTCTACTACATATGCACCAGAATTAGTCCCTTCCAATGTATCCTTGGCCGTCTCATTATTTGCTTTTATCATTTCTGCTGTTTCCATAGTATCATTCGGTTCCGTTTCTCTGAATGTTTCTGCATGAACGGTTATATCAGCCACACCGATCATAAATACTGATACCAGACATGCCGTCAAAACTTTTACTGTCTTTTTTGTAATCATGGTATTACCTCCCATAAATAAAGTTTTCCATAACTGCATATACAATATATGCAACCATACTTACATATATAGCTGCTAATATTTTTCTTTAGTACGAGTATTACTAAGTACTTTTTTAGATTATCATGTATAGTCCGTTTTCGTCAACTATCTATTGCAATGATAATACAAAAAATACAGTTCGGCCTATTTAGAGAGAGGATTGGAATAAACGGATTCACTGCAGATTTTTGCTCAGCAATCTTGACAATTCATTTTGAAATTGTACGTTTTCATCCTCACCTGCAAAGAAAAAGATTTCAAATTTTATTGCGCCATACTACAAAATAGGCAGAAGAAAGCCTCTCTTATTCCCTCACCAAAACCTTCCTCCCAAATTCGTCCCTAATCTCCTGCCTGCCAGCTGCCTCTGCCTGCATATGCCCGGAAAAGAACAGCGCGTTCCAGACGAGGACAGAACAGGTTACCCATAACAGCATAAGCAGCAGTCCCGGTATTTTCTTGGCAGAAAGAAACAGCCTGATGCCGTCTCCCTGATAAAATTCCTCTTTCTTTTTACAAGCTGCCCGATACCACCAATAGGAAAGGAACCAGAATATCACTGATGGATAAAGAAGCTGTCCATATCCCAGATTATGCAGGACAAAAAATGCTATACTAAGCAAGAACAAAGAAAGGAATATGGCATTTGCCGCCTGTTTTCTTTTCTTTTTTCTTCTCTCCTTTCCAGACAGTCTTTTTAAGTCTTCTATTACAAGTTCCGCCCGCTCGTATCGTTTGTCCTTTTCAAAGGCCATACATTTGAAAAGGATAGTCTTCATACCGTCTCCAACGTATGGGTGCTGCATGTTTTTCATTCCCTCCCGGTCTTTCGGATATTCTCCAGTAATCATTTTATAAAGAAGAATACCAAAACAGTATATATCCGTTCGCTGATCAATTCCGGGGTCATACAAATTTGTCAAAACCTGTTCCGGTGCCGCATATCCTATAGTCCCATAAGCTTCCTCATGTCTTCTGCCGCTAAGGACAGTTCCAAAATCTATGAGCTTTACGCACCCCTCCTTGTCCAGCATGATATTGGAAGGCTTTAAATCTCCATATACTACAGGTGGATTTTGGTGATGCAGGCATTTTAGAGCCTCTAAGACCTCTATACCAATCCGTATTCCCTCCTGTAAGGGAATGGTCTTCTTTTCCTGTAACATTTCCTGCAAAGTACTTCCTTCTATGTATTCCAATACTAAATATGCCTTATCCTCCTGTCGGATCACATCTACAAGAAGGGGCAGGTTTTTATGTCTGACAGACCTAAGCGTTTCTGCTTCCTGCTCAAACTGCTGTCCCTTCTTTACCTCTTTTACCGCCCAGATCTTTCCCATATGCAGATCCTCTGCCATATAGACGCTTCCGCCACCTCCCTTGCCTATCTTTTTTATCAATCTGTATTTTCCGCCTATGATAAAATCTTCTTTTGCCTTGTCTTCTTTTTCCTTTTCTCTTAGCTTCTCTCCTTCTATTTTCTTCTCTTCTATTTTCTTCTCTTCCAGTTTTTTTCCCTCCATTCCTTTTCCTTCCAGCTCTTTTCCTTCCAGCTCTTTTCCTTCCAGCTCTTTTCCTTCCAGCTCTTTTCCTTCCAGCTCTTTTCCTTCCATACTCATTTTTCCTCCCTTCCTATCATACTTTTTCAATACCATCTGCCCTTAGTACAGTATGCCATACCATGTTATCAGCTTACTAATCATATTATCTTATTTTCACTCTCATCCGCTTTCCTAAGCCTCCAGCTTGATATAGAGGGCAGACAGATTGTCCTGTTCTCCTTTTTTCTTGATCCGCTCTGCGATTTCCTTAAGCCTTCTTTCTATGTGCCTGCCATCCTTTAGCATTTTGGGGGAAAGACACCGGATCTGCTCCTGTTCCAGCCTCCGGTAGAAGCCGTCTGAGCAGAGCAAAAATCCGCAGGAGCCTTTCCCAATCCGAAACCGGCAGAAATCCGGCTCCCAATCCGGGGTCAGTCCCAGGCACCTTGTCAGGGTGCTTTCATCTTTTTTATGATCCTTTGTCAGTTGTCTTACCAATGCTGCTTTTTTCAACACCGGACAGGAACGGAATTGATAAATCCTGCTGTCTCCCATATGAAAGATGTACCCCCAGCCTTTAAATAGAATCAGGAGGCTGGCAGTAGTTCCCAAGGGAAGCGCTTTTTGCCTCATATGCTCAAAAAGCTTCTTGTTTATTTTTTCAAAAAACCGAAAGCCTTTTCCTTTTATGACGATCCGGCTCTTACTTCTCTTTACGGCTGGCAGGCATTCTTGTAAAAACCATTTTTCCAGCTGCTCCATTACATATCCGCTGGCGGTCTCTCCGTTTCCGACTCCTCCCATGCCGTCACAAATGCAGCCCATTAAAAGACTGCCATTCTTTGTCTTTACCGTGCGCAGCAACAGGGAATCTTCATTTATCTGCTTGACCGTCCCCGCCTCCCACACATATCCATATACGATTTTCCTATTCATATGCTCCTTTCTTTGTGCATTCCTTATTTTTCGTTACCGGGTAGTTTTCTGATGATGTTCTGTGATTTTTGTAGATAAGAAAGATTCTGCTACAAGAACATAATAGATATGGTTGTATTTTGTTTTATTTATATCATGCCAGTCTTTGGGATGCAATTGACATTTTTCACAAAAAAATGAGCCTCAAAAGGCGAGAGCAGCCTTTCAAAGCCCATAATAGCAATCTTTTTTCCTGTCAAAGAGTTTTTTTCTTTGAGAAACTCCCATTAAAAGATTCTTGACAGATCATTAAACAACACGAACACCATAAGCACCATCAAAAGCACGAATCCTGCGAAGTGAACGATTCCTTCCTTTTCCGGCGGAACGGGTTTCCTGCGTATTGCCTCTATCAGAAGGAACACAAACCTTCCGCCATCCAATGCCGGAACCGGAAGCAGATTCAGTACTCCCAGGTTGGCGCTGAGCAGTATGGCAAAACTTACCATATTCAGAAAAATGTAATAAACACCAGAAGGCTTTGAAGCATTATAAATCGTATCCACTGCCTGTGCCATTCCTACCGGTCCCGATACGTCTTCCTTCTTTACCTGACCCTGGATAAGCATTTGGAGGCTTTTTATCGTGTTATCAATCTGGTATTTCACCTCGTAGCCGCTATAAAGCAGCGTACCTCCCAAATCCATTTTCATATATTCATAGCCGCCCAGAATACCCATATAATATCTTCCGGCTTCCTGGTCATAGAGAGGAGAAATGGTGGTCTTGTATTCCTTTCCGTCCCTCTCATATACTACCTGTATGTCTTCTCCCTTGTTCAGCATGGAAAAAAAGCTGATTTCCCGGTATAAGTGGATTTTCTTCCCATTCAGGGAAATAATCGTATCTCCAGGCAGCAATCCGGCCTGTTCTGCTGCACCGTTTTCCGTCAGCTGGGAAATCACAGGCAGATCGCTTCCAATCCCCCCAACAATAATCAGTGCCAGCAAAAAAGCCAGTATAAAGTTAAAAATCGGTCCCGCAAGGACAGTGGCGATCCTGGCACCTACCTTCGCATCCAAAAAGGAACCGGAGGTTTTTTCCAAATCCGTATTCGCAACAAAATCCGTTTCCCCTATCTCCGTTTTCGTTTCTTCCTGCCCGGAATCCTTTTGCAGCACGTCGCTGCTGTAGCCCACTTCTCCTTCAAACATACAGGCTCCCCCGATTGGGAAAAGACGAAGGGTATATTTCGTTCCTCCTTTATGGAACTTGCATAATACCGGTCCCATGCCCACGCTGAACTCTACAACTGTAATCCCGTTTAATTTGGCAATCAGCATATGCCCGAATTCATGGGAAATGACTACCAGTCCGAAAATAAGAATAAACAGTATAATACTCATTCTACCACCTGCTCTCTATAAACTCATAACATTCTGCCTCTGTGGCCAATATCTCTTCCAGAGAAGGATTTTCGATTTTCGTATGCCTACTCATAGCTTCTCCAATTATCTCGGAAATTTCCAGAAATCTTATCTTCCTGTTCAGAAACAGACTGACCGCCTTTTCATTTGCGGCATTGTACACTGTGGGCATACTTCCCCCTGCACGAAATGCTTCAAATGCCAGCTTCAGTCCGGTAAAGGTGGAAAGATCCGGCTCTTCAAAAGTCAGCTCCTTCAATTTGTAAAAGTCAAGGGTTTCCTCCTTCCTGGAAAGTCTGTCAGGATAAAACAATGCATATTGGATGGGCAGCTTCATATCCGGAACCCCAAGCTGGGCAATCACTGCACCGTCCACATACTCTACCATAGAATGTATGATGCTCTGGGGATGTACTACTACTTTTATTTGCTCCGCCGTCACATCAAACAGCCAGCCGGCTTCCATGACTTCTAAGCCCTTGTTGACCATAGTTGCGGAATCAATCGTAATTTTCTGTCCCATGGACCAGTTGGGATGCTTGAGTGCATCCTCCACCTGGATTTCCTGAAGCTCTTCCTTTTTCCTGCCCCTGAAAGGACCTCCGGAAGCCGTCAAAAGAATATTGGCCACTCTTCCCTTTGGTTCGCCGTTTAAGGACTGGAATATGGCACTGTGCTCGCTGTCTACAGGAAGTATGGGAATTCCAAGCTTTTTCGACAGAGGCATGATCAAATGGCCTGCCGTCACTAAAGTTTCTTTATTGGCAAGGGCTATTGCCTTGCCCGCTTCCATGGCTGCTATGGTAGGACGGATTCCAATCATACCTACCATGGCTGTCACCACCGTATCTACCTTAGGCAATGTTACGATCTGCAAGAGTCCTTCCATACCCGTAAGGATTTCTACCGGCAGATCTTTTACCCTGGCCGCCAAATCCCTTGCCGCTTCTTCTGTCCACATCACTGCATAAGAAGGAGAAAATTCCCGTATCTGTTCTTCCATTTTCGCTGCATTTTTTCCTGCCGCCAGTGCGATGATCTGTATGTTCTCCTTCTGCTCTCTTGCAATTTGTAATGTCTGGGTACCAATAGACCCGGTAGAACCCAAAACTGCGATCTTTTTCATCTCTTTTTTCTTCCTTCTATCTTCAAAAACTCATTTGTTTTCATATTTATGCCAATCAAACTTCTAATATAATGTCCGGTTCAGCAAAAGCACTGCCAGATAATATACCATGGGAGCGGTAAACATCACACTGTCAAACCGGTCCATAATGCCTCCATGCCCCGGAATCAGCTTTCCATAATCCTTTATGGAAAAATTCCGCTTAACGGCCGAAGCTGCCAGATCCCCTATCTGGCTGATGATTCCGCCAATTCCCGCTATCACTCCAATAAGCAGTATATTTTCCAGCTCCAGGAATCCAAAATGCGCCAGCACATAACCATATAGGACGCCTACGAAAAATGCGCCTGCTACTCCACCAATAGCACCCTCAACAGACTTTTTCGGGCTCAGCTTCGGTGCCATTTTATGCTTTCCTATCAGCATTCCTACCAAATATGCGCAGGTATCACAAATCCAGGAACTGATAAAAATCAGCCAGACCAGATAAATGCCATCTTTCAGATTTCTGGTCAGATAAATGTAAGAAAGCATGATTGGAGCATAGAGAAAAGCAAACACTGCAGACATTACCTGGTTTGCATGATATTTGGGAAAAGAAAACACATAAACAAACATAATGCCAATCAAAGTTAGTGTAATGGCAAGCATAATATAAGTTTCCGTATCTGCAAAATAACGAACTCCATAATATCCTATCACGCCCAGCATTCCTACGATTTCAGGACCGTTCATTCTTCCGTTTTTCTCCACTACCCTTGTTGCCCTGACCATTTCCCAGTAAGCGGCTGCTGCAAGAAAAAGGCATAACAGAAATAAAATATTTCCTCCAAAAAACAAAGATACTGCCAGCACTATCACTAAAACAACACTGCTAAGAAGTCTTTCCAGAAACATATCAGCCCTCCTTTACAAGACCATAACGCCGGTCTCTGTTTGCATATGCTTCAACCGCTTTTAACAGTTCTTCTTTTGTAAAATCAGGCCACAATACATCCGTAAAATAAAATTCCGTGTAAGCCAGCTGCCAAAGAAGGAAATTGGAAATCCGCTGCTCCCCGCTTGTACGAATCAATAAATCCGGATCCGGCAGCCCTTTCGTATCCAGATATCCTTCAAACAGCTCTTCCGAAATATGAGAAGAAGCCACTTTCCCTTCCGCCACATCCTCACTCATCCGCTTCATGGCTCTAAGCATTTCATCCCTGCTGCCGTAATTCAACGCAATCTGAAAATGAAGCCCGTCATTATTTTTCGTCGCCTCTTCTAACTCTTCAATCCGCTTTCTGATATCCTCATCCAATCCGGTCTTATCTCCAATTACCCGTACACACATCCGGTTTTTCTCCGCAGTCTTTAAGCAGGTTTTCATATAATTTCGCAAAAGCTTCATAAGGGCATCTACCTCATCCTTCGGACGATTCCAGTTTTCAGTGGAAAACGCATAGACCGTCAAATATTCAATTCCCATCTTGTAAGCTTCCTCACAGATGACCTCTACCGCCTTGCTTCCCTGCATATGTCCATAATTCCTAGGCATTCCTTTCTTTTTGGCCCATCTTCCGTTGCCATCCAGTATAATGGCTACATGCTTTGGCATATTCATATGACTCTCCTCACTTTCTTTCCTTAAAACATAGAAAGCGGGAACAGAGGCAAATCCTTCTGTTCCCCTTATTTCCTACTAAAAAAACTATACGGTCATGATTTCTTTTGACTTTTCTTCTACTAAAGTATCCACATTTTTTACAAATTTGTCCGTAAGCTTCTGCAGATTTTCTTCTAATTGCTTGATTTCATCCTCAGACACTTCTGTTTTGGCCAGTTTCTTAAAGGCATCGTTGCCATCCCGTCTGATGTTTCGGATTGCAACTTTGCTGTCCTCGCCTTTTTTCTTCACTTCTTTAACCAGTTCTTTTCTTCTTTCTTCTGTCAGTTCCGGAAAGACAAGACGAATGACCGCACCGTCATTGGACGGAGTGATTCCCACATCCGAACTCATGATTGCCTTTTCGATTTCCTTGATAAGGCTTTTTTCCCACGGAGCTATCTGAATCATTCTTGCTTCCGGCACACTGATGTTTCCTACCTGCTGGATTGGTGTTGGGGTTCCGTAATAATCTACTTTAATTTTATCAAGTACATGGGGATTTGCACGGCCTGCCCGGATCGTCACAAAATCTGCAGCTAAAAAATCATATGCTTTTTTCATCTTTTCTTCATAAGGTACTAGTCTCTCATCCATTTGTCTTCCTCCCTAAACAATTACCTTCGTACCGGTAAAATTGCCCTTTACTGTATTTACAATACTATTCTCTTCGTTCAGTCCAAATACCCACATAGGCATTTTATTATCCCTTGCCAGAATCGAGGCGGTCATATCTACCACCTGAAGGTTCTTTGCAATGACTTCCTCAATGGTAACGGTTTCATACTTTTTGGCATTGGGATTTTTCCCGGGGTCATCATCATATACTCCATCAATGGCTTTTGCTAAAAGCACTACCTCTGCCTCCACCTCAACAGCCCGCAGCAATACTCCTGTATCCGTTGAAAAATATGGATGTCCCGTACCTCCTGCAAAAAAGACCACCATGCCTTTTTGGAAATATTTATTGGCTCTGTCCTTGGAAAATAATTTGGTAAAGGAGCCACATTCAAAGGGCGTTAAAATGTTGGTAAGCATGCCAACAGACCGAAATATCTCGGAAACATAAATACAGTTCATAACAGTAGCAAGCATGCCAATCTGATCTGCCTTGGTCCGGTCTATATTCTCGCTGGAACGGCCTCTCCAAAAATTACCGCCCCCTATCACGATTCCTACCTGAATTCCTTCATCCGTCAATTCCTTTACCTGAAGAGCCACCCTTTTTACGGTTTCCTCATCAAATCCGGTTTTCTTTGGTCCTGCCAGAGCTTCCCCACTGAGCTTCAACATGATTCGCTTCATAGTATACCTCACTTATTTTTTCTTCTTCAAATCTTCAAAGAATGCGGTAGGATTTACATCTGCATAGCATTGTGAGCATAAGCCTTCGATGACCGCACCATTATTGATCTGGACGGATTTCGATTTGATATTTCCCATAACGATTGCCGTGGTATCCAGAATAACCGGTCCCTTAACGTCGATATCTCCTTTTACAGCTCCTGCAATTGCTGCGCTTGTAGCAAAAATGTTCCCGATGATAACAGAACTCTGTCCGATTTTAATCACACCTTCTGAACGCACCTCGCCATTGATGTTGGCAGAATCAGCATAAATCTCCGCCGCCTTGGAATCTCCATTGATGCTGCCCGCAACATCTAATTTCCCTAATGTTTCCACATTTCCGTTAATGGTTCCAAGCACCTCTAAGGAACCTTTTGAGGTAATATCTCCGTTAATCGTCATTCCCTCTGTGATAATTGATGTCTCATCGGTTGCCACACCTGTCAGTTTTGTTGTTTCTGCCATTTTTCTATCCCCTTTGCTTTCTTGTACTTCTGTTTGTTTTTCTGACTGCTTTTCTTCCTTGATTGGCTGCATAAGTGGTTGCTCCTCCTTTTTTTCATAAACAGAATCTTCCTGCTGCTTTTCTTCCATGATCTCTGTTTCTTCTACTTCTTCAATTTCTTCAATTTCTTCAAAAACATCCTCAGGATTGTCAGTTTCTTCCAGGAAGCCAGCTTCAGGATTACTGCTTTCCTCGATGAAATCCCCTTCAGAATTACTGCTTTCTTTTATGAAATCATCTTCAGGATTACTGCTTTCTTTTATGAAATCATCCTCAAAACCAGTATCAAATTCTTCTGCGTTCTTTAGGGCAGCCTCCACATCTGCTACCATATCCGGAGAATATTCCTCCTTGCTTTCTAAAGCCTCTTCCTTTAGCAGCGCATCCAGTTCAGCCGGATCAATGGCTATTTCTCCCGCTTTCTCCTTTTCTGCGCTTTTCTTCTCTGAAGTTTCCTTCTTCACTTCCTCTCTTTCCTGACTTTGAATTTCTTCCTGCTCCTGCAGAACCTCATCCGGCATAAGTTCATTGACTGCCTGTGACAGGTCTTCTTTTAAGTCTTGAAAAAATCCCATTTTATTATCCTCCGTCTGTTATTGTTCTATCTTATTTTCTTTCTTATTTTATAACGTGCTGTACCCTTACTGTATCATCCGTTATGGGCAGGATTTCCACATTCTCCATAGACTGTAATGCCTCTATGATGATGGGAAGCGCTTCTACAGTTGTTGTCTTGTCATCCGCATCGTGCATCAATACTACTGCCGTAGAATATTCCTCTATATTGTTCAATACATTTCCTGCGATTTCCTCTACCGATAGCTTGCGGCCTGTTGCGTCCAGACTGGAAACATTCCAGTCAAAATAATCAATATCCTGTTCATTCAGATAAGCAATCAGCTCCTCCATATCCACCTGGCTTACGGTGTTGCTGCTTCCTCCCGGAAATCTGCATATTCTGGACCAGGTTCCGGTGGTTTCATAAATATACTCCTGGAGCCTGATTAGGTCTTGGGCATACGCATCCACACTGGCATAGATTTCACTATACTTATGGCTATAGGAATGCATCCCAATGGTATGCCCTTCCTCTACGATCCTCCGATAAAGAGGTTTGTATGCCTCTCCTTCCTTTCCAACCACAAAGAAGGTCCCATGCACCTGATATCTGGCAAGAATATCCAGAATTGCTGCCGTATTCCCACTTGGTCCGTCATCAAAGGTCAGATACACCTTTGTTGTCTTTGTTTTCTCTAAGACCTGGGCTTCTTCCTGGGAAAATACTTTCATGCCTTCCTCCGGCTCTTGTCTTTCATCTGAATTCTGACCGGATAGAGCAACCTCCATCTGCGCATCCATTTCTTTTACCTTCCGCAATTCCCGTTCTGCCTTTAATTCTTCCAGTTCCTTCTCCAAACGTCCCACTCTCGCAAAGAGAATGATACAAAGAAGAATCGGCAGCAAAATTGCCAGAAGCAGGCCAATAATAATAGCCTTTTTTAAATTCTGCACCCGTCTTGCTCTTTTTTCCCTGACCGCTAAAGCTATGTCCTTTGACTCTGACATGGCTGCTAGCTCCTTATTTAGATTTTTACATATCTTTTGCTATTGTATCATATTTCCTTGTAGAAAAAAAGAAAAAAGAATGAAATCATCCTTTTTCTTTTTCTATCAGTTGAATTTTTCAAAAATTTTTGCCATTTGGGCATATTGTTCTTTGATTTTCAGATATAAGCCAACCGTTGCTTCCTTTTCCTTTTCGTAATTGGCAATCACACTGTCGTAATTCATCATCAGACAGTCTACCACTTTCTGGCTGATTTTGTGATTTTCTGCGTCCCCGTTCAGAATTGCCTTTATTTTTTCACTGTCAAAAGCTTCCTTATAGCTTCTTTTTCCGTAAAGAGCGCTTAATATATCCGCCACTGCCACAATCTGCTGGGGAAGGGTCAGATCCGCTTCCGTAAGCCCCTTATGATATCCGCTTCCGTCTAATTTCTCATGATGCCTTACCGCAATCTGCAGTACATCATCATCTACAATTCCCTCTAAAATCATTTCCGTAATCCGCACATGGGCCTTCATGACCTTCATCTCTTCTTCGGAAAGCTTTCCGCTGGATTCTAAAATATGCAGGGGAATGCAAAGCTTTCCAAGATCATGGAGAAGGGCGCCATAATAAAGATTTCGAAGCTCTATCCCGCTGATGCGCATAAGCCTTCCAAGCTGTCCCGCAAAATTCACAGTGGACATGGTATGTACCACTGTATGCTCGCTTCTAAAATCAATGGTATATACAAGCATTTCCAAAAAGCCTCTTTTATACTTTTCACTGAACACCTGTTTACTTAAAAGCCGGTCCAGCTCCTGCTGATAACTGCCATCCCCCAGCTTTTCCATAATATGAAAGCTTTTTTCCGCCTTACAGAATAAGTCCTGTGCCTGGCCGGAAAAAGCAATATCCCTGTATCGGTTGAAATAATCCGCCGGCATCTCGGCATTTTTCATATGCATGAATGCATCCATTTTATCAGCCAGATTCAGGCACTCGATAATATGCATATATTTGCTGTTGATCAATGGATAACGATTATAATCTAAATGATGATAGAGCACGATTTCCGCCTTATCCCCCATAGGAGATAAATACTTTAAAAACAAAAAGCCGTAAATAGAATGTGACCATAGGTTTTTCGTTTCAAAATCCACTACATTTTCTACGTTTTCTTCCTTATAGATGCCTATGTCATGCAAAATACCAAGCATCGTATAATCCACCAGCTCCTGTTCGGAATATATGTTTTCATATTCCAGCATCTTGTAAAGAATATAACCTGTTATTTCACCATGATCTATGATCTTAGGGTTTACAAGACTTAATGTCTTGCGAATGATCGCATTTACATTTTCACTGCTGATTACACTCATTACTGACACAATTCTCCCACTACCTGATTGATGACCTTGCCATCTGCCTTTCCTTTTAACTCTGCCATGACCGCCTTCATGATCTGGCCTTTATTTTTCGTGGCAATCACATCTGAAAATTTCTCTGTCAGAATCGCTTTGACTTCCTCTGCAGATAGCAGAGCCGGCGCATATTCATTGATAATGTCATATCTTGCCTTATATTCCTCTAAAAGATCCTCTCTTTCCGCCGGACAGCTGTCAAGCTGTTCTTTTGCAGTCTTTAATTCCTTTAAGATGACCCGGTCTATCAGCTCCGGCTTGATATCTTCCCTGCAGCCTTCATCAATCGCCACTTTCTTTATAGCGGAAATCAATGCTGAAATGCCATCCTTCCTTGTTTTATCCTTTGCTTTCATGGCTGCGATCATATCCTTTTGCAATTGTTCCATTTCCATAGCAATTCCTCCTGCTTTTTCCTTTTTTCATTATACTTTATTATAATCCTTTTTCTTAGGAAAGCAAGAAGGTTTCTGCCTATATCACGGAAATCAAGCATGAAGCTTCTCTATTTTATCGGCAATATATTGTTCCATCTGCTCTCTTGGAATATTCAAAGAAATCGATAATTCCGAATAAAGATTTTCCTCTGCCTGCTTCAAATATCTGCTGTCAGTGGCCGTAATCTTCTTCCCACTTGCCAGACGCTCCTGCCCCCGCTGGTACAAGGTTTTCATAATCCGAATCCACTCTCTGCATTCACAGCTTCTTATACACTCCTTATATTTTAATTCCCGCAGCTTATCATTGCTGATCCATAGCTCGTCAATATTGGGGATTTCATCTATTAAAGTATCCGCTTCTTTTTTGGATATGATCCTTCTTATCACTGTCTTTTCATTATCCACTGGAGTAAAGATTCTGCCCTCCTTCTGATCATAGGGATGCAGCACATAATAAAGCCTGTCTTTTGGAACCCCCTCTAAATCCATAGTAGTAACATCCACCACTTCACAGACTCCTTTACTTCCATAAACAACATACTCTCCCTTTTCAAACATCTTATCAACTTCCTTTCCAATGCATGGCTGCCTTGTTCATCGTATTTTCCTGAAAGCTACAACTATATTTTAGCAAAACACGCCTTTCTTTTCTAATGATTTTTCCACTGCTGCTAAAATTTTGGGCATTTATTCTTATTTGGTCTCCGGGTTTTTTGTGCACTTTTGCTATTTTCATCAGATTTTGATTTTTCTCCGTTTTTTTCTTTTTAATTTTAACAAACCTTAATTTTCATTTAAGTTTTCTAAATTTATTATTTATATTTTTTAAAAAATATGGTTTTCATAGCATTTTATCAAGTCTGATTAAAAATACTATAAAATATACATATCCGCTATACGAAAGGGAGATTTTTTATGAGGATGGGTGAAATACTGGCTGAACTTCGTAAGGATAGAAATTTAAAACAAAAGGATCTGGCAGACATGCTGAATCTTTCCACAGGAACCATATCCAATTACGAGACCGGTTCCCATGAACCCAATTATGCCACTCTTAGCATACTGGCAGACTTTTTTCATGTTTCCACTGATTATCTATTAGGTCGTACTACCCTTCCTTATGATATCAGTAAGCTGAATGCGCCTTTGCTGGAAGGCATTACCATTAACGACCTGGCACATACGCTTTTAAATATGTCTCCCGAAGATCTGAGTGCCGCTTTAGATTATATTGATTTGCTCCAGTATCGAAATCAAAGGATTGCTGAACGGAATCCTTATCGGGAAAACCCCGATAGCAGATAAGATGCTGACTCCATAAAGAAAGTACCGAAAGATGTTTTGATCTTCCGGTACTTTCTTTTATATATTGTTTACCGGATAAAATTCGTCCGCAAAGGCGCTTCTTTTTCCGGCAGCCCGTACTGCTCTTTTCCAAGGGCTATGCTTTTCATAAGAAACGTCATGTTCCCTGCCAGCGTCCGCATAGTCTGCAGGCCTTCCTGATCTTCTGCCGCTTCTCCAATGGTTCTTCCATGAATGCTGTTCCAGTACTGGCTGGAGGCGACCGGCATTCCCGTAATGGTAAAATATTTATTCAACTCATCAAAGGTGGCTGACAGACCTCCTCGTCTGGCTGCAACTACACTTGCCCCCACTTTCATGGTCTTATCAAAATGAGTGCTGTAAAACAGTCTGTCTAAAAATGCAATCAAAGTGGCATTTGCAGAGGCATAATAAACCGGGCTGCCAATGACAAGCCCATCACAGACCTCAAACTTGGGCGCCGCCTCATTTACAATGTCATCAAATACACATTTCCCCTTTTCCATACAGGAGCCACAGGCAATGCAGCCTCTGACAGCTTTATTCCCAACCTGCAGGATTTCTGTTTCCACCCCTTCCCTTTCAAATACCTTTTCCATTTCATGCAGGGCAATATAGGTATTTCCTTTTTCATGGGGGCTTCCGTTTACCAGCAATACTTTCATATTCCACTCTCCTTATCCTTTTGACCTTTTCGGTCTTCTTTTCAATTTATGCATGGTTTGCCATGCAGTTGCCTTTATTATAACAGTTTATTACTATGCTGTGTGAATCATTTTACCACCTGCTGCCAATTATATCATATCAAACAAATCCAATTGTCCGTTTTTCCATGATTTTTGTTCTGCCGGTTTTATGATATCGTCTTTTGTCACCTCTCCAATCAGAAGCGGGGAGTCAGCACGATGCTTTTTCCAATTAGCAGCTACTGTTTTTCTGTCATAATTGGCATAACAGTACAGGCAGCCATGTCCACAAGTATTATATGCTCCGATATCCGCCCCAAGCAGACAGGAACATTCCTTTCGTGCCGTCTTTTTCCCTGGCACATCCAGTTTACAGCCTAATGCTTTCTCCAACACGGATTTCGACATACAGCCGTCTGCATCTACATTTTCCCGGACAAGTCCCGCATCTTCACAGCACAAGTGTATTTGAAGAGCATATTTTTTGGAAATTTTGGAAAAGGCGTCTATTAGTTGTTCCTGCTCTTCCTTGGCAACACTGCGCACACCGCCAAAATTCTTCTTTGTTTTTTCATACAAGTCGATAAAACTCACCACGCATTGGCTTGTATATCCGGAAAGTGCTTTTGCCATATATTGAAATCGCTCAATATGCCAGGCAATGGAATACTTGTCTGTAAGAAAGATGGGGTCATACCGCCAGCTTATCCGGTTTCTTCCCACCAGCCTAGAGAGCTGGCAAAAGGAATGGATTACCTGTTCCTTATTTGGCACATACGGTTCTATCTCTTTTCCGTAGGGCGTAATGGTTACAAACCAAAAGGTGTCAAATGCTGATAACCTCTCAATCCTGTCAAGCATGGGCAGGGGATTTTTCGTACAAAATACCATCACATCTACCACTTCCGGATTTAGCATATATTTGATTATCTGGGATGGGTAATAGGGATTGCGCGCTAATACATAGCCCTCTTGAATTCGATTGTAGAACCAGTCGCTGTAATACGCAGGTATATCTGTTCTGCTGCCTGTATTTAATATCATGTCATTATGTGCCTTTCCTTATCTATAGGAATAACCCTCTCTGCTTCACATTTTTCTTATAATACTCATTTAGTTTGCCATAACATCAATCTCTGCTTCCTTTATAACATATGGAACACAAGAAGGAAAGTCCTGCTTTTGGCAAAAGCTTCCGTAGCTCCATTCCGCTTTAAGCTTTTGACCTTCTCATAAATTCCTGCATCAACAAAGGTTGTATGAGAGGGTATGTCAAATCTGCCGGTACTTCCTCAAAAAATTCAATTTTCTCAATTTCGCTGTGCAGCTCTTTCTCAAACTGTTTTATATCCGCAAAGTATAACGCTCCAAAGGATTCTTCCCCTGTTTCATTTACTCTGTTTTTCCCTGTAACGGAATAGATACAGACAGGGGTAATTTCAAATTCTGTCGCACCGGTTTCTTCATACAGCTCTCTTTTAGCCGTTTCCAATATGCTCACTCCAAACTCAAATGCAATTTATATATTTCATATACGGATCTTCTTTGCATCCTTTCCATCTACCGCCCACGCAATCAACTCACAAACAAACTCCGGTGTCACCACCATTGGCGGCTCTTTCATCGGATACCAGTATCTTTCCCAACATCCTGATGTTTTTTCCCCTTGAAAACATCTTCCCTTGCTAACCACAAAGAAATCCCCTTCTCCGACTCTGTACGCTAAGACGATATTCTTATCCTCTGAAACAATATTCAGCCATATTTTGTCCTCATCCTCTTTATTTTTACCAACCCACCATACAAAGGGTTGATTTTTATATGTAGTCCTTCTTCTTCCTTTTCTGTTTACACCCATAACCACTAATCCAAATTCCTATTATTGCATTCTCCACTACCATCATATCATCTCAATAGCCCTATAATACTGTTTGCCTACCTTTCTCCATAAACCCATTCAATGTAATCCGATCTCGTAGGACCTCCAAAACGGCTGGCTATATCATCTAAAGCAGCCTCCTCCGATATTCCAAGTTCTTTCAAGACCCGTCTCCGCAATTCCATCTGTCTGGTTATCACTTCACTCATTTCTTCGTGAATGGAAATTCCAAGGGAGGTCAGAAAACTATAATCCATCCAGTCTCCGTGATATCCTTCAAACATATCCTGATAAATGTCCGGATTTATCGAAAAATGGCTAAACCCCCAATAAACTTCCCCTGATTTTTTCGAACATGCAAACCCCAGATCAATATCCTTTTCCACTAATCTCTTCCGTCCGATAATCGGATAGGTGCCCCATAACACCTCATTGTCCTGGGCCATATCCATGGGATACATTGGTATATCCTCAAGCTCTTCTGGTGTCATATTTTTATTCTCTGTTACAATCTGATACTGCCTGAACAAAATGGGCTGCGCCATCATGCCGTGCATGGGATGGGATTTAGGAATCCGATCCCACTTGATTACTTCCCGTGCGATTCCAAGTATGAGCGCATACGTATATGTGGTTGGAGACAAGGCTACCCGAAAAATATCTCCGGCTCTTAATTTCACCCTGATTCTCTTCTTCTCATGAAAGTCTGCAATGACCTGATCATAGTCCTTTGGTAAAGACCTTATATACTTCTCTGTATATTTCTCAAAATCTTCTGCTGACTGCACGGTTCCCTTTGGCAAAGGAAGGTACTGGTCATTCTGACTGTTAAAGGAAGAAACACAATGGGTATCATCTCTAAGGCTCACATGCAGCTGCTCCCGCATATAGGTAGGCACCATAAGCCCGGAAGGTGTCCATGGCTTCTTTTTTCCCCTGCCGGTTTTGGGAAGCAGCAAAGTCTGATTCTCTGTCTGTTCCTCCATATCAAACTCCAGATAATAGATTTTTGGAACAGGCTTATTTCCTTCCCCTATATATTTCTCTTCAAATATCATTTTTTTTATAATATTTCCTTCAAAAAAAATGATAGAGCGCTTACACAGGGTATGGGTTACCGAAAATCTTACCACCTTTTCCCAGCTTTCATTCACAGGAGATAGTCCATAGTAATAACGCTGCTCATTCGTCAGGCGGATACAACACTCCCCATCCTTGAAATACTGCTCCGCCTTTGACTTCTTTTTCGTATTCGTTCTGACTTCTCTATTGACTTCTCCCCGAATCGTATGCTTTTCATCTAAGAAATCTCCTGTTACTTTTCCAAAAATATTCCTGACAGCACTATAATCAATCCCGTGTTTTCCCCGCCAGAAATTCAGCGGATAAAACAAGTCGTATTCATAAACAAACTCTTTATCCTTATCCATGACAAAGCCCTTTGCATACCCTTTATGCTCCGGAGTATCAAATGCTCCACAGGCTGCAAGCACACCTAATATCACATAGATTTCATTTTTATTGGCATTCAGCACCTTCTCTGCAGTGATCAGCTTCTGCAGTGCAATGATTTTATTTCCCGCTGCCAGTTCCTCCGCCAATCCAAAGATCCGGTTCACGATAAGAATGTCTTCCTTCACAAAGTCAACCTTTGGCAGCATCTGAAACTGCTGTAAATCAAACAATGCATAATCCGCCCTGCATATATCCTGATATCCATCCGGAAAATAACGGTACGCCTGGTAATCCGAATTTTTGATTTCCACTTCCATTTGCTCTCCAGACATCTTTAAGCCGCAATATGCACATCTTTGATCCCGCTCATATCTGCCATATAAAACAGGCTCATGCTCCGGTAAGGCCTTTGCATACAATAGGCTTGCCAAGGCAGTGCGATACTGATTTTTGCCGGTTGATAAGCTATGTAAAAATGCCCGGACCGTATCTTCTAACAAAATCTCATCTGCCAGTTGTCTTACCTGTGCAACCACTTCTTTATGAGACATTCTGCCTGGTGGAAACAGCACCCCATGCCAGATACCATACTGCATTTCCTCTTCAGTAAGCGTCTGCTTATAGGCTTTATATTTTTTTAGTATTTTTTTTGCTTTTGTATCCATATTCCATCTCCTTCGTGCAAATGCCCTCTAGGAAAGATTATACGCAAAGGGAAAGAAAAGCGCAACGAAAACTGCCGCTTCACGATTTTTTTATCGTGAAAGCGGCAGCTTCCCTTTGTAAAATGCTATATTGCTTTTTGATTAGATGAGATGTGTGCCAATATGGAAGAACTTTGGCTTTTTAGTTAGAATTTAACTGCCTGAATGTTGAGGTTAATAACTTCCCGTTAAACTCATCATACCTTATTTTTCCATCCTCATATTCCGATATATCCTTATCACTCAACTCTACATACCTAGAAAATTCGCCCTCCCATACGTATTGCACTATATAAACACCGCCGTCTTTATTTGGAAAAATAAAATTTACACCTTTATCTGTTATTCCATCGTCGTTATATATATTATAATGAACATATTCTTGTTCAAAAGATATTCCCATCTTTTCCTTCATAAAAGCTACTGCTTTTTCATGCAATTCAGGAATTTTGCTTTCTGCTTCCTCCGCCCTGACTCCTTCCCGTTCCAAATAGTCATCATCAAGAATCATTGTATCAATCAAATGTCCATCGCTTGCTGCAATATCAAAAGAATAGTTTTCTTCATACAAAGGTGCATCAGACCATGTTATTGAATAACGAGCTTCTCCTATAAAACCTTCTTCTAGATAAGCAGAATCTAAATCCAGACCCTCTTCCGTAATGCCATAAATGTCTTGTAAATAACCCTTTGCAATTTCTATCGCCTTCTCCTCTGTAACGCCGCCATTTTCTATAATTGCTTCCAATTCGGCATTTTTGCTTGCAAGCTCATCTGCATACCATTCCTCACGACGTTCCTTTAGCACATAATCTCTTTTCAAGTCAAAATCTATGATTTCCAACATCTCTTCATCTGTCAGCTCCCTTTCCGGAAGACAAAACCTACACCCATCTGCCAGATAGCACAATTCATACTGTTCAGCCTCTTCTTCACTGTAAGCCATTTGCAGCTCCTTCTCTGGAAAGACTCCCTGCTTGTATTGCTGATACAGATTCTTTATCCTTTCCTTTTCGTCCGCAGTATACTCTCTGGAATAGCTGTCAGCATCTCTCTCAGCATGATAATCCGGATTGTCGATATCATCCAGAAGCTTCTTGCTTTCTTCTTCTGTTATATCCTCCATGTGCACCTGAACAGCAGGACTCATAAAATAAGAGCTTATAAATGCCCGTGCCGGAAATGCAATGACTCCCCCGGCCACCACCACAACAGCGACTGCCGCTGCTGTTTTCTGCCATTTAGCAGCCTTTCCATGTCTTCGCTTTTTCCCCGTTTCTTCTTTTATGTTTTGAATCATATCCCTTTTTACCTCCTCACTTAGATGGATGCCCCTCACCGCATCCCTTAACTCGCTTTTCTTCATTGTTTCACACTCCTTTCCGGCAATCAAACTTCACGTTCCACAACTCCATACTCCTATTCATCCTCCGATAAGGAAATCTTTAAACAGGCTCTTCCTCTCTGCAGCCTTTTCCTTATGGTATTGACGGTGACTCCCATGAGTTTTGCGATTTCCGTAGTCTTGTACCCTTCAATATAATGCAGATAAATCACGGCTTTTAATTTGTCCGGCAGCTTCATAAGTTCCGCTAACACTTCACTTTGCTCCGGCATTTCACAATACTCTGAAATGTCATCTATGTTCGATGTGGGATGCCTCAGTCTGCCTCTGTGCATGTCCCGGCATATATTGGTTGCTACTTTAATGAGCCATGCCTTTTCATGCTCTTTACTGTGGAATTTGGCCGAATGCTCCATATACCTGCAAAACGTTTCCTGCACTGCGTCCTGTGCATCCTGCTCATTGCACAGAATCACCACACAGATTCGATAAAGCATGTCTGCGTAACTCTCGACGATTTCTTCCACTGTCATCCATCTCATCACCTCCTACACTTATAACACGCATTTCTTGTTCAAATGATGCCAAATTATTTTTGAAAAAACAATAGAAATTTTGGGGAAGAAGGAGGGGTGATAGGGGGACGTAGAAATAGGCCCTTCTATTTCAAAAAAGAGAGGGCCTGAGATATTGAGAAAATACACGACGACTGCTGTCTAATCCACATCCTGCGTCTGATAGATGAGCACGTCCCCCACCTGAATCCGGCTTCCGTCTGCGGGCACGATTACTGCACCTTCACGTACAAATGCTATGATGTCGACCTGATAGCGGTCTTCCGCTTTTTTTACGGGCAGTCCGGCAAAGGGGCTTGTCTGGTCTACCGTTATGCCGGCTGTTCCCCTTGGTTTTCCGCCCGTCTGGCTCTTTTCCTGATTCTGCAGTTGTGTGTACTGCTCCACAAAGCCTGCCGAGATGATACCGGTGGGGATGGCCACTGCTCCTACTCCGAGAAAAGATATGATGATTGCCATCATCCGCCCCAATATAGTGACAGGATAGATATCTCCATATCCAACGGTAAGTATGGTGGACATGCTCCACCAGATTCCCGAAAAAGCATTTTGGAACACCTCAGGCTGTGCCTGGTGCTCTGCGCTATACATGCATAAGGAAGAAGCCATCATTAGAATCAGTATAATAAAAATAGAGGAAATAATCTGATTCTTTTTTTCCGCCAGAACCGATGTGATCACATGAAAGGAATCATAATAGGAATTGATCCGGAATAGATGAAA
>JAAVAC010000033.1 GCA_014804265.1 Lachnospiraceae bacterium | reverse complement strand
GGCGTTCTACGATAACGCTGTCGCCTTCTACCTTGATATCCTGTGCATAAGAAATCACAGGGATTCCTAAATGCTCGGAAATCTGTGGTCCTACCTGTGCAGTATCGCCGTCGATAGCCTGACGTCCTGTAATGATCAGGTCGTACTCCAGATTCCGGATAGCGCCGGCAAGTGTTGTAGAGGTTGCCCATGTATCAGCTCCTCCCAATACTCTGTCTGTTACTAAAATTCCCTTGTCAGCGCCCATAGCCATAGCTTCACGAAGCACATCTTCTGCCTTTGGAAGTCCCATTGTCAGAACGGTTACCTCTGCGCCATATTGATCTTTTAATCTAAATGCTGCTTCCAAACCTGCTTTATCATCAGGATTCATAATAGTAAGCATTGCACCTCTGTCTAACGTACCGTCTGGATTGAATTTTACTCCACCCTTTGTATCAGGTACCTGTTTTACACATACTACGATCTTCACGTTTTTCGTACCTCCTTATTTTAATAAGCTTCCAGAAATAACCATACGTTGAACTTCGGAAGTTCCTTCGTAGATTTCTGTAATCTTAGCATCACGCATCATACGTTCTACGTCATATTCTCTGATATAACCGTAACCACCATGTAACTGAACAGCCTTTGTTGTTACTTCCATAGCAACCTCTGCTGCATATAATTTTGCCTGTGCTGCTTCCACGCTGTAGGTTTTCTGAGTAGCCTTTGCCATAGCTGCCTTGTATACAAGGAGCTTTGCTGCCTCTACCTTAGTAGCCATATCAGCAAGCTGGAACTGTGTATTCTGGAAAGCGCCGATTGCTCTTCCGAACTGNTTTCTTTCCTTTACATATTCAATCGTGGTTTCCAAAGCNCCCTCTGCCANACCTAATGCCTGTGCAGCGATACCGATACGTCCNCCGTCTAAGGTNTGCATTGCNATACCAAAGCCCTTGCCCTTTGCACCAAGTAAGTTTTCTTTTGGAATACGGCAATCCGTAAAAATCAATTCGTATGTGGATGAACCACGGATACCCATTTTCTTTTCCTTTGTACCAAAGGTAAAGCCCGGTGTTCCTTTTTCNACGATGAATGCNGANATTTCTTTTGTCATTCTGCCGCGTTTTTCCACCATACCTGTAATTGCGATTACAATATAGATATCTGCTTCNTTACCGTTTGTAATAAAGCACTTGGAACCGTTCAACACCCATTCGTCGCCGTCTAAAACAGCCTTTGTCTGNTGTCCCTGTGCATCAGTACCAGCACCTGGCTCTGTCAGACCGAAAGCNCCTAATTTCTCGCCCTTTGCAAGAGGCACTAAATATTTCTGCTTCTGCTCTTCCGTACCATAGGTCTGNATNGGNTCGCAGCAAAGAGAAGTATGTGCGGATACGATAACGCCTGTAGTACCGCATACCTTGGAAAGCTCTTCCACGCACATTGCGTATGTTAACGGGTCACAACCCTGTCCGCCGTATTCCTTTGGAATAGGAATTCCTAAAAATCCTAATTTTGCCATTTTGTCAACGGTTTCTCTTGGGAATGTTTCTGTCTCGTCAACGTCCTGGGCAAGTGGTTTTACTTCGTTTTGTGCAAAATCTCTGAAAAGAGTTCTTGCCATTTCATGTTTCTTACTTAATGTAAAATCCATTTTTGTTTCCTCCATTATTTTTATCACTGCTTATTTTTATTTGCTGTANTCGTAGAAGCCTTTGCCTGTCTTCATACCAAGCTGTCCACCGCGAACCATTTTCTTAAGGAGCGGATGTGGACGGTATTTTGTATCGCCTGTTTCTGCCTGCAATACTTCCATNATAGCAAGTACGATATCAAGACCTACTAAATCGCCTAATGCCAAAGGTCCCATCGGATGGTTAGCTCCAAGCTTCATAGCTGCATCAATGCCTTCTACGCTTGCAACGCCGTCTGCATAAATGCCGATTGCTTCATTGATCATCGGAATTAAGATTCTGTTTACTACAAAGCCTGCTGCTTCTTCTACCTGTACAGGAGTCTTTCCGATTTCTTCGGANATTGTCTTAATCTTTTCTACAACATCTGCTGGTGTATTCAAACCTGCNATTACTTCTACAAGCTTCATNACAGGAGCCGGNTTNAAGAAGTGCATACCGATTACCGGTCTGTCAAGTCCTGCACCGATTTCTGTAATNGAAAGAGAAGATGTATTGGTAGCAAAAATACATTCNGGCTTACAGATATCCTGTAACTCTTTAAATGTCTGTTTCTTAATATCCATAACCTCTAATGCTGCTTCCACTACTAAATCACAATCTGTACAGATGGTCTTTACGCCTGTTGTAATCTTAGCAAGGATTGCATCTGCTGCTGCCTGATCCATTTTTCCTTTTGCAATACGTTTCTCAAAACCTTTTGCNATTTTGTTCTTACCNTTTGCAGCAAATTCTTCGTTGATGTCGCAAAGGTATACTTCATAACCTTCTGTCTGGGCAAAAGCCTGTGCGATACCGGAACCCATTGTACCGGCACCAATAATACCTACTTTCATGTTTGTTCCTCCTAAAATATATTTTATTTGTTTAAGAAAGCTTCCACTTTTCTCTTTTCAAGGAAAGCTGCCATTCCTTCTTTCTNGTCATAAGATTCAAAGCAGTCACCAAACAGCTTCTCTTCAATTACGATTGCCTGATCCATGTCCACATCCAGACCTTCGTTAATTGCCTTCTTGCAGTTNCGAACNGCAATAGGAGCATTCTTTGCAATGCCTGCTGCCATCTTTTCTGCTGCCGCCATGAGCTCTTCCTGTGGATAAACTGCATTTACNAGACCGATTCTGTAAGCTTCATCNGCNTTGATNTTTCTTGCAGTGTAGATCATCTGCTTNGCCATGCCNGNNCCAACNANNCNCGCAAGTCTCTGNGTNCCGCCAAANCCNGGNGTNATGCCNAGNCCNACNTCNGGCTGTCCNAANACTGCNTTNTCNGAGCAGATNCNGATATCACAGCTCATGGAAATCTCACAGCCGCCGCCNAATGCAAATCCGTTTACTGCTGCAATGACAGGAATCGGGAATGTTTCTAATTTGCGGAATACATCATTTCCTTTCTTACCAAAAGCTTCTCCCTCTGCTTTTGTAAGGGAGCTCATTTCTCCGATGTCAGCGCCTGCTACAAAGGATTTTGTACCTGCACCTGTTAAAATCAGACATCTTACTTCCTCTAAATTAACCTCATCCAAAGTCTTATCCAGTTCTTCCANTACGGTAGAATTTAATGCGTTCAATGCTTTTTCACGATTGATTGTTATGATGGCATATGCGCCTTTTTGTTCATATAAAATGAATTCCATGATTTTTCTCCTATCTTTCTTTTTCATAAGCAGTAACCGGANAGCTGCCTGCTTCACTGTAAGTTTATGCTCNANCNNANTGCTGTGGGCATTTGANTTTCCTCATAGACNCACAAGGGCTGCCAGACATATGCCTGGCAGTCATTGTGAATTTTTATGATTAGTCTCTTTCTACGATAGTAGAACAACCCATGCCGCCACCGATACAAAGAGTTGCAAGACCCTTCTTTGCATCCTTTGCTTCCATTTCGTGAAGCAGTGTAACTAAGATACGGCAGCCTGAAGCGCCTACCGGATGTCCTAATGCGATAGCTCCGCCGTTTGGATTTAATTGTTTGTCCACATCAATGCCTAAGTCTCTTCCTACTGCAATGGACTGAGCGGCAAAAGCTTCATTTGCTTCGATAATGTCGAAATCTTCAATCTTCATGCCGGTCTTTGCCAGCACTTTCTTAGTAGAAGCAACCGGGC
This sequence comes from Lachnospiraceae bacterium, assembly GCA_014804265.1. GTDB lineage: Bacteria > Bacillota > Clostridia > Lachnospirales > Lachnospiraceae > RGIG3040. The sequence goes on along the minus strand of JAAVAC010000033.1, from coordinate 14,650 downwards.
CGATACCCATGATAGATGGCTCAACACCGCCAAGAGCGCCTGCAACCCAGGTAGCCATTGGCTTCACGCCTAATTCTTTTGCTTTTTCTTCGCTCATAACAACGATAGCTGCTGCACCATCATTGATACCAGAAGCATTACCTGCCGTTACTTTTCCGTTTGGATTGATTGGACGTAACTTTGCAAGTCCTTCCATGGATGTTCCAGGACGTGGTCCTTCATCCTTCTTAAATTCGATTACTTCTTTTTTCTTCTTTACCTGTACCGGTACGATTTCTTTGTCAAATGCACCGGATTCCTGTGCTGCTACTGCCTTTGCCTGGCTCTTTACTGCAAACTCGTCCAATTCTTCACGAGTAAGCTTCCATCTTTCATCTTCACAAATATTGTCAGCAGTCTGAATCATATGGTAATCATTGAATGCATCCCAAAGAGCATCATTTACCATCGTATCCACTAACGTATTGTTGTTCATTCTGTAACCAAAACGAGCCTGCTTCAATGCGTATGGAGCCATTGACATATTTTCCATACCGCCTGCCACTACGATATCAGCTTCTCCTGCTGCAATCATCTGAGCAGCCATGTTCACGCAGTTCAAACCCGAACCACATACCACGTTAATGGTAACTGCCGGCACTTCAATAGGAAGCCCTGCCTTAATGCTTGCCTGACGTGCTACGTTCTGTCCAAGTCCTGCCTGGATAACGCATCCCATATATACCTGATCAACTGCTTCCGGTGCAACGCCTGCTCTGTTCAAAGCTTCCTTAATGACGATTGCTCCAAGGTCCGCTGCTGGTGTGGTGCTTAAAGTTCCGCCCATAGTTCCGATTGCGGTACGGCAAGCGCCTGCTAAAACTACTTTTTTTGCCATCTTTCTTTCCTCCATTTTTGTTTCGATCTGCAACGATTTCAGTTACAAAAACCCGTATTTTAGGGCTTTGCAATGATTGTTATTTTTTTATCATTGCCCGCTGTTTTTATTTTAACATAGGGGCATTTTTTTTGCAATGGGTGATGTGGGAAAAATTTACTTTTGGCATAGGGTGGGGAGGGGGTGTGGATGGGGGGACGTGGGAGCTGGCAGAGCAGATAGTAGTCTTATGGGCACGCTTTCGCTCTGCAAAGACGCAGCGGTACTAACGCACCAAAGTACGGTGCGTAAGTGCCGGCGACTTTGCCAAGGCCCAGAAGACTACTATCTGCTCTGCCAGCTCCCACTGTGTATCGACAAGCCCCAGGTGCTTATGGACGTAAGTGAGGGGGAAATTTTTCTGCGCTTTGGGGCTTTTTGTTTTGTGATTTTTTGGTTTTGATGTTGTAATATTGCTTTTATTATTTGTTTTTTATTTGCTTTTCTGTTTTACATTATTTAGCTTTTGCCAAATCTTCAGTAAAGCATTGACTGTCACAAACTATAATTTTGATAGCAATATGACTGATTGTTAATAAATTACCGCCAGCCGCACCCATTCTGAGCTGTGGTGGCAGCCGTAGACAGCGGCAGAGGGATGGGGGATGGTTGGCGGCATTGTTTTTGAGGGGGATTTTACTTAACAGGCTGCTCCAAAACCTAGGGGAAAATTGCCATGGACGGCAATTTTAGTTATATTGCGCCACGGACGGCGCTATATGACGACCCGGCCGGCAGAAACAGCCTTCCCAGCCTGTTTAGTAAAATCCCCCTCAAAAACACAGCCGCCAACCATCCCCCATCCCTCTGCCGCGTCCCCCCACTCCACCTCACTCACTTCTTCTTATACTCCTCCACAACCGGATCCACCATTTCATTCACCCGATACCACTCTTTCGTCTCCTGATCCTTCACTGTCTCCGATCTGTTTTGATAAAGGAATTTCGTCAATTCATAACAACTGATCCATATTTCATTATCACCATCCTTTTGGGATTCATCAAAAATAATTTCCATGCCAAAATGCAAATGCACTGTTTCGATATTGTTTACATTTTCTGTTTTGCTGTAGCCTGTGTGTCCCATATAGCCGATTACGTCCCCTGCCGTCACTACACTTCCTTCTTTCAGGCTTTTGCAGTAGGGGAAGTTTTGCCTTAAATGTGCATAATAATAATAACGTTTTTTATCAAAGCTTCTTATGCCGATACGCCATCCACCGTACTGATTCCAGCCAAGAGCTTCCACATATCCGGATTCCACTGCAATAATCGGGGTTCCAATCTGTCCCATCATATCATGCCCCAAATGGGGTCGTTTATATCCATAACTTCTGGCAGATCCAAAATCATCATAATCAGAATAAGGAAAATTTTTTGCAATGGGCAGAAATGCTTTTAATCCATACTTTTCCTCCCATTTCTTTTTTTGCTGTGTTCCGCTATTTTCCGAAACTGTATTTTTCTCTCCTCCACTTTCTCCCTCATTCGAAACCTGAATCTTATAAGTTCCCACCATTCCTCCCAAAACTGCCTCGTACACCTCTTTATAATAAGAAAAGTATTTCATATCCTTTACAGCTTCTTCCAATGTCACTTCTTTCTCCACCAGCTTCTTGGCAAACTGATCCATTTCCTTGGTGGCGCCTTTTTTCCAGTCTCCGCCCATTTTAGCTGCCGTATATGCCAACAGATCAATCCAATTTATATGCACCTTTTCCCCATAGGTAGAGACATCCCATTCGTATGCGACTCTCAATGCTTCATTGGTTACATTAAAGTCCACCCACTTTATAAAGTCCTTATCCTGATTTTCTTCATCTGTTTCATTGCCAACACCCGAAACAGCCACAGTTATGCTTTTGATTCCTTCGACTCCCTTTATGACCAAAAGTGCCGTTAAAAAAAGTATGATTTCAATATATATTCCTTTCTTTAACTTTTTCATAGATACCAGGCTACCTTATTTTTCTCTCCCTATTTATATGAACAAAGGCAAGAAAAAAAGACCTGGGAAACGATTGATTCCCAAGTCTTGTCCTGCTTTTTTCTAAAATTCCGGTTCTATCAGACCGTAAGTATTTCCTTTTCTCTTATATACCACATTTACCTGATCGGTCTCCGCATTGTTGAATACGAAGAAATTGTGTCCTAACAGTTCCATCTGAATGCAGGCATCTTCTGGATACATTGGTTTGATATCAAATCGTTTGGTACGGATGATCTTGATTTCCTCTTCGTCCATATATTCCTTTTCAATAAAGTCCTGCTTAAAGAAGCTGTTGCTCTGTTTGTGATCCACCAGCTTCTTTTTATATTTCTTAAGCTGTCTTTCGATAATCTCTTCAACTAAGTCAATGGATACATACATATCATTACTTACCTGCTCGGAACGGATGATATTTCCCTTTACAGGTATGGTTACTTCAATTTTTTGCCTGTCCTTTTCCACACTTAGGGTTACATGTACTTCTGTCTCGGGGGTAAAATACTTTTCCAGTTTCCCAATCTTATCCTCCACTGCGTTTCTAAGCCCTTCGGTAACATCAATATTCTTACCTAAAATTATAAATTTCATGTTGCCCATCCCTTTCTGTTATAAAGTATGTCCATTATAGCATAAAATGGTAAGTTTTCCAATAATTTTATACAATTGTCAGTTATTTTTTCACATTAAAAAAGTCAATAGCATTTTCGACTTTTTTTCTTTAAAAGCAAAATTTATGATTTGTGTACAAAACATTCGTTCACAAAGTTACCATAAAATCTACTTATTTTTACCCTGCTTTTTTGTGGATAATGTGTATAACTCCGTGTATAAGTATGTAAACCCCGAAAAGTGGTGGTTTCAATTGTGGATAACTTTTCGACGCATCGACAGTTTTTTTCTTTCTTGCTCTTAACATCTCGACATTTTTTGTGCATGTTGACGAAAAAGGGGTATTTTTGTCGGTATCTTTTTATTTTTCTTGGTGAGAATTGCTTAATGAGATGGATGAGAGAGGGGGATGGTACCGGACGTGGGAGCTGGCAGGGCAGATAGTAGTCTTATGGGCACGCTTTCGCTCTGCAAAGACGCAGCGGTACTAACGCACCAAAATACGGTGCGTAAGTGCCGGCGACTTTGCCAAGGCCCAGAAGACTACTATCTGCCCTGCCAGCTCCCACTGTGTATCGGAAAGCCATTTGCTGCTTTTGAAAAATCTCAATATGTTTTCGATATGGAAAAGGGACAAGCGATACCTATCAAAAAGGGATAGGCTGAAACGAAACAGCAAAAGTGGGATGAGAGCGGACCTGCTGCATTGCTTTTGATGGCAGTTTTCCTTAACAGCCTGTTCACGACCCAGGGGAAAATTGCCATGGACGGCAATTTTAGTCATATTGCGCCATGGAGGGCGCTATATGACGACCCGATCGGCTGCCAAATCCTTCCCAGGCTGTTTAGGAAACCTGCCATCAAAAACACCGCAGCAGGTCCGCTCTCATCCCACTTTTGCGTCCGCCCCGCCAATGCCTTTAGGTATAATCTTCCCCCACAACATCTAAAAAGGACATCCCCCTCTATAAGGAAGATGTCCCTCACTGTTTCTGTATAAATTCTATATAAGTTATTAGAAAATACGTCTTACGGATAATACCGGTTTATAAGAAGCATTGGAAATCTTAATACCTGTTGCCGCTGTGCTGGCATGTACGATGTTGCCGCCGCCAATGTAGATACCTACGTGTCCGGAGTAGCATACGATATCTCCAGGCTGTGCATTGGCAAGGCCGCCAACGTCTGTTCCTACACCTCTAAGAGCGCCTGATGAATGGGGAAGGCCAACGCCAAAGTTTGCATATACGCTCATAACGAAACCGGAACAGTCTGTTCCGTTCGTTAAACTGGAACCACCATATACATATGGATTCCCTACGAACTGGCAGGCAAAGTTTGCTACTGCAGAACCTCTTCCACTTCCGCCTACTGCCGCACCGCCGCCGGAACTCTTCTTGGATGATTTGGAAGAGGAACCTTCCTTTTTCGCTGCTGCTGCATTTGCTCTTTCTCTTGCTTCCGCTTCCTTTGCCAGTCTGGCTTCCTCTTCTGCCTTTGACTCTGCTTTTACAAATTCGGTAGAAAGCGTTACGAATTCACCGGAAACATATCCGTCTCCTTCTTCTACGGATACTTTTACCCAGTCTTCTATTGCACCTTCCTCTGTTACAATCAATTCATCTTCAATAGGCACCATTCCGATTACACTGGAATCGGTTGTCGCCTCTTCTCTTACAAATAAGGTAGTAGTATTTACCGTGGCAATTCTCTTGCCTACCTTTCCTGCAAGCTCTACTGCTTCATCACCGGTAACTACATATTCCGCTTTTACATAACCCTTTACACTGCCGGATTCAATTAAATACCATCCACCTTCTGCTTCGGAAACAAAGTTTCCTACAGATTCGTTATAAAGCTTTCCTACTATCTCACTTTCTTCACTTGCTTCGCTTCTAACATTTACATAATCATTTACCTGGGCAATTACCAGATTGGAATAATCTTCTTCAGCCTCTGCTGCTACGATAGCGCTTACATCACCAGCCACAACGTCCTTTGCGCTGGCTGTTGCACCTACGGATAACTCTACATGCTCTAAAGCCTGTTCATGTTCTGCCTCTTTTTGCGCCACTTCCTTTTCAACCTCTTCCACGGAGCTGCCTTCATTTAAAACCACTGCTGCTCCCGCTGCCGGAAGTCCGGCTGCCTGTATGCTCAAAGTCGTACTTGAAATTGCTACTGTCGTCACTAAAACACATGCTGCAATTTTTACACTTTTGTTTTTCATCTTTTCCTCCAATTTATTAATCCGAGTTCATATTTGTTACAAAATTGTTACATCTGTAGACAAATATAACATTGTATGTAATATTTGTCAACCCGGTTGTAACAATAAATTAAGGAAAAAATGAAGAAAAAAATTATAAAGTCATCAAATATTTTTCGCTGCTTGCAATAGAGCTGGCCCCATCTGCCACTGCCGTCACGATTTGGCGCAGTTCCTTCGTCCTGAGGTCCCCTGCCGCAAATATGCCTGGATGGCTGGTTTCACAGGTTTCTCCTGCTTTGATATATCCTTTTTCATCCATATCCACAAGTCCTTTAAAAAGCTCCGTATTGGGATTCATCCCTACCGCAATAAAAACTCCAGAAACTTTCAGGGCAGTTTTCTCCTTTGTTTCTTTATTATATAGCTCCAGGGCTTCTACCATGTCTTCCCCCTGAATCTGTTCCACCGTAGTATTCCACAGGATTTCCACATTGGAAAGCTTTAATAAGCTCTCCTGCAGCCTTTTGGCAGCCCTAAGCTTATCCCTTCTATGAATCAAATATACCTTCTCGCAACCTCTTGCCAGAAATATAGCATCTTCTACCGCCACATCCGAGCCGCCTACTACGGCTACGGTCCTATTTTTGAAAAAAGCCCCGTCGCAGGTGGCACAATAGGAAACCCCCATTCCGGAAAGCTCCTCTTCCCCCTTTACCATGAGCTTTGCATGGGAGGCTCCGGTTGCAAGAATAAGGGCCTTTCCTATATAATTGCCCTCTTCTGTTTCGACCAGCTTATATTTTCCCTGGTCTATCACCTTTTTTACCGTACCGGACTTGACTGTGACTCCCAAATGCTCTCCATGCTCTTGAAACTTCGTTCCAAGCTCAAAGCCGCTGATAGAAGAGAATCCCAGATAATTTTCCACCTCGTAGGTATTTAAGATTTGTCCTCCTGCCATACCCGACTTTTCCAATACAAGTATGGAAAGCCCTGCCCGGATTCCGTATACGGCTGCAGACATTCCTGCCGGTCCCGCTCCTATAATAATGACATCATATGCTTTATCCATCTTCCTGCCTCCAATGCTGACTGTTTTCTATTGCCTGACATCTTAATATACCCATTATAATCATTTTGTATTTACTTTTCTATAGGTTTTTGCATTTTTTATAGATAGCTTAACATTACCCTCCATCATAAGCCTACATTTATACTCTGCTTTTAGCTTGTAAAGCCACAGCCCTTTACCTGTCAAACAACGCACTGACCTCCATCTTATCAATGATCCCCTGTGCATCCACTCCCGGATGTGTTACATAAATCCGACAGACCTGCTCTACAAATTCACATTCAACTCCCAGCCGCTTCGCAATCAGTTCCACTTTTCGTCCCGCTCTCATCTCCCGGATAATGATTTCCACCACATGCTTCAAGCTGCCTTCTTCCACTCCCAAAACAGGCTTATTTTCTGTATCATTTGTCAAATCGATCTTTTCTACCTGAAATTCCCCCGTATCTTCCTCTACCTTAAGGAGCGCCATTGTCACAGGCTGTCTGAATCTTCTCGGACCACAGCTTCCCGGATTTAAAAGAAAAACGCCCTCCTCTTTTTTCTCTTCATACCTATGGGAATGTCCATATATAAATAAATCCACTCCGTCAAGATTTTGTTTCCTGTGCTTCTTATTGTGTACCATATAGATATGCAGGCCAAACAAGGCAATCTCCGCCTCTATCGGCAGCTTCTTAGCCCACTCCTTGTCATTATTTCCTCTTACCACATAAACCGGCGCAATCTCTTTCAGTTCATCTAATATCTTCTGGCTGTTTATATCACCACCATGCAAGATGACTTCACAGCCTGTCAGGATTTCTTTGACTTCAGGGCGAAGCAATCCATGGGTATCTGATAAAACGGCAATCTTATGTGTTCCCTTTTCAAACATCTTTCCATCCACTCCTTCCTTTTTCAGATTCATTTCTGCATGCACCTGTTTTTATCCTTAATGCAATTCGAAATACACCTTCCATTCACTGCATTTATCACTTCGTAATCCCGGGACGGTAAATATTCACAAAGCAGGCGGTGAATCTCTTTGTCATCTTCCACTATAAGTATTTTTGCCATTTTTCTTTTCTCTGTCCAACAATAATCAGGTAATCCGGAATAACTGCCTGAATACCTTTCTTGCTGCTTCTCTATTATTTCTATCATATCCCTTTTCGATAGATTGCTCAAATCTTTTTTATAGATAGTTTTCCCTGCACTCTTTTTCTAAATATTGATTGTGAATCGTTTACGAATTGTATTCTGACGGATGCGGCCACAGACCGCACCAATAGAATGTTTTGATGTTGCATTTAGATTTTCATGTAAACTTTATGCTGATTTATAGAAAGGTTCTTACATTTCCTTCTCAAACTGTTCCATGGATCCGGCTCTTGCGGCAAGCTTATGCCATCGTTTCAACACAGTCAAATCCCATTGTGCCAAAACAGCTTCCCTGATATGTTCCGGAACGGCTCCGTATTCTTCTAAAAGTTCAAAGATATCCTCTTGCTTTGCTTCTTCTCTGACTCTGGATTCCCGGTCCTTCAACAGCTCCTCAACGGTCATATATCTCGCCTCCAGTCTTCGCCACGTCTTCAGCTCCGTCACTTTTTCATGTAGCTTTATGATAGATTCCTCGGTTAGCTGTGACACGTATTCATCGTTGCTCTGCTCCATGTACTTTAGGAAATGCACCAGCTCTTTGGGGACATCCCCATCCTCTCTGCCTCTGGTATTTAGGAATATCTTCCTTGTACCATCCTCGAGACCCATATTGCACTCCAGACACCTCTCTTCAAAGGTGTAGCGGTACAGCCCCTTTCCAAATGGATCGAAAGTACAGATAAAAATGACATAGCCGGGCTTCAAATCATTGAAGTCATCTCCCGGTTTTAGGGAGGATACGTCCATCTCCGCCTGATGGTAACGGCTCCGCTTTGCCAGATTCTTCCTGTCATCATTCTGGGCCTCTACGTTATAGCTTACCTGCATTTCATCGCTGGCATAAATATCAAGCCTGATACTCCGAAAATCCGAACTTACTAAAATACTCTGTTCTGCGTGTACCTTTACTTTTGGAAGCCTTTTGCCGAGGATGATTTCAAGCACTAGCCGGCAAATCTCTGAATCCTCCAAAGCAGCTGCAAATAAAAATGCGTTGCTTAAGTTTAATTGCTGAAAAGTTTTCTTCATAGGTTCCTCCTGTGTGAAGTACAGGAAAAACTTATCTACGAAATTATATTAACTGATTTTTAGTGAATGTGCAAGTGTAAATTCGGATTTTTCTGTAATAAAGAAGCATCAAATACTTGATTGCTTTCTAAAAGCAAAGCCACCGCTGCCAAAATCATACCTGTACTCAAAAAAATATTTCTGTTTTTCATCTGATACTCCTTCCTTTAAATCCAATAAAGCAAAATAAGCTGAACCAAACCAATAAATATGCTATACTATTGAAAGAATCGAATCCATCCTATCCAAAAAGAAAGGAACAAAAACACCATGAAAAAAACAGCTTTCCTCACAGGCGCCTCCAGAGGAATCGGAAGAGCCATTGCAATCGCTTTAGCCAAAGAAGGATATGACCTTTATCTCGTGTGCCACACACAAAAAGAACTTCTCTTATCGCTTATGGAAGCGCTTGAAAGGGAATATCACATTTCCTGCACCGGATTTGTGGGGGATATATCCGATTACCATTTCGTTGAGCAATGCTTTCTAAACATCAACCAGCTGGATGTACTGATCAATAACGCTGGAGTCTCTTATGTGGGACTGTTTCAGGACATGACGCCTGAAGAATGGAAACAGATACTGGACACCAATCTTTCTTCTGCCTTTTATACAAGTAAGTTAGCTGTGTCTAACATGATACAGCAAAAAAGCGGAAAGATCATCAACATTTCCTCCGTATGGGGAAATGCGGGCGCTTCCACAGAAGCCGCCTACTCCGCTTCCAAGGGTGGGCTCAACAGTTTTACAAAAGCGCTTGCCAAGGAGTTAGCTCCAAGCAACATTCAGGTAAATGCCATTGCCCTTGGCATGATGGACACGGACATGAACAATTGTTTTTCCATGGAAGAAAAAGCTTCTATTATAGAAGATATTCCTGCAGGACGAATGGGAAATCCAAAAGAAGCCGCAGAGCTTGTCATAAACCTGCTAAAAAGTCCGGCCTATCTGACCGGACAAATCATCACTCTGGACGGGGGCTGGCTATAGCCCCATCTTTGGCAGGCAAAGCCCTTTTGGTATTCTGCTCCATGGCAGGGTCGTTGATTTTTTCAATGAACCGCTCTACCTCGATCCATGCTTTTCTGGACTCCGGCAAAAGCAGCATGGCTCGCTGAAATACATGAAACATTCCTTCATACCGGCCAAAACGCACCTTAACACCTGCCTGTCTTGCTTTTTTCACCACTGTAATCGAATCGCTTAACAGCATTTCAAGGGTCCCTACCTGCACAAGCATAGGAGGGAAATCCTCAAAGCTTCCAAACATAGGGGATATATAAGGATTTTGAGGATCCTCTTCTCCTGGATATGCATTGTTATAAATAAGGCTCTCCCTTGTCTTGCCAAAAAGAGGGTCGATTTCAAAATTATCCTCATAAGATGTACCGCTGGCAGTCAAGTCCGTCCATGGAGACATAGCCACGATTCCCTTTGGCATCTCCTGTCCGTGATCCCTTAAATACATGGTCATTGCCATGGCAAGGCCTCCTCCTGCCGAGTCTCCTCCCAATAGAATCTTATCTCCCGTATATCCCTGTTCCAAAAGCCAGTAATAGGCGGCTAACCCATCCTCCAGCGCTGCCGGATAAGGATGCTCTGGAGCAACCCGGTAATCAATAGTCAGCACATTACAGCCCTTCCCTGCCCTGCTGTACAGGACTGCCGTTGCCCGATGGGAATTCCGGAGCTTTCCTACATATCCGCCACCATGAAGCTGAAGCACTACCAGCTCCCCTTTATCCTCTTCCGATTGAAGCAGTTCCATTTCAAAGTTCTCCATGGAAACCGGAAGCACTTCATAGCCCTCAGGACTTTTCCACGGAGCCTCTTCCAGTCTCTTACGGATTCCCCCACCCATAATGTCCTGTTCTGTCATCTGGTCCGAATGAAAATGGGCAATGATTTCTCTTAGGATACGTCCTCTGATGCTCACTTCATTTTCTCCCATTCTATCTGTTTGTTTCTTTATCATGTTATCTCCCTCTCAAATCCTGGTGCACTGTACCGTTGATATCTAACATAATTCCTTGTCTATTTTTCCATTAGACTGCGTTGTCGTCAGTACTCAGGTACCTATTTTGGTAGCTTATGCACTATTACCAGCCGCATATAGCGAAAGCACGGCCCGCCAACATGCATATGCGAAATCATACATAAAATCTTCTTTTCAGTTCTGTTTTTGCCCTCCTGTCACCAATGAGCACCGTGCCCAGAAATAACAGAAGTGAAAATAACAGGCTGACGAAGGTAAGCAGCGGCTTCTTTATAAATCCCACGAAAAAAAGCACAATGCCCACAGCGCTGAATCCAACCATGGTTAGCTGCAGGGATATATAGCTCTGCCAGTTCAGATTGTTGGCAATCATCAGCACGATAATGGCAATATCCACCATGATGATGACCGACGGCATGGCATAGGTCAGAGACCAGCCCCGGTATCCTATGATTACATCCACCAACAGGGTAAACAACACGATTACCACAGCCTCCACTGCAATTTTCAGCATATGCCCATAATTATGATTGGAAACGGAAAAGCTTAATGTAAAAAATAAGAACAGAAATGCTGCTCCGCATATGACAGACCACCATGTTCCGGAAAAGGTCAGGCTGTTGATGACTACCAGAGCGATTTCCAGTAAAATGGCTGCTACGAAATAAACCCTTACCACAATCTGAAACATTCTGGTACGGAGCCTTACATCCGGATACATATCCTGTCCTTTTTCTTCTCCTTCTTCTATTTCAAGCACACTGTTACAAAGAGGGCAGACCATAGTATGATCCGCAACCTGAATTTTACACTGTTTACATCTATTCATAATACACCCCGTTGCTTTCTATGGTTACATGGATTCCTTCTTCTGCCAGCTTTCTGAAAAATGCCTTTTGAATGGACACATCCTTTAACCGGGAGCTGAAATTAAATACAAGCGTATCCTCATAGGAACAAATGGCGCTTTTCATATTCTGCCCCTTTGTCATGGACAACACCACATGGAACTTGTCCACATAAGGCTTATATTCCTCTTCCATGGAGATGGCGCCTATATTGGTTACAGTAGTTGTATTTGCCCTTGCAGAGCTTCTATAGACCATTTTTACCGCCAGATTTTTTAGAAACAGCGGAACCGCCCTTACAATCAGCTTCTTTTCTCTGGAAACATTGTAAGAAATCAGATTTTCCAGATTTTCCCTGTTGATCTGCTCCACAAGGCTTTGCTTTACAATCCCAAGCACCTCCTCAAATGTATAATGCTCTTTTTCGGAACGGAATACCGCCGTCACTACTGTAAAGAAGTTTTTCGTTGTAATGGAATCAAAGTAAGGCCGCAGATTTACCGGCACACAGACCGCAACAGGCCTTTTATTAGGCGCTTCATGAAGCCATTCCTTATAAATGCTGTAAACCAGAATTCCTACCAGATACTGGTTTATGCTCATGTTCCTCCTTTTAGCCGCTGCCTTCACCTGTTCGATGGGCAGATAGCCATGGATTACACCCAATTGTCCCTGCTGTAAATACTCTCCTTTTAAAAGAAATGCCTTTTCCGTTTTATATCCTTTGGAATGGCTCCTTTTATAATTTTTGATATAGCTGTCCTCTTTATTTAAGGAAGTATCGCTGGATAAATGATCTCCCAGCTTCTTTCCCAGTTCCGGATGGGAAAGGCGGAGATACTGATAGGTCAGCTCTCTTAAAAAGGTGATGGCGCCCATCCCGTCGGTGAGCACATGAAATACCTCCAAGTTGATCCTCTTTTTATAATAAGTAACACGAAACAAATAATTATGATTCTTATACGGCTCCATATAAAGGCATGGATAGGTTCTCTCTTCCACCACCTTAGGCGCACTTTTCCGGTTTGTTTCAAAATAATACCAGAAAAACCCCTTTTTCATTCTGGAGTTAAATGTATCGAACCAGGGCAGCACCATTTCCAATGCTTCCTGCAAAAGCTCCTGCCGGATTTCTTCCCGCAGGGTCACACTGATACGATATACGCTGCTCATGGTTTCATTTGCGATAACCGGAAACAAATGGGCTGTGTTGTCCAGCTTGTCCCATTTTATCTGATTGCTTCTTTTCCCCTTTGCCATGATAAAACCCTCTTTCCTGTTTGCTTAGTATAGCATACTCAAAATACGCTGGCAAATAAGAAAGAGGGCTTTCGCACCAAACTTTTCTACAAAATATCGTCTTTTTCTTTTTTAAAGCAATGACAGGAGTTGGATACGTCCCCGCATCTGACCTTGTTTTCACCTATGTCGGTCATTGCGCAATACTCAATAGGAATCTTTACACAAATCGTCTGTGCTATTTCCAGTTCACATACTCCGTCACAATCACAGTCTCCCTTTTTGTGATCCGTGATTACCGGATTTCCGCAGCACTGTGTTTCAATTCTTCCAACCCTTGCAAAAGGCTTTACCTTAACCGGAACACTTACTTCCGCATACTGATAAGTTACCTTTGTGCAGGCATGATGTTCTTTCTTACAGCCTCCGCACTTTTCAAACCTTTCCGGCATATCCGGTTTGTCAAAATATTCTTCTACCATATTCTCATCCATATTAGAAGGTTCCTTTTTATTTCTTTCTAATAAGATATGCAAAAGGCAAAAAAGGTTTCCCCCAGATTCTATATTCAGGCAAAAGGATTTCCCAATGATGAAATAATCTTGTCCATTTCTTCCTTGGATTTGGCATCTTTACATTTGAAGATAATCTGTTCCTTTTCCGCCTCCGTCATATTGGAAAACCTCTCCATTGCCCGTCCATTCATGGCAAGACCCATTCCCAAACCAATTGGTATTTGTTGAAAATCCATACTTTTTCTCCCTTCCCATGCTAATGCTAATTTCATTGTTTCAGTCCTAATACCTTGAAAACCATTCGGACTTTATGATTAGTATGGGAGAAAAAAAGGAATTTTATGATAATAATTTATTTCCATTTTTTTATAAACATGCTATAATCATTTCAGAAACAGGAAAGGATGATACTATGTTTATTTTATTAGCCGGCGGATTACTGGTGGTTATTATTGCTGTAGTCGTTGCAGTTGTTGCTTCTGTTGTTTCTGCGGTTGCGGCAGATCAGGATGTGGAGGACTGATTCGGGGAATCGGTTCTCTTTTCTTTTTATGGGTTGTTTTTTTGAAAAGGGGGATGGATAAAGGGACGGAAGACTATCCTAAGCACTGCCAGTTCCCACTGTGTATCGAAAAAGCCATAGTTGTCTGTCTCGAAAAGCTCTTGATATGTTGCCGTGGCACACAAAAAGTATCTTAATCATGTTAAATTTTCCTCCTAAAATGCCGTGATTTGCCGTGTTTTGGCACGATTTGCGAGGTTTGAAAATTCCGTCAAGTTTGTTAAAAATGTAACAAAAATGCCAAATCGGGGCAAAACGGGGCAAATTGATTCCGTCAAACGTAGTAAAAACGTAGTAGGAATTGAGGGTTTTTACTACTCTGGTATTTTAGCATAAATTTATGTATTGCGGTATAGGGAATTAAAAAAAGCCCTGCCGGAGCAGGGCACGGGTTCAGATCGCCCGGAACATTTTCTGTGATACGGGCTTCTCTTCCTTATTCTTTTCCAGTTCCTTTCTGGCGTTCTCCAAGTCCTCC
>JAAVAC010000032.1 GCA_014804265.1 Lachnospiraceae bacterium | reverse complement strand
TGCAAAAACACTCCTTTTATTATTGTTTTGTGGTGATTCAATTATAACATTTGTTGGGTGTTTTTGCATTTTTTATTTTTGGGGAAATAATCTGTTTGAAAAAATGGGGAAACTCAAAACAACAAATGACTTGATTTATTCATCGTTGGGAATTATAATTGAATTACATTAATGTATAACTATTGAAAATTGCATGCAGTTAGGAGGAGAAAGGAGAAAGCAAAAAATGAAAAAGAAGAAAGTAGCAAAAATAATGGCAGTGACAATGGCTTGCGCTATGCTGGTTAATTCTGTTCCGGTATCAGCGGCAAGTATGACAAAAACGCTTGATTGGGCAGGGTATGGTGTAACTATTACAAATTCCTGGAGTGTTCCGTTTGTTTATGATAATAAGAATATTTTGGTGGTATATTCAGGAAGCAATAAGAGTGGTTCGTTGTTAGAAAGCCGTACAGTTGGTCCCACACCAGATGTTGCGACAAATATTATTATAAATTCGGAGACGAAGTCAGCATATGCTAAGTATTATACTCTTGATGCTGGTGTTATTGTATCTTCATATACCTGTACAAAAAATAAAGGTAGTAATTTATAAAAATATGGAATAGAATTACTGTACTCCAACTAGATGGGCGGGTGCTGGATTTTTTAGACAGCACCTGCCAGCAGAAAAAATATTGTATGAAAGTGAAGGGGTAGGATGAATAAATATAAAAATATGTTTTTAGGTATCGTAATTGGTATTGTAGTATTATTGGCAGGTTGCAGCAATAAGGAAATAAAACTTGAGGAGCCTCATATAAGCGGATATGAGGCTGTTACATTATCCCTTGAGGGATTAATGAAAGAAGAAAGTATTGGTAATATTTATAATTGCAATGACAGGTTATATTTTTTTACTTATATTACTGGTAAGAATTTAGAAGAAGGAATATCGAGATTCCATTTTTATAAATATGATATACAAAAACAGAAGGTAGATTCTATTCCGATTGTATTAGGGGAAGATGATATAATTATAAAAATATTGGGAAATCATTCCAATGAGCTTGTAATGCTGAAAAGCAAAGAAGACAGATGCTATATAGCAAAATATGATGAAGCAGGAGTTTGCATACAGGAGAAAGATATAACGGAATTTAAGACTGGATTGGAATATATATCGGATGTAAAGCTGGATAAGGAGGATAACTTATATTGCTTTGGTATGAATCAGATTATTGTATTTGATACAATGGGTGAGAATGTAAATAATTTTGTGACAGAGGGTCTTTTTTCAGATCCGTATATAAATAAAGATGGGAAGATATGTGTATGTAACTTGGAAAATGAAAGTGAAAACATTGTTGAGCTGAATCTGAATAGTAAAAAAATGGACTTCTATGCAAAGCCCATAAAGGAAGAATGGAACACAAACCTGATTGGAAATGTTGTAGAAAGTGATTATTGGGATTATATTCAAAATACTGGTGAAGCCTTGATTGGAATAAATGTAAAAGAGAAAAAAGCGCAGTGCCTGCTTTATTGG
This sequence comes from Lachnospiraceae bacterium, assembly GCA_014804265.1. Classification (GTDB taxonomy): domain Bacteria; phylum Bacillota; class Clostridia; order Lachnospirales; family Lachnospiraceae; genus RGIG3040. The sequence continues at coordinate 28,080 of JAAVAC010000032.1, read as the reverse complement.
AATACGATAGGTTTGAATCCGGAAATGCAGCAGGTAGTTTGCCAAGTGAGTGAGAATGCATTTGTTGCAATTAATTATGACGGGATGGATGGCAGAGCAAATGAGTTGATTTTACTTCAACCTTTATTAGAAGAAAATGTACAGATGGAAGAAAAAGACGTTATTACCATGGCTGGACTAAAGATAAATTCTTTTTTAAAAGAAGCAGTATATCGCTTTAATAAAGAAAATAAGGAATATAAGGTGGAAATAAAAGATTATCAGGGAGATTTGTCCAAGCTGAGTGCAGATTTAATGACGGAAGGGACAATCGATTTACTCTGTCTGGATGGACTTCCGAAAGATCGTTATGCGAAAAAGGGACTTCTATGTGACCTAAATCCCTTTTTGGAACAGGATGAAGAAATAAAAAAAGAAGATTTATTGGAGCCGGTATATGATTTACTGTCCAACAAGGAGGGAATGTATTCATGGACACCGGGCTTTTTAGTGGAAACAGTGATTGGAAAGGCATCCCAGCTTGGAGAAGAATATAGTTGTACTCCGGAAAAAGTGGCAGCCTTGCAACAGGAGTTAGCAGAAGGAAAAAAGCTGTATTATGCCATGAGCAGAGAAGAAATGATGAAAAAACTAATGGAAGCAAATCTGAACTGTTTTGTAAACCTGGATGATGGTTCTTGCTCTTTTCAAAATGAAAAATTCATGAATTTGCTGCGATTTGCGGAAAGTTTTCCAAAAGAAGAGGAGGATGATATGACAATGCCTCAAAGGGTGCAGGCAGATCAGGTTGTTTTTGTAAGGGAAGCTATAACGGATTTTACCAGCTTTATGTTTTATGAGAAGATGTTTGGAGAAAAAATTTCGTTTACGGGCTATCCGGCTTATGATAATTTGGGAAATCTTTTTTCGGCAGGAGGGATGGAAACAGCAATTTTAGAGCAATCCCAGCATAAAGAAGGGGCATGGGAATATTTAAAATATATTACCAGTGAATCCTATTTGAAGCAGTACTGCGATATGCAGTTTTTTCCTATAAGAAAGGACTGTATTGAAAATTATATACAAATCATGTCTGCAACAGAACCATATGTAGATGAGCAGGGACAGGAACATGAAGCATATCATTGCACTGTTGGATATGATGACTACATAGTAGAGTTAGGAGCCCTTAATGAAGAACAGATTTTGGATTTCTGGACATTGTTAGAGCATATGTATTTGCCGGTACAATTGGAAAATGGTATATGGGAAATTATTACCGAAGAAACGGAACGATATTTCAATGGAGAAATACGAAAAGAGGAATGCGCTGGAAATCTGGAGGAACGGATTGCCTTGTACCTGGAGGAATAGAACAATGAAGCATCAAAATATTTATTTCATTGTATATTTGTCACTGCTAATAGTGATGTCCTTTTCTTTAACAGGATGTGGACGTGAAAAAAATGAAATCACAACAATAGAAGGCAATCCGCAATCTGTTTATCAGCACTGTTCGCTGAATCATCCTTTTATGGAAAATGAAATGATAGCAGATGCCTTTGTTGCAAAACAGCAAATATTTGCTGTTACGGTACAGATGAAAACAGAACAAAATCCGGATAGTCCATCTTCTTATGGATTTTATTCTTTGGATTTGGCTGGGGAGAATGTTATGGAAATTCCCTTTGCCGTGGAAAAAAACCAGAGATTGTGTTCCTTTGATCCGGACGGATTGGGAAATATGTTGATACTTTTGGCAGATAGAGAAAGTTCAAAATACAATTTGTATCAAGTTGATAAAAATGGAGTTGTATTGAATCAATATGATGTTACAAATGCCGTAACTGCCTTTACAGACATGCCTCCAGTTAAAACTGTCATGGATGACGATAATATCTATTTTCTAAGCCCACTTAAATTTTTAGTAGTCAATAAGCTGGGAGAAATATTGTTTCAGTCTGAGAGCATTTTTTCAGATTTGACTATGCTCCCTACCGGCGAAATTGTTCTTTCCGATTATAGTGAAAAGGACGGAAGTATTATTGAAAAATTTCATGTAGATAATGGAAAGATGAGCACACTATACAAGATGCCGGAAGTAAGTCAGTCACAGGCCAATTATCTGGTGTCAAGTGAGGAATATACATTTTATTATTATAACAAACAAGGTCTGTATGCTTATGATGCCAAAAGCAGTAAAACAATTCAACTGATTGACTGGGAAAACTCAAATCTTAGCAGCGAATGGCTTTCCAATATATACGAGACTTCCAAGGGAGAATTTTTATGTGTCAATTCAGAAACAACCAGTAATCAGGAATATGAATTTATAAAACTAAGTGCAGGAGAAGAGACAGCAGATGGAAAAACAAGTGTTTCTATTGCAGGAATACATATTGATAATCGAATAAAAGCAGCAGCCCTGCAATTTAATCAGAGAAACGAGAAGTATAAGATTGTGATTGAAGATTATGCAAAATATGAGGAACCCCTTGCGAGGATGAATACGGAGTTGATTGCCAATGAATCCTTTGATTTAATCTGCATGAAAAATATACCGGAAAGTATATTTATTAACAGAGGAATTCTGACAGATTTGTATGCTTATTTAGAGAATGACGGTAACATAGCTCAGGACGCTTTAGTAACAAGCTTTTTAGAGGCTTTAAGCCGGGACGGACATTTATATAGTATAGCTCCCGGATTTGGAATCTCAACTGTGATTGGAAGAGCTTCCCAGGTGGGTGATGAAATGGGATGGACGATTAAAGAGTTTCAAGAGATAACCGCAGCAATGGAAGAGGAAATGGATATTTTTTATGCACCCACAAACGAAGAGGTTTTAAAGCAGCTTACAAACGCAAATCTTGATTCATTTGTGGATTGGAAAAAGGGGGAGTGTTCTTTTGACAATGCTGCTTTTATAGGATTTTTGGAATTTGCAAATCAGTATGAGGAAAGCAGCAACATCAATGGAGCCAGTATGCCTTCCATGGTACAAAATAATGAATTGTTGTTAGTTCAAAATACAATCGTGGATTTTACTGATATCATGTTATATAGCAGGCTTTTTGGGGAGAATGTGGCTTTTGTAGGCTATCCTACTGTGGACGGGACAGGAAATGCCTTTGATTGTCAGGGGATGAATATGGGAATCTGTTCAAAAAGCAAAAATCCGGAAGGTGCATGGGAATTTTTAAAATATCTGTTGTCGGAAGAATATCAGAAAAAATATTGTTATCCAGACTATTTTCCTGTCAATCTGAAATGTCTGCAATATTACATTGACATTACTTCTGCAGATAAACAATTTACAACGGAGGAAGGCATAACTGTAGAACCGTATTCCTGTGAAATCACATATGATGATTACCAAGTAAAGATGGACGCCATGACAGAGGAAGAAATAGAATTGTTTTGGAGGCTTGTAAATTCTACCACAAGAACAAATTCATATGATGAAGAGCTTATGAATATCATACTGGAAGAAGCACAGACTTACTTTGATGATGGCAAGCCAGTGGTAGATACGGCAAAGGATATTGAGAAAAGGGTAAATATTTATTTAAGTGAGCAGCATTGATGAAAAGAGCAATGTGCTTTGCGGCACACGTTTTTAACGAGTGAAAGTCCCTAATCCACAAATGTATAGGAAGGAATCGCCAACCAATCAATGAAAAAAATAAAAAAATACAGCTTCCTTGCAGTCAGCCTCCTTGGAGTGGCAGTTTTTTACCTGATTCCTTTTGGCTGCCTTATTTATTATTCCTTCGTGGATAATCCGGTTCGGGGAGGCTTTGCGGGATTTGAAAATTACATAGCTATTATGAAAAATCAGGCTTTTTTAAAAGCATTGAAAAACACCCTGCTGTTTTCTGCCCTGTCGGTTCCGTTAGCAGTCATCCTGTCTTTGCTCATGGCGCTTTTGCTGGAACAGAATATTCCCGGCAAAAGCTGGTTCCGTACCATCTTTTTAAGCCCGTTAATGGTTCCCAGCGCTTCTGTCATGCTGGTATGGCAGGTCTTGTTTTGTTATAATGGAACGATAAATCGATTTTTAACATGCCTGGGACGGGGAAAAACGGACTTTTTAAAATCAGACTATGGACTTCTCGTTGTGCTTCTTTTGTTCTTATGGAAGAACTTAGGCTATTACATGATTATCTATATGGCTGCCTTAAATGAGATTCCGGCGGAATTGCTGGAAGCCGCCATTATTGATGGCGGCAGTGGGGCTCAAAGCTTCTGGTATATCAAGCTGCCTTATTTGTCACCCTCTATTTTATTTGTGAGCCTGATGGCAATCGTCGGTTCCTTTAAAATATTTAAGGAGGTCTATTTACTGGCGGGAGCCCATCCCAATGACTCCTTATATTTATTGCAGCATTTTATGAACAATACCTTCCTGGCATTTGATTATCAGAAACTTGCAACAGCCGCAGTTCTTATGTCCATTGGGCTGACGCTTATCATCAGTATTTTGTTCTTCCTGGAAAGCAGAGCGGGAAGGGACCTTGAGGGATAATATGGGAAGAAAAATGAGAAAAGGGAAAAGGAAGAAAAAGAACTTCATACAAAAAGCGGCGCTTTTTTTCATAATTGCCATGTTTGCAACATCCTTTGCCATGCCCATTCTTCTGACTATCACCAATTCTTTTATGAAGGAGGAAGAGGTGGTCATCAATTACGGTAACGTATATGGAAGCTATGGGGAGGAAAACGGCTATGTTTCTAAAGAAGTGAATCTAAAGCTCCTTCCGGATATGGTGAGTTTAAAGCAGTATGAGACGGTTCTGCTTTTAAGCCCCGAATATTTGTTTAAGTTTTGGAATTCCGTGATTCTTGTGGTGCCTGTCGTAGTGCTTCAGATTGGGGTATCGCTGGGAGCGGCTTACAGCTTTACAAGGTTTCGCAGCAAAAGTCAGGAAGGGTTGTTCTTTGTATATACGCTGCTTATGATGATGCCCTTTCAGGTCAGCCTGGTGCCCAATTATCTGGTGGCAGGAAAGCTTGGGATCTTAAATACCTATTGGGCCATTATCCTGCCAGGTATTTTTTCTACCTTCAGCGCTTTTTTGCTGACTAAGTTCATGCGGAGGATTCCGGTATCCCTTATGGAAGCGGCAAGGCTGGATGGTGCGGGGGAATGGAGCATTTTTACAAAAATTTGTATTCCCTTATGTAAAAGTGCCATTGTATCAGTGGCAATCTTATTGTTCATTGATTATTGGAATATGGTGGAACAGCCCCTTATCATGCTGTCAGAGAAAGAAGCGTATCCTTTGTCTGTCTATCTTTCTACCATCAATACGGGAGAAATCACATTGGCATTTGCAGTTGCCGTTATTTATATGGTGCCCACCATATTCGTTATTTTATACGGAGAAGATTATTTGGTAGACGGAATTTCCTGTTATGGAGGAAGCAAATAAGTGACATAAGAAATGGGAGAAAAGAAATGGAAGAACAAAATAAAACCAGGAAAAAGCATATACGGAATCTGGCTGTGGTATTTTTTACAGCTTTGCTCATACTGACATTCTGCTCCAATACGATCATGAATCTGGCGCTGCCACAGGTGACCGTAACGAGGCTGAAAAGCGGGACCATTTATAATAAGGTCCGGGGAAACGGAAAGGTGGAGGCAGTACATAATTATGAGGTAAAGCTGGATAGTCAGAAAAAGATTGTCCATATGTATATTTCAGAAGGCGATACGGTTTCTGAAAATCAGCTGCTTTTCTTATGCGAGGATGGAAAAAATGAAGAGCTGGAATCCAAAGAGGAAGCATTGGATAACTTACAGCTCCAATACCAGAAGTCTCTTCTGGAGATGGGAAATGAATACGGAACCACCAATCTGACCATCCAGAATGCCAGAGATGAATTGTTGGATGCCATGGAAAAAAAGAAGCAGGCAGAAGCAGGGCAGGGAGAAATATCTGCCTTAAAACAAAGCATACAGGCGAAATCGGAAGAAGTGGGAAAGCTGAAAGCCAATGTAGAAGAAGCACAAAAGAAACTGGCGGACGGAGGCTCCAGGGAAGATGGCACTGTCATGGAAGCAGAAATTCAGGCAATGGAAAGGGAACTGGAGGGATTGTATACTGCGCTTGGAGATTTACAGGCAGACTTACAGCTTGCAAATGGAAATACAGCAGAAGAAACAAGACTTGCCAGAGAGATACGGGATAAGGAAAAGGAGATTTCATACAAGGAGGAGGACTTAAATACAAAGAAGGAAGCTATGCAGGCTGCCATAAACGATAGCGCCCATATAGAGCAGCTGGAAAAAGAGGCAGAGGAGGCAAATGCCGCCTATGAAAGAAAGTCTTCGGAACTGGAAAAGGAAAAAGAAAGGCTGGCACTTTTAGAGACAGATATTATGACGGCGGAGGATGCAGAGAAGCTTGTAAAGGAAAAGGAGCTCGCCTTAAAGAATCTGTTACTGGCAGCAAGGATACAAAATCTGGATTTCCAACATCTGGGGGAACAGGTAAGTAAACAGGAGGCAGAAGTCGACCGGCTTAAGGAAAATGAAAACGGAAACGAAGTGCATTCCCCTGTTGCCGGAGTAATCAGCGAAATCCGGCACACGGCGGGAGACACAGTGCAACAGGAGGAAACTATCGTTGCTATCAATATGGTAGATGAGGGCTATACGGTGAGCTTTCCCGTGACTTTGGAACAAAGCAGATATGTGGAGGTAGGTAATGAAGCCTCCGTGCTAAACGTCTGGGATGAGAGTGCTGTGGCAGAGCTTATCCAGATCAAGGCAAATCCGGAAGACCCAAACAGGAGCAGGATTCTTACTTTCCGGGTACAGGGAGAAGAAATTACCCAGGATCAGTCGCTGGCAATTTCCGTGGGCGATATGCAGGATGATTATGAAGCTATCGTGCCCATCAATGCAGTCCACGAGGATAATCAGGGAAAGTTCGTCTATGCCCTTAAGGCAAGGAGCACTCCTCTTGGCAACCGATATCTGGCAGAAAGAAGGGCAGTAGAGGTATTGGCTTCGGATGATACCTATGCGGCGGTTTCTTCAGATTTAAGTCCGGATGAGTATGTTATCACAGAGTCCATTGAGCCCATTGAGGACGGCATGAAAGTGCGGTTGATTGATTAGTGGCTTGCTTTAGAAACAGAAAGAGGAAGAGAGTATGAAGGATATGCGAAAAAAAGCGGCATATAAGTTCAAGCAGGCAGGAGCGGCAATGTACCTGTCTGTTTGCCTTATCCTTCTTTTTCTGCTTTCCTTTTTTATCAGCCATAACATTAAAAGTATCAGTAAGAATGAAAATTTAGAAGATATTTTTGGAAGGGATGGGGAAGCGTATAAAAGGATCAGTGTTTTCTTCAGCCCAAAATCGGAAATGGACCGCTCCCATATCATGGAGCTTCGGAATAAACTGACGGTGCAGCTTAGAAACAGCCCTTCTGTGGAAATGGACCAGCAGAAAACAGTTTTTTTGGATGCTTATGAAGGAGGAGACACATTGCAAATCAGTTATCAGAATGCGTTTCTTTTGGTCAATGCTTCCTTTGTGGGAGGAAATTATTTTGATTTTCACAGTATGTCCTTTTTGAAGGGAAATAAATTCAGTGAAGAGGACTTGATAAGGGATAAGGCAGTAATCAGTGAGTCTCTTTCCTTTGCTTTGTTTGGATCAAGTGATTCCGTAGGAAAAACCATTTGGGTCAACGAAAAGGGAATTGTAGTATGTGGTGTCATAGCGGACAAAAGGGGACGGTGGGAAAAACTGGCGAATCCGGATGCTAAGAAAATTTACCTGCCCTATGGGCTCATGGAGCAGCTGGGCTGCAGTACGGCTCTGACATCTTATGAAATACTGTTGCCAGAGCCTTTAGAGGGATTTGCCGAAAAAACAGTGGAGGAAGTTCTTTCTGTCAACCGCTATGACAGGGAAGCTTCCCTGCGGGAAAAGGAAATCAGTATCATAGAAGAAACGAACCGCTTCCGCTTCCCAGCGCTTCTTAAAACCGGGATGCAGCTTAACAGGCGGACGATGAAGACTGTGCCTATCGTGTTTCCAGATTGGGAAAATGAAAAGGTCATAGTGGAAAATCAATTGCTTTTCATTTATGTGCTGCGAATCATAATCGGTATCTGGCTGGTCAGGAACCTGTTTCTATACATATGGAGAACAGGAAAGAAAAAGAAATAAAAATTCTATAAACTCTCATTTTCATATTGCTTTTTCCAAAATACGTGTTATATTGTTAGTATAACATTAGCACTCGATAAAAGAGAGTGCTAACAACCCGGCATTTCATGACTTCTATCAGATTAGAAAAAAGTTTGAACTTCTTTCATCTGGATAAAATAAGTAAATAAACGGGCATAGGTAAAGGAGGAAGCAGTATGAACATTTCAAAATTTACACAAAAATCCATAGAAGCTGTCCAGGATTGCGAAAAGCTGGCATATGAATACGGCAATCAGGAAATCGAGCAGGAGCATCTGCTTTTAAGCCTTTTGGACATAGAGGACAGCCTGATTAAAAAGCTCATTGAAAAAATGGAAATCAACGTGGAGCATTTCCATGACAGAGCTGTCAGTGCAGTGCAGAAGAGAGTCAAGGTACAGGGCGGACAGGTATATGTGGGACAGCAATTAAATAAGGTATTTCTGTCATCAGAGGATGAAGCAAAGACAATGGGCGATGAATATATATCTGTAGAGCATTTATTCCTAAGCCTGTTAAAATATCCCAATCAGGAGATAAAGAAGCTGTTTTCGGAATACGGGCTTACCAGAGAGCGGTTCTTACAGGCTCTTTCCACTGTCAGGGGCAACCAAAGAGTCACCAGCGACAACCCGGAGGCTACTTATGACACGTTGGTCAAGTACGGAAAGGATCTGGTAGAAGAGGCTAAGAACCAGAAATTGGATCCGGTCATCGGAAGGGATCAGGAAATCCGGAATGTAATACGAATCTTATCAAGGAAGACAAAAAACAATCCGGTACTGATTGGTGAACCGGGCGTAGGAAAGACGGCGGTAGTAGAAGGTCTTGCCCAGCGTATCGTACGGGGGGACGTTCCTCAGTCTTTAAAGGATAAAAAAGTATTTGCATTGGATATGGGAGCCTTGGTGGCAGGCGCCAAGTACCGGGGAGAATTCGAGGAGCGCTTAAAGGCGGTGTTAGATGAGGTAAAGAGCAGCAACGGGCAGATTCTTTTGTTTATTGACGAGCTGCACACCATTGTAGGTGCAGGAAAGACGGATGGTGCATTGGATGCGGGGAACATGTTAAAGCCCATGCTGGCAAGAGGGGAGCTGCATTGCATCGGCGCTACCACCCTGGATGAATACAGGAAGTACATTGAAAAAGATCCTGCTTTGGAAAGAAGATTCCAGCCGGTAATGGTGGAGGAGCCTACTGTGGAGGATACCATTTCCATCCTGCGTGGATTAAAGGAAAGGTACCAGGTCTTTCATGGTGTAAAAATACTGGATAATGCGTTAGTTAGTGCTGCCATATTGTCCCACCGTTACATTTCTGACCGGTTCCTGCCGGATAAAGCAATTGATCTGGTGGATGAGGCATGTGCCCTGATTAAGACAGAGCTGGATTCCATGCCCACAGAGCTGGATGAGTTAAATCGTAAGGTTACCCAGATGGAAATTGAAGAAGCTGCCCTGAAAAAGGAGGACGACCAGATTTCTGCAGAACGTCTGGCGGATCTGCAACAGGAGCTGGCAGAATGCAGAGAAGAGCTGGAATCCCAAAAGGCAACATGGGAAAATGAAAAGAATTCCGTGGAAAGGCTGCAAAAGCTTCGGGAGGAAATCGAAGCAATGAATAATGAAATACAGATTGCCAGCAGGGAAGGGGATCTGGAAAAAGCGGCAGAGCTCAGCTATGGAAAGCTCCCGGCCCTGAAAAAGCAGCTTGAAATAGAAGAGGAAAAGACGAAAAGTACGGAAAGACATTTGCTTCACGAATATGTGAATGAGGAAGAAATTGCAAAAATCATATCCCGGTGGACAGGAATTCCAGTTGCAAAGCTGACAGAAAGCGAGCGGAATAAGACGCTTCATTTAGACGAAGAGATGCATAAAAGGGTTGTAGGGCAGGATGAAGGTGTGACAAAGGTGTCAGAAGCAATTATCCGCTCCAAGGCAGGCATTAAAGATCCTACCAAGCCCATTGGCTCTTTCTTGTTTTTAGGACCTACGGGTGTTGGAAAAACGGAGCTTGCCAAATCTCTTGCCCAGTCCCTGTTCGATGATGAAGCCAATATGATCCGGATCGATATGAGCGAATATATGGAGAAATTTTCTGTATCAAGGCTGATTGGAGCGCCTCCGGGATATGTAGGCTATGACGAAGGCGGACAGTTGACCGAAGCAGTCAGAAGAAAGCCCTATGCAGTGGTATTGTTCGACGAAATCGAAAAGGCCCATCCGGATGTATTCAATGTACTCCTGCAGGTATTGGATGACGGACGGATTACCGATTCCCAGGGCAGAACAGTGGACTTTAAGAACACTATATTGATTATGACCTCCAATATCGGTGCCCAGTATCTTTTAGATGGTATCAATGACCAGGGAGAGATTAGCAAAGAGGCAGAAAGCCTTGTTATGAACGATTTGCGGAATCATTTCAGACCGGAATTTTTAAACAGGCTGGATGAAACCATTCTGTTCAAGCCTCTTACAAAGGATAATATTGGCGGTATCATCCGTTTAATTTTAGAGGATTTGAATAAAAGACTTTCGGATAAAGAGCTTACCCTTGTATTGACAAAGGAGGCGGAAGACTTTATTGTAGAAAACGGATATGATCCTGTTTATGGTGCAAGGCCATTAAAACGCTTTATGCAGAAATATGTGGAAACACTGGCTGCAAAGCTTATTTTGGAGGATAAGGCAGCACCAAAGGATGTGATTGAAATTGCCGTGAAGGAAGGTGATTTGATTGCAGGAATACAGGGAAAATAAAAGAAAAGAGGGGAAGGACTTATGATACCAAAGGACCCTGCCATGCTGCTTAGTTTTGTGAATTTAAAGCTTCGGGACTTTTATGAAAATCTGGATGAGCTTTGTGAGGATTTAGATGCTGATAAAGAAGAGATTTTAGAAAAGCTCAGGGCTATGGACTATACTTATGATGAAGAGAAGAATCAGTTTGTATAGCCAGGAATAAGGAAATCAATGTGGGAGGGCCCCATTGATTTCCTTTTTTCGTAAAGGGGAGTGGATGGAGGATAAGAAGCATTATATTAAAATCCAACTTGAATGGAACATGGGGGAATGCTATAATGAGAACGTATTTCGTAGAAAAATAAGTGAAATAATTGTGATAGGAGTATGGAGAAGTATGGGACAGATTAATCGTGATGATATGCTGGAACTTACCAGGCGCATGACTTTGAAGCGAAACTGTTTTAGCAGGATTGCTGGAGCATATTTGGATGGGGAAGGATATATAGATGGCACTTTTCATAAGCATTTTCAGAGATTATCAGCAAAGGATCAGCAGCTGTATCTGAATATAGCAAAAGCAATTCCATTTTCAGATACAAACGTGCAGTTAAAAGAATATTGTTTTGAGGAAGCGAATCGGAAACATGGAAGCATGTGGCAGCTGCTTATGGCATTGAAGGAATATGAATTGAAAAATGATGCCATGCTGGATGTATTTTATGAGGTATTTGGGGAAAAGTATCAAGCAGATGGGGAGTACGCCATTTATTTCTTTTATGGAAGCTATGACGTGCCCCGAAAGGCAAATGATGGAGAAAACCTTTGGGAATCCGAAGAGGTCTATCAATTTATNATTTGNACGNTCTGTCNGGTGNCGGGNGATTATGAGCCGGGAGAACCNGAATGTGGATTTCTTTTTCCTGCATTTAAGGACAGGAGCAGCGATATACATAGAATTGATGTATTTCAAGCAGANAGTAAGCGGCCCCATATGGAGTTATTGGATNANATCCTATTTGCNAAGCCTGTATCATAGAATCTGAAAAAGGAANNAACACCTTATGGTNNTTGGAANAAAAGAAGACATTGACAGACTGCTTAGAAAATTGTAAGGTGAAGGAAAGAAAAAAATTGCAGAATTTTCAGGTTCTGCAATTTTCTTATNGAGAAAGCATTAACAGCTNTTTAAATACAATTCATTTACATAGGGCCAGTTTACAAGGCTGAACCAGTTTTGTACATATTCCGCTCTGCGGTTCTGATACTGGAGATAGTAAGCGTGTTCCCACACATCCAGATTCAGGATTGGCTTGATGCCCTTTGCAATNGGGGTGTTCTGATTGGGCAGGTTGATGATCTGCAGGGANCCGTTTTTGCTGATGAGCCAGGCATAGCCGGAGCCNAATTGNCCCATGGCGGCNGCAGTGAATTTNGTAACAAATTCTTCATAGGNNCCGATATCCCTGTTCATGGCAGCTAAAAGCTCNCCTTCCGGCTTTAAGTTCTTTTCCGGAGTCATGCAGGCAAAATAAAGATTGTGGTTGTAGACCCCGCCGCCGTTATTTTGAATTCCTGTCTGAAGAGACTTNGGAAGNCTGTCAAGCTGCATTAACAGATCCTCTAAGGAAAGGTTNTGNAAATTGGGATATCCGGCAAGGAGATTGTTAAGATTATCCACATAGGTTTTTAAATGCTTGTCATGGTGGAAGGTTAAAATTTCTTTCGAAAGCTCAGGTTCCAATCCGTCATAAGGGTATGGAAGAGGCTCCAAAGGAAATGGATAATGTTGTTTCATATACTGTGCTCCTTTCTNTTGCTTTTTTTAGTATATGCAAAAACGNANAAAAAATCATAANTNAAATGGAAGAAATTTACTTTATGNCAGGGANTNGTTGTGAAAAATAAAAAGAGGGAAGAATGAAAGAAACAGANAAAATNCAGGTANNGNTNNTTGAANGTGNAANAAAAACATTGNATTGGTTAAAAAAAGGGAGCAGTCTTTTTGAATTGTGGAGCAAAAGGGAGGGCGCCTTTTTTTCAGGATGCGGCGGAAAGGGTCTGTGCGGCAGNTGNCGGGTGCGCTTTTTGAAAGGGACGGTATTGCCGGGACATGGTGACAGGGCCGTCTTTACACCNGAGGAATTACGAAAGGGATTTCGCCTTGCCTGTCTTTCAAAACCAATAAGGGATTGTGAAATAGAGCTTCATTTTCCAAAAGAAAAGCAGATCAGTGTTGTGACAGAAGTGTCATCNATAAACAAAAACAAGCGGGGAGATGCAGGGNAATTGCTCGTGGATCATAAGGAAGATACNNTAATCGCCATAGATTTGGGAACCACTACCATTGCCATGGAGNTAAGGGGGATAATGACCAATCAGGTCTATGATACCTTTTGCGAAATNAATCCTCAGAGAAGATATGGCGCTGATATCATATCCAGAATTCAGGCATCGAATCATAGTCAGGAAGAGAAAGAGAGCTTAAAGNGGATTGTCAGNAACTCTTTGGAAAAGGGCATACTTCAGTTTCTTAAGACAGTGGANGAAGAAAAATTATGTAAANCAANNGCNGCCTATCTTTCCGGAAANACGCCCATGGGACAGCTTTTCATGGGGCANTCGGTAGAAAAGCTGGGAAGATATCCCTTTCTGCCTGAAAANATAGGCAGACAGGAAACAAGCCTTTTGGGAATCAAAACGATTGTCATGCCCGGAATTTCAGCATTTGTAGGGGGAGACATTGCNTCGGGCCTGTATTATGTCTGGAAGCAGGGAGGNTTTTGTAATGAAAAAGCCACACTTTTTATTGACCTTGGAACGAATGGNGAAATGGCAATAGGNANCGGCAGAAAAATACTGGTGACGGCAACGGCAGCAGGTCCTGCCTTTGAAGGCGGCAGCGGNGAGACCATTATGGGGGCCGACCTGATAGCATGTCTGGATGAATTGAAGAAGCAGGGAATTCTGGATGAGACAGGCCTTTTAAAGGAGCCATGGTTTGAAGAGGGGGTACGCNTAGGAGAGGCAGTGCTTAGGGGAAAGGATGTGCGGGCGCTGCAGATGGCAAAAGCGGCGGTATTTGCAGGAATCTGCATTTTAATTGACCGATTTGGACAGCAGATAGAGGATATTGACAAGGTATATCTGGCAGGGGGATTTGGGTATTATTTAAATGTAAAGAGCGCAGTAGCAATAGGNCTGATTCCNTCAGAGCTTGCGGGCAAGGTAACTGCTGTTGGAAATACTTCTCTGGCAGGAGCATTTCTTTATGGGAAGGACTGTATTGAAAATGCGGATGAAGGAAAAAATGAGCAGGAAAATGATGGAATAGAAAGAAAAAATNCAATGGATGAGCTGGAAAAGCTGATTGNAAGATGCGGGAAACTGAATCTGGCAGAAGAGGAGCAGTTTCAAAAGCTTTACATGAAGTCAATGGAATTAAAGCCATTAGGATATGAGGAAACGAAAAAAGAACTGGAGCAGGAAAGAGAAACGAAATGAAGGTAACTTATTTGTATCACAGCGGATTTTTGATGGAGCTGGAAGAGCATATTTTGTTGTTTGATTATTATAAGGGAGAGCTGCCGGAATTTTCAAAAGAAAAAACCATCTACGTGTTTGCCAGCCACAAGCATAGGGATCATTTTGATTTTTCCATTTTTGAGCTTTTTCACCAATATGAAAATATTCATTATTTTTTGGGAAGTGATATTCGATTGAGCGACAGATATTTGGAACGAAACGGTGTTTCCGCAAAAGTAAAGGAAAAGCTTACCAATTTAGGAGCCGATAGGAACCTGAAGCTTCCGGATATAGAGATAAAGACTCTTCGGTCTACGGATGCCGGAGTGGCATTTTGTGTCTGGTGTGAGGGAAAATCCATTTATCATGCCGGTGACCTGAATGATTGGCATTGGGACGGAGAAACGGAAGACTATAATAACAGGATGAAAGCAGCCTATGAAAAGGAAGTGGATAAGATTGCAGGAACCCATTTTCATGCTGCCTTTGTTCCACTAGACCCAAGGTTGGAAAGAGCATATGGCTATGGAATGGATACTTTCCTTGAGTATGTAGGAGAGGGGTGTGATTATGTATTTCCCATGCATATGTGGGATCAATATGAATATATTCGTTTTTATTTAGAAACAAAGGTTGGAAGGAGGTTTGCAAATAAGATTGTGGACATAGGCAAGAAAAAAGAAATTATCATTTAAAGGATTACGATTTGTTGTTTTTTATATCTGCATAATTTCAGAAAAATTCCTCATACTAACAGTGTAAAAAACGTAGGAGGTGCCAAAATGGCTAATATTTCTGAATTGGAACTTCAAAATCTCCGTCATTTAATCGGTGGCTATGATACGACCAGCTGCAAGATGGAAGAGTATGCAAAATGCTGTCAGGACGGACAAATCAAACAATTTTTCGAAAAAGGTGCTCAGACTGCAAAGCAGAATAAGCAGGCACTTATGAAATTTTTGCAGTAAGGGGGAGAAAAACGATGCAAATGCAGGAAAAAACAATGGTAGCTGATGCTTTAACGGGAATTAACGGAGAACTGGTACGTTTTGCGGAAATGATTCCACAGACCGAAAATAAGGAATTAAAGGATACACTGAAACAGTTCCGTACTGCATGTGAATCCTCCCAGGAGCAGCTTTATCAAATGGCAAGGGAAAAATCCTATTATGTGCCTGCTGCAAAAGCGACTCAGGAAGAAATCAGTCATGTAAAATCCTTATTTACTCAGGGGACATTGTAAATTATTAGAAAAAGCGGGCTGCATGGATCTGGCGGATACATGCAGCCTGATTTTTTTGAAGTGGGATGGCTGTTGCTGTTTTGTCACAGGCTATACCTTTAAGAAACAATTTTATACTTTCTTTCGTGTCAAGAAGATTCCAACGATTGCCATTATAAGGATAATCGGCGCTAACCTGACAAACACCCATTCAAATGTGTGAAAAGCTGCCCCGAAAACGGCGGTTTCAGGGTCACTGTAATTCCAACCTAAGTAAGGACTATTTAATGCTATTAAGACGGCAGAAATTGTTACTATGACCACACACAATGAGATAAGCAGCCAATGAAACGTTTTTCGTATCATGGTCTTCCTTTGTGCCAGCTGTAAGTTTATAATCTCCAGTTTTTCAGAAATTGCTTTTAAGTCATCAACCTTCGACTCAATAACAGTTTCTCCCAGCAAAGTGCTTACGGGTGTTTCCAGCGCCTCTGATATGCAGATCAACATATCAGAATCAGGAACTGACAATCCTCGCTCCCATTTAGAGAGTGTTTGTCGCACCACATTCAGCTTGATAGCAAGCTCTTCTTGGGAAAGTCCTTTTGATTTTCTGATTGCTTTCATGTTTTCGCTTAACATTAGGGATGACCTCCTTTCTTTTAGTCGTTGACACTATTGTATAAGGAACTGCCCGTTGCTACAAGCAACGCATATTAACATTCAACTTTTATAGTGGTATGCTGTTTGGTATGTTGGCGAGGAAGAACCAAAGCCTGGCAAATTATTCTTTTTCATAGTATTATGCTATAGGAATATCTGATAAATTTTGAAATGGTTTCATAGAAGCATCGTAATAATGATATAAAAACATTTTCATTTTCCTCCAAAACAAATATAAATCATTGTATCATTAAAATGATTATGAAAGCTACTTTTTTATATGAACCAAATATTTATTCTTTTCTACTCATGGATAATTTTGTATAATATAGCCAAATAATTTTTTACCAGCATGAAAAAATTGGCCATAATCATTGAGAGGAGAGTGGGAAATGGATAGAAAGTGGAAGCGAATTTTAATGACTGTAATCGGGACGGTGTTTACGGGTGTTTCCGTAGGAATTCTCAGGAAAGCGGAACTGGGGACGGATCCCTTCACTGCTTTTGTAACAGGCTGTGCAAATGCCGTCCATTCTTCTTATGGAATATTGTATCCTATTATAATCGGAATCCTTTTAATCCTGGTATTTTTTATAGACAAGCACTATATCGGTTTAGGAACGATTTTAAATCTGTTCATCATAGGTGCAGTGGCAGATTTCTCTTTAAAGCTTTTAAATGTTCTATATGAGGCAGATACCTGGATGATTCGGGGGATTACATTGGCTATAGCTATTTTTGTCTTATGCTTTGCGTCCTCCTTATACATTGCGGCTGATTTGGGTGTGTCCTCCTATGATGCCGTTTCTCTGATCATGGCAGACAAAAAAATCGCACAATACCGTTTCTGCCGTATTTTTACGGATGTAATCTGTGTCCTTATCGCTTATGTGCTGCATGCACAAGACTGTGTTGGAATCGGCACGATTATCACTGCCTTTGGAATGGGACCTATCGTACAGTTTTTTATTAAGCACGTGGCAGAAAAGATCCTTTACAGGAAAGAGAGCGGCTCCCACGTCCTCTTATCCAAAACTCCCCTCCCCTGACAAATTGTTACCATAGCACCCCTTCATTTGTTTTTTCTGTTGCCAGAACAAAAATATTACTTTATAATAACTAACAGAAAAAAGCAATACAACTAATATTTGTCAAACGGAGGTGATTCCTATGACGGCAAAAGAATGGATTAACAACGCAAAGCAGAAAGCATACAATGAAGGCTGCCTAAGAGGCCTGTATTTGGCAATCCGTATGCTCAATGACGAAAAGACCATGGAAGATCTGGAATATGCAAGGACAGATGAATTCTATTTCCGGGCTATGATGGCAGATTATTTTCCAGAGGATTATGAATAACAAAAGAGCCATACGTTTTCAGCCTTTTGTAGAAAAGCCATGCAGCAGGGATTTGGGAAGCTGTGTGGAAAACACATCTTTTAGCAAAGCAAAATCAAAAGAACGCAGCGTGCCCACATAACCGTTGATCAAAAAGGTTACGTTGATGCGGTGCATCATCACTTCTTTTTCTGTAGCATCAGGGCATGAGCTTTGGTATTTTTCCACAATCGTGTCAATAATGGAAGTTTCCAAATCCTGCATCATGGCCCCGAAGCTGTTGGATTTGATAAAGGGCAGATAAATGCCGTCATAGGAAAGATAGGCTTCCATAATACGTCCCCAGATTTCTCCGGAACGTTCTAATAAATCTCTGTATTCATATTGGGAGATGATGGAGCAGATGCGGCCGGTAAGCCGTTTTTGAAACTCCTCGGCACAATGGTGGATATCATGATAGTGGAGATAGAAAGTACTCTTATGGATATCAGCCATTTGACATAGCTCCGTAACGGTAATAGAGGTTAAAGGCTTTTCGGAAGCCAGGGCAGACAGTGATTTAAATATGGCATTTTCGGTTCGTTTGATTCTTCGATCTATTTTCTTATCATTCATAAAGGCTCTCCTTTTATCACAACAAGTATTTTCCTGTTTTTCATGCTCAGGTATATCTGATAAAATATTTGACAATATTATATCATATGACGATTACTAGTCAAATGTTTCATTTTTGTCGGTTGCAAATCTGAATGTTACATACTAATATGATAATAGACGGATGTCTATTATTGTAAAAATTCCCATAGAATGGACAGTCCCAAAAAGAGAAGTTTCCGTGAAAAACGATTAGAGAAGGAGTGATACGAAAATGAATCTGGAGGAATTTTATCGGGGAAATGCCTTTGACTGCTATACATATTTTGGTGCGCATCCGGAGGGAGATGGAGTGGTATTTCGGGTTTATGCCCCCAATGCCGCTGGTGTATGTGTAATAGGAGAATTCAGTAATTGGGAAAACATAGAGATGACTCAGAAGTGGCACCAGAATGTGTACGAATGCTATGTGGGGCACGCAAAGAAAGGAATGCTTTATAAGTACCGGATATACGGAAGAGACGGTAATATGACGGAGCACTGTGATCCTTATGGGTTTTCTATGGAGTTAAGGCCTGATTTTGCTTCTATGATCGTAGACTTAGAGGAATATGCATTTACTGATGAAAAGTGGATGGCAAAAAGGGATAAGAACTATAATAAACCTATGAATATCTATGAAGTCCATTTAGGTTCCTGGCATACAAATCCCAAGGATGAAAACGGGTATTACCGCTATGAGGAAATTGCGGACAGACTGATTGAGTATGTAAAGGAAAATCACTTTAACTATATCGAATTCCTTCCTTTAAGCGAGCATCCCTTTGATGGCTCCTGGGGCTATCAAAATACCGGATTTTTTGCTCCTACTTCCAGATATGGGGAGCCAAAAGGGTTGAAGGAACTGGTGGATAAATGCCACAACCAGCAGATTGGCGTCATCATGGATTTTGTTCCGGTGCATTTTGCAAGGGATGGATACGGCCTTTCACGGTTTGATGGAACTTACCTTTATGAATATGATAATCAGGATGTAGGAGAAAGTGAGTGGGGAAGCTACAACTTTATCCATGCAAAGGGGGAAGTGCAAAGCTTTCTAAAATCAGCCGCCAATTACTGGCTGAGTGAATATCATTTTGACGGCATTCGTATGGATGCCATCAGCCGGGCTATTTATTGGCAGGGAGACCCTAAAAGGGGAGTAAATGAAAAAAGCGTGGAGTTTATCAAAGGCATGAATGAAGGTTTACATAAGATTCATCCAGAAGCTATTTTAATTGCAGAGGATTCCACGGATTTCTTAAAGGTTACAGCGCCTGTTTCTTATGGAGGGCTTGGCTTTGACTATAAATGGGATATGGGCTTTATGAATGATACTCTGGAGTATTTTAAGCTGGAACCGGTACATCGTCCTGCCAATTATCATAAGCTTACTTTCTCCATGCAGTATTTTTATAATGAATTGTTCCTGCTGGCATTTTCCCATGATGAGGTAGTGCATGGAAAAGCGACCATCATCCAGAAAATGTGGGGGCAGTATGAGGATAAGTTCCCCCAGGCAAAGGCCTTTTATGCCTATGTATATACACATCCGGGCAAAAAGCTGAATTTTATGGGCAATGAGTTTGGACAGTTTCGGGAATGGGATGAGAATAGAGAGCAGGATTGGGATATGCTTGCTTATCCGGCACATGACGGGTTTCATCAGTATTACATGGAATTATGTAAACTATACCAACAGGAGCCGGCCCTATATGATGGAGAGTACAATCATCTTTGTTTCAGATGGCTGGAGGTTCATGCAGAGCAATTTTCCACCTATGTATATGAAAGACGTGGAAATGGGGAAAGGATCATCGTAATACTGAATTTTTCAGACCAGTTCTGGAAGGACTTCACGTTCCAGGTGGAAACGGGAGGTGCAGTGAAAGAGCTTTTGAACAGCGACTGGGAATGCTATGGTGGAAAAACGAAGCCTGAGGATCAGAATCTTCAGGTGGAGAAGGGCTCCATGAAGGTAGACCTGCCGCCATTTTCTGCAAGGATTTTTAAAGTTTTGAAAAAAGAAAGGTGTTAAGAAAAAAGTTCCTGCATATGATAAAATAAAGCTTTTGAAGTGATAAGGAGTCTGCCATGAACAAAAAGAGGGGCTGTGTACGATTACTGGCGCTTGATTTGTTATTGTTCGGTATACTCCTTTTTTCATGGAAATTTTCCAATCGGAGCTTATTAAGGAAAGAAAAAGTTATGGTAACCAATGCCAAAGTCCATGGGGAGCAAATCCAGAAGCAGGAAAAAGGGAAGATTGCCCTTACCTTTGATGACGGGCCATATCCCAACTATACCAGACAGCTTTTGGAGGGACTAAAGGCAAGGAATGTAAAGGCGACCTTTTTTATTTTGGGCGCAAGTGCAGAGGAATATCCGGATGTGATAGAAACCATGTATGCCGATGGACATCTGATAGGAAACCATACGTATCATCATGTGGAGCTGACAGCTGTAGGAAGGGAAGAATTTAAAGAAGAAATTTTGTCTACCAACAAATTGTTGTACCAGTTGAATGGAGAATATCCTCAATTTATCAGGCCGCCTTTTGGAGCATGGGAAAAGGGATTGGAAACTGAGCTTGGGATGATTCCTGTTTTATGGACTGTAGATCCTTTGGACTGGTGTACGGAAAACTCTTCCGCAGTGGTGGAAAGGGTAGTGACGAAAGTCAAAGAAAATGATATTATTTTAATGCATGATTGTTATAAATCATCTGTGACAGCTGCCCTTGAAATCGTGGATATTTTAAAGGAAGAGGGGTATGAATTTGTTACAGTAGATGAGATATTGCTGGACTGATACGGTTTTATCGGTCATCATGGCAACAGAATCGTAAAGAAGAGAAGGAAGAAAAATGGATTTATTTGATTACATGCGGCAGAATCAGCTGGAAAAGGAATCGCCTTTAGCTGCAAAGCTGCGGCCTGCCACATTGGAAGAGGTGGTGGGGCAGAAGCATATACTGGATAAGGACAAGCTGCTTTACCGGGCGATCAAAGCGGATAAAATAAGTTCGGTCATCTTTTACGGACCGCCCGGCACAGGGAAGACCACTTTGGCAAAGGTCATTGCCAATACCACCAGCGCGGAATTTAAGCAGATCAATGCCACCGTTGCCGGGAAAAAGGATATGGAAGAAATCATACAGACCGCAAAGGAAACGCTGGGCATGTATGGAAAGAAGACGATTCTTTTTATTGATGAGATCCACCGTTTTAACAAGGGGCAGCAGGACTATCTGCTTCCCTTTGTGGAGGACGGTACGGTAGTACTGATTGGAGCCACTACGGAAAATCCTTATTTTGAAGTAAACGGGGCTTTGATTTCCAGATCTATCGTATTTGAGCTGAAGCCACTTTCCAAAGAAGACATTAAGGAATTGCTGCTTCGTGCGGTAAATGATAAGGAAAAGGGCATGGGCGCCTATGATGGAGTCATTGAGGAGGACGCATTGGAATTTCTTGCGGATCTTGCGGGAGGAGATGCCAGACATGCATTAAATGCCATTGAACTGGGAATCATGACAACAGAACGGTCAGAGGACGGAAAGATTCACATTACTCTTGAGGTGGCAGCTGAATGTATACAAAAGAGGGCAGTCCGATATGATAAAGGAGGAGATAACCATTACGATACGATTTCCGCCTTTATCAAAAGCATGAGAGGCTCGGATCCGGATGCGGCTCTTTATTATCTGGCAAAGATGCTCTATGCAGGGGAAAGCGTTACCTTCATATCCAGAAGGATTATGATTTGTGCGGCAGAAGATGTGGGAAATGCGGATCCCAATGCATTGCAAGTGGCAGTCAGCGCGGCACTGGCAGTAGAAAGGGTAGGAATGCCGGAGGCCCAGATTATCTTATCCCAGGCAGTTTCCTATGTGGCCTGTGCGCCAAAGAGTAATGCGGCCAGTGAGGCTATTTTTGAGGCAATGTCAACTGTAAAGGAGACCGGAAATCTTCCGATTCCCACTCATCTGCAGGATGCCCATTACAGGGGTGCTGCAAAGCTGGGGCATGGAATCGGTTATTTGTATGCCCATGATTATGAGAATCATTATGTAAACCAACAATACTTGCCTTATGAATTAACCGGAAAAGAATTTTATAAGCCCAGCGGCAATGGCTATGAAAAGAAAATAAAGGAGCATATGCGCTGGCTGAAGGAAAGCGGAAAACATGAATCGAAATAAAAGCAGAGGGAAAAAAATACACAAGGACCACCGTCTCATTATCATATCTTTGGATGCGGTAGGAAATGAGGACATGGCATTGTTAAAGACACTTCCCCATTTTAAAAGTCTTTATGAAGGAGCAGCGGTCTGTGAACAGGTGGAAAGTGTCTATCCGTCCATTACC
Organism: Lachnospiraceae bacterium; assembly: GCA_014804265.1. GTDB lineage: Bacteria > Bacillota > Clostridia > Lachnospirales > Lachnospiraceae > RGIG3040. The sequence continues at coordinate 5,390 of JAAVAC010000032.1, read as the reverse complement.
TATCCCGCCCATACTTCCATTATTACAGGAAAAAAGCCGATTCATCACGGTGTGGTGAATAACACCCTGGTGCAGCCAAAGCGACCTAAGCCGGATTGGATGTGGCAGAGAAAGTATGTGAAAGGCACCACCCTTTATGACGAGGCCATAAAAAAAGGGTACCGGACAGCAGCCCTTTTATGGCCGGTTACTGCCAAAAGCAAAATACAGTATAATCTGCCGGAGGTGCTTGCGAACCGTCCCTGGCAGAATCAGATCATCGTTTCCGCATTAAACGGAACCATATCCTATGAGCTTGCTCTTTTAAAGCGGTTTGGGCATCTGCGGGATGGGGTCAGGCAGCCTGCATTGGACAATTTTGTGCATCAGTCTGCCTTGTATACGATTGAGACTTATCGCCCGGATATGATGCTCATTCATTATACGGATGTGGATACGAACCGGCACATTTATGGAGTTCATCACAAAAAGGCAGCGGAAGCCCTTATGCGCCATGATGAGAGGCTGGGAGAACTGCTGGCTGCCCTGGAAAAGACCGGAGATATGGAAAAGACCACCCTGGTAGTGTTAGGGGATCATTATCAGATGGATGTAGAGCGGGTAGTTTACTTCAATTATCTGTTAAAGGAGCAGGGATTTTTGCAGACAAAAGGAGAAAAAATCGTGGACTATCAGTTTCTGGCAAAAAACTGCGATGGTTCCTGTTACATTTATGCCAATGACAAAAAGAAGCCGGGAAAAGAAGCTTATAAGAAACTGACAGCATTGTTAGAAAAGTGTAAGAGTCAGGAAATATATGGAATTGAACAAGTGATTACAGGCAGGGAAGCCGGAGAGAAAGGCGCTGATGACAGATGTGTCTATTTCATAGAAGCCAAAAAGGGCGTTTATTACCTGGATGAATTTGAAGTATTGACCTTGCCGGTCAAAGAAGTGAAAAGGGGAAGGATGAAAGGCACTCACGGATATCTGCCGGAAAAAGAAGGCTATCAGACCTTCTTTTTGGCAAAAGGCTATGGAATCAGGGCGGGAGCCTCTGTTCCCCATATGTATTTATGGGATGAAGGAGTTACTCTGGCAAAGCTTCTGCAGGTAGATTTGGGAGAAGTGGATGGCCGGGTAATAGAGGAATTCCTAAAATAATTGTTCCGTTAAGTATTTATAGATTTCCTGATTTTTTTTCTGCCAGTTATCACAAATGGAGGAAGCCATTTCTTCTAAAGGTACAGAGAGGGTTATGTCAACTAAGTCCGCACTTTTTTCCTTTGCAGACAAATGTGCCGCATATTCTCCGCTTGAGGTGCGGTAGTATTCGGAAGTAATGGAAACTTCATTGCGAAGCTTGAGAGAGTTTTCTTTCAGATAGCTTCGGATATCTTCCTTAATACCGTTTGAAATTCGGTTCTGGAAAAAAGATAAGGTATTTTCCCCTTCTTCTGTAATGTGAAGCTGGGTACGGTTTCCGATTGTAGTGGCAATGACCATTCCGGAATCCGTCAATTCGGAAATGGCCTGTTGCAGAGTGAGAAAATTTGTATATTCTTTTTCTAAGATAAAATCGCTGATTTGTGCTTTGGTAAGCGGAAAACTCACCCGTTCCAGCATATAGAGCACAATCAGCTTGTATAAAGTCAATGGATCCTGTGTCAAGTGGAAAACTCCTTTCCCTGATAAGCATGTTCCAGTTTCATTTTTTTGTGGAGAGCGTTTAATACCTCTCTTTTATGTAAGCTCCATAAGGGAGCCAGCAAAAGTTCCTTCGGGCCGTCCCCGGTAACCCGGTGGATGGTGATATCAGGAGACAAATGGGTAATGGCAGAGGTTAGGATGTCCAGGTATTGTTCCTTGGATAAGGGGGTGCAGCGGCCAAGCGCATATTCTTTTGCTAAATCTGTATGCTTTAAAATATGCAGAAGCTGCAGCTTTACGCCAAAGACAGCATGAAGATTTACATAATCTATGTTTTTCAGCACTTGGGCAGTATCTTCCCCGGGCAAACCGATGATCAGATGGAGAATGACTGGAATGGATGCCCGGTGAAGCCTGTCAATGGCTTCTGTGCAGACGGAAAGGGGATAGCCTCTTCGGATATAAAGGGCGGTTTTTTCCGAAACAGTCTGCAGTCCAATCTCGATCCAGATAAACTTATCCGGAAATTCCCGTTTCAGAGCATCGAAAAGGCAAAGCACTTCCTCTGGCAGACAATCCGGTCTTGTGGCAATGGAAATTCCTACAATGGAAGGATGAAGCAATGCTTCCCGATAAAGCTTTTCCAGTTTGGAAACAGGACCATAAGTATTGGTATAAGCCTGAAAATAGGCAATGAACCTGTTACCGGTGTTCTTTCCATGAAACAGGGAAAGCCCGGCTGTGATCTGTTTCTCAATGCTGAGTCCCTTAGTGGGAATGGCAAACTCACCGCTGCCTCCTTTGCTGCAAAAGATACAGCCTCCGGCGGACAGGGTACCGTCCCGGTTCGGGCAGGTAAACCCTCCGTCCAGAGCAATCTTGTATATTTTTTCTCCATAGGTGGATTTTAGATAATCGGAAAGGCTATAATACGGCTTCATCTTATGGAATATGGCTTTTTACAGCCTCTGCCACAACCTCTGCCACTTCCGGCTGAAAAGCTTCGGGCATAATGTGGTCTTCGTTTAATTCCTCTTCCGGCACCAGGCCTGCAATGGCAATGGCAGCGGCTAATTTCATTTCTTCGGTAATCTGGGTGGCACGGCCCTCCAGAGCGCCCTTGAAGATGCCGGGGAAGGCTACCACGTTGTTTACCTGATTGGGGAAATCCGAACGCCCGGTGCCTACCACTCTTGCTCCGGCAGCCTTTGCCACATCCGGCATGATTTCGGGAACCGGATTTGCCATGGCAAATAAAATGGAATCCTTTGCCATGGAAGCTACCATTTCGGAAGAGACGATATTGGGAGCGGAAACACCGATAAAAATATCCGCATCCTTCAAGGCATCTTGCAAAGAACCGGTCTCGTTATTGGGATTTGTGATTTCCGTCATTTTCTGCTGCATCCAGTTCAAGCCCTGGGTCTCCTTGGAAACGATGCCAACCTTGTCACACATAATTACATTCTTGAAGCCATAAGTAAGAAGCAGCTTGGTAATGGCAACTCCGGCACTTCCGGCGCCGTTTACGACTACCTTGCAGCTTTCCTTTTCCTTTCCCACCACCTTTAAGGCATTGATGATGCCTGCCAATACCACGATGGCAGTTCCGTGCTGGTCATCATGGAATACGGGAATATCCAGCATTTTCTTTAAACGTTCTTCAATTTCAAAACATCTTGGAGCGCTGATGTCTTCCAGATTGATGCCGCCGTAGGCAGGAGCCAGATAGGAAACGGTTTTAATGATTTCTTCCGTATCCTGTGTGTCAAGGCAGATGGGAACTGCGTTGACTCCGCCAAATTCCTTAAACAGCACAGCTTTTCCCTCCATGACCGGCATGGCAGCCAGTGGGCCGATGTTTCCAAGTCCCAGTACAGCGCTGCCGTCAGAAATTACGGCAACGGTATTGGCTTTCATCGTATATGTATAGGCGGCTTCCGGATTCTCTGCAATTACTTTACAGGGTTCTGCCACTCCGGGGGTATATGCAAGGGACAAAGCCTCTCTTGATTTGACAGGCGTCTTGGAAACGGTTTCTAATTTGCCGTTCCATTCTTCGTGAAGCTTTAATGCTTTTTCATTTACAGTCATGATATAAATCCTTTCTTTGTCTAAATTTGTACTCTGCTTATTATCTTATAATATTTGCTTTTCTATTTCAATAAAAAACTCTTTGCTATTTTTTCAACCATGCTGTATACTAATAGCTGTATCTTGCCTAATCGAGAACTATCTACAAGAGATTCCCACAATAACACTATAAGCAATGGACGAAAATATAAAAAGAAATTTTACATAAAGTGATTCTGTGAAGGGTGAATATCTCTGACGGAAAAGCAAAGGAAATCAATGGACGAAAAACGTTAGCGGAATGAAACGGCAGAAAGCATGGAGAGGAGAAAGTATGAGAGAAAAGTATGAATCACTGGCTTTAACGGATTTGAAGGAAATTGCCAAAAGCCGGGGAATCAAAGGGATTTCCGGAATGAAGAAGGCAGACATCGTGGAGGCAATGCTGGCAGAGGATGAGAAGGAAAAGGAAAAGGAAGTGGAACAGGCAAAGCCTGTGGAAAAGCAGTCTGAGAAGGCAGCAGCCAAAAGCAATCCCGATACTGTCAATACGGATTTGGACAGCGGCATTACGGTAAAAGGAATTTTAGAGGTGATGCCCGATGGATTTGGTTTTATCCGGTCGGCCAATTACCTGCCCGGTGAAAATGATGTATATGTGGCACCAAGCCAGATACGCAGGTTTGGCATGAAAACAGGAGATATTGTGGAAGGGAATACAAGGATCAAGACTCAGGCGGAGAAGTTCAGTGCCTTATTATATGTAAAGTCTATTAATGATTATCATCCTTCCGTGATTGAAAAGCGTCATCATTTTGAAGACATGACACCGATTTTTCCAAATGAACGCTTAAAGCTGGAAAGACCTGGCTCTTCAGTGGCTATGCGCATTGTGGACCTGATCAGTCCCGTAGGCAAGGGGCAGCGTGGTATGATTGTTTCCCCGCCAAAAGCAGGTAAGACCACATTGTTAAAAGAGGTGGCAAAGTCCGTAAAAACAAATAATCCCAATATGCATATGATTATTCTCCTGATCGATGAACGTCCGGAGGAGGTAACGGATATTAGAGAAGCCATTGAAGGCCCTAATGTGGAAGTGATTTATTCTACCTTTGACGAACTGCCGGAGCACCATAAGAGAGTATCGGAAATGGTAATCGAGAGAGCAAAGCGTCTTGTGGAGCATAATAAAGATGTTATGATTCTCTTAGACAGCATTACCCGCCTTACAAGAGCTTACAATCAGGTCGTTCCTCCAAGTGGAAGAACCTTATCGGGTGGTCTTGATCCTTCGGCGCTTCATATGCCAAAACGTATTTTTGGTGCGGCAAGGAATATGCGGGAGGGAGGAAGCCTGACCATCCTGGCAACTGCTCTGGTAGATACCGGCTCGAAAATGGATGATGTCGTATATGAAGAATTTAAGGGAACCGGTAACATGGAGCTTGTTCTTGACAGGAAGCTTTCTGAAAAGAGGGTATTTCCCGCCCTTGACATACCGAAATCAGGTACGAGAAGAGAAGACCTTCTGCTTATGCCGGAAGAGCTGGAAGCTGTAAATATCATGCGGAAGGCATTAAACGGCATGAAATCCGATGAGGCGGTGGAAAAGATTCTGGATATGTTCGTGCGGACAAGAAACAATGGCGAGCTGGTGCAGATGGTTAAGAAGATAAAATTCATTTAGG
>JAAVAC010000031.1 GCA_014804265.1 Lachnospiraceae bacterium | reverse complement strand
GGCATAAATCAAAATCCCACTGACAGCCATTCCCCTTGCAACAGAAACAAGGAAAGAGGCACTCGGTTTCATTAATGACTGAAAATAATAGGTCGAAAAGATATTCAGCGGCAATAGCAAGAATGATATACCATAACTGCGCATAATGGACGGTGCAATTTGGCAGACAGATTCTGTTGGAGCCATAAAAACACGGATAAATTCATTTGGAATTGCCCAAATGGATATTGTCCATATAACACTGAAAAATATCACTGTATATAGTGCATACCGAAGCGTCCCTTTTATGCGCGCCCAGTTGTCCGCACCGTAATTAACAGATAAAATAGGTTGCGCCGCCTGCCCTACGCTATATGCGCAACACTGTACAATCGTGCTAACATTCACAATGACACCATAAACAGATAAGGCATCTGTTCCAAAATACCTTACAATCTGTCGGTTAAACATCATAGTCAAAAAGCCCATTGCCACATCAATGAAAAAAGTGGAAAAGCCAGTCACCAGAATCTGCTGTGCTTTTTTATAAAACGAGGAAGGAAAAACAAAATGCAGACTGTTTTTATGGGTGAAAAAATGAGAAAGCATAACCACACAAGTAATGACTGCACCTATTGCGGTTGCTAATCCTGCACCCTGTATTCCCATGTCCAAAGTAAAAACAAAGAAATAATCTCCAAAAATATTAAAAATGCCACCGCTTAAAACGGCTGCCGTTGCCAGAGCAGGAGCATTATCATTCCGTAAAAATGCTGCCAGCATTTGATTAAAGAGAAAAGCAGGAACTGTGAATTTAACCGGAATAAGATATTCTTTTGCTAAAGGCAGCAACGTTTCCTCTGCGCCAAAAATCATCAGCATTTCTGTATCAAAAAACAGGATTGCCACCCAACAAACGATTGCAAGTGCTATTGTGCCTATCAATGCTGCTGAAAAATATTCATTTTGCGCTTTTGTTTCGCCTTTTCCTTTTGCACTGCCCAATAATACGGAGCCACCGATTCCTGTTAAGAGCCCAAGACTGTATATAATATTCCAGATTGGAGCTACAACAGCAAGCGCTGCTGTGCCGCTTGGTCCCTGATACTGTCCCACCATTGCCATATCCACAATACCATAAATTGAACTAATTAACGCACTTCCAAAAGCCGCAGTTAAATACTTGAAATAAATGTGCCTGACATTTCCAGATAACATATCCATTTTCTCGTCTCCTTTACAATAAAAAAAGCCGGTAAGAAAACAGGCATCTCAGCCTGTTACCTTATCCAGCTCATCATTTCCCAACGAATGACTCACCCTCCGAGTAATCTATTGGAATGATAACAAAAGAAAGACAAATTGTCAAATATCAACTTCCATCTGTTTATGTATGTATCTCCTTTTCCTTGTCCCCATATAAGCTGATAAATGGATCATCTATCTCCTGATTGCACTGTGCAAGACGGTGCTATGTACATTTCCTGCTTGTTAAGGCTGTCGTAATTGTCCGTAATGGCTATGTAGCCGTACATTATGCTTCGAGAAAAATACTTCCATATATCTGCCAGACTCAATATAGTTGCGCCCTGTGAGACCGTCATCTATGAAAACACTGTCTTTAATACAATTCGATTTTGCCCTAAAGCTTTTGATTTTGGCATACTTTTTAATTATGCCTTGTAGGGGAGGGTTCAAATTTGAAATGACCGAAACAACACGGTAGAAATATTCATATCTAAATGGTATAATGAATTCATCAAATCAGAAGTGAGGGTGGTAATGATAATGATCAATATTGAAGATTTTGACAAAGTTGAAATGAGAGTCGGAACGATTCTTGATGTAAAAGATAATAAAAAGTCTAGAAATCCAGCATATGTTGTGACGATTGATTTTGGTGAAGAAATCGGTATCAAGAAATCATCTGCTCAAATTACAGCTTTATACAAACCTGAAGATTTGATTGCAAGGCAGATTATTTGCTGTATAAATTTAAGTCCTATACATATTGGATCTGTAAAAAGCGAAGTGAGGATTCTTGGAACGGAGTCAGAACAAGGTGTTGTACTGCTCCACCCGTCTGAGACTGTTAAAAATGGGACAAAGTATTTTAAAAAAATACAGTTAATTGCGCAGTTGCCTAGAACATAAATTGGTATTTTCGGAGGAGCTATATGAAAATTGTTGATGGAAAACCTTATATAAATCAGGTTAAAAACTTGATTATAGAATATACAAAAAAGCTAGGAAGGGATTTGACATTTCAAAACATTGATGATGAATTAGAAGATCTTGCTCGGAAATATACAGAGCCAGAAGGAGAACTTCTTGTTGCAATTGACATCAGAGGGAATGTAGGTGGTATGATTGCTTATCATCGACATTCGGAAGATCGTTGTGAAATGAAACGCTTATATGTGAAACCTGACTTTCGCGGTTCGAAATTAGGTGAGCAACTTATTAAAGAAATTTTGGAACGAGCAAAACAAAAAGGCTATAAAGAAATGGTATTAGATACCATCGTTCCTTTACAGTCCGCAATTCATTTGTATAGAAAATTTGGATTTCTAGAGTGTGAACCGTATTATAACAATCCAATGAACGATGTGATTTATATGAAAAAGAAACTGTAAATTGGGCAGATAGCAACGGCAGATTTACTTGCAGTACTAATGATATTTGTGTGCGCTTGCTTTATTGACTTAGAAAATATCCATTATTCAAGGGTTTCCATTGCCCCTATGAACTTGTAATGGATAGTAAGTCGTTGAATTTTCTGCCCGTCTATCTCTACGGGTTCAGAAACAAGAATTTTTTCTATGAGCTGATTGATTATCTTAAAATTGAGTTCTGTTATCCTTGCTGACAGTTCCTTCTGCTCGCTGTCATATCGTGCTGACAACATCTGAAAACGCTTTTCTGTTAAGATAATCGCTACCTAAAGGTAAACAATATTCAATTTTAATATCATTTTTCTGTCTTGACTTTTCCCCGACAAACTGGAAGTTGTCTATTGTAAATTCAATATAAAATTCCCACCCTCGAATGAAAAATCTTCATTGAATGATATTTCTTCCGTCGAAACACACTCAAAGCCTAATTTTTTTAACAATTTGCAAGATGGTATATTGGCAAGTGCTGTTCCCACTGTAAATGTAATTGCATTATATTCTCGAACAAAATAATCAATAAGTGCCTTTATGCTTTCATATGCATATCCATTTGAATGAAATGTCGAATGAAAGCAGTATCCTAAATCATATTTTTCTTCATCTTTATGAAAGCATACATAGCCAATCATCTGATTTTTATCCAATAAATATATTGCAAAAAATAAGCTGTTTTCAACAAATTGTTTTGTCAATGCTTCTATTTCTATATCCTCTGTGGGCAGAGGTCTGTCATAAGCGGCATACTTTGAATTATTAAAGTCAATAAACAGACTTTTCATTTTCATCCAATCATCTTCTCGTAAATCGCAAATATATAATCTAAGTGTTTTCAGTTCCATAAGTATTCCTCTGCAAATAATGATTTGTTGAATTGTTCAACACCATTATTTTATCACAAACGCATACACCATTCCATTAAATTTTGCTAACCTCCCTTTGCCCTATTCTTTGCAATTATCATCTGCCTTGCCCGTTCCCCCTGTTCTGTGCTGACCGCCTTCGGTTTACGGTAGCTGACATATGATTTCGGAAAGAAGTAGTTCTTAGATACTTCGTCCTGCTCTATCAGCTTGTATGTATCGGGAAAGTTTCATAGTTCCATATCCCCCTTTCCCTTCGGCTATGTGCTTCGCCGTTGCCTGCGCACACTCGGGACTTTCACCCGTTAGAGTTTGCCCATGCTGGGCGAACTAAAAACAGGAAGAACATTTCTGCTCCTCCTGCTTTTATATTATCACTTTCTCTGCTACTCTATTCCATGTGCAACCAATTATCTGATTCGTTCACAGTTCATAATGACTCCCTCCTAAATGATTTTGAGTCCACCGTAAGGTCTCACCTTCAGCACATGACAGACTCCATCGCCGAAAATGGACTCCATATAGCTTTTATGACTCTCTGCTGCTTCATTTTTCACAAATGCCTGAATGGTTCCTGCAAATCCCCCTCCATGAATCCTGCAAACGCCCGCTTCCTGCAGAATATATTCACTGGCTGCCAGTGCAACTGTTACATTCTGGGTATGCACGTCCTTTGGACTGTATATGTTCTGAAGCATTTTTGCCGAAGAATCCCCGCTTTTTCTGATAACCTCCAGAAACCCTTGAAAATCATGATTTTCCAGAGCCTTTACTCCTTCCCTCACCCTTTTCTGCTCTCCAAAGAAATGCATGGCGCGAAGCAGTGCCCTGTCACTTACCTGATTCCGAAGCCCTGAAATATTTCCATAAAATGCCTTTTCATCCACCTCACTTAAAAATTCCCTCCCGAAGCATTCTGCCACCTGCTTCATTTCCACCGGTATAGCCGCATAATCATCCGTCAGGTCCGCATGGGAGCCTTTTGTCTCCACAATACAAAGGCTGTATGCATGTTCCTCAAAATCACAGGCTGCCTGCTCTATAACCGGATCTGCCCGATCCTTAAAATCTATATAAATAAGCCCGCCTACACTGCATGCCATCTGGTCCATCAGTCCGCATGGCTTTCTAAAATATACATTTTCAGCAAACTGTCCGATTTTCGCAATCTCTTCTGAGGACACCCTGCCGTCATTGTACATGCCTGAAAGAACGGTTCCTACAAGGCTTTCAAATGCAGCCGAAGAAGACATGCCTGCCCCATGGGAACATCGCTTGTGACATATGCTAAAAAGCCGCCGATCTGCCAGCCCCCGGCTTCCACGCCTGCTGCCACGCCCCGAATCAATGCCGCTGTGGTTCCAAGCTCCTCTTCCTTCTTTTCAAGCTCATTCAAATCAATCACTATCATGGGAGAGTCCTCCGACACCAGCCTGATCGCCTTGTCATTGGAAGAAGCCGCCACTGCAATCACATCCAGATTGATGGAAGCTGCCAGAACATGCCCTTGCTGGTGGTCCGTATGATTGCCGCACACTTCGCTTCTGCCCGGCGCACTGTACAGCTCCACTTCCTTTTCTCCAAACAGCTTCCGGAATTGTAACAATGCAGCCTCATACCGCTCCCTCTCATATCCGGTCAGCTTTTCATCTACATATATGTCCTGAATCCTGCTGTCATATACGCCGCTCTTTACATCCTCTAAAATTCCATCAATCCCCTTCATCCCGCTTTCCTTCCCTTCCTTATTTTATAACTGTAAGCCCGCTTTTTATTTTAAGTAATTGTACTGCACAACTTCCGGCAGGCATATGCTTATCAGTCATAAAAACTGTCCATTTGTTAAATTTCTATTTTGTACTTTACCGATATCCATGTTAAAACAATGATAGAAATAACACCATGTTTCTAAAAATTCAGTATATGCGTTTTAAAAGAAGATTATCATGGAGAAAAGCACAATTTATGAAATTTCCAAAAGAAGAAAACAAATCCTTCCCCATGGAGCACCAGAAACGGACCAGACTTTCTGCCAGAGACCTTAAAAGTCTTCTACTTCCAGATACCCTCTATAGCCTCCAGCCTGCTTTACAAGAATATAAAACTCCTTTCGATATTCATCCCTTAAATCCAGCTCTGAAAGCCTGTCAATCACATCCTCAATATTGCTGTCGTTTGCATATCTGCTGTTCTTTAACAGCATGCCAAACTGTGCCACACAGGCTGCAAACTGCAGATCCTGGGAAGGTTTTTGTGTATAATCGCTTCCCTTTACCGGATATTCGCTTTCCCTGCTTTTTGTTTGATCAGGCTCTTTATAGCGAATTTTTACGGTACAGTATTCACTGTTCTTCCCTATTTCATGTGATGCCTTATCCTCTGTTTTGAATTGTGACGTATTTGTCACATAATCATCCTGATATTTTAAAGCAATGGAATCCTTTCCGCCTTTTGCAGAATTCCTGGCAGGAACGATTTCATACAAGGCAATCATACTATGTCCTGCACCGATTTCTCCTGCATCCTTCGTATCATCTTTAAAATCGAAATCATCCATGACCCGGTTTTCATAGCCGATGAGCCGATAACTTTCCACGATTTCCGGATTGAATTCCACCTGGAATTTCACATCCTTTGCTACCGTCATAAGGGTTGCGCCCATTTCCTTTACTAACACTTTTCTGGCTTCTTTTTCCGAATCAATATAGCTGTAATTTCCATTTCCCTTATCGGCAAGAAGCTCCATTTTATTATCTTTGATATTGCCTGTTCCAAATCCTAATACGGATAAGAAAATACCGCTTTCCTTCTTTTTCGTAATAAGCGCCTCTAACTCCTCTTCACTGGTAAGGCCAATGTTCAAATCTCCATCCGTAGCAAGGATAATACGGTTATTGCCTCCTTTTATGAAATAATCCTCTGCCAAATCATAAGCTGTCTGTATTCCTTCGCCACCGTTGGTTCCGCCTTCTGCAAAAAGCCCGTTGATGGCGCCTAAAATCCTGTCCTTATCGCTTCCCTTCGCCCCGTCTAAAATAACCTGCACATCAGAAGCATAGGTTACTATGGAAACTCTGTCCTTGCCGGTCAGGTTATCTGTCAGCATGGAAAAGGACTTCTGTAAAAGTGGAAGCTTGTCTTCATCGCTCATGGAACCGGATACATCTAACAGAAATACCAGATTGGAAGGAGGCGCTTTAGAGAAATCGATTTCCTTCGTACTGATTCCTACCATGAAAAGCTCTGAGCTTCTATTCCAGGGGCAGTCTGCCACTTCTGTGGTGACCCCAAAGGGAGTATTTCCGCCAGGTCTCTTTAAATCATAGGAAAAGTAATTGAGCATTTCTTCAATCCTTACTGCTCCGGCGGGAATTTCATCTATGTAATAGCCTTCCCGGATCATCCTCCGTATATTGGTATAAGAAGCGGTATCCACATCTGCCGAAAAGGTGGATAAGGGATTTTCCTTTACCGAATAAAAGGGATTTTCTTCGGTATTGCTGTACTCCTCACCATTATAAGGAACATAATCGTCTGCATAACGGGGCACATCGTAGTCTTCTGCCAGACTTTCTTTCATAGCTGCGCTGTCAGCATACACATCCGCTTCTGCTGCCTCGCTCTTATACTTATTTTCTTCGCTTTGTCTGCCATTTTCCAAATCTGCGCTTCCATTCTCCATGCTCTCCTGATACGCCCCATCTGAATCATATTCTTCATCCACTACCTCATCCGTCAGGGTTCCTTCCTCCGTATAGGTATCGTCTGAGGTTCCGGTTTCATCTAAAGCCGCTTTTTTTCCACAGCCTGTCAGCATAGAAGCAGTCATTACAATTGCCAATAATAAGCTCACTATTTTTCTACTCATAATAAAAGTCCTCCCAATCTATGATCTACCTGTTTTTTACTGCTTAACATAGATACGTTGGAAGGACCTTCCTTTTATGGGGATTCTTTTATTTTTTTCTTTTTTGCATTTCGGACAATAAAGAGGAAAATTTTTTTAATTCTGTATCTTCTTTTATCGGCAATCTCTCCTTATTGCCACAAATAGACCGATGTATCCTTTCATTTGAATCCTCTTTCTATTTTAGAATGTTAAGTTCTTTTTTATGTTGTATATGTATTCCAATGTGTCCAATACCTAAAATAATTGTTTCTATTAGCATACATACACATTTTCCGTACACGCCCAACATAAAAAAAGCTATAACTGGCAGAGTTGCTCCGGCAAGCGGTATGCCGAAAAAAACACTATAAAAGTCTGCTAATGTAAGTTCACTTCTAAAATAACGTATCCACCATAATTCATACATTATCATCAAAATAAAAGCAGCAACCAGCCATAAAGACCATAGTGTCCATTTATGTATGTTAAAATCAGAAAAGTCCTCCCGCTGGGCAAAGATAGGAGCAGAACCATCTTCCAAAAGGAATAGACAGCAAATAAAAAGAGGGCAATTATCACCACCCTCCCTTTATATCATTTATGCAATTATGTCATCATCATCAGGATTGAAATTGTCGAAATACTCTTGGCGATTCCTTCTCAACTCATTAACTTCCTGACACATAAATACACAACACAAATCATAACTCGGCTTATTTGTTCCAAGATTTGTAGGTTCCTCGAATTTAAGTGCCACATTATAGTAATTTATTAGCACCCCATCTCGGGAAGCATCTGCAGCAAATAAATAAGCATATTGACAACCAATACTTTTTTGAATTTCATAAATAATTGGTGCGATATATTTCCAAAACATAACCTCACCCATTGGGTGCTGAATACCATACGATTTCCACTTTTCCTTTATTAAATCGTTTGCACAAAAATGAACCAAATCAATACCCGGATATGTATGCCCAACTCTGATAATTTGCTCATTTTGTTCATGTTCCTTGTCATAATTAAGACTTTTCCAAAAATCTTGAGCTTGTTGGGCATTGACCTTAATATATGCTTTTATTTGCTCAATCGAGATACTCTGTCCTGATCTGAATTTTTCAAGTATTTGAATAGCAAGTTCTTTTTCTTTCCCATTTTTATTGATTTCCTGAACAACCCGTAATAACTTCTGGAGTCTTTTAGCGCTTTCCTCAACACTTTTTTCATCCAACGGATCAAATAAAGCTCCACATTTTAATGAAAAAAACATTGCAATCTCATTTTCTGGGGATTTTATTAAATAATAAGCTGTTTTACATTCAACATCTTCATCCCATGCCAAATCATGAAGATAATCAACCAGCAAGCTGCCCTTTTCGCTAACAAAACTTTTAATCAAATTCTTGTTTTCCGGATTACTTGATAAGCGTTCACAATAAAATTTTTCAATTATTCTCTTTTGTTCATCTGTGATTTTTCCCATACATCTTTACACCTTATGCAAGCCCTAATCCATTCAGCATTTTCCTTCTGGACTTAATTCTTTCAGCATCAGCAATAATATCTTCAAGACTCATTGGATTATCACTATTTGCTTCTTCTGGTATGCCTATTCTGGAATTTTTCCAAGATATTTCTCCATGAGTCAATCTACTAAGACTCCATGAATCCTTTCCAGCATATTCCTCCAAAACTTTTTCCAAAATCAAAGAGCAATCTCTTATAAACTTTTCGGGTATAATAGTAATAAAGGTACCATCTTTATATGCACTTCGAATTTCCTTCAAAACTGGACCATACTTCCAGCCATAAAATGTTGCATTAAAAAGAGGCTCACCCGTCTGGATGAGGGATTCTCTTTGTGCAAAATACATTAATTTGTGTAATTTCATTTCATCAATCTGTTGACCGTATTCTGAAAAATATCCCTGTGCAATATGAGCAGCAATATTTAATACTTTTTCCATAGTACGCCTCCTTTTCTCATGTGCTTTCTCCTTCATACACAGTATACCACATAATTGCCAAAATGATAACTGTTTTTCAACGAATTAATATCAAAAAAATAGTATATATTTTAATATTTTTCTGTTTCATACAAAACACTTATTCCCATACAATCAAGGATGTCTATTGATTTTTATTCTGCCTCCAGCAAAAAGTATTCATGTATAGAGCTGTCATAGGGCATTTTATTGTCATAAAAGGTAACCCGACAGCTTTCTCCTTCCGTAAGCCTTGTATTGAACAATTCGTCGGCTTTTAAAGCAAGCTGCATTTCCTTTTCCATATTTTCAATTGCTTCCAGAATCGTCACATGATAGATGACCACATTCTTTCCTTCCTCTACAGTTTCGGAAACACTCTCTATCCGAATCAGGGCATCCTGATAAACCAGATATCCCTGTGCTGACAGTTCTGCTTTTTTATCCTGAAGCGCCTGACTGTTTTCCTCTGTCTTTTGGGACGAAAGGCTTTCCTTATCCATATCCTCCGCTCCGGCTACGCTACCCGATTCATATTTCGCCTCTTCCGCCCTGTTCTCCTGGCTTTCCGCCACAGTTCCCTCTGCGTCCTGGTCTTTTACAGCTTCCTCCTCGTAATCCGCCGTATCCAGAAAGTCCTCCACAACACCGTTATATGCCCCGTCTGTATCACTCTCCATCATAAAACCGCCTGCGTCTGTATCTTCTGCTGTCTCTGCATCCTCAAATACTATTTCCTCTGTGGCGGTTTCATCAGCCGTCATATTATTGTAGGATTTTGGAGAGCTATTGTTTAGGGCAACCAATGTGATACACAGGCATGCAGCTATTCCTACCGTTCCATAAGCAGCATACTTCCTGTATAGCCTGTGCTTTACAGGTTTGCTTTCTCCTCCTGCTGTATTTATTTGTTCTGTTACATTTATGTGTTCTGCTGGATTTACCTGTTCTGCTACATTTGCCTGTTCCATCACACTTGTCTGTTCTGACACAGTTGTCTGTTCTGCCACACTTGTCTTTTCAGGCAGAGAAGCTTCTATCCGGTTCCATAAATCCGGAGCCTGGTTACTTATTAAGCTGTCAAATTCATCTTTTATGTTCTTATTCATAATAACCACACCTCCTTAATTTCTTTATGGCATTCTGGTATTTCCACGTAACCGTCCCCATAGGCATTTGAAGAAGCTCTCCGATTTCCTTAAAGGTAAGCTCTCCTGCAATTTTTAAGTGGATGATCTGCTGCTCTGACTCCTTTAGGGAAGACAGGGCTTCCGTAAAAGACAGTCTGGAAACAATCTGTTCTTCCTGATTGTCCTGTCCGCTGTACTTTGCCATTGCCTGGGCCGCCTTTCCATAGCCCCTTTCTTCCTCATAAGAATCCTCTGTGGAAAAATCAGTCAGCGCCTCTTTTTTATGCTTCCTGATAAAATCAATGGTCATATTTCTGGCAATCTGTATCAGCCAGGACTTATGTCCCTTTTTCGGCTCATAATGATCCGCTAACCCCCATAGCTTCAAGAAAAAGTCGCTGACGATATCCTCTGCATTTTCCCTGCTTTTTATGATTTGGAGCACATAGGAATATAAATATGGCATATAAGCCTCATAAACGGCCTTCAGTGCCTCTTTATCCCCATG
The DNA here is from genome assembly GCA_014804265.1 of Lachnospiraceae bacterium. Taxonomy (GTDB): domain Bacteria; phylum Bacillota; class Clostridia; order Lachnospirales; family Lachnospiraceae; genus RGIG3040. Next base: position 72,209 of record JAAVAC010000031.1, on the reverse strand, counting down.
CCGCATTCGCTCCATGCACTCCCAAAACTGTGTGTCTGTCACAAGGTTCTCCTTCCTGACAATTCCTCTCTGCTCCCGATAGCCGGTTAAGTTCTCCTATCGGCTGTAACCTTTTTCCTATAATGAATACGAATTGTCTTACTTGTTTTTATGGTATTTTAAAAAAATGGTGCCATGCCTTACACATGACACCTTCTTTTCATCTGCCTTCTATAATGCTTTTATCCTGTCAATGGCCTCAACCGTGTTTTCATAAGAACCGAATGCTGTTAATCTGAAATAAGTTTCCCCGCTTGGACCAAAGCCCGAACCGGGAGTTCCTACCACGTTGGCATGTTCCAGTAAATAATCAAAAAATTCCCAGCTGGTCATATTGTTTGGAGCTTTTAACCAGATATATGGCGCATTGACTCCTCCCGAAACCGTATAGCCGGCCTCCTTTAAGCCCTCGTAAATATATTTGGCATTGTTCATATAGTACGCAACCTGCTCCTTAAGCTGAGCCTGTCCTTCCTTTGAATATACAGCCTCTCCTGCTCTCTGGATAATATAAGGAGCGCCGTTATATTTGGTGCCGTGGCGTCTTGCCCAAAGCCCGTTGAGGGAAACGTCCCCTGCCTTTAAATCCTTGGGCACTACGGTATATCCTAAGCGCACTCCGGTAAAGCCTGCATTTTTAGAAAAGGAATGAAGCTCAATGGCACAGGTTCTTGCTCCCTCACATTCATAAATGCTATGAGGCACGTCCTCTTCGGATATGTATGCTTCATATGCAGCATCATAAATGATCACCGAACCGTTTTTATTGGCATAATCCACCCATTCCTGAAGCTGTGCCTTTGTAATGGTGGAACCAGTAGGATTGTTTGGAAAACACAGATAGATAATATCCGGCACTTCCTTTGGAAGTTCAGGGGCAAAATCGGTTTCTGCAGTACAGGGCATGTAGATCACGTCGCTCCATGTTTCCTTTGTTGGATCATAAGTACCTGTCCTGCCCGCCATAACGTTAGTATCCACATAAACCGGATAAACCGGGTCACAAACCGCAATCTTGTTATCTATGCTGAAAATTTCCTGAATATTTCCCGAATCGCACTTTGCGCCGTCGGACACAAAAATTTCATCTGCGCTGATTTCACAGCCCCGTTTTTTATAATCATGCTCCACAATGGCATTTCTCAAAAATTCATAGCCTAAGTCCGGCGCATAACCGTGGAAGGTTTCCGCCTTTCCCATTTCATCCACTGCACTATGTAATGTTTCTATAATCTTTGGCGCAAGGGGCTGGGTCACATCCCCGATTCCCAGACGGATGATCTTCTTATCCGGATTTGCTGCCGCATAAGCGTTTACCTTTTTTCCTATAGTAGAAAATAAATAGCTTCCCGGCAGTTTTAAATAATTGTCATTAATCTTAAACATATCTTTCTCCTCTCAGTTTGTTTTTCCCTAATGGCACATGATTTGTAACAGTTCAGCCAGTAGTTCCACTACAGACAGCGGGGCGGACATTTGGCTGAACATGATTTCTTAAGGAGCCCTTATAAAATCGCCAGCGCTTAGCGAGGTTCTTTCGAGCTTAGCACTGCTGCGTTTTTATCAGAGCGGGAGCGTGGCGACGTAGAAACATGTNCAGCCAAATGNCCGCCCCACTGTCTGTAGGGGAACTGCTGGCTGAACTGTTACCATCATTCTTCTATTTCNCCTTCAAATACGGTTTCTGCAGGACCTGTCATAAAAATCAGGTTCTTTTCCCGGTCCCATTCAATCAAAAGCTCTCCTCCANGCACCTTGACCGTGACCTTTTCTTCTGTCAGCCCGTTTAAGACGCAGGCGGCTACTGTGGCGCAACANCCCGTACCGCAGGCAAGAGTCTCTCCCGATCCTCTTTCCCACACCCGCATTTGCACACTGTTTCGNTCCAGCACCTTTACGAACTCTGTATTGATCCGGTTTGGAAACCGTTCATGGTTTTCAAAGTAAGGGCCGATTTCTTCGATTTTCATATGCTCCACATCATCCATAAATACTACNGCATGGGGATTNCCCATGGATATACAGGTCATGCGATAGCTTTTCTGNCAGACGATGATTTCCTCATCTATGACTGCTTCCCCTCCGGANAGGACAGGAATCTTAGCAGNAGTNANTTCCGGGCTTCCCATATTGACTCTTACTGTTTCCACCTTACCNCCCGTTACCGTAAGGTCCAGATATTTCACTGCTCCNGCGCTGATAACGGAAATAGAAGTCTTATCCGTCAGCCCTTTNTCATATACATACTTCGCCACNCANCGAATGCCNTTTCCGCACATTTCTCCCCGGGANCCGTCTGCATTGTACATTTCCATTTCAAAATCAGCCTGATCCGAGGGATTGATAAAAATCACGCCGTCCCCGCCTACGCCAAAATGACGGTCACTNGCCTTTCTGGCAAAGGCNGCCTTATCCCTTACATGCTCCACAAAGCCATTTACATATAAATAATCATTTCCACATCCATGCATTTTTGTAAATNTCATATATGCCCTCCTAAACCTTCATGACAGACAATATCATCTGTGCTGTTTCCACCATATTNGTGCTGCTGTCCATACTGCACTTTTGTATATAGCGGTGCGCTTCTTCTTCCGTCATATTGTTNCGGCTCATCAACAGACGCTTTGCCTCATTGATCATGGCTACCTCCTCCGGNTTNCGNTCCTTTGGCTTATNCTTGCTTTTCTTTCGCTTGTAGGCAATGGAGGTTGNCATCATTTCCACGGTATTTAATAAATCATGAACCTTNAAAGGCATTCCAAGGCACATGATATCGCTGCCTGCACATTCTAACAGCAATGACTGGGANGCCAGCAACAGCATTTCAAAGCCCTCTGGAAGACAGTCGAATAACTCCTCATACANCATATCCGGCAGCCNNTATCCNCTTATGACGATTCCGTCATTTAAATCATCTGTCAGGCTGAGNACCTGTGCNCCTGAAGAACAGGCNGCTATTACGGTAAAGCCGNTTCGTACCAACAGGTTTTTTATGCTCTTTGCATCTTCGATTTTGGGAAGGGCTACAATAATCCCGGTCACACATACACCTCCTGACTATCAGCCATATTCCGCAACCAATTAAAANTTGTATAAATATTGCCCAACTTCCCAATCAGTAACCTGAGACCTATATGCATCCCATTCCTGCTGTTTTGCTTCTATGTATTTCTCNGAAACATGCTCGCCCAATACGCTGCGGANAAACTCGTCCTTCTTCAGCTCGTTTATGGCTTCCTGCAGAGTACCCGGCAGCATTTCCACCATGCGGGCTTTTCTCTCTTCTACGGACAATTCATAAATATTGCAGTCTATGCTTTCAGGAGGCATGATCTGGTTTTTTATTCCGTCAAGCCCTGCCTGTAAACATACTGCCAGCGCCAGATANGGATTGGCAGCNGAATCCGGACAGCGCAGNTCAATCCNGGTTCCTTCNCCNCTTGCNGCAGGAACCCGGATCAGAGGNCTTCTGTTGGCAGCGCTCCATGCAATATAAACAGGCGCCTCATATCCTGGAACAAGCCGCTTGTAGGAATTTACAAGGGGATTGGTAATNGCGCACATACCTTTTATATGCTTCATNATNCCCCCGATAAAATAATAAGCTTCTTTNCTNANNCCCAATGGATCCTTCTCATCTGAAAATATATTTTTCCCATTCTTGGATAAGGACATATTGATATGCATGCCGGAACCGTTAGAGCCGTATTTAGGCTTTGGCATAAAGGTGGCATGAAGCCCNTGNCTTCTGGCAATGGTCTTGACTGTCAGCTTNAATGTCATAATGTTGTCAGCCGTAGCCAGCGCCTCATCATATTTAAAGTCAATTTCATGCTGGGCCGGAGCCGCTTCATGATGGGAAGCTTCCACCACAAATCCCATTTCCTCCAGNGTCAGCACCATATCCCTTCTTGCATTTTCTCCAAGGTCAATGGGACCTAAATCAAAATAACCTGCCTGTTCATGGGTAATGGTGGTGGGACGTCCGTTTTCATCCGTATGGAACAGGAAAAATTCGCATTCCGGTCCCACGTCAAATTTGTATCCCATGTCTTTTGCTTCCTGCAGTGCTTTTTTCAATATATATCNGGAATCCCCCTCAAAAGGTTCTCCGCCNGGCCTGTATACATCGCAGATCAAACGGGCAACCTTTCCNTGCTGGGGCCTCCANGGAAAAATCTCCAGTGTATGAAAATCCGGGTATAAATACAAATCCGANTCTTCGATTCCTACAAATCCCTCTATAGAAGAACCATCAAACATGCANTGATTATCCAGCGCCTTTTCCAACTGGCTGGAAGTAATGGCAACATTTTTCAGACAGCCGAAAATATCCGTAAACTGCAGGCGGATAAATTCCACATCCTGTTCCTTTACCAATTGCAAAATATCTTCTTTNCTATATTTCTTCATCAGACTACTTCCTTTCTAATTTGCTGCTTCTCTTACAGGAGGGTTTTATTNCATAAAAATAGGCACTCCTCCCCTATAAGAGGAACGCCTTTGTTCCTTGTACATCATAACAGCCTAAAAGGGATTTTGTCAACCGGATAGGATGGAAAACCGAATCAATTTATAGCTGTCTTTCGTTTATCGATTTATTTCAATAATGTAAGTGGTTTTCTCCATCATCTGGTCGGAAATCGTCAAATCTGTAGTAATTTCATACACCACTTCACCTAAACTCTTTAAAAAGTCTATATTCATTTCCGGAAATTTTTCATATTCACATTTTCCTATATAAATATAAGAAATATCGTATTTTTCAATGATTTCTTTTGCCACATTCACATCTGTTGCAGTATAAATATTTCTTACATCTTCTTCTCTTTCAGTAACAATTTCCGGCAAATCACCGTTTGCCTCACACCGCCACAGCCATTCATGAGTTTTCCAGCCCAATACGGTTGGCAGGCCTGTGATCGTGGAAACACGCTCATAGAATGTATAGCTGTCACCGTTTGCTTCTAACACTACCGGGGTTCCTTCTATATTATCATTCAGCCAGTTCGTTGCTTCGTAATCTGCATAGCATTCCGTTTCCATGAAGTCAGTGGCATCTAGGCTCTTGTAAGTATCTTTATTGGCATACTCACCAAACCACGCCCTGCTTGCATTTCCAAAATATCCCAAAGTAAGAAGCACCAGAATGGAAATCCGTACGCAATATCTGCGGATCATTCCCTTACCCTGTACAAACATCTTCATTACCGCATATCCGGTTACAATACCATACATAATATACGCCTGATAAGTCAGCTTAAACATGGTGTTAGCTCTGGAATAAGTACCCTCATAAATGTCCTTTACATAAATCACTTCCGGCATGAAAGTAAGTCCGATCGCACAAAGCCCTAATACAAACATAAATAAATCCGCACTCTTCATTGCGCCAAAGAAACGTGCCACCGGATTTATATGCCCGGTCTCCTGATATACGCCCTCCCTGATATTACGATAAATCATATTGACAATATACAATACTACTGTAAAAATTGGTATTCCCCAAAGTATTGCCAATTGATAAAATGGTGTATGATTTTCACAAAATTTGATTTCTGTTGAAATCTGGTTGAATGCCAGTGTAAAAGGCAGACAGCAAATGGCAGCAATTGCAAAAATCAATACTCCATGGATTGCCGTCATTACAATAGAATACTTATCAAAATTACAAAGTTCAATATTAGAGAACAAAATGACTGCACCGCAAACCACATAGTAAATCGGATAATCCCAGAAATTTGTAGTATGAAAGAATCCAATCAAAAATCCCAGCATCAGTATATGGGGTGTCAAAATCTCCTGCACCATAGAATATTTCTTGCTGTTTTTTATTAAATCCCGCCGGTACAAGAGCCACGCAAACAAAATCCCTAATACCGAAAGTACAAAAATAATATTGATTACATGTGCATGCAAATCTCCCAGTATAAAAGAGTAAGACGGAAACTCATGTATTGTTTTATCCGGAACATCCGGTTCGTATCCGATATATCTTGTAGAACTCGGAAACCGGAAAGATGTCACTTCTACTCCGATAAACTTTTGAAGCCATGGTCTTAGCATCCCATATATAATATAGTGTCCATTTCCCGCAAATACCGTTGCCAGAACACTGATGATTCCCGCAATCACCGCGAATAACCTTATATTTTTAATCTTTTCAAAGGTAAGCTGTGCAAAACAATTACGCACCAGCGAAAATATAAGTGCGCAGCTTAATGCTGCAATGGTCATCAGCATCAGGTTATATCCATATTCCACACCAATACCAGAAAGCTTTGACAGAAAAGAGCCCACAAACTGTCCTACATAATAATAATTCAGTGATTGTCCGGATAACCATAAATCCTGTGGCGGCATATATTCAGAACGTTCCATAATTTTCATGAATCCAAAATCCATAAACTTTTCCGTTCCGTATGCCTCTGGTTTGCACCCTCTCAAATAGCTCCAAAAGATGAACATTGCTAAAAAAATAATCTCTACCCAGAGAATACTATTTATATTCTCATGAGTAAAACGGATCTTTTTCTGTTTTTTCCCATAACAGAAAAAATACAACAGGCCATTGAGAACCAGTACCAGCACACATACAAAAATACAGCCGGGCTGACTGAATTTCATGATCTTAGTTGAGGATAGCATCCACATAAGCCACGCCGACAATGCAAGACCTATGGATTTTGAAAATGCCCATCCAAAATCACGAAATCTGGAGAACATCATGTAGGTAAGAGGCATATTAATTACACCAAGTCCCAGTAAATCCCCCCACCACAATAATACCTTTCCAAAATCCCCTCCCATATAGGAAATGCCTGAAATCACGGTTAAAATTGCAAATGCCGCAAGCACTCCTGTTATAATCTTTTCCTTTTGTAATTCTTTTTTCATCATATCACCTTATATTGTTTTTCCAATTACCCTGAAATCTTTCACTGCCTGTTTCCCAATTCCTATAATCTTCTTAATATTAATAGAGTTTACACCACCCTGACGTTCTCTAAACGTAATCGGGATATATTTTACTGCCAGTTGTTTCTTTGCGTAGATAACAGAAATAATCACATTAGACAAATTATAGTCTTTCGGAATCAACCCAATATAGTCTTTCAGAGTACTGACCTTCATGACCCGGAATGGCGTATTGGCATCTGTCACCGAAACCCCAAAACAGATGCGAATTACCAGTTTTAACGTCTTTGTCACAAAGACTCTGGATGAACCATCTTTACGCTTGCTGCGATGCCCGATCAGCATATCGTACTGTTCTCTTTCTTCCCAAAACTGCCAGAACTCCTCCGGCAATGTCTGACCGTCAGAATCTGTCTGAAAAATATAATCTGCCCCCTGCTGAATCGCATAATGATAACCAAACAGAATTGTCGCTCCATGACCGCCGTTTTCCTTCGTCATAGGCTGGAACATAGTAAGTTCTTTTTCCTTTTTCAGTTTCTGCATAATTTCATATGTATTATCCCTGCTGCCATCATTAATAATAATCAATCTGCTGTCTCCGCCAACTTTTTCCACAACCGGGTACCAGTCACTAATTACCTGTTCAATGTTGGATTCTTCATTGTAGGCTGGAATAATAATATATAATTTATCCATATTTTTTCACCTTCATGTTTGCGTTCTACTATTGCTGCCATTCCCATCATACATTTTTTTTATAAAGATTGCAATATGAAAAAAGGCACCATGCCATCTGACTGGCATCGCGCCCTTTTTTCATATGGAAAAAGCAGGTAAAAATACTATTTATTTCTTCTTTACAGTAACCTTGATTTTTTTCGTCTTCTTTCCAGCTTTTACAGTGATGGTTGCCGTACCAGCCTTTTTCGCTGTAATGACACCCTTGCTGCTAACTGTTGCAACTTTCTTGTTGGAAGTCGTATAAGTTACTTTATCCAGTGCTGTAATTGGGTTCTTTGTAACAACAATCGTAAATTTCTTGCCCTTTACAATGGACACTTTTGTTTTATTTACGCTAATTGACTTTAATGCTACTGCTTTCTTCTGAACCGTAACCTTTACCTTTGCTGTTGCTCCTAATTTTGTCTTTACAGTAATGGTTGCAGTGCCTACTTTCTTAGCAGTAATCTTACCTTTGCTTGTAACAGTTACGATTTTCTTATTAGATGAAGTCCAGGATGCAACCTTATCACCTTTTACCATGCCGCTTGCTGTTACTGCTGTTGTAGATTTACCAAGCTGTAATGAAATCTTTGTAACATTTAATTTCAAGGTTGGCTTTACTGGTACTGGAGTTGGGGTTGGTGTTTGTGTTGGTGTTGGTTCTGGTGTTGGGGTTGGTGTTGGGTCTGGTGTTGGTGTATTACCTGACGTTGTGTCGCCTGGTGTTGGTGTTGGTGTATTACCTGACGTTGTGTCGCCTGGTGTTGGTGACGGTGATGGTGACGGTGATGGTGATGGTGACGGTGATGGTGATGGTGATGGTGTATTCCATGAAACCGTTGCATAAACTACTTCATTCTCACTAAGTGATTCCCAATCATCCTCACCAAGTACTTCCTCACCCTTCTCATCACGTGAATAAGAATAGCTATCAGCACTAACCTGCTCCTCAAACTCTTCTGCACTGTTTGCACTAACTTGTTTTTCTTCTCCATTCTTATCTGTGTAGTGAATTATTGCTGCATCCGCAGTCACAACCGGAAGACCAGCTATAACTACTGCCGTTGCCAAAAGCATTGCCAAGTGCTTCTGGCACTGTTTCATAACTTGTTTAATCATTTTTCTCTCTCCTTTTTAACAGTTCTTTACCCTTATACTTATCACTTAGAATGTGCCGTTTTCATTTTCCTGCTGATTCCGAATCTTACCATTGATAAGCTTCCAAAAACTTATTGAAAAATATGTCATGTAAGAAAACACATTCCAAGTAATAATCCATTGATATAATACTACTTATTCTAATTTGAGGCAAGCAATTTTTTTTAATTTTATTAAAAATTAGTTAACAATCTTTTCCATCCTTTACAAACCCTTATCAAGTTTGACAGTTTTATATTATCAGAATCCTCTTCAGGCATAACCTAAAAAATAAGACATTAACGTTTTCGCTAATGTCTTCTCTTGCCCGAAATATCCTAATAATGATATCTACAAGTATATACTATTAAATTGTTTCCTTCCATTTGATAAACCAATCTATGCTCCTCAGTAATTCGCCTGCTCCATTTTCCAGCCAAATCATATTTTAACGGCTCAGGTTTTCCAAGTCCTTCAAACGGATTCCTCTTTATGTCTTTAACCAATTCATTGATTCTTTTGATGATTTTTTTATCTATCTTCTGCCAGTAAAGATAATCTTCCCAAGCATTTTCTGTGAAAGACACATTCATACACTAATCCTCCACATCAAAGTTCACAAGTTTTCCATCTTCAGCTTGCCTAATTGACTCCTTCAGCCACTCATAATTCGCCTTGCTTTCTCTTATATGAAGATTTTCCATCAGATTATCGTACTGTGCCTGAGACATAAGCACAACATTTTCATCATTTTTTCTTGTGATTATTGCAATATCAGAGTCATGTACAACACGATCACATACTTTCTTGAAATTGTTTCTTACATTGGAAAAATTAGTTGCTATCATATAATCGCACTCCCTTTGAATATAGTATATTCCAATATAATAGTATTGTCAATATTTTGTACAATATTATGTACCATTCTCTGTCCGTGTTTACTGTCTTAATCCTAAAGAAGTTAAGAACTATAAGAATTCAAAAGACCCGACCTATTATGCACAGCAGGGAATCTCTAATATGGCAAATGCTCTTGGCATATTTTCCATTCCCCTCTCATACCTTATAGAAATACCACTACTTTAGGAGCAAGGGATATGCGTCCAAAAACTAAAATCGTTGTGCTTCATATGAAAGAATTAATTTACACAGGAATTTTTGTTCTTTTGGGAATTCTTTTTATTATACTGCTTATTTTAATGTTTATTCCGAAGAACAAGGAAAATACCAAGACACAGGGGACAGCTTCTGCCACATATGTGCCGGGAGTCTATACTGCTTCCCTTATATTAAATAATCACGCAGTGGATATTCAGGTGGTGGTAGATGAAAATAACATCAACTCTATCCAGCTTGTAAACCTGGATGAAGCGGTCACTACCATGTATCCGCTGATCGAGCCTGCCTTTGAGGAAATCATCGACCAGATTTATGAAGGACAGAGTTTGGAAAACATTACATATTCCGACGACAATAAGTATACCTCTTCTATTTTATTGGAGGCCATTGGAGATTCCCTGGAAAAAGCGGCAGTCAAAAATGCTGTGCCCAAGGAGGAAGATATTGCTTTGCCTTAGCGATTGTATTCTTGACGGCAAGTAAGGTTTTGGTAAACGGACGTAGGAGCCTGCATATTATGCGTGCTCCTACAATTCTTCCAATTCCCTCTTCCAAACAGCATAAGATGCATCGGAAGGCATGCGCAAATCGCCTCTTGGCGAAACTGCAACGCTTCCCACCTTAGGACCGTCCGGAAGGCAGGAGCGCTTGAATTGCTGAGTAAAAAAGCGATGATAGAAAGTCTTCAGCCATTTTAACAGGATTTCTTCCGTATACAGATTTTCAAAAGCTGTCACTGCAATTCTATATACCTTTGCCGGAGAATATCCACACCGCAGCATATAATACAGGAAAAAGTCATGCAGCTCATACGGGCCTACTAAATCTTCCGTCTTTTGGGAAATCTGCCCCTCTTTTGGCGGAAGAAGTTCAGGGCTGACCGGTGTATCCAGTACGTCCTTTAGTATTGCCTGCAATTCCTCTTCTCCACATGTTTCTCCATAATACCCTACCAGATGCCGCACGAGCGTCTTTGGCACGCCTGCATTCACTCCATACATGGACATATGATCTCCATTATACGTTGCCCATCCAAGGGCAAGCTCTGACATATCTCCCGTTCCAATTACAAGCCCGCCCACTTTATTGGCAATGTCCATGAGCACCTGTGTCCTTTCTCTTGCCTGTCCATTTTCATAAGTCACATCCTGCTCTTTAAGGTCCTGTCCAATGTCTTTAAAATGAACCGTGACCGCCTCTTTAATATCCACTTCCCGTAAAGTAGTCCCTAATGTCTTTGCAAGTCTGCAGGCATTGTCATAGGTTCTGTCCGTGGTGCCAAAACATGGCATCGTAACCGAATAGATATTCTTCCTGTCCATTCCAAGCAGGTCAAAGGCTCTCACCGTTACCAACAGCGCAAGAGTGGAGTCCAGCCCTCCTGAAATTCCGATTACCGCACATTTGCTTTTTGTATGCTCATACCTTTTTACCAGCCCAAAGGATTGAATGGACAAAATCTGTTCACAACGTTTTTCCTTTTTTTCCTTATCAACCGGCACAAAAGGCGTCTGTAAGAAGCTTCTTGTCAGCTTGGTCTCTTCCCTTACGATGGAAAAGGGGATCGTCAGATAGCCTGTGGCTTCCCCAGGCGTTTCCCATGCATTTTCGTAAGTGGTCAGTCTTCTTCTTTCCATTTTCAGCCGTTGAATATCCATATCCGCATATAGGATATGCTCTCGGAAAGGATTAGCTTCTGCTAATATAGTGCCGTTTTCCGCTATCAAATTATGTCCTCCAAAGACCACGTCCTGAGTGGATTCGCCTTCTCCTTCACTGGCAAAGATATAGGCCGATACCAGTCTGGCACTGGCTGATTGTACCAGCATCCGCCGATATTCATCTTTCCCTACATTTTCATTGGATGCCGAAAGATTCACCACTACATTGGCGCCTGCCAATGCATGGGAGGTGCTTGGGGGATCAGGCACCCAGAGATCCTCACAGATTTCTGCTGCTACGACCATCCCTTCCAATGCATCCGTCTCAAACAATATATGAGTTCCAAACGGAATCTCTTCTCCTGCAAAGGAAACCGGAATGGCAGCAGCATGTCCCTTCGCAAAATGTCTTGCTTCATAAAATTCCCCGTAGCTGGGAATGTGGGTCTTAGGAATAAAGGCAAGCAGCTCCCCACAGTTTATCACTGCTGCCACATTATATAATTTATTTCCCACTTCCAAGGGCATTCCAACAAAAACAAGGGCATCCAGCCCATCCGTAAACTCCACGATCTGTTCCAATGCCAGCCGTGCTCCATCTAACAGCGCTTCCTGCAAAAATAAATCTCCACATGTATAGCCTGTAATACAAAGCTCCGGAAACACAATGATCTTTGCTCCGTTTCCCTCTGCTTCCTCTAAACACCTGCAGATTTGTTCTTTATTATATTCCGTGTCCGCCACCTTGATTTTTGGTGATATGGCCGCCACCTTAATGAATCCATGCTGCATAGTCTTCTTCTCTCCTTTTCCATTGGTTTGCAAACTGCTTTTACAATGATTCCCTGCTTCTATCCATGTTACTTTGCCAGTTTTAACAACCCTTCTAATTCTTCTACGGAATAGGTGTAATTCCTATTACAGAAATGACAGTTCACTTCTATTTCCTTACCTTCTTCTATCATTTCCCTGATATCTTTCTCACCTATGCTTACAATTGCCTTTGCCACCCTTTCCTTACTGCAGTTGCAAAAAAAAGCGGTAGGTATCTCATCCGATATCTCCATTGACATTCCTTCCAGCAAAAGCTCCAAAAGCTTTTCCGGAGTTTTTCCCTCTTCCAGCAAAGTAGTCACCGAAGTGATCTTTTCCAGATTTCTTTCCAGTCTTTCAATCACCCGTTCCTCTGCAAAAGGCATCAACTGTACGATAAAGCCTCCTGCCTGCTTTACCGTATTATCCTTTTCCATCAACACTCCAAGTCCCACACTGGAGGGCACCTGCTCGCTGGTCGCAAAGTAATAGGTCAGATCGTCTGCAATTTCTCCTGTCTGTAATACAGTCTGCCCTGCATAAGGCTCTTTTAATCCTAAATCCTTAATCACATTTAAAATGCCGGTTCCTACCGCTCCGCCTACATCCAGCTTTCCTTTCTGATTTGGCGGAAGCATTGCCTGGGAATTGATAGCATAGCCTTTTACATTTGCTTTAGAATCAGCTGTTACCGTCAGACCTTTTATAGGGCCGCTTCCCTGTATTTGAAGCGTAAGTACATCCTTTTCTCCTTTTAACATGCTTCCCATCATGGCTCCCCCAGTCAATAGCCTGCCGAGGGCTGCAGTTACTACCGGACTGGTATCATGAGCCTTTCGCGCAGTTTCCACCATATTTCTTGTAGTACAGGCAAATGCCCGAATCTGTGCATCTGCTGCCGTTGCTCTTACTATATAATCTTTCATGTTCTCTCCATCCCTTTTCCCTGTTCTTTTGCCATCACATATATACGCTCACTCTTTTCATGGGGCTGTTTATGAGTCTCTCCGTCAAAAGCCTCCAAAAATATAAGCCCGGCCTCCTGCAGCGCTTCTTTGACTTCCAAAAGTGTATATCCCCTTTGATAATGGGTTTCATTAAATTTCCGGTACAGCGTTCCTTCTTTTACAAAAATGGTCAGGTCGTATTCATTCATATGTGTCTCATCATCATAATAATTTTCCCAAATAAAACTGCATTCTTCCCTGTTTTCCGCAATCACCGCTTCTCCGATGACTTCTTTGTATTTGTATACCGTGTTAAAATCAAACAAAAAAATGCCATCCGGATCCAGATAATTATTGACAAGCCCAAAGGTCTTAGAAAGCTCCTCCTTGTCAAGCAGATAATTGACGGAATCGCAAATGCTTATGACCGCCCTGACCGTACCATATAATTCAAACTCACGCATATCCTGCAACAGATACAGGATGGAGTCCTTCTTTTTCCCCCGTTGCTTTTCCATGGCAACCTGAAGCATATCCATGGAATTGTCAATGGCAATCATGTCATAGCCCGCCTGCTCTAAAAGCTCGGTAAGCGTTCCGGTTCCACAGCCCATATCCAATAGAAGTCCATCCGTTATCCCTTCTTTCTTTAAGAGGGATACAAGAAATTCACACCATTCCTCATACGGAGTCGCATCCATAAAAGTATCATATACCCTTGCAAAATCAGAATAAGCTTCCATGTTTTTCTCCCTACTGTTCCATAATATCCTTCAGCGCCTCAAACAGCCTGTCCATTTCCTCATCGGTTCCAATGGAAATCCGCAGATAATTGGATATTCTTTCCTTATTAAAGTAGCGCACATAAATATCTTTCTGCTTCAATTCCTCAAACAGCTCTTTTGCCGGATAAGAAGCATGGGTTGCAAAAATGAAATTGCTATAGGAATCCGGAAAAGAAAAACCAAGCTCCTTTAATTTCTTTTTGCTCCTCTCTCTCGTGCGGATGACTTTTTGAATGGTTTCCTTAAAATAAGAATCATCCTTGATACTTTCTACTCCAAGTACTATGGAAGGCTGATTCATCGTATAAGAATTGATGGAGTATTTTACATCATTTAAATAAGAAATCAGTTTTTCATTTCCCATGGCAAATCCAATACGAAGCCCTGCCATGGAACGGGATTTGGAAAAGGTCTGTACCACTAACAGATTATCGTATTTTTCTATGAGGGGCAGGCAGCTTTCTCCACCAAAATCAATATAAGCCTCATCAATGATTACTACCACATCCTGATTGGCCTTTATGATATCTTCTATAAACCCCACAGGCTGCAGCACTCCCGTAGGAGCATTTGGATTTGGAAAGATAATGCCTCCGTTTTCCTGCAGATAATCCTCCTTTACGATGGAAAAATTCTCATCCAAAGGCTTTTGCTCATAAGGAATCCGATACAGCTTGGCCCATACGTCATAAAAGGAGTATGTAATATCCGGAAACAAAATCGGCTTTTCTCCGTTGAAAAATGTTAAAAAGGCTGTAGCAAGCACATCATCCGAGCCCACTCCCACAAATACATTTTCCTTTTTCAATCCGTAATAATCTGCCAGGGCATTTGTAAGACTTCCCACAGCCGGATCCGGATATAGGCGCAACTGATCAAAGGGAAAGCTTTCCAATGCCTTCTTTACCGCCATGGAAGGTGGATAAGGATTTTCATTTGTATTCAGCTTTATCATACCGGGCCTGTTCGGCTGTTCTCCCGGTGTATAGGGTATTACCTTTCTGACTTTTCTTTCCCATCCATTCTTCCTTGTATCACACATAAATATTCATCCTCTTTTCTGTTTATTATCTCATAATGTTCCCTAATCCATATGCCAAAGGGATTCTGTTCAAAAAACTTATCTAAATCGTCCACTGTATTTTTTCCAATAATGATCCGGTCAGGCATATGCTCCTTGTGAATGGTAAAATATTCCACCCACTGTTCATTAAAAGCCGGAGTGCTTATGGTGGTAGGCGTCACATAGGTGCCATTTCCGTAAAGATTGTAGATTCCCTCCGTACTTAAAAGAAGCAGTTTTTCTTCCCGATCGCCTTCCTTTATTACGTTATGGAAATCCTCTGCCCGTTTCAAATCCTCCGGATATATATAAATTCCTTTCAAGGGACCAAAAGATACCCGTTCTCTTTGTTCCAGAACATTGGCAGGGGGATACTCGCTGACTCTCACATAATAGCCTTTGCAGAATACCAGGCTTAAGAGAAAGATGCTTACTGCCGTATACATCACCATTCCCACCTGCCTGGTGCCCATTTCTTTTTCATACAGATGGAATAAGAGCACCAACGCCAGAATTCCCAGGATCAAATAGGAGCTGCTGGAAACAGGCCCTACATTGCTTGCTAACAAAATCCCCGCAAAAGCAATCATCGTTCCAATCAACAAATAATCCCTTATTTTCCTTCTTTTTCCTGATTTCTCATGATCAGAATACTTCTTTCCCAGAAAAAATGACAGCAGGAATAAGACAAGATAGCGCACCTGCAGCCGGAATGGTCCCCAGGGAATCCCTGCCAGGTCGGCAAACACCACGATCAGGGAACTGACAACCAGGAAAACCAGCACAAAGAAACAGTACAAGTGCTCGCTTACCAGACAGACAAGCCATTTCGTTTTTGCAAAACACTTAGGAATCAGTATTTTGCATAAAAATGTAAGAATACCGCAGGGAATCAACAGAACAACCGCCTGTACCACAGCCTCCAGCCATCTTTGAAAAAACAATGTCCATTTTGTCATCATATCAAATTGATGAGAACCATCCGAAAAAATATGAGGAATATTAGAAAAAATGTCTCCTATACTCATATTCCCCAGCAAATAGCCAAAAAAAGCAATGGCACAAATGCCGCATCCCAAAGTAAACAGTCCCATTTTCTGAATAGACTTTCCATGATATTTCCAAATCAGCCATAATGCCACAGGATACAAAACTGCCATAGTAGGATAACCAAGCACCGTAAGCGCCAGGCTCACTCCTGCTAAAAACAGAGAAAGCCTTTTTCCGCCTTCCCCCCGAAACAGAAACAGAAGCATTGCAGTCATCCCCCAGATCAGCTGCATGGAAAAATCCAGATTCATCAGCCATTTTGGCAAAAAATTAAAATACAGCAGACCGCATAGCCAGCTCCACTCCATTTCCATCCTTTTGGATAACTCTTTGTAGACCCATAGGGACACACATAGATGAATCACTGTGGATACGATTCTGAGATAAAGGACGATTCCGGTATTTCCTCCGGTTATTTTTACAAAAGGAACAAGAAAGACATATGGCAGAAAGGAAGAAGTCTGGTGTATTTCCCACATATCCAAAAGAAGCCTGTCTCCCTGCAGCAGACGGTATGGCATGGAAACTGCATAGCCCTCATCCACGTCAAAGCCTACCAGAATCTTACTGATTGCTGCTGCCAAAGACAAAACGGTTAAAATAACTGCCAATAGCAGTTTATAACCATTTCCTTTTTCTTTATATTGCTTTGTCCTTTCTGCAGCCTTTTTTCCTTCCATATTACATTGATATCCTTTTGTCACTTTCCTTTTCACTTCTGATTCCATATATTTACTGTTTTGAAATCCGTTTTCAGACAGCGCACATGGCTGTTACGTGGGTATTATAGCACACTTTCTTTGGAAGTGAAAACTCCAACTGTTAAATTTTAACAGGGAGCTTTCACTTTTACCTATTTTCTTCTCCTATCAGTCTACATAAAAATCAATCTGTTTTTCCACCTGCTTTTTCAACATCCTTTCTTCTATATGGAGATAGATGTCTTCCCCTTCCTGTTCCAGTAAATAAACAGGATTTACTTTGAGCCGATAGTAATTTCCGCTGATTTTCTGCAGCAGTTCGTCTGGAATGTCCGCAGTATGCTGTTCTTCCTTTTGCGAAATGGAAACGGTGCCAAGCCTTTTATACCTGCCCTCTTCCTTTCCATATAAAACTGCCCCATATTTACAAAATACGAATAGATACCATAAAAGAAGTCCCAACAGTCCTAATAATAGTATGGCAATCAATGCTGAAATACATAACTTTTCCAGAAATGTTTTTTCCTTCTTTTCCTTACCTGCGTCATTGGTGTCATATTCTTTCATTTCAATAGGTTCCTTTTCTTCCTCCAGGATTGGAAAGGTTACCTGATACGTGTTTTCTTCTATTTCTTCCTGTTCCTTTTCGTCTTTTTCCTCCTTTGCCTTTTCTTGGTTCTTGTCATTTTCTCTATCGTCTTTTGATGAGCCTTTTGTCTCTTTTTCCTTCTTTTCAGGTGTGACATTTTCCGTTCCCGGCACTGGTACCGGCGCTATTTCTACTTCTTTTTCCTTCTCTTTTCCATCTCCTTCTTTTACTTCATCTTCCTTTTTCTTTTTGTCATCTTCATCCTCCTTATCATCATCTCCTTTTCCATCTACTTTCTTGTCCTCATCCCCTTTGTCCCCGTCTTCATCACTCTTCTTTTCCTCCTCCGGGGTACATGTTACCTGAAAGCTTTCTTCTGCCATGTTTCCGAGTCTGTCCCTTACCCGGATATCCAACTCTGCCGACTGGGAAAGCACTACTTCATTCTTATCGGTCCAGCTCTTTCCGCCATCAAAAGAATATGCCTGTTCTGCAAGCCCGCAGCCGTCCTCATTATCTGTGGCAGTTACTTTTACAACCGCATTTTCCGATTTCCAGTTGATCGGTTCCATTTCTATTTCCTTTATTTCAGGAGCAATCTTGTCAATTCCATCAATCTCTACGGAAACGCTCTTGATATTATGCAGACCATCTCTGATTTTCACCTGATATATACCGTTTTCCTCAAAAGTCTGCCGGCTTTCCATGGTCCAGCTTTCTCCGCTGTCATAGGAATAGGGCGCTTCATCCAATCCACAGCCTTCATCGCTTGCCTGAATTTCCAATAGGGCAGCTTCCTTTGACCATGTCTTGCCATCAATTTCCATGCTGTTTTCATAGGTTGTGCGAATTTCGCCTTCCGGAGCCTTTCTGTCAAAGTTGTCCACCGTAATGGATCTGGTAACCAAGTTTCCCAAAGCATCCCTGACCTTTACCTGATAGGTTCCATTCTGACTTATGACATAATCCTTTGCTCCCGTCCAGGTAACTCCATCAAAGCAATATGGCTGTGCGGGAAGCCCTGCCCCGCTATCACTTGCCGATGCGTTTAAGGTAATGGTTGTGGCTGTCCATTCTTTTCCATTTACTGTCACTTTCTCATTCACTGTTTTTCCAAGCATGGCTGTGGGTGCTGTCAGGTCTATGAAATCTACCGTCACTGCTTTACTGGTGCCTGCATTGCCCAGTTGATCCTGTGTTTCAACGGAATAACTGCCGTTGGCATTTACCGTATAGGAGGAGGATGCCGTCTTTTTATTTTCGCTATTTGCCGCAATCCAATCTGTCATATTCCCGGAAGGATTTTTGAAACGAAATGTCTTGGTCTTATGGGGCCTTGACTCGTTGTCCGTGGCAGTTGCCGTCAGCACCGCCTGAGTCCCATAAGTCCTGCCATTTGCAGGATTTAGAGCCGTTGTACCGGAAGGCACAGCGCTTAACGCAACAGTAGGCGAAATATCATCAATCGTATCAGCTCCTATGGCAGCAGGCAGTTTCTTATATAACACAATCCAATAGAATTTTCCGTTGCTGCCCAGACCGTCTCCAAAAGAAGAGGAAGGTCCTGCAATGGCATAGCTGCACTTTTTGTATTCCTCCTCTGTCACGGTTACACTGCCTACATTTTTGGTCTCCATGCCATATAAAACGCTTCCGGAAAGTCCGAACCAGTGCCTCCATTCCGCAGCATTGGAAGTATGCCCGTTGCAGACATGTCCACCACCCGATACATTAGCTTCAGAAGCATCGATTTGAGGCACCTCTACCTTATTGGTGATTCCCACATATTGATAAGTAACATTGCTGCAGCTTTCATCTGGCTGTCCCATATTATAAGTTACCACCACCTTGCCACTCTTTTGGTAATAGCCGTTGGCTGCTGTTCCTGTAGTATCGTAGACCGCTGTTACCGTCCCTTTACTTTCACAGCCCGACTTATTCGTTGCTGCGTAAACGGTATCTTCCAGGCAAATGAACATAGCCAATGCCGTCAATACCGCTTTTATTGTTTTTTTCTTTTTTGTAATGGTTTGTATGATTCTCATATTTATCCTTTCTTTTCTGTTTTTTCCTGCAGGCAAAACCCAGGCTCCACGCTGGCATGTGCCTTTGGAAATGCCGCAGAGGTCAAATCAAGTCCCCCATCCTTCTTCGTTTGCGCATCATCTCCTTTTCTTATTTTTTCAGATTTCACTTGGGAAAATCGTGATAGAACGTATCACGTCTTGGAAAGGAATTGTATTGTAACATTTCGTTTTTTACTTGTCTACCCTTCGTTTAAAATTTATAAAAATTTGTAGAATTTTACCAATTTTTTTGTGGTGACATTTCTGTCGTAACCTGATTTTCTTCCTATTTATCTTGTCCATCAGATGTCAATAAAGTATCTGGAATAGGAAAAGCCGTTTCTGTCATATATTATGGCAATAGGAATCAATGCGGTGAATTTTATGGGAAAAGAAAAATTTTTTCAAACCCTGAAGAAATTTGTAAAATCCGGTTTCTTTTGGTTTGGTATACTATTTGTGGCGCTGGCAATTGGTAAGTATGCTTCTGAAAATGTAACGGTAAGCAATAGTGTGGACGGCAGAGAGCTTCCCATCTATTGTGTGGAAACGGATGAAAAGAAAGTTGCATTAAGCTTTGATGCGGCCTGGGGCAATGAAGATACCGCTACGATATTAGATATACTCAAAAAACATGATGTACATGTCACATTTTTCATGACAGGTGGATGGGTGGAATCCTATCCGGAAGATGTAAAGGCGATACTAGCCGCTGGACACGACCTGGGAAACCACAGTGAAAACCATAAAAATATGTCTCAGCTTTCGGATGAACAATGTCAGGATGAACTGATGCAGGTACATAATAAGGTAAAGGAACTGACCGGATATGATATGTTCCTGTTCCGTCCTCCTTACGGGGACTATGACAATCATGTCATAACCAATGCCAGGGCATGTAACTATTATGCGATACAGTGGGATGTGGAAACACACGTTATAAAAGTAAAGTAGTTTCTTCTCTTGACTATTCTTAATTTAATATTATATATCCAATATAATATTCTCAAATATTCCATATAATTTCAATACCTTTTTCAAAAATTTTTATTTCTCTTATATAAGTTTTTACAATACTCTTTTTTTCCTCAAAGGAAGCTTTCCTAAAAATGATTTTCTTTAAAAGGACTTGCTTCTTTTCATTTTTTCGCATTCGTGAAGATAGTTCTCTTTGTCTGGCTGTCAACTTCTCCAATTCTTCATTGATATACTGGATTGTCAGCTCACTGGCTGATCCTTTCGATATGCAATCCAAAAGATTTTGAATTTTTTCTTCGATGCTCCGAAATTCTATTTTCTCCAAATTTGATACTGGCTGTTCCTCCTCTATCGTCCCATTTTCACATTCATCCAGCAGCTTCTGAAGCGCTTTTGCCACCTCATTTTCTATATCATCCAGCTTTACCTTGATAATATGGCTGCAGATATGGTCGATTCGGCCAGTACACATTAAATATCTTTTCAGGTATGGTGATTTATGATCAACAGTTACCCGGATCGATCTGCCGCATTCTCCACATTTCAATAATCCAGACAACCAGGTATATTGTCCCTTGCCGGTATTTTTGATTTGTACATTGGCTTCCAGTTTATCCTGGCACATGAGCCAGGTTCTTGAATCTATGATTCCTTCCCAGTTTGCAATAGAAAATTTTGCTTCACTGATTGCTTTTCTCTGTCTGGTGCTTGCCCCCCTTTTTCCAACCAAGAGTCCCCCATAAATGCCTTCAAACTCCTCCAGCTTGTTTTTTATATGTACTCCAAGGACTTTATAATATGCGTAAATATCCGCATCCGCCTTAACATATACCGGATTCCTCAATAACCTGGCAATCGTTACATTGTTCCATGTTTTTCTTTGTATTCCGGCTATGCCATTTCCATTCAGCCAGGCTGCCACTTCTCCCAGAGCTGCATCCTGATAAGCATACATGGAAAAAATTTCCTTTACGTGCTGCATATTTTCGTTTGGCACTAAAGTAGGGATTTCCCTTCCTTCCCTTGCTATCCGGCCAATCCGAAAACCATAGGGCGCCGGTCCGCCCATCCAGCTCCCTAATTCTGCCCGCTGATAGTAATTGTCCGTTACTCTCTCTACAATCGTTTCCCGCTCCATCTGGGCAAATACAATAATAATAAAAAGCATTGCTTTGCCAATCGGAGTGGACGTATCAAATTTTTCATTTACAGATATGAATTCTACATGATGCCTGGACAGGATTTCCCATGTATTGCTGAAATCCAAGACCGATCTGCTGAATCTATCCAGCTTATATACAATGACTTTTGTTATCAATCCCTGCTTTATATCTTCAATAAGCTGCATAAACTGAGGCCTATGGGTATTCTTTCCAGAATATCCCTTATCAACATATGTCTTATAAGACTCCCCTGACTCACACATGCTGACTCCCTTTTCTATCTGCATCTCTATGGAAATACTGTCCCTAACATCTAAAGATTGTCTGGCATAAAGCGCTACCATTACTTTTCCCCACTTTTGACACGTTTTGTTTTCAGCTGCTTCTGAAGGTTCACATATGCCCGCTGGATGAGCAATGTCCTCTCCTCCTTGCTGCTGTATTTAGGAATTGTGTTTTTTACTTCCATTCCCATACCAATCACCTTTTTTATCAATATATGTTTTTTTGTTCTTGTCCTAAAACTGAAATCCAATACTTTTATCTTCCTTGATGTACAAGGCTGCTTCAAAAGAGCTTCCTTTCTGTGATGCGTTAATAGTTTTTGAAAATAAAAAGGTAGCTGATTCTCTGTTAAGATAAATCGCTACCATAATCAAAAATATATTCAGTTATAATGGCTATATGTAAATTCTACACATCAAATGCACTTAATAACAAATAATATCTCTTTCCACTTCCGTAATTATTTCTTTAGAAATAGATTTCATATCAAGAAGATATACTATATTTAATCTTGGATTAAATATACCCAATTTCTGTATGTTTTTATATATTTCTTGTCCTGAGTGTTGTCCCATTATCCAATACATTAGCAACTGCAACGTGTGTTTATTAGTTGGTTTTGATTTTGTTACCTTGAAATCCCAAAGAGTATCCGCAGTAAGATAATCACCATCTCCCGAATCAACCGTTTTTGTATATCCGTCTGGTTCAAATGTGAAACCATCTTTTACAATCGGACCGTACTTATTCCAAAAAGAAATACTTCTTTCAACCATTATTTTAATGTTATTAACGGTATCCGCATCGGGATTAGTTTCATTTTCCCCCTTTGCCATAAGTGCTCCCATTGGATTCCTAAGCCACACATCATATGTGACTATTTTACAAGCATTTACAATTGACTGGTCATCAATTCCGTTTATGCCAGATAATAATTTTCCTACTTTCTTCAAAGTCCCTTTTTGCTGAAACATTTGCTCTGCAATAACAGCACCCTTACATGATATATCAAAAGCGTCCATGACATCTGCGCCCATTGCAAATCTTGTTAAATAATCAACTGCCATTCCGATAATAGATCCATGTACATTTTCATTTTCACCTAACACTAAACCATCATCAAGTTTATACATATCAAACTGTGACGGCTTAATATACCCACCTCTTGGCTGTTTTATTTCGCCAATTCATCCTGTAACTGAACTCATATTTTACTCCTTCCTCATGCAATTCCTTTGGAATTCCCGTGATGCTGCAAAGGGTCAACCGTTCCCACTAACTACATTGTAACATATCTTTTGTACTATAAACAGGATATTTCACTCAATTTTTCTATATCTCAAAACCTTCTGGTTCATAAATATCCCCCTCTTCCAGCTCTTTCTGTGAAATCGTTTCTGTATCAATAAATATGGGGATTATTTCCTCCGTATTTTCTTCCTGTCCTTCACCCCTGTTTTCTACTTTTTTCTGTTCATCCGTAAATCCAATATATACTCTATCATACAATGGTCTCTTTTTAGGATTTCGAATATCTTGCAGCCATTTAATAAGCATGTCCGCTTCTAACATAGTTATATCTTCATTTATTAAATACGGCTCCATTTCTCTTAATTTCATCTCAAAATAATTCCTATTGCTTTTATCATTTAACAATTTTTTAATTTTGTCTATCTGGGCTCCACTTATTTGTCTTTTTCGCCAGTCATATTGCTCCACTCTACGTATATCCTTATCCGAAAGACTCGCACAATAGTGCTCCATCGCTTCCAGACGCCTTTTTTCATCTAAATTTATATAATCATTTGCTGTTTCTTCCACTTCAAATTCTGCCTTCATTATTTCCTTTATGGTTGTTTGATTTTTAGAGACCGCTTCCTTGTTTTTCCGAGCCTCTTCATCCATTTGCAAAATTTTTTTAACAACCGCTTCTATTTCTTGTTTATTAAGGAAATCGTTCATACTTGTATTATTTATTTCCTCTAAATATTCATTTAACTGTTCGAGCCGCAAGCACTTAAACGAATCTATTTCGCCGATAATTTTATTTGGGTTAGCAAAAACCACTAACGTCTCAAATCGATTTTTTATCTTGGAATATAGATTAAATTTCTTAAGTGCTGATTCTAATATTTTAAGATGATCTTCCACTTGCTTAATCGGACTATACATACTATACCTTTTTTGGGAGCCAATAATAAACTGTCCCTTGGAATCCTGATGTATATCTCCATTGATATTCTTGCACTCAATTAAAAATATGCAATTTTCGCTTATACAAATACAATCAATCTCTGCTGTAATATCCATATCTTCATCATAAATCAATATGTCAAATAGCACTTGCATATTTAATGAACATTTTTTCAACTCAAATGCCAACGATTCCTCTCCACTAATCCCTCTTTTTATACATTTTATTCTGTTTTGAATAATTCTATTATCTTCATTATTTGATAAGTTTCCTTCAACTTCCAGCCACTTTTTCAGACCACTTGCGACTTCATTTCTTAATTCAATCTTACCATGCTCTGGTTCCACAGCCAGACTCATAATTTCTTTATCCCAAATATCAATTTTTTCTTTCCAGCCGTAAGGCATATTCACTTTTTTAATATTTGTATTCTTTTCTATCCTTTTTCTGCTTTCATAAATATTATTTGCTTCACCTGATTTTATAGTCTCTATGTACTTATTGATGGTCTCTATATAACGGTCTTCTTTAGGAATAAATTTAATTAAGTGATAATGTTCTTTATAAACTTGGTATTCTTCCTCATCTATTAACTGAATTTTTTTACTGTCTTTATCTTTTTTCTTTTTCACCATAATATAGCTAATTTTATAATCCAACCTTATTAAGAAATATATGGAGAAGCAGATTGCTTCTATAATAACAGCACTATAAATTATCAAATCAATCATGGAAAGAGACTGCTTTGAAGATACAGTATCATATATGAATGCGGCTGGCACATAGCCAAAAGTTAAAGAACACAAACCCGAAATAAATACAAATTTAATTAAAGAAAAAAAAGGAAATAATTTATTCCATTTATCTTTTTTATATTTTTCTAACAATTCGTTGTTCTTTTTTAAACTCTCGAAGTAAGCTTTTCTTTCTGATTCTTTATATGTAAGAAATTTAAAAACATTCTGAACTTCTTGCAATTGACTAATTAATTTTTGGTTCACTTATTTTTTCTCTCTTCCCTAAGTTAATTTTATATTATTTTACATTATATATTATATGCTTAATATAAGCAACAAAAAGGAATATTTTTTGACATTCTATTCTATTTTATTTGATTTATTTATTCTAGTATTTGTTAAAATAACTTTACAAGTAATCAAAGCCAACCCCCCTGTCTAAAGTACCTCCTTTTTTAATTTACTACTAAAAGGAGGTACTTCCTGTCAATGTAAATGACGGCTTATTTTTTTCCTTGATTACAAATTGTATAGACAAGGCCGATTAGAGTCACAACAAATGTGCTAATCTGAATCAGACTATCATATGTAATGTATTGCATTTATATTTCCTCCTTTCAAATTTTAAAATATAAAAAAGCACCTATCGTGCGATATGTGCTTATTTTTGCATAGTATGTCTTTTAACCGACCCGCTGAAACAGGAATCGGAAATAAATACTAATTTTAATATTTAGTTAAAATGCGAACAAAATAAACAATTACATAAACCAGCCGAATAAATTCGACTATCACCTAACCGCTTGGATTCCCCAAGACTTTTCCCACCGTTCCCATTACGGGAAGTTAACACCCAAAAAAATAAATTGACTAAAATTACTCTACCACAGATATTGAAAAAAATCAACACTTTTATATCTCAATTCCCTTACGAATCAAAAAACGTTGTGCATTAGGTAAATTGGATTGCTCCAAATTATCTAAATGCTGAAAGTAATAGCTAAATATAGCCTTTTTAATCACATCATCTACACAAGCCATATTTTTATACGTCTTTAAATCAAATGTACTACCATTAAAGTAAATTTCCATATACCTGTTAGAAGATAAACCATTACATAAAAGGAAATCAAAAATTACCTTTCCCTTATATTTTTTTTGCTCCAACTCACGTTCAATTTCATATACCTGATCAAAAGGGTTAATATATGAGTTTGCAATAATGATATTAATATTATTTATATTTAAAATCTCATATGCACTCATAATATTCCCTCTCCTTTCCTTACTTCCCTAATATTTTATATGAACCATTAATTAAATCACACGTTTTAATTATTATATTTTCTGCTTCACTTTCAGTTGCCAATTTCCTTGTAGCGCCTACTTGCCTAGTGTGGAACAAGCTATCTCTATTTTGCTTAAAATAATTATACATTTTTTCTAATTCGTCAAGAGTATTGGCATCCGTTATTGGAATTATACCATCATTTACACTATAAAGCTTACTTGTTTGATCAAAATTAAACATTGGAATTTTGTTCTTACCAATTTTTAATGCAAATCCTCTTTCATCATGTATCGTAATTCCGTTATTATTAAATATATGCTTAATACGTGCTTCCAATGCCTTCAAAATTGAAAAAGTCCAAATTGAATAATCTTTAGTTAATGGCTTGCAAACCATCTGTGCAATCGAGTCATATATTAAATCTTTTTGCATCTCGTCAATTATATCGTTTGAATCAGGCAAATACTTTCCTAACAACTGTTCAACTTGCATTTCATTTTTTAGTTGCATCGAACTTTTTGTTATATTGGAAATGTTTGCAAATGTTCCTATAAAACATTTTACTTCTGTATATAGCTTAATAAAGCATCCCTGAAAGGACATTCTACTCCGTGTCCTATAAAAAGTCAAGGATATATGGTCACCAATATCACTGGTAAACACGACTTGATAACCATTATCCCCCCTGTCAGCTTTTTCATTTAATGTTACACCTTCTAATTGTTTTAAATATTCTACCAAAAGATTAAAATTTCCTTCGCTTATATCACAAGAAAATTGTCCTTTGGGAACATCTTTATATTTTACGCCATCCTTTATAAATTGACATAACTGATCACTTAATATATCTCCATTATGTGCATTAACAGTAATCGTATTAGCTTTATTATAAAAAACATCTATAAAGAATTCTTGTCCATCCTTTTCCAAATATATTCTATGCTGCTGATTTGCTTGATTTTTCAATTCCTCTTTCTGTATACATGAATTATCTCCACAAAATTCACAAATAGATTTTTTCAATTCCTCTTTGCTAATATGTAAGCCCTTATTTTTCGCCATAGCTGCCATCTCCCTTTATCTTCATTATTGTAGCATCTTTTTCAGTACAAATTTTTATAACAAATTCTTGATTGATTACATCAAAATATGATTGGTAGTATTTGATTTCCTTCAACAATCTTTTTTGCTCTTTCCATCTCTTTTTTACTTCTTTAGCAATATCGTCTAAGCATATCATTTGATTGGATAAAAAGAAGTGTTTTATTGCAATCCCTTTGTTTTTACAAATATCATCATTAGCAAATATATTTTCATCTGTTATGGCATTAGAAACGGGCGAAATTTTCTTTAAGCAATCATCTCCATTACTATACAATGCCTCTTTTGCTAACAAATCCACTTCATCATTATATTTATTTCCAGAATGAGATTTGATCTTAATAAAATTTACCTTTAGCTTATTCATAACCATTCTAGAAAATTCTGTGTATTTTTTTGTAAATGGTAAATTGGCTTTCCAATTACCAGTAGCCCACATTTCTATTCCTTGGTAATCATAATAAATATTAATCCCTCTAACTTCTTTTTCTAAAGCAAATTGCATTGCATTCATAGCTGCTAATAATTCACCTGCAACATTTCGCAATTCAACTAGCTCCTTATCATTTCCACTACTGGAAAATTGGTATTTTCTTTGATTATAAAAAATTATGATTCCATAACTATATTTTTTTAAATTATCATCATAACTACCATCAATATATGCATCAATATCTGCAAGACTATTGCACTCACCTTTATTGTAATTATTATCTTTAAGATATTTTTTGGCATCATCTATGTTAGAAAATGCTTTAAAAACAGCTCCCGGATAACCTAATACACTCTTTTTACATTCTTCCCATGTCATAAAAAGCCCTGTTTTTTTTCCCTGCTTAACCGCATAATATTTTTTTTTCATAGGTTCCCTCCAATCTTCATTTAATGTTTTTATTATTTTACATTATATTTTTAATATAAGCAACAAAAAGGAATAATTTTTGACATTATTTTTTATAATTGCGGAACAGTTTTCCATATGATATAATGAGATTGTATAATTGAAAAGAAAGCAGGATGCGATTTTCCGGTGATTGCCCTCTAGTCTTATGAAAACGGGTGGTGCTTATGAACACAATGGAAGTTTTGACTTTATTGCTGGTATTCATTGCACTTTTATCTTACATAGATAATCACAAAAAGAAATAAGCATCCCTACCGCCCAAGTTTGGATGCTTATTTCTTTAATGTAATATTTCACTGAGGGCAGTCGGAACTCGTGTCCGATAACCTTTCTAAGTAGATTATACAATAGAGCTGCTTGCTTTGCAAGTGGCTCTTTTAAATGGTTTGTGTCAAGAGCATATGCTATACTGTGCCTAGGCAAAAGGAAACAAGTGACATTGTCACAAAAACGAAACCCCACGAGGTCGCAACTCGTGGGTTTTCTTCTCAATTTACGCTTGAGCTTCCGTTTGGGCTAATCGTCTCCATCGCCTCCGGCTAACCACTTGCACAATAATTCTTTTATATACATAATTATGTATATATTATGCAAAAAACAGGAATACTTGATTTAGCTGGGAACATATGCTATAATGGCATCAGCTAAGAAAAGATGTAGTGTCCAAATGGCACACAAAACGAACCCCCAGTAGTAGCCGCTACTGGGGGTTCTTCTCAATTTGCACGGTAGAGCATCCGCCAGGCTAATTGTCGCTGTCATTTCCGTCTAGCCATTTGCAAACATAGTAGCCAACCATACTTGCCACAACGGAAACAAGAAAAGATATAATGATTTCCAAAATGACACACCCCCTTTCTGTTGCCAGATTGGGTGCGACAACAAATGCATTATATCAGAATATTTCGACAGCCACAATCTATTCCGGAAGAAACTCTTCACCTGCCCCTTCATTTTTTCTGGCATCGATTTTTCTCTGTTCTGCCGATTTTGTCTTAAACTTCCTTAAGCTGCTAAAGGTCTCCTGGTTCTGCCTGCTGTCAGAGATGGCATCAAATATTCCCCGAAGGCATTGGTAGGCAGCTGAATTCAAACCTTGTTCCGGATCAGAATACAACTTTCCTCAATTACTTCTTGCAATTGATATACTTCTTGCTCCAGCGCCTTTTTTTCCTGCTACAATTCCTTAATCTCCTGTTCCAGAAAAGGCTTTTGCTTCCGGATAAGGTTATCAAGTTTACTGCTAAATCCTTCTCCCTCCTGATTGTTCACATAAACGTATATCTTTTCCGATATACGGATTGATTTTTGTATGGTTTTCAGTTCTCCCTCGTATTTTGCCATGGCTTGTCCTCCATTCCGCCAAGAAAAAAAGCCGAAGAAACAAGTTCTTTGGCTACTTTATTTTTGCAACGTATGTGGACAGTCTGGACTGGAAAGACTACGGCGTAGACTCCATTATAAAAACCGTCACCCAGCACAAGCATTTAGGCAACGGCAGCATCATCCTCTGCCACAACGGCGCCAAATATACTGCCCAGGCACTGGATGCCATGATTACCAATTTAAAGGAACAGGGATATGAAATCGTCCCTATTTCCCAATTGATTTATCGGGAGGATTATCATATGAACCATGAGGGCAGGCAGATAAAAAATTAAAGAAAAAAAGCAGAAGACAGATAAAAAATAATCTGTCTTCTGCTTTCTTTTTAAGAATTATGTTTCTGTATATCTATTTCCCGTATATTCTTCCGGGTTGGCAGCACAAGGGACGGTGATACCGAAAGCTCATCAATTCCCATCTCAAGAAATGTCTTAGTCAGTGTGGGATCGGCACCAAGCTCCCCACAGATGCCTACCCAGCAGCCATGCTTATGGCCATTTTCAATGGTCATCTGAATCATGCGAAGCACTGCAGGATGGTGAGAATCGTAAATATTGTCCAGTTTCATGTTCTGACGGTCAATCGCCAGTGTATATTGTGTCAGATCATTTGTTCCAATACTGAAAAAGTCTACTTCTTCAGCCAATAGATCGCTGATCATAACGGCAGCAGGTGTTTCAATCATGATTCCCTGTTCGAACTCTCCATACGGAACTCCTTTTGCATCAAATTCCGCCTTAACCTCCTCTACGATTTCCTTAATCTTACGCACCTCGTCTACAGAGATGATCATCGGATACATAATGGCAATATTTCCAAATACGCTTGCCCTAAGCAATGCACGAAGCTGTGTCTTAAAAATGTCCACGCGATCCAGGCAGATACGTATTGCCCGGTATCCCATTGCCGGATTATTCTCATGATTCAGATTGAAATAATCAATCTGCTTATCAGCGCCGATGTCCAATGTCCTTACGATTACTTTCTTACCTGCCATATTTTCTGCCACAGTTTTATATGCCGCAAACTGGCTTTCCTCACTTGGATAGTCCTCGGATTCCAAATATAAAAACTCACTTCTAAAGAGCCCGATTCCGGCAGCATCGTTGGCAAGCACGCTTGCCACATCCTTTACGCCTCCGATATTTGCATATAATTTAATCTTTTTCCCATCCAGGGTCACATCTTCTTTTCCTTTTAGCTGCTGAAGCATTTCTCTGGATTTTCTATCTTCTTCCTGGCGCACCTTCATTTGATCGTATGTTTCCTGGTCAGGCTCAACATATAACGTTCCTGAATATCCATCGATGATTGCCAGTTTTCCATCCCATTCCTCCCTGATATCCACGCCAATCAGTGCTGGAATGTTCATAGTCCTTGCCAGAATTGCCGTATGGGAATTGGAGGAGCCATGCCGTGTTACAAATCCAAGCAGCTTCTCTTTGTCCATTTGAACAGTCTCGCTGGGCGCCAGATCATCTGCCACGATAATAACAGGTTCATTGCCTATGTTTCCCCCATTTTCCTTTCCGGAAAGAACATCAATGAGCCTTTCAGAAATATCCTTTACATCTACTGCTCTTGCCTTAAAATAATCATCGTCCATCTCTGCAAACATTTTGGAAAAGTTATCACCGGTTGTTGCTACTGCAAATTCGGCATTTACCTGTTGCGTTTCAATGATATTTAAGACAGAATCCACATAATCCCCATCTTCTAACATTATGGCATATACTTCAAATACTGCGGCATTCATCTCGCCTGCTTCTTTTGTTGCTTTTTCCTGCAATTCGTTCAGTTGTCGAACGGCTATTTCTTTGGCTTCTTCATAACGTTTTTTCTCCGCTTCGGTATCTTCCACTTTGATATGTTTTACCTGCTGCTGCCCTTTCTGATAAAACAAGATCTTACCGATTGCCATCCCCTTTAAAATAGATTTCCCAATCACTTTTTCCATATCTGCACCCCGATTCATATGTTTCCTTTCACAAATGCCTCTTATCCCTCTGTTTTATCCGTCCAGCCAGTAACACTTTACCAGCACAGGAATTTATCCGGATTTTAGAAAAAGAAAACGACAGAAGAATGCTTTCAAACTCTTCTGCCGCTTTTTCATAATCCGTTTATCGTATCTAAGTATAATATACAAATTCAGCCTGTGTCCTCAACTTTTTCGTAGTACCAAAGTAGAACTTTTTATTCTTGATGTATTTCTTTTCAAACACAAAGCAGATTGTCTTATATGCCCCGGGATTAATGGTCATATTTTTTCTTGTTCCCTTATAAAAAGTTTTGGATGCGATTTTTTTGTTGGAAGAAGTCCTGACCGTAATCGTTAAATTCTTCATTCCGTAAATGGTCTTATCCGTATTGTTGTATACATAGGCATAATAGTAAAGCTTTCCGTCGGTTTTGGAATAAAATACCTTCTTTGGCAAAATATGTATGGTATTTCCTGTATAATTATACTGATTTGGCTTGGAGCCGGTATAGGTGCCGTATTTATTGGCTGATGCCGCCTGAGCCTCCGTTCTCATAGTCCCCCAGAGGGTCAGTATCAAAGACAGAGTTAGTACAATGGATACTGCTCTTTTTATTCGTATTTTTGTTTTCTTCATAGCCTGTCCTCACATTTATCATTTCTTTGTTCTCTATTATATAAGTTCTTTTTTTATTTGTAAAGGACAAGTAAAGGAACTTTCTCATTTCTTAATATTTTTCCTATTGTTTTTTAAGATTTTGTTGAAAAATCTCCAAAATCCTAGTAGACTATTAAGTAAATATATATTCCATCTAATGATATAAAAGGAGGACCCTGATGAATACATTTCGTAAAACCCTCTGGATTCTTTGTGCGATTGTAACACTTTTATTTCCACCGTTTTCGGTTTTTTGCAATGTTCAGGATATCTCTGTAACAGATGCGGCAGGCAGACCTGCTTTAAATTACTCTGAAAAAGCGCTTTTAAAAGGGGAAACCGTTAAGCTGAAACTGAAAAATGCCAAAGGAACCGTAACATTTTCCAGCAAAAATAAAAAGACTGCTTCCGTTTCCTCTTCCGGACAGGTAACGGCAAAAGCTGCCGGTACCACTGTCATTATCGCTTCCTGTCAGGGAAAGTCATACCGCTGCCGCATTACGGTAAGGGATACTGTGGATTTGATTGTTTTTGCCGGCCAAAGCAATATGACGGGAAGAGGGGATTCCACCAATGTCCCAAAACTGGCAGACGGCGCCGGTTATGAAAGCAGGACTGTTACAAACGCCGGCAGTCTTTTTGCATTAAAAGAACCCTTCGGCATGGGACAGGACAGAAACAGTCTGAATGATAACGGACTTCGCACCGGTTCCATGGTTACTTCCTTTGTACAGGCTTACTATCAGCGAACACAGACTCCTGTAGTAGCCGTCAGCGCAACCATTGCCGGTTCCGGCTGTGTCAGTTGGAGCACCATCCATTATAAAGAAGTTGCTGCCAGAGTCAGGCAGGCCCAAAAGGCCTTGAAAAAAAGAGGACTTAAGATAGAAAACTGCTATCTGGTCTTCATGCAGGGAGAAAATGACGGATTTGCCGGGACAAGCCAGACCTTCTACAAAAAGCGGATCACCCAGATGTTTCGCAATCTGCAAAAGTCCTGTTCTGTTGAAAAGTGCCTTCTCATCCGCATAGGCAGTTATACAAAAGATCCGAATTTGTATGCTGATATCGTAAAAGCCCAAACGGACTTATGCCAAAATAATAAGAATTTCGTCCTTGTATCTGTAAAAGCCGCTTCCTTAAAGAGCAGCTATTATCAGGAAGACGGTATTCACCTGACCCAGAAGGGTTTAAATGTCTTAGGAAAAGAAGCCGGCACCAATGCTGCTACCTACAAGCTGACCGGCAAAGAGCCAAATTTAAAAGACTCTAAATATAAAAATACATATAAGCCAAAAAGATAGGAGGATTTCGTTTTGAAACGTAAAAAAGGATTAAGAATTTTCGTGTTCGCACTGCTTTTGGCGCTGTCACCTCTGACGGGCGCCATACCATCATTGCCGGGAACGGTTCAAGCCGCTCCTTCCAAGCTCAATTACCAGTCAAAAAACTTACTGGTAGGAGAAACCTTTACCTTAATACCCAAAACAGGAAAGGCTGCCTCTTTTTCATCCAGCAGCCCTGCAGTTGCCACCGTCAGCAAAAGCGGAAAGGTAAAAGGAAAAAAAGCCGGCACTGCCCGTATTACCGTTACTACCACTGCTGGAAAAAAATTCACCTGCAAGGTTACGGTAAGAGATGAGGTGGATATTATTATCTTTGCCGGTCAAAGCAATATGACCAACGTGGGAAAAGCCTCCAAGGCCCCTGCCCTGAAGGATGGAGCCGGCTATGAGGTACTATTTACCAAAAAGAAGCTAAGTCCTTTGAGAGAACCTTTTGGAGTAGAGCAAAAGGGAAAGGTAACAAAAAACAGCGGTGGAACGCTGGCTTCTGCCTTTGCCAATGCCTACTTCGCTCAAACCGGTGTCCCGATTGTGGCTACTAATACCGCAAGGGGCGGCACCAGTTTAGGAGAATGGAGCGGTTCTTATTATAAGAAAGTCATAGACTCTGCAAATAAGACAAAAAAAATTTTAAAAAAGCAGGGCATTAAAGTCCGTCACTGCTACATGGTATTTTTCCAGGGGGAAAATGATGCAACCTATGATATTTCCACTGCTGCTTATCAACAACACCTTATGCTCATGCTGGGACGTATCCGTCAGAAATCCGATATTGAAAAATGCCTGATCATCCGGATTGGAAACGATCTGAACGATCCCACATCCTTCAACCGGATTGCAGCCGCCCAGACAACTATCTGCATGGATAACAGAGATTTTGTATTGATTTCCACCATTGCTTCCGGCTTTGATAAGACTTATTATCAGGGAGACGGAATCCACTATACCCAGGAAGGATTAAATAAAATCGGAAAACAGGCAGGTTCTATGGCAGGAAAATATGCAAAGACTGGGAAGGAGCCTTCCATGAAGGATCCTCGTTATAATAATACTTATCGTTCTAATTGTAATGAATAAATTATGGGAGATGAGGGTTTGAGGAAAGGGGACGTAGGAGCGCCCATAGCACCATACCGCCTCCCTCTGACGCGTCCCGTCCTCATCCACCTCTTTCCCCACCACTACTCCGAAAACAAATACATGCCCGTTCCCTCATAAACCGCATAATATTCATCCTCATATACCTTTACTCCATCCTCCATTACCGTAAAATCCCCATTCAGCATACCTGCCTCCTCCGTTCTTGCCAACAGAAGGAAGGTTTTGCCTTCATGGTAACCCGGCTGGTAATAGGCTTTTTTACTCAGCCATTCATAGGGAGCCGCCACTCCATTTTCTCCTCCCAGATTTCCCACTTCAATAGTACCGTTGCTTAAATATTCCGTCACACTGGAATTCCAGAAGGTGGCATAGCCGAATGTATAACCCTGTTCCTGTAAAAATGCCATATATCCATACCGTTTTTCACAGTCATTGTACTTTGCGTCCTGCCACAGCTCTCCGTATAGGGAACTGAGCACTATGACAGCCGCAGCAAAAAGCAGCGCTGTTCTTTTCATGCGATTGCCCGGATGATATACTTGAAAGAACACTGCAATCAGCAGAACGCCTACTACATAGACAGGCAGCCAATAACGGTACTGCAGCAGCACCTCCGTAAAAATGATCATATACCAGTTAATCAGAAAACAGGCCAGAAAGTAATATAGCAGCAATTGCTGTGTTGTATTCAGAAGGCTTTTTCTATTTCGGAACAAAAACACGATAACGGCTATAAAAAACAGGAAAAACAAGCACTTTAGCCCATTGACGATTCCTCTTCCGCTGACTACTTCTACAGGATAGTAACCAAAAAACTCCACCATCAGCTTTATAGAATTCAGAAACCGTTCCGGCACCTTTGACAATTCTACAAATACCACTTCGGAAGTGGTATCAAAAGAATAGTGTTCTGCCAGATACAACTTATTTCCCAAAAAGCCAAGGAAAGCGGAAAAGGAAGAGGCAAGTACCGGTATGAGCCTTGTAAGCTCTTCCTTCTGAATATCCCGGATTTCTTCTCTAAGGAAGAGCTGCATTCCCAGCGCAATGAGAAAGGGCAGGTAAAGGCTTGCCAGATATCTCAAACCGGACAGTCCCAAAAAGAAGCTTAACGCCACCAACAAAATCAGCTCTGCATAGCCAGCCTTTTTCTCCCGTTTCTTCACGAACATTCCCAAAACAAGAAAGGTACAGATTACCTGACTGGTATAAAAGCATCCGATAAACATCATATCCAGATATTCATTGGACAAAGGAGTAAATAAAAAGGCTAGTCCCAGAATCCGATAAGGTCTGTTCAGCTCGTATTTCTTTCCTACATATGTGTATGCAGCTATCAAAAGCACATAAAAAATAAAAATAGACAGGGTCTTTACCAGCCGGTAATCGGAAAAAAGCTTAAACAGCGGGGTCATAATCAACTGGGAATATATAATCCTGATTTCCGTAGAATAATACCAGCTTGTTGTAATCAATTTATTTTCATCCGCTAAAAGCTTTGACAGGATGACTTCCGCTGTGGTATCGGAATGCATCAGATTATCCAGTTTAAACAGGCAAAAAAAACACAATGCCCCGATTAAGAGCAGATTGATAAATAAAAATATAGCAATCGTTATTTTATCTTTTTCTTTCCAGTACTTTTTTACAAATTCCATTTATCTTTTTCCTTTTTTTCTCAATAATTCTATCATACCTACCAGTCATTTATTTGTCAAATCCCTATTGCACTTTCTAAGTTTCTTGCCAAGAAACGGAAAGTATACTAAAATGAATTATATTTGCGAAATATCTGCAAAAACTTATAGAAAATGATAATGGAGGAACGGCCTTGAAGGAACAGCAAAACAAACAAACTGATCAATTCCATAAAACGGGAAGCAATGCCACAAAGGAAATTGCTGAGTTCTTACTGATATTTCTTTTTGTCATAGGAACCTGCGCTGCGCTCTTTCATCATTTTTGGGCACATCTGCCTGGAATAGCGGAAACGTTTACTGATATTATCATAGAACATCCGGCCATTACCGGGCTCAACAAATCAGGGGAATTGCAGCTCTTCTTTTGTCTGCTTCCTCTAGGCATCCTGCTTTTGTCTCTCATACTATTATTGCTCAAAAAAGCTTCCTTTAAGCTTCACTTTAGTACAAAATTCCAGGAAGGCCTTCGGAATTTTTCCCACAGATTCATTCCTCCCTATTTGATTTTGCTTGTATTGCCCTGTCTGTTCCGCTATGGATTATATCAGACCTATTCTGTTCCCTTGTTCATTGCCATGGCGCTATTGCTTTTCTCCTATCTCTTTTTTCAGGATATTTATAAAGAAATACTGCTTATGGTTCTTTTCACTTATTATGGCGTAGTAAGCATTTTTACATGTGTCAGCTATTTTACTCCCAAAGGAAACGTCAGTTCCTCTTTCTTATATTTGATAACGCTCGTTATTTCTATGCTGTTCTTAGGAATATGTATCGTATGTAAGAAAAAGGACTTCCTGAAAACAGCCATTCTCCTGTTACAGTTTCTGTTGCCCTGTCTGCTTGTAGTCTTTCTGGTTGACACTTATCTTTATCAGAATACCTTGATTCGGATTCCCTATGCACCTTTTTATTACTTGTTCTTCGGAATCCTGTGGCTGGTTTTTGAATTGTCCGTTTTTTCTCTATGGAAAAAAAAGGACCGGCTGGTTTCCATGGCATCTCCTATCCTGATTTTTATTTATAATTCCTTTTCAGCGGCTCCCATGTATGCCCAGCCTGACCAGCACCACCACGGAGAACAGATGATTCCCTGGCACCAGGTCTTTGAACTGGGGCAAAAGCTGTATACGGAATATACCCCCGTATCCGGCCTTTTTCCAATGGTAAACGGGACGATACAAAATATCTTTTTAAACGGCACGGTTTCCGACTATTCCCCTTCCATTTGTATAACAGTTGTTCTTTTTTCAATTATCACCATGTTACTGCTGGCGAAGCATACAGGTCCCTGCCTTGCGCTCTGCTTTGCCGTACTATTTGCCCTGCCCAGCTACAATCGACAATACATGGTGCTGCCCGTCCTCCTGCTCCTGACACTTCCAAAGCTTGTGAAGAAAAAAGGCCTGTGGCTTGCAGGCTATGTATTCTGCTGCTTTTTGTCAGGGCTCTATTATCCTTTGTTCGGCGCTGCCCTGTTATTGGGATTGGCTCCCTTTGGACTATGGCAGCTCATTACTTATATAAAATCAGAAGATATCAAATCGGATTGGAAAAAACCGTCTTTTTCTATCACATGGCTTTTTTGCCTGATTTCCATCCTATTGTCCCTCCCATTGCTTTTAAAATTATTAAATCATACTTTAACTTATTCCTCCCAAACGGTACTGGCTGATGGAATCTCTTTATTTGGTCAAACAGCTCCTTCTCACCTGTTTCCTTTTATCACAGACGAAAATTTAAGGAACATTTGTTATATATTTTTAAGATTCTTTTTGCCTTTGCTTGGTGTATGGCTATTTGCTTATCTGTTCTTAAAATATATTTTGATTTCCACGAAAACCTGCAAAAAAGCCGGAAAGTTCTCCTGTCCTTCTCTTCTTTTTGGCTTGCCTGCAGGCGCCATTACCTTACTATTTTCTTATTCCTACACATTAGTAAGAGCCGACTATGGCATGATTCTATCCCGTACCGCTCCGATTCTCATTGCTGTCCTTGGCATGTTTCTTCCTGTATTGCTGCTTTCCTATGGAAAAGAATTTTCCCAGTCCTTTGTGCTTTTCATTGCGGCAGTTTCCTTTTCCCTCCCTATGATACTTTATACAAAGGTAGAGGATATGAAATTTCCCAATATGTGGGTATACCCAAACGGCAATTCTGACATTCTGTTAGATGACAGCGACAAGCTCTTTACTTATTATACCGTTCCCGAAGGATTTTTCAGGGCGGATGATCTGGATATTTCCACTGAAACTGCCAGTCGGCTGGGTACCGGATTTTTAATCGGAGATCAGGTGCATTATATCAACGACTATGAAAAGGTAATCCAAAAATGCCGTGCCGTATCGGAAGATACCATCTATCTGGGCTTTGACGGACAGGGCTTTTACTACTTTAACAACGTAAAGGCATGTGCTACCGGCTTTATTCCCGCCGCAAAAGGCTATGCTGCCCAAAAAAGCATAATCGAAACGGCAAAAAAGAATCCTCCTGTGATTTTCCTTATCAACGGGGAAAGCAATTATTATTTGTATTATTGGATGTGGAATAATGAGTATCTCTATAAAGCAGAGGATCAGGCATTTTATCCCCCTGATTTATATAAACAGATTTACGGCAATGAGCCTTCCGACAATTATCTGGACTATTTTACGGGAAAGGAATATGGATACCAAATGGGGCTCATCCCCAGCTCTTTTGGCAATTCCATGGAAACCCTGACTCCTCTGTTTATAGAGGAAAAGAATCTATTGGAAGATTTGAAAACCGATGCTTATCAGGAATCTTATAGCTGTAAGACGGACTTTTTAGGAATGGAATATGATTTTCTTTATCTGGAGCTTTCCCCTTCCGGCTTAGGCGGCGTCATGACCTACTTTCCCTCCGGAACGATTACCGTATCCTTCCAGGATGCAGGCATTGATGACAAAACCGCAAAAAACCGCATACAAGCCGTTACCTGTACGATAAAAGACGGAAAGCTCCTGATTCCTATGGGCATGAATCCAAACTGGCTTTTAAACCGGATTTCCTCCATTACTATTACTGCTGAAGGCACCTTGAACAACGATACCTTTCCTCTGGATTTTCAAATAAAGGAGGCACGTCTGCTGAAAATCAGACAGTAGTGGAATAGGAATTGGAATACAAAAAAGAAAGCATATACGGAATTCTTCTATTTCTATTCCTTATATGCTTTCTCTTTTTTTCTACTGAAAGCCTATTCAAAGGCAACTACAGCTCCATCATAGGTATTCTCAATAAAGGTCTTGATATCATCGGATTTTAATACTTCTACCAATGCCTTAATCCCTTCATTTTCCTCATTTCCTTCTTTCACTGCAATAATATTCACATAGGTCTTTGCTGCTTCTGAATCGGATAATTCATATGCCACTGCATCACTGCCTACGGAAAATCCTGCTTCTAACGCATAGTTTCCGTTTAGCACTACAAACGCAACTTCATCCTTTACCCTTGCTACCTGGGCAGCTTCTAACTCCTTGATTTCAACATTCTTTGGATTGCTTTCGATATCATTGATGGTAGCAGTCAGTCCGGCACCTTCTTTTAAGGTAATGATTCCATTATCCTGTAACAGCAAAAGGGCTCTTGCTTCGTTCGTAGTATCATTTGGTACTGCGATTACGGCGCCTTCGGAAATATTAGCAAGGTCTGATTCTGTTCCGGGATAAATACCAAAAGGCTCATAATGGATTCCACCCACATTTACCAGATGGGTTCCCTGCTCTTCATTAAAGCTGTCCAAATATGGAATGTGCTGAAAATAATTGGCATCAAATTCGTCACTTTCCACAACCAGATTCGGCTGTACATAATCGTCAAAAATAGTCACTTCCAAATCCCAGCCTTTTGCTGCTAATAAAGGCTTTGCCTGTTCTAAAATTTCTGCATGAGGCGTAGCGCTTGCTGCGACGGTAATGGTTCCTTTTATTTCCACCGCATCCTCTTCCAGCGCTTCCTCCGTTTCTCCATCCTCTTCCAGATTCACCTCCACGTTGTCACCAGTTAGGATTTCCACATCATCTGTGCCGGTTGTTTTTGCTCCGTCCTCACTGCCGCAGCCCGTTAAAACTCCTGCTGCCAGCACAGTGGCAAATAACGTTGTGAGTATTCTCTTTTTCATAATCATCCTCCTCCAGGTTCCCTCCTTAGGAACCTTCGCTTTCTCTATTTGGCAGCTCCTCCCATATCAGACTCCACTTTCTGAAGCGGAAATTACCTTTTCACTTCCTCATAAAATTTATAGAATAAGGATACAGAAAATGGAATATATGAATATGATACAGAGGCCGCCGATAAACTGACATTTATGTCAGAATTATCCTGTTTTAATATTTGTAAAATCATCCTGCCGTTCTGTGATCCAGCTTTTTTGAAATCATCATGCCAATTCCCTGTAAAATCTGCACCAGCGCAATCAACAACAGTACCGTTACCAGCATAATATCTGTTTGATAGCGATAATAGCCGTATCGGATAGCAATGTCGCCAAGTCCTCCACCGCCAACGGCACCTGCCATGGCAGAATATCCCAGAATCGTTCCAATGGCAATGGTGGCGCCTACGATCAGAGAGGTCCGGGCCTCCTTCAGCAATACCTTCCATATAATCGTAAAGGTTCCTGCGCCCATGCTCTGTGCCGCCTCTATGACGCCTTTGTCAACTTCCTGTATGGAGGATTCCACCATTCTTGCAATAAAAGGAGCTGCGGCAATGACCAAAGGCACGATTGTGGCACTTGGTCCATAGCTTTTTCCTATCACCAGCCTGGTAAAAGGAATGAGCAGAATCAATAAAATAAGAAATGGAATGCTCCTTATAATATTGGCAATAAAATCCAAAATCTTATAAACAACCGCATTTGGCTTTAATCCCTGCTTGTCGGTAACTGCCAGGGCAATTCCCATAGGAAGCCCCAAACCGTATCCCAGGGCAGTAGATGTCAATGTCATATAAAGGGTAGTCAGGATTCCTTCTCCCAGCATTTCAAAAATTACTTTATCCCACATAATCATCAAGCTCCTCTACCGTCAAATTTCTTGCTTTCAGATAGTCTATCATACGTTTGCTCATCCTGAAATACCAGCTTTCTGGCTGCCTGAGTCTTAGGCGCCTGAAAGACCTCCATGACTGGACCGGCTTCCACTAAATCTCCCTGATCTATAATGGCAACATGGGTGCAGATTTCCTGAACCACCGCCATTTCATGGGTAATGATAACAATCGTTATCCCATATCTTTCATTGATTTCCTTTAACAATTCCAAAATTGCTTTGGTGGTCTGTGGATCCAATGCACTTGTTGCTTCGTCGCAAAGAAGGATTTTCGGATGATTGGCAAGTGCTCTTGCAATTGCCACCCTTTGCTTCTGTCCCCCCGAAAGCTGAGATGGATATGCTTTCGCCTTTTCCGAAAGCCCTACTACTTCCAAAAGCTCCATAGCCCGTTTTCTTGCGGCCTTTTTTCCGACTCCTACGATTTCCAGGGGAAAGCATATGTTATCCAATACATTTCTTTGCATCAGCAGATTAAAATGCTGGAAAATCATAGAGATTCCTGTGCGGGCAGCTCTTAATTCTTTATCGGAAAGAGAGGATAACTCCCTGCCCTCTACTGTCACCGTCCCCTTGTCCGGCTTTTCCAAAAAATTCAGACATCGTACCAATGTGCTCTTTCCAGCGCCGGACATGCCGATAATTCCATAAATTTCTCCTGGATATATGTCTAAATTTATATCTTTTAATGCTTCAACGATATGTTCCTTTCCTTCAAAGGTCTTGAAAACATTTCGTATTTGAATGATTGGTTCCATATTTATCACCTGATTTTTGTCTGTTGGAAATATTTTTTCCCAGTAAACCTGTAGGTTTAATATGTTATGAGTATATAATAGTTTTTAGAGATTGTCAATAGGAAATAAAGGTTTTTAGGGATTTGGATAATGGGACGTGGAATATGAGGAGAGAATTGCTCAAAACAGCAGCCAGAGCAGAATCTATTGAACAATTTTTAAGTAATATGCAGATTAGAAAGAAGCAGAAACTTCCTGCAATATGCGGGAAATTTCTGCTTTTCGCCATCTTCAGACAATTATTTAGAGCTTCTTTTGTTCATTCTCTTTCATCCGCTCCTGAATATAACCCACAAGAACTTTTGCTGTTCCATCCACTCCAAGCGGGCTGCTGTTGATGCATAGATCATAATATCTGGAATCGCCCCATTTCGTATCGGAATGTCTGTTATGGTACTGTTTTCGCTTTATATCATGTCTTATCATTTTAGCTGATGCCTCTGCTTTACTAAGATGAAATTTTTCCATAACATGCCTTCTTTTGCATTCCTTGTTTCCACATACAAAAATGGTAATCAGCCCTTCCATGTCTTTCAACACCGAATCAGCGCAGCGTCCTACGATTACAAACGATTCCCCTTCTTTGGCCTTCTGCCTTATGAAATCAAACTGCATCTCCGCCACAATTTCTTCCATGGAATTTGTATACTGGCCAACCCTCCTTGTGAAAATGGGATTTCTGGGCTTTTCATCATATTTTTCAAAGACTTCCACTTTAATGTTCATTTTACTGGCCAGTTCGTCTAACATACTTCTATCATACAACTTGAGTCCTAAGTCCTTTGCAATCTTTTCAGCAATCTCATGC
The DNA here is from genome assembly GCA_014804265.1 of Lachnospiraceae bacterium. Lineage (GTDB taxonomy): Bacteria > Bacillota > Clostridia > Lachnospirales > Lachnospiraceae > RGIG3040. The sequence continues at coordinate 29,087 of JAAVAC010000031.1, read as the reverse complement.
CCTTTGCTGCCAAATTCACGCCCAATGGCTATGATTGTCTGTCCTGCCATAACCAATTTCTCCTTTCACCTAACAATAACGTAAGAAAATAATTACCATAGATACAGCAACAACTACTACGGTTGCTGGAATTGCTGTTTTGCAATATTCTCCCCAGCTAATCACATGACCGTTTTTGGCTGCCACAGATGTTCCTACAACATTTGCCGATGCACCAATCGGTGTGGCACTGCCGCCAATGTCCGTTCCCATGGACAGCGCCCATGCAAGCGTTGCGCTATCAACACCCTGTGTAGCTGCAAGGCGTTGAATCACAGGCACCATTGTAGCAGCAAACGGAATATTATCAACAAATGCGCTTGCAACTGCCGATACCCATATAATGATAGCTACCATGATCCGCAGATTTCCCTGGCTGACCTCTCCAATATACCCGGCAATAATTTCCAGTATCCCCGTCTGCTCCAGACCGCCTACAACCATAAAAAGACCGATAAAAAACAGAAGTGTCTTGTAGTCTACCTTTTTTATGATCTGCAAAGCATGTTTTCCCGAAGCAAGCAGCGTCACTATAGCAATTACCGCACCGATAAATGCAACTGTAAGTCCTGTCTGAGCATGGGTAACCAGCATTACTACTGCACAGGCAAAAATCAGGCAACTGATAATGAAATCCTTCTTGTTTGTTATAGTTTCTTTTGGATTTGGCATGGAAGAAACATCAACTGCCTGTTCCCCTCCTGCAACAATCTCTTTCCGGAAAGCAAAATAAAAATAGATAATCACAAAAACAAAACTAATCAGTGCCATAACACCTGTATTTAATACAAAATCTGCAAAAGAATATCCCATGGAAGTACCGATTATAATATTAGGCGGATCTCCGCACATGGTAGCAGAACCTCCTAAATTGGCACAGAATATTTCTGATAAAATCATCGGCACCGGATTAAACTTTAACAGCTTGGACAGCTCTATTGTGACAGATGCCAAAAAGAGAATTACGGTAATACTGTCAATGAACATGGCAAGTATGGATGACATAATCATAAATGCAATAAAAAGAGGAATTGGTTTGTAATGAACCATCCTTGCCAGCGTCATGCACAGCCATCTGAAAAATCCTGCCTTAGCCATCCCTTCTACCATGACCATCATTCCTGCTATAAAAATAATGGTAGCCCAGTTGATTCCAGCCGAAGACTCGCTTGCGCTGCCCGCTTCATACCAGAAACCAATGGTAAAAATACTCCTGATATTCAGGGTCTCAAGTATTGCGTCAAGGCTTCGTAATGCAATGCCGAAAACCCCGATGATCGTAACCAGACCACATCCAATTGTAACATACTGCCTTTCCACCTTGTCAATAACAATCATTACGAACATGGCAATAAAAATAACTACTGCTAAAACTTGGGCAACTAACATTTCTATCACTCCTTACATTTCTTTTGTTTATAGCTGTCCTGAATGTATAAAAGACTTGTTGTGTCAATAAAATTATTTTATCCTCAACCGCAAGCATATCTTATCATTCCTGTTTTGCAGGAAACAAGTAATAAATTGACTTCTTTCAAGTCAATATTGACTTTTTTTATTTTTTTCGGTATTCTCTTTCTGACATATTTTTTAAGGAGAATGGAGTCATGGCACAGCCTTACTTTGAAACTTTTCAGGAAATCAGCGAACTGGGAGTCCATATTGCATATGTGACTTCTCCAATTGATTACCATGCCCTTCACTGGCATGAAGAGATAGAGCTCCTTTACCTCTTGAATGGAGAAGCGAAGATAAAATTAGAAGGCAGAAAATTCAATCTGCCGAAAAAACATCTGACCGTCATTGAATCCTGTAAAGCACACAGCACATATGCTTACAGCAACACAACTATGTATCTCTGCGTTCATATTTCAAAAAAATATATGCAGAAGTATTTTCCAGATATTGAATTCTATCAAATCCAGTGCATTCCGGATAGTATTACAGATGAACAATTCCCTGAGTATCTCCATCTCTGTCACTTGCTGGAAGATCTCACAAAACTTTTTATTCAAAATGCGCCTATCTTTTTGATGGAAGCAGAAGGTATTATTCTGCAGATCCTTGCCCGCCTGATCAGACATTTTGCAGTAAACGCCAATCCGAAGATTACAGACAGGAACAATCTTGTACTGGAACGTATCCGCAATATTCTTGATTATGTGGAAGAGCATTTTCATGAACCGGTCACCCTTTTGGATGCGTCCGAAACTTTAGGACTGAACAGGGAATATTTCTGCCGCTTTTTCAAGAAACATATGGGTATTTCATTCATGCAGTATTTAAATGAAGTGCGTGCCTCCCATGTTTACCATGGTTTAATCCACACGGATACCCCTATTTCAGAGCTTGCGGAAAAGAATGGATTTTTTAATCAGAAACAATTTAATAAAATCTTTCGGGAACTCTATTTCTGTACTCCAACATCTGTCAGGAAACAGAACTCCACTCTTTCAATCAAATAAATTACCTTCCAGCCTTTACAGGCTTCCCATTACAGGACCTTTCCTGCTTCCTTTATCACCTCTATGGTTCTTTCGATATCCTCATCACTATGGGCCATAGATAAGAACATAGCTTCAAACTGGGAAGGGGCAGTATAAATACCATGTTCTAACAAATAGTGAAAATACATGGCATATTTTTCCCGGTCCGAAGAATCTGCGCTTTGAAAATCGGTTACCTGTTCCTTTGTAAAGAACACACTTAACAAAGAGCCTGCTCTGTTGACGCAGACCCGGTCTTTCAATGCTTCTTTTGCCGACTCTGCCAGCCTCTTTCCTTTTTGCTCCAGCTCTTCATACAACCTGCTCCCTCCCTGTTTCAACACAGAGAGGGTTGCAATACCCGCCGCTGTGGAAACAGGATTTCCAGACAGGGTTCCTGCCTGATAGACAGGCCCTGCCGGCGCCACTACCTCCATGATTTCCTTTTTTCCGCCATAAGCGCCTACCGGCATTCCTCCCCCAATGATTTTTCCAAGGGTGGTCAGATCCGGCATTACCTGATAATATTCCTGGGCTCCTCCCAATGCCAGGCGGAATCCGGTAATGACCTCATCAAATATGAGCAAAGCGCCATACTCCCTTGTAATCTCTCTTAAAAATTGCAAAAATCCGTCCTTTGGAGGCACCACTCCCATATTAGCTGCTACCGGCTCCACGATCACTGCTGCAATCTCTTTTCCCTTTGCTTCAAACAACTCCTTTACCGAATCTTCCCGGTTATATTCAGCTACCAGCGTATGCTTCGTATAATCCTCCAAAACTCCCGCACTATCCGGCACTGACTGGGTCATGGCTCCAGAACCCGCTTTTACTAAAAGTCCATCGGAATGGCCGTGATAGCACCCTCTGAACTTTACAATCTTATCTCTTCCCGTATAGCCCCTTGCAGCTCTGACAGCGCTCATGACCGCTTCCGTTCCTGAGCTTACAAGCCTGGTCATTTCCATGGAGGGCATACATTCTTTAATGAGCATTGCCAGCCGGTACTCTGCCTCCGTAGGGGCTCCAAAGGTCAGTCCTTTGTCACATGCCTGCTTTACGGCATTTATGACATTTTTGTCACAATGTCCCAGGATACAGGGGCCAAAAGAACAGACATAGTCGATGTATTCCTGTCCGTCCACATCATATACTTTGGAGCCACTTGCCCTTTCTAAAAAAACAGGACTGCTTCCTACTGCCTGATATGCCCGCACCGGACTGTTGACGCCTCCGGGAATACAGGTTTTTGACTGTTCAAATAGTTGTTCTGATCTAGTATGCTTCATCCGCTTCCTCCTGCTCCTTAAGCCACGTTGCCACATCTATGGCATGATAGGTTATGATGATTTTGGCTCCTGCTCTTTTTATGGCCGTCATATTTTCCATAACAATCCGTTTTTCATCAATCCAGCCATTTGCCGCCGCTGCCTTTACCATGGAATATTCCCCGCTTACATTGTAAGCCGCAATGGGATAATCGGTTCTGTCCGCCGCTTCTCTGACAATGTCCAGATAAGCCAGGGCAGGCTTTATCATAATCACATCCGCCCCTTCTTCAATATCCTCTTTCCACTCCCTGATTGCCTCCTTCCGGTTGGCAACATCCATCTGGTAGGTTTTCCGGTCCCCAAAGCCGGGAGCAGAATGGGCCGCATCCCGGAAAGGAGAATAATAGCCAGAGGCAAACTTGGCGCTATAAGCCATAATCATAGTATTGGCATGACCTGCTTTGTCCAATGCCTCCCTGATATATGCCACCCTTTTGTCCATCATATCCGAAGGAGCAATGATATCCGCCCCTGCATCCGCCAGACTGACTGCCATCTTTCCAAGAAGGGGAAGCGTTTCATCATTCAGGATTTCCCCATGGGAAACAAGTCCACAATGCCCATGGGAAGTATATTCACAAAGGCATACATCCGCAATGACTAAAAGCTTTGGCGCCCTTTCCTTTATAAATCTGACTGCCCTTTGGGTAATGCCATCCTCCGCATAAGCCTGACTGCCCGCTTCGTCCTTGTGGGCGGGAATGCCAAATAACAACACGGCCCCTATGCCCGCCTTTCTTACCCTGTCAAGCTCCTCATCCAGCCTGTCAATGGAAAACTGATAGATTCCCGGCATGGAATCTATGGGATTTTTCAAATTTTCTCCTTCTATCATAAAGATGGGATATACCAGATCGCTTTTTTCCAAAGTGGTTTCCCTTACCAGCTTTCGCATTTCTTCGTTTACCCGTAATCTGCGCATTCTTTTCATGAATCTCTTCTCCTACTACAATATTTCTACCTTCCATATAACTTCTATCTATCTTTCAAATGTTTTTTCAAAATATATCCGAATGCTTTCCACCAGCCCTTCCACATCACTGACCTGTGCCAGTATCCGGGGGGAAAAGCCTTGTCTTTCCACTTCTTCCTTAGTCACCTGACCGATACACGCAATATTTCCCTGAAACTGATAATCTGGTGCCAGTTCCTGTATTTGCCCAAAAAAGCTTTTTACTCCGGAAGCGCTGACAAACACGTGACAGTCTATTTTTTCAAGGGTTTCCGGCTTTACGCACAGGCTTCCTTTTACATCATACAGGGAAATTTCCTCATAATCATAACCATGTTCCTTTAGTATCCGGGTAAGCTCCCTGCTTCCCTGTCTTGCTCTGGGCAAAAGAATTTTTTCTCCTGAGCCGGCCTGCTTTACAAACTCCAGGGCAAAATCCCTTGAGGTATAGGTTTTGGGGATAAAATCTGCTTCGATGCCGTATTCCTTTAGCGCCGCCCTGCTTCCACTTCCGATTACGGCAAATTTCAGCCCTGTGCCCGCTGGAATTTCAATGCCTTCTGCCTGTGCCCGCTCCAAAAATATCCGCACCCCGTTAGGACTGGTAAACAGAATCCATTGATATTCCTCCAATCGGGAAAGGGCTGCCTTCAGCTGATCCTGCTGCCCCGCTTCCCTGATTTCCTCCACTTCCATTTTGCAGGTTTCCACTACATGAAAACCTTCCCGCTTCAAAGCGCTCCTTAATTTATCCGCTGTGCCCCTGGTGGCAGTAATGCCAACCATCTTATTCTGGCATTCCATATTTTTTCCATAGGAAAGGGCTGCCGTTTCCCCGATCAGAATCACTACCGGAGAGGAAAGTCCTGCCCGGCTTACCTTACTGTAAATCGTTTCTAACGTTCCCTTTACCATTCTTTCTTCACTGGTAGTTCCTTTTTCAATCACTGCTGCCGGAGTCGTTTTATCCTTTCCGTTGGAAATAAGCCTTTCGGTAATTTCCTTAAGGTTCCCAAGCCCCATTAAGAATACAAGAGTTCCATCCAATCCGGCAAGTATGTGATAATTTTCCGTCAAGGCATGTTCCCCATCCTTTGTATGGCCGGTAATCACATGGAAGCTTTGGCTCATGCCTCTGTGGGTAACGGGAATGCCGGCACATTCCGGCACTGCAACGGCAGAAGTTACGCCGGGAACCAGCTCAAAGGAAAGCCCTGCCTTCTGCAAGGCTTCTGCTTCTTCGCCTCCTCTGCCAAATACAAAGGGATCGCCGCCCTTTAATCTGACAACCTTGTCATACTTTTTGCCATATTCCACTAAGAGCCCGTTGATTTCCTCTTGGCTCATGGAATGCCGGCCTGGCTCTTTTCCAACACAGACCTTCCTGCAGTCCGCCCTCACTTCTTCAAGCAGCTGGAGAGAAACCAGTCTGTCATAAATAACCACATCGCATTCCTTTAGCAGTCTTAGACCTTTCACTGTTATCAGTTCCTTATCACCGGGTCCTGCCCCTACCAGATAAACCTTCTGCATATTCCACCTCGTTGTCTATTGTCTCCTTTCCATTGTCCTTTTGCTTTCTTTTCATTGCCTCTTTACTACCTTCCCGTTTCCGCCTGATTCTATTCTGTTTTCCTTCCTACTTTCGTAAATCCTCTGCAAGCTCTTTCAAAGTTGTTTCTGCTCGTCCCAGTGACACTTTTGTCATTTTTCTTTTAAGCTGCCCGTCCATTTCCCTGCACATCCATATGGAAACCACCCGGGACATAGCAGCTTTTTTATGTTCCGCTCCCATACTGTTCATTTTCCTATTCTCTGCTTCTTTTGCTGTCGCTCCCTCTGTCTTTTCCTCCGTTCTTTTCCCTGTCTCTTCCTCTGCTTCTTTTGCCGCCCTCTCTTCTGTCTCTGGCTCAATCCTTGTAAATACACCTATCGGTTCATGGCAGCCTGCCTCCAATAGCCTTAATGCTTTTCGCTCCAGTTCCAGCTCAATTTTTGCTTCTTCATGGGTTATGGATTCAAGAAGTCCCAAAAAACGGCTGTCCTTTCTTCCTTCCACTGCTATGATTCCCTGACCGCCTGCCGGAATCATCCTGTCTATGTCAAGCACATGGTAATGGAATTTTTCTTCCTTTTCAAGCCCAAGCCTGCGAAGCCCTGCCGCCGCCAGAAGGATTCCGTCATACATGCCTTCCTCCAGCTTTTTCAGCCTTGTATTCACATTTCCTCTCAGTGTCTGGCATATGGCATCCGGAAATTCCTGCTGGATCTGTATCTGCCTTCTAAGGCTGGAAGTGCCGATTACCGGGTGCTCTTTTTGCAAAAAGCCCTCCCAATCCATTGTAACAAGCACATCCCTTGGGTCTTCCCTTTTTAACACTCCAATAATGGCAAGTCCCTCTGCCAGCTCCATAGGCATATCCTTTGCGCTATGGACAGCCAGATCTATTTCCCCGCTCTTAAGCTTTTCCTCAATTTCTGTAACAAAAACACCCTTTCCGCCAAATTCCACAAGAGGCTTATCCAGAATCTTATCCCCCTTTGTGGTAATGATACAGATTTCACATTCCACTTCCGGAGCTTTTTCTTTGATCTGCCTGATGACTAAATCTGTCTGAGCCAGAGCCAGGGCACTTCCTCTTGTGCCGATTATCAGCTTTTCCATTCTATTGTACTTCCTTTTTTATTACACATTCTATTTCCTTTTCCGATAACTTACCGTGCTGCCTCTTTCCTTTTTCCACCAATGCCTCAAAAATGCGCTTCCGTTTTTTCGCTTCTGACACTTCTGTCAGAATCCTGTTCCGCCATGTCCCAAGTATTTCCACCAACTCACCGTAATAATCAGGAATTCTGCTTTCCAGCTCCTTTTTTACTTTGGCTGCAAACAAGGGGCTTTTTCCTCCGGTAGAAACAGATACCACCAAATCCTTCTTCTTTACGATTGCCGGAAAGATAAAATCGCACTCTGCCGGCACATCCACTACATTTACCAGCTTTTCCTCTTGTTTACATAACTTGTATATCCTGCTGTTTTCCACTGATGAATCGGTTGCTGCGATAATCATATCTGCCGTCTTTAAGTCTTCTTTTTGAAATTCTCTTCGTTCCAGCTTAAGCCTGCCTGGACTTGCTATATTCTCCGGTATATGGTCCGTTTCTTTCCTGGCAGCAGCATTTTCTCTTCCACTCTCTTCCATCCGGCAAAGCTCTTCTTCTATTTTGGGAGCCACCACCAGTATTTTAGGACCGTACTCTAACAGTACCTTTACCTTTCTAAGAGCAACCTTTCCGCCTCCCACGATTAAGATTCTTTTTTGTTCTAAGTTTACATAAATAGGGAAATATGCCATTCTAATTTTCTCCTGCTATTTCGTTCAGTCCTTTGACCAAAGCCTGAATTTCATCTCCGGTCAGTCTGTCCCTTAATTGGTAGAGCACATGGGAAATGCCTTTTTTATCTGCAAGCTCCTGCAAAGCTTCCACATTTTTCTGCAGGTCATGATAGGAAAGGGCTTTTTTTATTTCTTCCAGACCTTCCTCCATATAGAGCTGTGCCTTTTCCATTTCCTTAAGCTTTACTGCATTATTCTCCTCCGCCATCTTTTGAAAATCATCAATATTCCTGATTTTGATGCCAGCCAGCTTTCCAATGTCCCCATCTATATCACAGGGCACCGCCAGATCCAGGAACAGTCTGCTCTTGGATTCTTTCAGCGCCTGCTCCACTTCTTTCTTTGTAAATGTATAATGCGGGCTTTTGGTTGCGCTGATAATCACATCTGCCTGATTTAAATATTCATATCGTTTTTCATAAGGAACAACGTCCGCATTTTCTGCTCTGCTAAAAAGCTCCTGTTCCTGATTATGGGTTCTGCTGGTGAGAAGCAAATGGATTCCTTCCTTTTCCAACAGATTCCGGGCTACAATTCCTCCGATTTTTCCGGTAGCGCCAACTAACAGCACATTTCCTTCCAGTCTTCCTTCCGCCCCTTCTAAAAATGCAATGACTGCATGAGCCGCCAGAGTGCCGATGGAAACAGGCGTCTTAGACAACCGGGTATCCGTCTTGATTGCTTTTGCCACATGAAAGGCTTCCTGAAATGCCAGATTGCATTCATAATCACAACATTCCCCTTCCATAGAAGCCTGATAGGCCTCCTTTACCTGTCTCAGGATTTCATCCTCCCCAAGCACCATGGAATCCATTCCACAAGAAACCTTCATAAGATGCCGCAGCGCCCCTTCCCCGCTATAGATGCAGATGCTTTTCTTGAATAAGGCTTCTTCCATTTGTTTTTCTTTTATAAACAACTCTTCCACTTTCGGAATCATTCGGCTTTCTCCGGTGAAATAAATCTCTACCCGGTTGCAGGTGGACACAAGGACGCATCCCGTTATGCCTAAAAGCAATGCCTTCTTTTCAAAGCATTCCTTTTCTTCCATGGAAAATGCGCAGCATTCCCGAATCTTTAAGGGGGTGTTCCTATAGCTGATACTGATACAATTCATAGGTATGCTTACTTCCTTTTTTGATATTTATAGGATGTCTTTCTGATTTTTCATGTACAGTATAGCACAATTTGTATTTGGGGGAAAATAGGAATTAAAAGAGGCAACTCTTTCTTTCATGATTTTCTCCTCTAAAGTGTATACGATGGATACACCTTTTCCAATAGCATATTCAAAATATATTCCTTGCCAATATAACCCCTCACACTTTTCAATACAACAAATTAGTTTAAATAGATAGTTTTCCCTATACCCTTTTCTAACATATTAATTGTGAATCATTTACGAACTGTATTCTGACTGGTGCGGTCCCAGACCGCACCACTAGAATGTTTTGATGCTACGTTTAGATTTTTATGTAAACTCCTTATGGAAATTCTTACATTTCCTTCTCGAACTGCTCCATGGAGCCGGCTCTGGCTGCAAGCTTCAGCCATCTTTTCAGCACTTCCAAATCCTTTTGTGCCAAAACCGCTTCTCTGACATGCGCTGGAATGACACCGTATTCCTCTAAGAGCTCAAGGACAGCCTCTTGTTTTGCTTCTTGCCTTCCTTCTTGCATGGCTTCCCGGCTTGCTTCTTCACAGCTCGCAGCCACCTGTGCTTTCACCCGCGCTTCCACCTGTTCTGTCACCTGTGCTTCTACCTGGGCCACCACCTGTTCTTCCAGCCGTGCTTCCAGCTGGTCATTTAACCATTCCTCAAGCGTCATATATTCCGCCTCCAGTCTTCGCCATTTCTTTAGTTCCGTCACTTTTTCATGCAGCTTTATGATGGATTCCTCGGTAAGCGCCGATACGTACTCATCAGTGCTCTGCTCCATGTACTTTAAGAAATGCACCAGCTCTTTTGGGACATCCTCTTCATTCCTGCCCCTGGTGTTTAAGAATATCTTTCTGGTATCATCCCCAAGGCTCATATCACATTCCAAACACCTTTCTTCAAAAGTGTAGCGGTACAACCCTTTTCCAAATGGGTCGAACGTGCAGATGAAGATGACATAGCCGGGCTTTAAGTCATTAAAATCGTCTCCCGGTTTCAGGGAGGCCACGTCCATCTCTGCCTGATGGTAACGACTTCGCTTTGCCAGATTCTTTCGGTCATCGTTCTGTGCCTCTACGTTGTAGCTTACCTGCATTTCGTCACTGGCATAGATGTCCAGCCGGATGCTTCTGAAATCCGAACTTACCAGAATGCTTCGTTCTGCATGTACCTTTACTTTCGGCAGCCTAATGCCAAGGATGATTTCCAGTACAAGCTGACAAGTCTCCGGATCCTCTAAGGCTGCTGAAAATAAAAATGCGTTGCTTAGGTTTAATTCTTGAAATGTTTTCTTCATAGGTTCCTCCTGCGTGTGGTACAGGAAAAACTTATCTATGGGTTATATTGTAGACGATTTTGGGATTATTTTCAAGTGTAACTTCGCACAAAGTACAAATAATGATAACTCTCTGCTTTTATTGAGTTATGTAGTTTAGAAAAACGCACATAGAATGTTTTTTATTGCTATGATATAATTATCCAATACAATTTAGAATTCGGGGGACGAATTTATGAAAAGAATATGTATGGAACCGGAAAAAGCATTATTGTATAAGAACAGGAAACAGATACTGGAAGGCATTTATCAGACATCGTCAAGAAGTCGATTCAGTCATGCTTTCATCGTGATGTTTTTGTCTGTGATTGCTATGTTTGCAGGGCTATGGGGCCGTGGCTATCTATTTCATGATTCAAAGCCTGTAATGTTCCTAGGAATGCTGATTTGTTTTACTGTTTTCCATTCCATTTTCCATATGATTTTTAATGAGCTGAGAATAAAAAGAGCGAAAAAGGCATTTATGAAGAAAGAAACCCTTATGATAAATGGGGCAACATTGGTTCAGATAGAAACCAATGACCGCTTTTTATACATAGAGGACGATTTTCTTGATGAAGCTGGAAAACCAATCCTGCTGGAATATCCTTCCCGGCTTTTGGAAATCTCACAGGAAGATGTGGGGAAACGATTTCTTGTTATATATGATGATTGCAGCTTTCAGCTGGCAAGATTAAATGATAAATTGAGAAGCCTGATTCCTGATCATTCCTCTCTTTACCCGCTAACAGGGGAACTAAGCGAGTATTCCCGCCTTCCTCATCCAAATATGGAAAATTTGGAAAAAGACGGGCATGAGCTGTCCGGACATGAAAAGGAAAGATTTGCAAATTTATATGTAAATGTCGTACAAAGTATCATTTTCAGGTCATTAAAAACCGTAATTATAACCATAGCTGTTCTACTTACCATTCTTTCCATTCTTTTAAATTTCATAGAAGATGGATGTGCTCTAAACAAAACCTTTTCCATCGAAGCCGCTGCGATTATTGGATTGCTTTTGATTCCATTGATTTGTAAGGTGATTGGCAAAGAAATTCTCAGACAGCAAGGGATGAATCTTATCCATGTAAAGGAAGTTATTTTCCATTCTTATGTTATTAATGGCTCTACAATTACAGTAAAAGTATATGAATGGTATAACGGACAGGCACGGCTGTGCAGATATCCGGCTGGCAATCAGGTTGCACCCGATACGGTGTACGGAAGTGTTTTGTACAAGTTTACGAAACAGAATGGGGATTGTTTTTTGCTGAATACAAGTCCGGTGAGGAAGAAAGGGAACTAAGCCTGATGCCATTCTATCTCTTTCTTCTTTTTAAAAATATACTTATTCCATAAATCACCACCATAACTCCATAGAAAACAAAAAATGCAAAAATATATTGTTGACCATAATGAATCATAGCCCTAAACTCTGTATATTCATATTCACTATCTAATCCGGTAATCGGCACAAACCATGATATCCTTTCCATAAACAGCATACATGCAATGAATAAAGCAAAGTCCAAAACTGCCTGTATAAGCACATAGTTCCAAAAGGGTAAGTCCGTAAATCGATAATTTACCAATCCTATAAGAAAATATACAATACAAAAAGTCACAGTATTCAGCCATTCCCAAGGTCTATTCTCATGCCTAAGCAAACACTCTTCTTTAGAAAAAAATAACCAGCCATGATTTTCAAAAAAGTAATTTTATCCAATTTGAAATATACCTCATTCAGCCAAAAACCCTTTTTTATCTGTTTGTTTCTCAAGCCTAATCTGGAAGCAATTGCAACCCGATCTATTCCTGTATTGAATATTCCCTCCGTGTTTTTCCACAATCACCTTTGCAATAGAAAGGCCAAGCCCGGTTCCGCCATCGCTTTTTCGGGTCTTGTCTCCCCTTACAAATGCCTGAAACAACATATTTCCGGTTTCCTGATCCAACAGTTCTCCATCATCCATGACATCAATCTGAAGTTCCGTTTCCTTCTCTTCCATAAGCAGCATGATTTTTCTACCTGTTTCATTATATTTTATGGCATTACTCAAAAGATTGGAGATCACTCTGGAAAACAGTTTTTCATCCAACAGCACATAACAGGGCTCTTCTGGTATTTCTATTTCAAATGCAAAGCCCTTTTCTTCTATTTCATCATAATATTCCCCACAGGTTTTCCGAAGCAGCTCGCACATATCGCACCTTCCAAGCTGCAGCATATAATCCGGATTATCCATCTTTAACAGGGTAAACATATTTTCTGCCAGATTGCTGACTCTGTCCGCTTTCAAATCTATCGTATGATAATAGGAAGCTTCCTTCTCCTTTGGCACAAGCCCTGCTTCTAAAGCATTGGCATAGCTTTTTATGGTGGCAATGGGAGTATTGATATCATGGGATAACTCTAAAAGCATTTGATTTTTCTGCTTCTCCAGCCTGATTTTTTCCTGTTCCTGCTCTTTCAGCTTTTGTACCATTTCATTAAAAGAATCCCGTATCTGCTCAAACTCCGCTTCTGCCTTGAAATCTAAATACACATCTTCTTCTCCTGTCCTGACCCTCTCCATACCTTCTACCATATTTTTTAACGGCTGTTTTATCTTTCTGCTTAAATACAGGCTCAGCAAAATGCAGTTCAAAAGATAAACTACCAGAAATACGATTCCAAAAACTCTGCCTATAGTCATGCCGGGACCGATTTTTAAACGATTCAATACAACCGTAACCGTTATCTCCATGATATCCCGTTCGTAAATGCACATCAGATAATGCTCTTTTTCTGTCAGCTCCTGAATAAAACCGATATATTTCTGTTCGCTTCCCTGCTCTAATCTGGTAAGCTTATAAATTTCTCCCTGCGTGTAACCGGTATTTTCCGTCTGCTTTTCCCCATAAATCTTTATAATGTTGTAGTCCCCGTCCAACTCTTCTACCCATCCTCCTAAATGAAACACGGTATCCAATCCATCCGGATTTCCCTCTTCGTCTACAGTCAGATACGGAGATAAAGAATCTGTATTGCCGGACGAAAGCATGAAAGCCGATAGGAAAAGAAGGAGTGAGAAGGAAAGGATTACCAGAACAGAAAACAACACATAACTGAATAAAAGCTTATAGAAAATACCCTTTTTTCGCTTATCACTATTTTTCCTTTTCAAACTTGTACCCCAATCCTTTTATTGTTTTCAGCATAGCAGGTGTCTTGGGATTATCCTCAATTTTGCCCCGCAGGTTGCTGATGTGCACCATAACGGTATTATCATCCGCCATATATCCTTGCTCTTCCCATACATGCTCAAAAATCTGCTGCTTTGTAAAAATCCTGCCGGGGTTGTGCATAAAAAGCCTTAAAATCATATATTCTGTTCTCGTCAGCTCCAGAAATTCATCCCGCTTTTTTACCGTCCCTTCCACTTCATTTAAGGTCAGGGTAAACATAGAAAGCTCCATAGGTTCTTTGTCTGTCTCTTCCCTATAGTCATAGTTTCTCCGAAGCGCTGCTTTGATTCTTGCCACCACTTCCATGGGATTATAAGGCTTTGTAATATAGTCATCAGCCCCCAGCTCCAGCCCCAGAATCTTGTCATAGTCCGCCCCCTTAGCAGTTACCATGATAACCGGAACTTTGCTGGTCTCCCTGATTTTCCTAAGCACCGAAAAGCCATCCAGCCCGGGCATCATAATATCCAATAAGACCAGATGAGGGGATCCGCTCTCAAATAAGGACATTGCCGCAATCCCGTCACCAGCTTTCATCAACTCTATCTGCTCCTTTTCCATAAACAGCTCCAATGCATCCAATAATTCCATTTCGTCATCTGCTGCCAGCACCTTATATTTCATCCTATTCTCCAATCCGTTCATAAAGACATTCCGTAATGCTCTCTGAAAAATCATATTCCTGTTGCCAACCCGGAGCCAGCCGGTCTAAACACAGGCATTTTACCATGCCTATTCCGTAATACTTCCCACTTCCTTAACCTGAAAGCTCAAGTTATCCACCACACACTTTTTCCTGTACGTTTTTGTCAATCCGCTGCATTCCAACATATAAAAACCTCCCTGCCTTGTTTTCTACCACTATATAGAATCAGCCTGAAAACAAAAGAAAAGCAACCTTAAGACTGTCTTAAGATTGCTTTTCTTTCCGGCTATCAATCGTCTACACTTTAAGTTACCATGCAGGGAATTTACCTCTGCCCCAAATACTCCTCAATTCCATCTGCCATACCACTTGCCAGCTTGTCCTGATACTCCGAAGATGCCATTAGCAGATCCTCATTGGCATTGGTCATATATCCCATTTCAATAATGGTGGTAGGCACTGTTGCCCAATTGATGCCGCTCATAGTATCTGTTTCCCATACATACTGTTTTTTCGCCCCAGTGGCCGCCACTGTACTATTCAACACCTTTTCCGACAGGCTCTTGCTCTGTTCATACAGGTTGCCGTTATAAGGATTGGACGACGTCTGGCAGATGGTCATCATTCCGTTCACACTGGGATCTTCCGAACCATTGGCATGAATCCGGATAAATACATCCGCATTCGCCTCATTGGCAACCATTGCCCTTTCGCTGTTACTCATATTCACATCATTCGTGGTCCGAATCATCTGTACCTGATAGCCCCGTTTTTCCAGTTCTGCCTGCAGCTTAAAGGCTACCTGCAAAGTCAGCTCATACTCCTTTAAGCCGCTGGCAGCTCCATGGGTTCCTCCCGCTACCTTTGCCTTTTGCTCCGTTGCCCCGGGGCCAATGGGTTCTTTTTCGCTGTTGCCCTTTTGCTGATGTCCTGCATCAATCACAATCAGATACCCCTTTTGTTCCGAACCGGCGCTTTCTCCTGAATCCTCTTGAGGCTCTTCCGTGTTCTCCTGATCATTTCCTGCATCCGGGTTTTCTTCCATACCAAATCCTTCTTGCAGCAGATCGTTTACACTGGCAGATGCCCCCTCCCATTTCTCTCGTTCCATTTCCTGCTGGATGGGGCCATCCAGAATATTGCCATTTTCATCTACCCACTGTTCTGACATGTCGTCCTCTATTTCTTCCACTTCCTGAGTGATTTCTTCTGTTTCCGTCTCCGGCTGCTCTTTCTGGCACCCTATGGCTCCTGCTGCCAGCAATAGCATCCATATTGCTGTTAAAGTAAACTTCTTTTTCATTTCTCTTTCCTCGGTTTCTGTTTTTCTCTATTTCTTCCATCTGTCTAAGTCTTTAAATATATACTTCTTATAGTACCACCAAACAGCCAGCGCTGCCACAGTTCCAATTACCGCACCTGCCAATACATCCGTAGGAAAATGTGCGCCTACATACAAGCGGGACATGCCAATCAGAAATGCCAGTATCAATGCAGGTATCCCTGCATATCTGGGAAGTCCCTTAAACAATATGACTGCTGTTGCAAAGGATGCGCTTGTGTGTCCTGAAGGAAAGGAAGAATCCTTCGGCAGCCTGGTAATCAGTGAAAGCCCTTCTTCCAGCACAAAAGGCCTGATGCGCATAATCTGCGTTTTTAGTATAACATTTACTACAAGTGTATTCAATAACAATGCTGTGACCGCAACAGTTCCTATTCTTCTTGTTTTCCTAAACAAAAGAAGCAAAATACAGACAAGAATCCAAAAAAAGCCCTTATCCCCCAGAGAAGTTATGAATTGCACCACTGGATTCAGAAAGGGCATCCTTACATGTTCCTGAATCCACAAAAGAATACTGATTTCAAACTCTGCTAAACCACTTTGCATACATCCACCCATTCTTCAAATTCAGAATATGTTTCCAGTTCCTCCATCGTAAGCTCTATGGCACTGTTACTGCTTCCACAGGCTGGAAATACTGTCTCAAACCTTTTTAAAGATTCATCCAGATAAACCTTAACTCCTTTATGGATTCCAAAAGGACATACGCCGCCAACTCCATGGCCGATCAAAGGTTCTACCTGTTCCACCGACAGCATTTTTGCCTTTTTCCCAAATTTAGCTTTGTATTTGCCATTGTCGATTTTCGTATCTCCTGCAGTTACGATTAAAATACAATTCTCGTCCAACATAAAGGACATGGTTTTTGCAATCCGTTCCGGTTGACAGCCCAGAGCTTTTGCTGCCAGCTCCACCGTTGCACTGGACACCGGAAATTCCTGAATCCGGTCCTGGACATTCCACTTGCTTAAATGTTCTCTTACCTTTTCAATTGCCATTGTTTCTATTCTCCTGATTCTATTTTTTATTCCATTTTTCAACGTTCTAATCTCTAGCAATATATTATAACACAAAACATATGAAATATGGTGAACTAATTGAAATGCTTCCATCCTTTTTATGTATCCATGGTCTGTTTGCCCCGGATACGACACAAATGGCTATGCGAAAACGCATAGCCATTTATAATAGGGATAACGAAAATACCCTTACTCATCCAGCTTTTCAAACGCCGACTTAGGAAGCCCGCACACCGGGCAAAGCCAGTCATCCGATATATCCTCCCATTTCGTTCCCGGAGCAATGCCGTTTTCCGGGTCTCCTGACTTTTCATCATATACATATTGACAGGGACATACATATTTTTGATTGCTATCGCTCATCCTTCCTTCTTCCTTTCTCTCGTTATGATCTACTTTACGCATCCAGATTCATAAGCTTTTCCAATAACGTCAGCTTTTCATATTTTATCTCTGCATATCTGGCAGCTTCCTCCAAATATTCTTTTGCCGCCTCTGCATTTTTCTCTGTCAGCTTTTTAAAACGCAATTCTCTCTTTACAAAAGCATCATAGGATTCCTTTGGCTTTTTGCTGTCTAATACAAAAGGTCCTTTTCCCTCCTCAAGCCGTCTTGGATCATATCGGAACAGATGAAAGTATCCGGTATCCACTGCTAACTTTTCCGTTGCCTGTGCATTGGACATTCCTCCCATGATTCCATGACTGATGCAGGGGGCATAGGCAATAATGACAGATGGTCCAGGGTAGCTTTCCGCTTCTAACAATACCTTGATACAATGCTGCCTGTCCGCTCCCTGTGCTACCTGGGCAATATAAATATTTTCATACTGCATAAGCATCATGGCCAGATCCTTTTTCTTTTTTCTCTTTCCTTCCAGAGAAAACTTGGCAGCTGCTCCAAAAGGAGTCGCCTTGGACTGCTGCCCTCCCGTATTGGAATAGACCTCTGTATCAAAAATCAGGATATTTACATCCATGCCGCTGGCTGCCACATGATCAAGCCCTCCAAAGCCAATGTCATAGGCCCAGCCATCACCGCCAAATATCCAGTGGGAAATCTTATCGTCCCCTTCCTTCCGCAATACATCCTCTGCCATGGTAATTCCATATCCGAATTCCGCATTGTCCTCAAACAAAGAGCTTGCCCATGCAGGTCCTTTTCCCTCTTTATTTACCGTATAAGGCGCTGACGGCACGCTTCCGCCCCATATGGAGGAACAGCCCGTGGCATTGGCTACTACCATCCGCTCTCCAAAAAGCTGTGTTACCAGCTTTGCATAAGGAGTCTCCCCGCACCCGGGGCATGCCCCTGAAAATTCCAGCAGCGGCTTTTTAAACTGACTTCCCTTTACGGTAGTTTCCGGAAACTTCTTAAGCACCTCTTCCTTTGGCAGAAGCACTTGTCCATAGGCAAAATAATCCTGCTTCTTTTGCTCTTTTTCTTTTGCAAGGGGACTGTATTCCAATGCCTTTTTCCCCATTTTTCCCGGACAGTTTTCTATGCAGGCGCCACAGCCCGTACAATCCATAACGGATACTGTAATTCCAAAGGAATATTCCGGCATGCCGGTCATATCCAGAAGCTCCATGCCTTTTGGTGCATCCTTGGCCTCTTCCTGACTGCACACTGCTGGACGGATGACACTATGAGGGCACACATAGGAGCAGATATTACACTGAATGCAGTTTTCCGGTATCCATTTGGCCACCTCGTCTGCAATTCCTCTTTTTTCATAAGCGGCTGTGCCAAGGGGCAGGGTTCCGTCTGCAATATCCAAAAATGCCGATACCGGAAGTTCATTTCCTTTTCCTGCATTTAACGGCTCTAAAATTCCATTCACGAATTCAATAGTATCCGCCCGCTTTTCTCCCTGAAGATCCTTTTGTCCTGCCGACTCTTTCTTCCACCGGGCTTCCTTTTGGTCAGGCATTGCTTTTTCCTCTTTCCAATGGGTGGGAATGTGAATCCTTTTCACCTTTTCAAAGCCCAATCGGATTCCCTTGATATTTTTGGAAACTACTTCTTCTCCCTTTTTCCCAAAAGACTTTTCCACTGCTTCGTTCATTGCCTTTTCGGCCTTATCCCTTGGCAGAAGCCCTGAAGCCTGGAAAAATGCTGCCTGTAAAATGGTGCTCGTCTTTCCTCTTAATCCAATTTCCCGGCTGAGCGCCCCTGCATCGATGATCCAGAAGCTGATATTTTTTTCTGCCAACAGCCTTTTTATTTTATCCGGCAGCTTTTCCTCCAGCTGCTCTTCCTCATAAGGGCAATTCAAAAGAAAGGTGCCGCCTTCCCTGATTTCCTCTACCATGTCATACTTTTCCAAATAGGATACATGATGACAGGCGGCAAAATCCGGTTCATAAATCAAGTAGGATGAACGGATTTTTTCCTTGGAAAAACGCAGATGGGAAATGGTAAGTCCCCCTGATTTTTTGGAATCATATTCAAAATATGCCTGTATCTGATTATCCGACAATCCACTCATCAGCTTTACCGTATTTTTATTGGCGCCTACCGTTCCATCCGAGCCATAGCCCCAGAACTTACAGGAAAACTGTCCTGTTTTCCCGTTCTTACGCCTTTTTTCCGGAAGCGGTACGGGCTCTAAGGAAAGATTGGTTACGTCATCCCGTATGCCAATGGTAAATTTTCTTTTCTCTTTATTTTCAAATACGGCACGAATCTGGTCCGGCGTCGTATCCTTTGAACTTAATCCATAACGTCCCCCAAAGACAGGGACTGCCTCAAAGTCCGTTTCTTTCAATGCTGCTGTTACTTCCAGATAAAGAGGCTCTCCTACGGCACCAGGCTCCTTTGTCCGGTCCAGCACGTTGATTTTCCTTACCGTTTTTGGAATTGCCTTTAAAAAGCGTTCCTTATAAAATGGACGAAACAGCCGGACCTTGATCAAGCCCACCTTTTCCTCCATGCTGTCTATCACTTCTTCAATAGTGTTGCAGACGGAACCCATAGCGATAATGATCTGGGTTGCATCCTTAGAACCATAATATTCATACAACTGATAGTTGGTCTTTTTCTTTTCATTGATTTTTTGTAAATACTGCTCCACTACTTTTGGAAAAGCATCATAATAAGAATTGGAGGCCTCCCTTACCTGAAAGAAAATATCCGGATTCTGGGCGCTGCCCCTGAGCACAGGATGCTTTGGATTGATTCCTCTGCTTCTGAATTCTTCTGCCTCCTTTGTGGGAAACAGTTCTTTCAGTTCTTCATATTTCCACTCTTCCACCTTCTGCAGTTCATGAGAAGTCCGGAATCCATCAAAGAAATGCAGTACCGGAACCCTTCCCTTTATAGTCGCCAGATGAGCCGCCACAGCCAGATCCATAGCCTCCTGCACATTATTGCTGCAAAGCATTGCAAATCCGGTCTGCCTTATGCCATATACATCCTGATGGTCTCCAAATATGGAAAGGGCATGGCTGGATATGGTCCTTGCCGCCACATGAATCACACAGGGCAACAGCTCTCCTGCAATCTTATACATATTCGGTATCATAAGAAGAAGCCCCTGAGATGCACTAAAAGAGGTGGTAAAGGCTCCTGCCGTCAGCGCACCATGAAGAGCGCCTGCCACACCTGCCTCCGACTGCATCTGTGCTATCTTTACAGGCTTGCCAAAAATATTTTCCCTGCCTTCTAACGCCCAGCCTTCCACGCTTTCAGCCATTGTGGAAGAAGGGGTAATGGGATATACCATTGCCACCTCCGAAAAAGCATAAGCAATATATGCGGCAGCCTGATTTCCATCCATGATCATCATATTAGTAGTTTTCTGCCTTTACTTGGAAATATGCCTGTGTATGGGCGCATACAGGACATACCTCCGGAGCTTCTTTTCCAATTACCAGATGGCCGCAATTTAAGCACTGCCAAATGGCATCTCCCTCTTTTGTGAACACAAGACCGCCTTCTACATTTTTCAAAAGCTTTAAATAACGTTCTTCATGAGCCTTTTCGATATCCGCCACCTTATCGAACAGGCGGGCAATGGCTTCAAAGCCTTCCTCCCTTGCTTCCTTGGCAAATCTCGGGTACATATCACTCCATTCGTAGTGTTCTCCCTTGGCTGCTTCTGCCAGATTCACCTCAGTAGGACCGATTCCGTCATGTAACAACTTGAACCATAATTTTGCATGGGCCTTTTCATTTGCCGCTGTTTCTTCAAACAAATTAGCAATTTGATGATAGCCATCATTTCTTGCTCTTTTGGCAAAATAGCAGTATTGGTTTCTTGCCATGGACTCTCCTGCAAATGCTTCCATCAGATTCTTTTCTGTCTTGCTTCCTTTTAATGCTTCCATCCTCTTTCTCCTTTTCCGCCGGATTATCAAATCGTTCCTTTTGAATGCATTTACATATGAAAATGCTCATACCCGGACCTTTCTATCCTAAGTATGAGCATTTTTGTATGTAAAATATTCATGTATGTACAAAAAACCCTTTTATTATTTGAAAAGCTTATGGAATCTCTCATGGATTTCCTGCTTTTTTTCTTCTGTTTTTTCCAAGGCAATTACATAAACACCTTTTTCGTCCAGTGTAATACAATCTCCTTCTTTTACTTGCAGGGGCAGTTTATATTTTGGAATTTTTACCACTGTCTTATCCTCTTTTTCACAAACTGCTATATTTTCTTCAAATCGATCAATTACTAACATATTTCTATCTCCCTTCCCTAAAACCTGTCAACTTTTCTGTTATTTCTTTGCAGGCGACACTTTATCTCACTTCATGGAGGTGCTTGGCTCCACATTGAATTGCAGGCTGTTTCCATCACTTTTGAGTATGATCGTTCCCTGCTCATCCGTCCGGAAAACGGATATGCCGGCCGCTGCCATTTTTTCTAATGTCTCCTTATGGGGATGCCCGTAATCATTTCCTTTTCCACAGGATATAATCGCATATTTCGGCTTTACTGTCTGTAAGAACAATTCACTGGTGGATGTCCTGCTGCCATGATGCCCCAGCTTCAACACATCTGCAGAAATATCCAGACCATTTTCACAAATATCTTTCTCCGCTTCTCCTTCTGCATCTCCGCACATAACGATAGAATTGGAACCGTGCATCAGCCTGATGCCAACAGACCAGTTATTCAATTCTTCTCCATAATCTTCCTTAACCGGAGCCAATATGGTAAAAGAAGCACTTCCCAGAGCATAGGTGTCCCCCGGCTTCGGCATGGTAATGGACAAGTCCCTGTTTTCAATTGCCGTTATCACATCTTCAAATGTTGCAGTTGTATGTACCTTGGGAGGCATGATCAGCGTTACGATTTCAAAGCTTTCTATAATCGTATCCAATCCGCCAATATGGTCTGCATGAGGATGCGTTGCAATCACATAATCAAGCTTGGAAATCCCCTGTTCCTTTAAGTAGACCGCAATCTTTTCTCCGTCTCCATTATTTCCAGCATCCACCAGCATGAAATGACCGCCGCAGGCCGCAAGAATACAGTCCGCCTGCCCTACATCCAGAAAGTGGACTTCCATATCCTGCCCTTCTGTCTCCTGCACATTCCTTCTGTTTCCAAGGGACTGTTCCTCTGATATGGCCTGCGTCTGCTCTTCAACTGTCTGCCCCGCTGTAGCCTCTGACCTTGGCAAAGCAGGCATCAATGCCCCTAATACTAATATAATGGAAAAGACCCCTGCAAGTATACTGGAACATTTTCCCTTCCCCATCGACTTCATCTCCTCTATATCTCTATTCTATTACTGAAACAATTATAAAAGTACTGATAGGATATCATTCCATATCTATCATAAGTTCCACTGGACAATGATCGGAACCTAACACATCGCTATGGATCTTTCCATCCTTAAGCCTGTCCTTTAAGCATTCCGAAGCAAGAAAATAATCGATTCTCCATCCGGCATTTTTAGCTCTTGCCTGAAACCGGTAAGACCACCAGGAATAAGCTCCTTCTAACTCCGGATAAAAATAGCGGAACGTATCAATGAATCCGGCTTCTAAAAGCCTTGTAAACTTTTCCCTCTCCTCGTCGGTAAACCCGGCATTTTTCCGATTGGTCTTGGGATTTTTCAAATCGATTTCCTTATGGGCCACATTCAAATCTCCACATATGATTACTGGCTTCTTTTCCTCCAGCCCTTTTACATAAGCAAGAAAGTCTTTCTCCCAAAGCATCCGGTAATCCAGTCTTTTCAGCCCGTCTCCCGAATTGGGTGTATACACTGTTACAAAATAAAAAGACTCATACTCCAGGGTAATGACTCTTCCTTCTTTGTCATGTTCTTCTTTTCCTATGCCTGTTCTTACGGACAAAGGCTCTTTTTTGGTAAAGACCGCTGTTCCGGAATACCCCTTTTTCTCTGCATAATTCCAATATTGATAATAGCCCTCCAGCTCCAAATCGATCTGCCCCTGCTGCAATTTTGTTTCCTGTACGCAGAAAATATCCGCATCCAGGGCTTTTACAGCCTCTAAGAATCCTTTTCCCACGCAGGCTCTAAGACCGTTTACATTCCATGAGATACACTTCATTTTCTTTGCCCTCGCAATCGTCTGTTTCCAACATACAAACAAAAGGCTCTGTAAAACCAAATACCTGTTTTACAAAGCTTCTTTGCTTTCCATGTTGTATTATAATCCATTTCATAGGAAAAATACAAGTCATTTCTATAGGATTTTCATAGTCCACATGCTGCAGTCCCACACATCCGTCACTACATCCCGGTAAAATTCCGGCTCATGACAGATAAGCAACAAACTCCCCTTATACTCCTGCAATGCCCGTTTCAGCTCATCCTTGGCATCCTGATCCAAATGATTGGTAGGCTCGTCCAAAAGAAGAAGATTGGTTTCCCGGTTGATTAGTTTACATAATCTAACCTTTGCCTGTTCGCCGCCGCTTAACACTCTTACCTGGCTTTCAATATGCTTGGTGGTAAGCCCGCATTTTGCAAGGGCAGAGCGAACCTCATACTGGGAGAAAGAAGGGTATTCCTTCCAGATTTCCTCAATGCAGGTTGTCTTATTGGTATAATCCCCTTCCTGCTCAAAATAGCCGATTTCCAGATAGTCCCCTAACTCCGCTTTTCCAGATAAAGGAGGCTGAAGTCCTAAAATGCTTTTTAACAGGGTGGTCTTTCCAATTCCGTTTGCACCAATCAGTGCAATTTTTTCTCCACGCTCCATACGAAGGTTCAATTCCCTGCTTAAGGGCTCTTCATAACCGATAATCAAATCCGTTGTCTCAAACAGGCATTTTCCAGGAAGCCTGGCTTCCTTAAAACGAAATTCCGGCTTGGGCTTTTCGTAAGTCCTTTCTATTCTTTCCATTTTGTCCAGCTTTTTCTGTCTGGACATGGCCATGTTTCTGGTGGAAACTCTTGCCTTGTTTCTTGCCACAAAATCCTCTAAATCCTTAATTTCCTGCTGCTGTCTCTTATAAGCCGCCTCCTGCTGGGACTTTTTCATGGCATACACTTCCTGAAACTTATCATAATCTCCTACATAGCGGTTCAGCTCCTGGTTTTCCATATGATAAATCAGATTGATGACGCTGTTTAAAAAAGGAATGTCATGAGAGATCAGTATAAAAGCATTCTCATAATCCTGAAGATATCTTTCCAGCCATGCAATATGCTGCTCATCCAGATAATTGGTTGGTTCATCTAAAAGCAATATATCCGGTTTTTCCAACAATAGCTTTCCCAACAGTACCTTTGTACGCTGGCCTCCGCTTAACTCTATTACGTCCTTATCCAGTCCAATGCTGTCCAGTCCAAGGGCACGTCCCACTTCCTCTACCTTTGTGTCAATCACATAAAAGTCATGTAATGTCAAGGTATCCTGCAGCACTGCCAGTTCTTCCATCAGGCTTTCCAGCTCATCACAAGAAGCGCTCCCCATGGCATCGCATACTTGATTCATTCTTGCTTCCAGCTCAAATAAATAGGCAAAGGCGCTGTTCAATACATCTCTGACAGACATCCCCTTTTCCAGCACTGCATGCTGGTCCAGATAACCTACCCGGACATTTTTTGCCCATTCCACTTTTCCCTCATCAGGCATAAGCTTTCCGGTTACGATATTTAAAAAGGTGGATTTTCCTTCGCCGTTAGCGCCTACTAATCCGATATGTTCTCCTTTTAACAGGCGGAAGGACACGTCCTGAAAAATAGCCCGGTCCCCAAAGCCATGGGAAAGGTGTTCTACATTTAATATGCTCATGATTGCTCCTGTTTTCCTCTCCTATTCGTGTATTCATAAGTATAGTGAATGGGTGGGATTTTTGTCAAGATGGTTCGTTGTTGGCAATTGGGGGATTTGGATGAGGGGACTCCGGCTGCTCCTACTGGGTATCGAAAAGCCATCTGGTACTTGTCTATCTGGTACTTGTCTAAATAAATTCTGCACCTGCATCTTTTAGTTTTTTGAAATATTTATTTCTCTTTTTTGCAAACATTGTACCAATAGCATTTTCATTAATTATTACTTTATATCCTTCTTTAGCAGCTCCTAATGCAGTCAGAGCAACACACCCTCCACCATCTACACCTACAACTTCAACACACTTAATACCACTTTTTTTCAAGAATTCATTAAGTGCAGGGTTAGAGAATGCATTACCTTCATATTTGATAAATATATTTTCTGATACTATCTGAAGATTATTTACTAACTCAGCATCTTTCGTACCTTCATATGCATGAAACGGTGCAAACTTATTTAGCAAATTTTTTTTCATTATATTTTTGATATAAATAACTATGTTGTCTTTATTGGCGTCTATAACTCCATTCACTGATTGTATAAGGTCTGCATTATGATATTTAAAAAATGCTGCATGGTTTTCTCCGACACAAACATTTTGCATATCAATTACCAATAATGCTTTTTTCATCTTCTTAATCCTCCACAAATTTCGATTGTGATTTGATGATTTTTAAGGGAAACATTAGCTGTTATATTTTGTTATTAAAATCTCCGCTAACCCTTGAAAACACTAAATTTATCGCAGGTGAGCTTTCCCTTATTGTTTCCCTTGTGTTATATCTTCCCACAATTCATTATGAACCCTGATAAGGGAAAAAATAAGGGAAACAAAATCACAGAAAACATTATAACACAAAATGAACAGGTATGGTGAACTGATTGAAATGCTTTCAAAAATTTTAAAGAAAGAAGAAAAATAAGAATGAATATTATTTATGCAACATATAACATTAATCATAACAGTATTGACATATATACTTATGCTGGCTACTTTTTGCGGATAGATTGCAACAAAGCAGAAGAAAGGTTGAAAACAACGCCATGCTCTGAATGTGCCTTAAATGCGTTAGCAATAGATAAACCAATCGAATATGCAAGGCTATATCTTGAGGGCAGTATGCAAATATGGGTAGAGACGGAAGATTCATTAGACTTGTGGTAGCATACCCTTTTTGTATAGGGACTGTCATTCCCGACAGTCCCGTAATGCCAAGAATCCCAAGATTCTGCCCAATAAAAATCTGATCGACGATGTTAAATGCAAATGTAATTAGATTGCTTATAATCGCCAAGACAGCAAATTATGCCAGCATCTTTCCGATGGGTGCTATCGCAAGCGGGTTTACAGGCTGACCTGATATCCTCATTTTTCTCCGCCCTTTATCTCTTCTAAAATATTGGTTGCTTCCTCGGCCAGCTTTACCAACAGATCAAACCGTTCTTCTCCCAAACCATTCGTCAATTTCTCAAGATGCCAATATAAATCTTCTTTCGCATCCTTTACCAATGCTCTGGCCTTTTCAGTAGGCACGATATAGTAAGCACGCTTATCTTCAAGAGAAGGCTGCTTTGTGATATACCCCTTATTCATTAAAGAAGTCAGATGTGCAGTGATCATCGGTTTTGATACTTTCAGTGCCTCGGCAAGCATCATCGGTGTATGGAGTCCCGGTGTTTCTGTGATGATGTTAAGAACTCCCATCTCGCTTGGACGAATCGGCAAATCTTTTTTTAGTTCCGCATAGCTTTTTACAAAAATCGAAAGCACTGCATTAGCAACAAAGTATTTATCCATAAAGCCCTCGTTTCAAACCATTTACATTCATGATCGTATCCTCTCAGAACGTTTTTTCAAGCTCATGTTGTATATCTTCAGCACGTTTGATTTGTTCGTTTAGATTCCATTTGCCAATGTTTTTCCCATCCCGCAAAAACATAGAGCCGCATTGATGGAAATAAAACTCAATATTCCGTTCCCTAGCCTCCAGATACAGAGCCTTTACCCATTCATACTCGATGGGTCGGACATCTGCTTTAGGAGCCATTTCTCCACCGACATTCACACATTTAATCAAGCCTGTGTCCAGGTATTTCCCCAGAGAGATCGGACCGATCAGGGGAGAACAAAATACCTCCCGGTGTTTGACTGGAGCTTCTAGGAAATGCTTCAAGCGAATATCGGCCATCTCCTGATTCTCAATGGAGATACTGATATAGACGTGTTCCCAACCATCGCCCCAATCATCCGGGACGCACAGCTTAATCCGTTCCGGTCGCTTGGTGGTCATGACGAAAGTGCAATCTTTTCTCCGCCGGATATAATCCCAGCAGCCCTCCCGCCACATATCGGCTTCTTCGATAAAGAAATCAGAAGAAAAGCATAGTTTGATCAAGGAATGAGGCGGTACATCCTTATCCCTGAGTTCATAAGTGGTCTTCCCCTTTTCAATTTTAGTTGTATCTCTTCCATATCTCCTGTCCTGCTTGTATACAAAGCAGTTTTTACAGCCCGGACTTACCTTTTTGCACCCGTGCCACGGGTTCCACGGAATCGCTTTTCCAACTTGGTCGTTTTGCATGGTCACATCCTCCAAAATAAAGTTTTTCTCACATTTGAAACAAAGTTCACCGAAATTAACTACATTTTAGTTCATCTACATTAACTTGTCAAGAGAGCTTTGATAGTTTTTTGCCCATATACCTTTTTCTTTGAAATGGATTATAGACTGCAAAAAATACGGCACCTATTACAAAAATAACTGCACCAATATAAAGCGGAGCATAGAGTGCATCGCTTCCCGGAATACTGCCAATCAGAGATTGAAAAGGACTACACAGAAACACACCGAGATTAAAACATGCCATAATCATTGATGAGGCCATAGCAACAGAGGATTTTGCAACACTGGCTCCCGTTACCATCATCGCACCAGACTGCGTGGTGGAAAAGCCCATACCGCCAAGAAAGATTGTAATACAAAGAATCGGAATCGCATTGGCAAATGCACTGCCTGCCGCTCCAATCGCTGCTATAAGCAAAAAGCAGGTAAAACAATAGCGTCCCAGCTTTTTTGAAATTACCGGATAAACAAGCCCTCCGACCATGCAACCCAGTGAGAAGCATACCGCTACAATACCAGCAATGGTAGTAGAAGGATTAATATTCGCGCTAAGAAACGAGCAGCCAATAAGCAAGGGCGATATTAAAAGACCTATCAGAGCCATGACAATACACATTACAAAGATAACAGCAGGATAAGCATGACGCCCTTTCTTTTCTGCCTCTTGTTTTACAGAATCATTGTTTGGAATATTGGGACAGCAGATCAGAAGAATGACAAACGGAATGAGCAACAAAAGATTATTCAAAAACACAAAATTCCAACCTTTTTCAGCTAAAATTCCACCTATAAACTGTAAGATACAGTTTGTACCGTATCCTATAAACATTCCGATTCCCAAAGCAGATGCCTGTTTTTCTTTCGGAAGTGTAAGACTTGCGAAGGTATTCTGCAAGCTCATCATAGCGCCATACCCTATGCCATAAACTGCGCGAAAAACTAAAAGAACCGCATAATCCTTTACAAAGAACGGAACAAGTCCTCCGACAAGCACACATACACCCGCAAAGCAGGCAACCGCCTTATAGCTTACCTTTTTGCCGGCAATCAAACCAACTACAAGTCCAAATATAACGCTTGCCAGAGCGGCGACAGATGATACATACATTGTCATGGACGATGACAGTCCAAAATTCTGTCCAATCAGCGCAATGGCTGCATCAATAGAGCCAGCGATTTGTCCCATAGAAAAAATCGCCATAACCGTTAAAAAAGCGAATAGGTATTTCTTTCTATCTGTACTTTGTGTCATTCCTTTTGTTTCCAATTTGATTTAT
>JAAVAC010000030.1:17893-26463 GCA_014804265.1 Lachnospiraceae bacterium | reverse complement strand
GCTTTCCTGGCGGGAAGAAACATCTGAGTTAGGGAGGATAAATGCTTTAAACGGGCAAGAGCCCTATGAGAATAGGAGTACGGAAATGTTCGGTTATCTGACAGAAAGCCTGGACATAGCAAAGAGAAGTCATGGCGCATTAGATCCCACCATAGGACAGATTTCAAGATTATGGGATTTTGGAGGCGTTGACGAGAGGCTGCCGGAGCAAGAAGAAATAGAAGCGCTTTTAAATAGGACAGGATATGAAAAGCTGCAGGTGAAGGAAGATCGTATTTTCCTGCCGGACGGAATGTGTCTGGATTTAGGAGCTGTAGGAAAAGGAATCGGGACAGACCGGGCAGCGGAGTTTATAAGAAGCCGGGATGAAATAGAAGGTGCGGTCATTGCGCTGGGAGGCAGCATTGCCCTGATTGGAAGCAAACCGGACAAAACGCCGTGGAGTCTGGCGATTGCAGACCCCAGAGGGGAACAGGGAGAAGTACTGGGAGTGTTAAAGCTTCCGGGAGGACGGTTTGTTTCTACTTCGGGGGATTATGAAAAATATTTTATTGTGGAAGGAAAGCGGTATCATCATATATTAAATCCCCATACAGGCTATCCGGCTGAAAGTGGACTGATTTCCGTTACTATTGTCTGCGACAGCGGGTTAAAAAGCGATGGTCTTTCCACAGCGTGCTTTGTGCTGGGAACCGAAAGGGGTATGGAGCTTATAAAGGAGTATGGCGCAGAAGGAGTATTTGTAGATGAAGAAAAAAATGTGTATATTACACAGGGGCTGAAATCCACTTTTGAGATAAAGAATGAAAGGTATACAATCGTGGAATAGGGAAGGATGAAAGGAACAGCGAGAGGATGAAAGAAAAGAGGGCTTTGATAGGAGTAAGTATCTTTTTAGGCACTGTGTTCATAATTTCCGTATTGTTTCTGTTTAGGATGTCCAGAGAAAACGATACGACAGGAGGATATGCCTGCATTTATCAGGACGGCATCCTGTTAAAAACAGTGTCATTGGAAACGGAAGACACCTTTTTCGTAGAAGGCGGGAATGGCATATACAATCAAATCCAGATAAAGGACGGAAGCATAGGAGTCATAGAAGCAAGCTGTCCGGATTTTTTATGTGGCAGGATGGGTTTTATCCATCAGGGCCCCATTCCGATTACCTGCCTGCCTAACAGACTGGTGATCGAGGTGAAAAGTGGAAAGGAAGCTGTGCTATCAGAAGAGGTTGACGGGGTGGTTTATTAGCATGAAGACAAAGAAAATAGTAACTCTTGGAATGTTTACGGCCGTTGCCCTGACAATTTTCGTGGTAGAATCTTATTTTCCACCGATTGTACCAATTCCGGGCATAAAAATGGGACTGGCCAACGTGGTAACGCTGCTGATGCTTTTCTTATATGATGAAAGAGACAGTTTTGCAGTATTGCTGCTTCGCATAATACTGGGCAGCATTTTTACAGGGCAGGCAGTCAGTTTTTTTTACAGTCTGTCAGGAGGAATTGCCTGTTTTTTCATCATGGCGGTGTTTCATAGGATTTTCCGGGGAAAATACAGTATATTGGTCAGCATGTTAGGAGCTGTTTTTCACAATCTGGGACAGATGGCGGCGGCGCTGGCTCTTCTGAGAACTTCCGGTGTGCTGTTTTATCTGCCTGTACTTATGCTAAGTGCCCTGCTTACCGGTTTTTTTACGGGATGTGTGGCGTTGGGACTGTCAAGAAGGCTGAAAAAGCTGGGGTATGGCAAAATGACTGGTAAAGAGAATCATTAAGAAGGTGTGTGTATTATGGAAATAGAAAATCAACAATATAAAAAAATGACAGAAACGAAAATTCCAGAGCTGATTATCTCTCTGGCAATTCCTACGATTATAAGCATGCTGATTACTTCCGTTTATAACATGGCGGATACATTTTTTGTTTCCAGGCTGGGAGCCAGTGCCTCCGGCGCTATTGGAATCGTATTTTCCCTAATGGCGATTATCCAGGCAGTGGGCTTTACGTTAGGAATGGGCTCGGGAAGCACCATTTCCAGACTTTTGGGAGAACAAAAGAAAAAAGAGGCCGAAACTATTGCTTCCAGCGGCTTTTTAGCCTCCATAGCATTTGGCGGGCTTTTACTAGTGTTTGGACTGTATTATCTGGAGAAGCTTATGAGTCTTCTTGGCTCCACCGCTACCATTCTGCCTTATGCCTGTGAATACGGTAGATACATACTGTTAGCAGCTCCCATTATGTCCGCTTCCTTTGTGCTGAACAATCTTCTAAGAGCAGAAGGAAAAGCAGGGCTTGCCATGTTCGGTATTACGGCAGGGGGAATTTTAAATATCATTTTAGACCCGGTATTCATTTTTGCCATGAAGCTTGGCATATCCGGTGCCGCCATTGCAACTGCACTCAGCCAGTGCGTGAGCTTTGGCATTTTATTAAGCCATTACGTGAGAAAGAAAACCATACTAAGACTACAGATAAGAAATGCTTCCAAAGAGCCGGAAACTTATATGATGATTATCAAAAACGGGCTTCCCTCTTTTTGCAGACAGGGGCTTGCCAGTGTTTCCACCGTGGCGCTGAACATCAATGCGGCAGTATACGGAGATGCAGCAGTGGCTGCCATGTCCATTGTAGGAAAGATATTCATGATGATTTTTTCCATGTTAATCGGTTTCGGACAGGGCTATCAGCCGGTAGTGGGCTACAATTACGGAGCAAAAAAGTATGACAGAGTAAAAGAAGCCTTCTTTTTTACATTAAAGGTAGGAATCGGAATCATGGCGTCTCTTGGATTAGTGGGGTTTTTACTGGCAAGGACAGTGATGGAATGGTTTATTGCAAATGATTCGGAGGTCGTCGCTATTGGGGTCAGGGCATTTCGGGCTCAGTGTATCGTCATGCCTCTGATGCCTCTTGGGGTAGTGTGCAATATGACATTCCAGTCCATAGGAAAGGCATGGACCGCTACTTTTCTTTCCTCTACCAGACAGGGAATCTTTTTTCTTCCATTTATTATAGCCTTTCCTAAAATATTGGGGATGACAGGAGTGGAAATTACCCAGCCGGCGGCGGATTTATGCAACTTTTTCTGCTGTCTGCCTTTTGCCATCCTGTTTTTGAGAAATTTGAACCGGGAAGAAGAGACAGGCATGAACGGGGAGGATAGAAATATGGAAGGTATCAATAAAAAAGAAGAGGAAGGAAAAGAGGAGAAACCGAGCAGATGAGCCAGCAGATTCTGATTGTGGATGATGAAAAAGAAATAGCCGATTTGGTGGAAGTATACTTAAAAAATGAAGGTTATGAGGTACATAAATTTTATACGGGAAAGGAAGCTCTTGCCTGTGTGGAAAACACAGCTTTGGATATGGCCATTCTGGATGTGATGCTGCCGGATATGGACGGCTTTCGGATTTGTCAGAAAATCAGGGAAAACCATTTCTTTCCGATTATCATGCTGACGGCAAAGGTGGAAGATATGGATAAGATCATGGGGCTTACCATTGGGGCTGATGATTATATCACCAAGCCCTTTAACCCTTTGGAGCTGGTGGCACGAGTGAAGACGCAGCTTAGAAGATACCGCAGCTATAACCAGAAGGAACCGGAGGTGCCGGAAGCTTCCCTGGAATATGACATTAAGGGACTGATCATCAATAAGGATACGCACAAGTGCAGCCTGTACGGAAAGCCTTTGGCCCTGACGCCCATTGAATTTTCCATCCTGTGGTATTTATGTGAGAATCAGGGAAGGGTCGTATCCTCGGAGGAGCTGTTTGAAGCTGTATGGGGCGAAAAGTTTCTTGATAATAATAATACGGTAATGGCACATATCGGGCGGCTCCGGGAAAAAATGAAAGAGCCTGCAAGGAACCCGAAATTCATCAAAACCGTATGGGGAGTGGGGTATCAGATTGAATAAAGAAAGAAATCACTTTAAAAGAAAACTGGTATGGCGATTGATTGCCAGATTTTTTGCGGAAATAAGTATTTATACAGTTGGTATCATTTTTTTGTATTTTTTTATACTTATCGTTAAGGGGTTTTGGATTTGGAGAGGAGACGAATGGATTTATCCGCCGCTGCATTGGCTGAATGACAGATTTGAACTTTTGATTCTGTTCGCATTGGCGGCTGGCTACCTTACCATTCTGCTTCGTTGTCTCATGAAGCCGGTGGTTTATCTGGAACAGATTCTAGGTGCCATAGAACAGATTTATAATGAAAAGGAAGATTTGATACAGCTTCCCTCCAACTTAAAAGAGGTGGAGAGTCAAATGAACCATATTAAGCTGAATGTGGCAGAATCCAAGCGGGCGGCAAAGGAAGCGGAGCAGCGGAAAAACGACCTGGTGGTTTATCTGGCCCACGATTTAAAAACGCCTTTGACTTCGGTAATTGGCTATCTGACCCTTCTTCGGGACGAAGGGGAGATTTCCCCGGCCTTAAGAGAAAAATATCTGTCCATTTCTCTGGATAAGGCAGAAAGGCTGGAGGATTTGATCAATGAATTTTTTGAAATCACCAGATTCAGCCTGACCTCTCTTACATTAGAGCTTGGCAGGGTAAATCTGACCCGTATGCTGGAGCAGCTGGTGTATGAATTTAAGCCTATGTTTGAAGAAAAAGGGCTGGAATGCAGATTAAATGCGCCGTCGGATTTTATGATGCACATGGATGTGGCAAAAATGCAGCGGGTATTTGATAATCTGTTAAAGAATGCGGTGAATTACAGTTTTGAAGGGGGAACCATTGAAATAGAAGCGGTTCCTTCTGAAAAGGAAATTACCCTGACGGTATCAAATCATGGAAATACCATTCCAAAAGAGAAATTAGAACGGATTTTTGAACAGTTCTACCGTCTGGATACTGCCCGTACCTCCAAAAGCGGGGGTGCCGGACTGGGACTGGCCATTGCCAAGGAGATTGTGGAGCTGCATGGAGGGAAGATTACGGCGTTTAGTGAGGATGAGGTGATTCGGTTTCAGGTGGTGGTGCCTGTTTTGTGAGAGGAAAGTCGGGGCATATGCAATTTGTCACAGGACAGCTTCGTATTTATGCTTTTTTAGTGTATGAACGATAGGTTTCTGATATAATAGAGATAGTAGCAAAATAAGAAGGGTGGTGTCCGCTATGAGAAAGGATTATATTACAGATGAACAGGTTGTAAAACGTGCAAATGCTGCTGTAGAGCTTGAAATAGAAAAATTGAAAGCATTGGATGCACCTGTTATAGTTTATGACAGGAAAAGGCAGGTTGTAATTAGACGTAACAATGATGGTACGGAAGTTGAAGTTGGGAAGCGCTTAAGAAAGGGGCATTATAGTGAGCGAATTGCAAAGGAAACCTGAAATCGTTGTATTTGCCGGGCCAAATGGATCAGGAAAAAGCACATTTACTGCATTGTTAAAACCTGCAATGGATTACATTAATGCGGATGAAATCAAGAAAAATTTGAAATGTTCTGATTTTGAAGCTGCAGAATTAGCTGAGGGGCAAAGAGAAACACATTTGCAGAATATGGAAGATTTTTGTTTTGAAACGGTTATGTCCACAGAGAGAAATATCAAGCTGTTAAGAAGAGCAAAAGAAAAGGGGTACTTTATCCGCTGTTATTATATTCTTACCGCCGATCCGATGATTAACGTCTTTCGTGTTCAGACCAGGGTGGAAGTTGGTGGGCATGATGTTCCAGAGGAGAAGAGTATCAGCCGTTACGACAGAGCATTAGAATTAATGAAGGATGTTGTTTCTATTTGTGATATATGCCATATTTATGATAATTCGGAAGCAAGGCCCTATCGGATTTATAAAAAAGGAAAGAAGAGTCCTTTTATGACGAATGTGACGATTGGACAAAAGAGGATATTCTCCTTTTAACACAGGATAAAGGTGCGCAAAAAAGGGATTTAAACAATAGTACACCACCATAAGAAAATCTTAAGAAATTTGTGAAAATAAAAAAGGAAATTCATAAGGGAAAGCGGAAAAACAGCTTTTTGATTTCTAGTATGATAATACAGAAATCAAAAGGCTGTTTTTTCGTTGAAAAACCGCCCAAAAGGAGGAAATCAAACATGAATTTAGCAGTAATTTTCGGAGGCTGTTCCAGTGAATATCCGGTATCCCTACAATCCGCACATGCCATCCTAAGCAATTTAGACAGGGAAAAATATAAAGTATATCCCCTCGGCATTACAAAAGAAGGAAGCTGGTTCCACTACAAGGGTGACTACGAAGGAATTTTAAAGGACACCTGGCACGAACAAAAAAAGGAATGTATTCCTGCCATCCTCTCCCCGGATAAAACCCATCACGGAATCCTGCAAATGGAATCCGATCAATCAGTTATCATCCCCATGGATGCCGTATTCCCGGTATTGCATGGAAAAAACGGAGAAGACGGCACCATGCAGGGACTGATTGAGCTTTCCGGCATTCCCATTATTGGCTGTGCTACCCTTTCCTCTGCCCTTTGTATGGATAAGGACCGGGCACACAGACTGGCGGCTGCCTATGGAATTTCGGTGCCAAAGGCGGTAGTTTTGGAAAAAGGACAGTGGGAGGAAAAGGAGATGATGAACCAAGTGGAAGCCCTGGGCTATCCCTTGTTCGTAAAGCCCCTTAGAGCCGGCTCTTCCTTTGGCATCACAAAGGTTAGCGAAAAGCAACAGCTTTCAGCCGCTATCGAGCAGGCTTTCCAATATGACAGTATCGTTATCGCAGAGGAGAATATTGACGGGTTTGAAGTAGGCTGTGCTGTTTTGGGAAATGAAGAGCTCATTGCTGGCAGAGTGGATGAAATTGAATTGAGTCAGGGCTTTTTCGATTATACGGAAAAATACACGTTAAAAAGCTCCAAAATCCATATGCCTGCAAGGCTTGATGAAAAAACGGAAGAAAGAATAAAGGAGACTGCAAAGGTCATCTATAAAGCGCTGGGCTGCAGGGGCTTTGCCAGAGTGGATCTATTTTTTACGAAAACAGGAGAAATCGTCTTTAACGAAGTCAATACGATTCCCGGCTTTACTTCCCACAGCAGGTATCCAAACATGATGAAAGGAATCGGCATGTCCTTTGGAGAAATACTGGACAGACTGATTGAACTGGGGATGAGGCAATGAAAAACATGAAATTACAATATGAAGATATCTTTTCGGGAGATTTGATTTTGGTAAATGAGGAACACCCGCTTTTCTTTCAGGAAGAAGACATTCCATCATTTTCCCGGAACCTGCAATATCAAGAGCCTTTATCAAAGAGTTTGTTTCCAAGGACGCAGCATCATGCCCCTTCCTTCATGGCTGTGGATGAAGAATATCCAGATATACTGCTTCAGAAAAAAGCAGCAACGGTGCTGTCCCATATGATACAGGATATCGGAGGCGAAAAGGAAATCGTTCCTGTCAGCGGTTATCGTTCCGGTGAGGAACAGACTAGAATCTGGGAGGATTCCATAAAAGAAAACGGGGAAGAGTTTACAAGAAAATACGTTGCCCTTCCGGGACATAGTGAACACCAGACCGGACTTGCCATTGATCTGGGGCTGAAAAAGGAAGTCATCGACTTTATACGTCCTGATTTTCCCTATGAAGGAATATGCGGCAGATTCAGGCAGATAGCGCCGGAATATGGATTTATTGAACGATATGAAAGGGGGAAGGAGCCCATTACCAAAATAGCCCACGAGCCATGGCATTTTCGCTATGTGGGTTACCCCCATTCCAAAATCATGAAGGAACAGGGGATTTCCTTAGAGGAATATATCGAAATGCTAAAGGAATTTCCCATGGAGGAACAACACTATTTTTATGAAAAAGAGGCGGGAAGGCAGGCGGAAGTATTTTTCGTGCCCCTTTCCAAAAAGAAAAAAGCGATGCTTTCCATACCGGAAGAATGTCTGTATCAGATTTCCGGCAATAATGTGGACGGCTGTATCGTTACGATCTGGAGGAATGAACATGCTTAGGACAGAAGCTTTCAAGGAAATCAAACAAAATGGGGGAAGAGAATACGGCGGACTGGATGATTTTCGTATGGTGGCGGCATTTCTTGTAGTGGCAATCCATACTTCGCCGCTTCTTTCCTTTACGGAAACCGGGGATTTTTTCCTGACAAGAATACTGGCGAGAGTTGCAGTTCCATTCTTCTTTATGGTAAGCGGTTTCTTTGTATTAAAAGGGGAAAATTCAGGCGGAACAGTAAGGAAATTTATGAAAAAAACGGCAATCCTTTATGGAATTTCCATGTTGCTGTACGTGCCGTTAAATTTATATAACCATTATTTTCAAATGGAAGGTTTTTTAAAGAATTTTCTAAAAGATGTTTTCTTTGATGGCACCTTTTATCATCTCTGGTATCTTCCGGCAGCCGTAGAAGGGGTAGCCGTTGCTTACTTTTTGCTGAAAAAGCTTGGAAATAAGGGCGCTCTCTCCGTTTCTCTGGCTCTTTATCTGATTGGGCTGTTTGGGGACAGCTATTACGGGATCATAAAGGGAATTCCAGGTTTGTCAGGGCTGTATGAAAGAATCTTTTCCATATCTGCATATACCAGGAACGGTATTTTNTTT
>JAAVAC010000030.1:0-17886 GCA_014804265.1 Lachnospiraceae bacterium | reverse complement strand
TATTTTTTGTGATGGGNAGNATATGGGCAGGAAAGCTGTCTGNGGNGAAAGGAAAGCCACANCACATATCCTTTGTGGTNNCGGCAGCAGGGCTGGCAGAATGCTTTCTGGCAATGACNGCNGAAGGAATGCTNTTANACCGTTTTTCCATNCAGAGACATGACAGCATGTATGTGATGCTCCTTCCCACCATGTATTTTCTGTTCTGGCTTTTGANGGCTTTTCGTCAAAAAGGGAANCCNCTGCTTCGTAAGATTGCCATGCTCATTTATATCATCCATCCTTATATGATTGTGCTTACCAGAATGGGAGCAAAAGCGCTGCATATGGAGAAATGGTTCATNGAAAACAGCTTGCTGCATTATCTTGCAGTTTCTGCAGAATCCCTTTTGTGCNCCCTGCTGNTTTTGGGCTTATGGGGNATNCGGAAGGGAAGAAAGGATGGNCNAGAAAAGAAAAAAAGCCCGGNAAAGGACCCGGANGGAAAAGAACGGGCATGGGTGGAAATCAATCTTTCAAACCTAAGGCATAATGCGGGAGCNCTTAAGGCNATTATGCCCGGGCAATGNGANCTGATGGCNGTNGTNAAGGCAAACGCTTACGGCCATGGCGCCAATCTGACGGCGGATTGTCTGAGGAAAGAAGGAGTCAGACAGTTTGCAGTGGCTTCCTTNGAAGAAGGAATTGCCTTAAGNAAGCATGGCATTACAGAAGAAATACTGATTTTGGGCTATACGGATNTCAGAAGAAGCAGGCAGTTAAAAAAGTACAGGCTGGTGCAGACTGTAATCGATTATGAGTATGCAAAAGAGCTGAATGCCTGCGGGCTGCATNTACCGGTTCATATNAAAATTGATACGGGAATGCACAGGCTTGGAATCGACAGCCGCCATGTGGAGCAGATTTCCGGNATTTTTCATCTNAGTTGCTTAAAGGTAACNGGAATCTANACACATTTNTGCGTAGCGGACAGTCTNGAAAAAGAGGATGTNGAATATACAGAAAACCAGATCAAGCGGTTTTATGAGCTGTTGGATGNTTTNAAGGTNAANGAACANCNGNNCATAAAAGTACATCTGCAAAGCAGCTACGGTCTTTTGAACTATCCGGGNCTGTCCTGTGACCTTGCCAGNATGGGAATTGCACTGTATGGAGTAAAAAGCGCTCTGGGTGATGTGACAAGGCAGAAGCCGGATCTGCTTCCGGTATTGTCCTTAAAGGCAAGGGTGGGGCTGATTCGGGAAATTGAAGCCGGAGAGACTGTCAGCTACGGAAGGACTTTTACNGCAGAAAGAGACAGCCGNATTGCCATACTGCCTATCGGATATGCGGACGGACTTCCCAGAAATCTTTCCTGCGGGAANGGAAGCGTGCTGNTTCACGGAAAGANAATGCCCATNGTGGGGCGGATCTGCATGGACCAGCTTGCGGTGGACATTACGGGAGAAGACGGGATAAAGCCGGGCGATGAAGCAGTTCTCATCGGCAGGGACGGANTAGAGGAAATTTCCGCAGAGGAACTGGCATATCAGGCAGANACCATTACAAACGAACTGCTTTCCAGACTGGGCCCCCGNTTAAAAAGGGTGCCCGTTTTTTAANTTTGTGATATACTTGTCCTGGGAAAAAAGAGAAAGNAAGAGGANACAGGACATATGCAGCTTAGGGAATACATAAAACAGAATAAGNTATTGATGGATGGCGCTTTTGGAACTTATTTTGCAGGANTTTCCGGNGNAGACATGCTTCCGGAGGCNGCAAATGTTACAAGACCGGAGCTTGTAAAACAGATTCATAAAGAATATATAGAAGCGGGAGCGGTGATGATACGCACCAATACNTTTGCAGCCAACAGGGAAACATTGCGCTGTACAAAAGAGGAGCTTNTGNAAAANATAAAAAGCGCCTGCCGGATTGCAAAAGAAGCGGCAGGNGAAGCGGAGCATACCGTATTNGTGGCAGGTGACATAGGNCCGNTTCCGGGAAGAGCNGAAATAACGGGAGAGGCNGCTTTTTTGGAGTACAAAAGCATTTGNGAGACGATGCTTTNNGAAGGAGTGGATGCACTGGTATTTGAAACCTTTCCGGACTATGAACCAATCAGGGCTGTNATAGAGGCGGTCAGAAAAGAACACGATATCTTCATACTGGTGCAGTTNAGTGTCAATCAATATGGCTATACCAACAGCGGTATCAGCATAAAGCGTATTTTTGAAGAGCTTTCNNATGATAAGGAAGTAGACGGAATAGGGCTTAATTGCGGTGTGGGACCGGGACATCTGTATCGGATCATCAGCCANCTTGACATAAGGACGGATAAATATATTTCGGTGCTNCCCAATGCCAGTTATCCAAAGCTGATCAAGGACCGGATGGTATTTTTNGAAAACCGGGANTATTTTGCNGACAGGCTTTTAAAGCTTGCGGATATNGGAGCAGATTTNATTGGGGGCTGNTGCGGCACTTCTCCGGAGTACATAAAAAAGCTGGCCCAAAAAGTAAATNTGAAAAAATCAGNTTCGGCTCCATCCNTGTTTGGAGAAAAAGAAGGGGAGGAGAGAAAGACATCTGCTGGAAAGGCAAAGCCNAAGCATGCCTTTTATGAAGGAGCAGGGAANGAGGAAAAGCTCATTGCCGTGGAGCTGGCNCCGCCCTTTCAGGCAGATGACGAAAAGATATTAGATGCTGCTAACTATTTGAAGGCNCACAGGACGGATACGGTTACCTTTCCGGATTCCCCTTCAGGCAGGACAAGGGCAGANTCNGTTTTAATCGGAGTAAAGGTCATGGAAAAGACGGGNATCTGTCCGATGCCTCATATTTGCTGCAGGGANAAAAATTCCATCGCCATCCGNTCCCAGCTGCTTGGGGCNTATATGAATGGAATCCGGAATCTGTTAGTGGTAACGGGGGANCCTGTCCCGCAAATCATGCGCAGGGAAATAAAAAGCGTATACAATTTTGATTCNGTAGGACTTATGCGGATCATTCAGGAGATGAATGAGGAGGAATTTGCAAAAGACCCTATGGTATATGGAGGCGCCATCAACTATAACCGTCCCAATATGGATGTGGAAATAGGAAGGATGAAAAAGAAGATGGAAGCAGGAGCCAGCTTCTTTTTGACCCAGCCTTTGTTTACAAAGTCCGACGCNGACAGGCTTCGGGAAATGAGCAT
This sequence comes from Lachnospiraceae bacterium, assembly GCA_014804265.1. Taxonomy (GTDB): domain Bacteria; phylum Bacillota; class Clostridia; order Lachnospirales; family Lachnospiraceae; genus RGIG3040. The sequence continues at coordinate 14,708 of JAAVAC010000030.1, read as the reverse complement.
ACAGGCTCCNGCCAGAATCCTTTGCGGCATTATGCCTCTTGTCAGCAGGAAGAATGCGTTGTTTATGAAAAATGAAATGGCGGGCATTTCCGTGACGGAGGAAACCATTGAGCGNTATCGGGAAGACATGACAAGAGAGGAAGGCGAAGCGGTAGGGGTTTCCATTGCAAGNGAAGTGATGGAATATACAAAGGAGTTTGTGGCAGGNTANTANTTTTCCATTCCNTTTAACCGGGTNTATCTTNTGGATCGAATATTNAAATGATATAANTTACTTCAANATATTTNAAANAGTGATTTGATTCTTATGATTTTTGNTTGAAATAATCATATGNTTCATANNATTNAAAANATGGAAGGGAGAGGATGGTTTTTGAGCATGAAAAAAGAAAAAAGCCCTGTATGGAAGGCGGCAAAAGCAGCCTTTCCCCATACGATTCCNATTTTTGCAGGCTTNTGGTTNTTANGNCTGACCTATGGNATTTANATGAATGTATCAGGCTTCAGTTTCTGGTATCCCATGTTGATGAGTCTGACCATTTTTGCCGGGTCCATAGAATTTGTTACGGTCAATATGCTCCTTGGAGCATTTAATCCCCTGCAGGCATTTGCCATGACATTGATGATCAATGCAAGGCATTTGTTTTACGGGATTTCCATGCTGGATAAATATAAGGGGATGGGCTGGAAAAAGTTTTATCTGATTTTCGGAATGTGTGATGAAAGTTTTTCCATCAATTATACGGCGGATATTCCAAAAGATGTGGACAGAGGGTGGTTTATGTTTTTTGTAACCCTGTTCAATCATTTTTACTGGTTTTCCGGTTCCACCCTTGGGGGGATTTTCGGTTCTCTGATTCATTTTAACACAGAGGGGCTTGAGTTTGTGATGACAGCCATGTTCGTGGTGATTTTTATGGAACAGTGGATGAAGGAGAAAAAGCATACAAGCGCCCTTTTGGGGCTGGGGATTTCCCTGCTTTGTCTGATTGCCTTTGGGGCGGAGCAGTTCATCATTCCGGCAATGATTGCCATATTGTGTGTCCTTACCCTGCTTCGTACTCCTATTGAGAAAGGCGGTGAAACGGCATGAATGTAACGGAACAGATAATTACAATCCTGATGGTGGTTCTTGGGACAATGGTTACCAGATTTCTGCCATTTCTTGTGTTTCCATCCGGGAAGCCTACGCCAAAATATATCCAGTATTTGGGAAAGGTGCTTCCGGCAGCGGTGTTTGGTCTGCTGGTAGTTTACTGCTTGAAAGGGGTAAATATCTTTGCAGGCAGCCATGGTATTCCGGAATTGATTTCTATTCTGCTTGTGGTCTTATTGCACCTTTGGAAACGACAAATGCTGTTTTCCATAGCAGGGGGGACGATTTGTTATATGATTCTGGTGCAGGTTGTGTTTTAGAATGAATTATTATAGTAGAAAGAAGTGTAAACATGCAATATACCATTTTGATTGTAGAAGATGAAACAGACATCAGCAAATTATTGGTTAAAATTCTGGAAACAGCAGGTTATCAAACAAATCAGGCATTTTCTGGAACAGAAGCAAAGCTCCTGCTGGAAAAAGAAATGCCGGACTTGATTTTATTAGACCTTATGCTTCCTGGAATGGCAGGAGATAAGCTGCTGTATGAAATCAGGGAAAAGATGAACTGCAATGTTCCCATATTAGTTCTCTCTGCAAAGAGCGCATTAAATGATAAAGTAACATTGCTGAATATGGGGGCCGATGATTATATTACAAAGCCCTTTGAACCGGAGGAGGTGCTTGCAAGGATTCAGGCAGCTCTTAGGCATATAGGTAAGAGGGCGGATAAACGTCCGGTATTATCATATAAAAAACTGAAGCTCTACCCGGAATCAAGAAAAGTCATGGTAAATAATACGGAGCTTGTATTAACGGCACATGAATATGATCTTCTCCATCTTTTTCTGCAGACTCCCGAAAAAGTATACTCCAGGGAAAATCTGTATGAACTGGTATGGAAGGGCGGATATTATGGTGAAAATAATACGGTCAATGTTCATGTAAGCAATTTAAGGAAGAAGATAAAAGAGGCTGATCCAATAGAAGAGTACATCCAGACCGTATATGGAATAGGATTTAAGCTTGGATAAAATCTTTATGACTTCTTTAAAAGTTCTTTATGACTTATTAAAAAGGAAAAGGATATGATAGGTTCGTCAATACTTCATGGACAAATACAATTGTTGGAAAGGAAGAGAAAGATGAATGAATATGTCATAGAGACAAAACAGGCTACAAAAATGTATGGTCCCATTCTTGCATTGGACCACGTGGACATCCATGTGAAAAGAGGAAGCATATATGGACTGATTGGAGACAATGGTGCGGGAAAATCCACCCTTTTAAAGTTGCTGGCAGGACATACGTTTGCTACGTCAGGAGAAATATGCTTGTTTGGCAGATGTAAAGAAAAAGAGCTGCAAAGAAGCCGCAGGCAGATTGGAGCCAGCATTGAACAGCCGGGATTTTTTCCTAATATGACTGTAGAAAAGATGCTGGAATATTATCGCATTCAAAAAGGAATCCCGGGGAAGGGAAAGGTAGAAGAAATTCTGAAGCTGACGGGCATCTGGGAGAAGCGAAAGAGCAGATGCAAAAATCTGTCCCTTGGTCAAAAGCAGAGATTAGGACTTTCTATTGCCATGATTGGAGAGCCTCAGCTTTTACTATTAGATGAACCGATTAACGGATTAGATCCCAGTGGCATCATAGAGCTTAGAAAATTGTTTCACCGTTTGAATGAGGAGAAAAATATCACAATCCTGCTTTCCAGCCATATTCTGTCAGAATTGCAGCAAACAGCGGATACCTTTGGCTTTTTAAGCAAGGGACAGCTGATGGAAGAAATTTCTGCGAAAAATTTATATGAAAAGTGTACGGATTATTTAACGATTACAGTTTCAGAGCCGGAGGAATATGCGGTACTGTTGGAACGCAATTTCCCGGAAGAAGTCTATAAGATACTTCCGGATAAGAGTATTCAGATTACCGGTCCTAAAAAGGAGCCGGAAGCTTACAGCCGCCTTGCGGCAGAACATAATCTGGATATCAGGGGACTGGAGAAGACGCAGGCTTCGTTAGAAGATTATTACATGAATTTGAAAAAGGGAGGTCAGGAAATATGTTAAATTATATCAAAAGTGAATGTTACAGAGTTGCCAATAATATGTGGGTTTATGCTACGGCGGGAATCCTTTCGTTTCTTATTCTGTTTGTAAACCTGATTTTATACTGGTTTCAGAACAATACAACGAACTTTCGCTATGGAACGACCTCCTATTCCTTTTCCAATCTTGTTGCACAGCCAATGATATACTGTTACATGGCATTTATCATCGTGGCAATTCTCTATGAAGGGGATAAGCGATATGGCAGTCAGAAAAACAGCATTGCCTATGGAATTTCCAGAACAAAAATTTTTGCAGGCAAGTGTATCGTCAGTCTGCTCACCGCCCTTGGGATATTATTGGTTGTCATGACCGTTTATATTGGCAGTGCAATGATCTTATTAGAACACAAGGGACCTGTAGAAGCAAGTGATATGCTGATGGAAGTTCCGGCAGTGTCTTTGATTGCGGTTTCCGCTTTAATCTTAAGCGTTATTGTCCTGGAATATTTTAATAAGAGCATTACAGGGATTATTCTATGGATTTTTATATTTTCTGTCATACCAAAAGCTCTTTTTTATATAGGGATGAAGGTGGAGTCACTTATGAAGATTGCCCTATGGCTGCCGGAAAATTTTTTCCGTGCAGAAATGAGCATTAACATGAGTCAATGCATCCCTATATGGGATACGCCGGAGGGAATGGCGAAATGCCTGATTTCCGGTGTGGCAGGAATTGTTATCTTCAGTATTGCAGGGGTAGCGCTGCTTAAGAAAAAAGATATTTAAAAATTGCTTTGGGGGAAGAAATATGATTGCTTGGCTTCTTGCGGCTGCCATTCTAATAGGTGGATATTTTGCACTTCGTTATGCTCTGATAAAGTATGCGCTGAAAGAAGTAAACAGGGAACTGAAGGATATACAAAATGACGTAGAGCAGAATCAGATCCTTCATCTACCCATGCCTGAACAGGATTTGGAACGGCTGATATTTACTATGAATGCCACTTTGGATGAAGTGCGGAGGGAACGTCAAAGCTACGAGAGACGTGAGAAAGAATTTCAACAACAGATAGAAAATATCAGCCATGATTTAAGGACGCCTTTGACGGTAATTCTGGGCTATATAAGATTCATGAAAAAGTCAATAAAAGAAGGTGGACTGCTTCAAGACCAGACAGAGGCTCTGGAAGTCATAGAGAGAAAAGCAGGCTCCATGGAAAAACTGGTAGCACAGTTTTATGCATATTCCCGTCTAAATGCCCAGGATTACCAATTGTCCATACAGGAGGTTGATGTCTGCAGGATCTTGAGGGAAAGCATTGTTGATAATTATCAGATTCTGGAAAAGGCAAGCCTGAAGGTTGCCAGCAGACTGCCGGAGCACCCGGTCATGGTTTTGGGAGAAGCTGGTGCACTGGAGCGGATATTTTCCAATCTGTTTCAAAATGCCGGACGATATGCAGGAAGCTTTCTGGACATCTATATAAAGGAAAGCAGGGAAAAGACACAAATTACCTTAACAAATGATACGGATAAGATTTCAAGGGAAGAGCTGCCGTATTTGTTTCAACGTTTTTATGTACAGGATGATGCCAGAAATCAGGACGGCACAGGATTGGGACTAACAGTGGCAAGGTCCTTGGCAGAAGCTATGAATGGTACCTTAACGGCGGAAGTCGTGGAGGAAAAGCAAAGAGAAGATGAGGCAAAAAAGGTTATGATTTGTTTTATCTTGTCTTTAAAAAATGTCTAAATGGAAAAATGTTTTTTGCGAAAAAAGATAGCAAAGCTTATTTATAGAAAAGAGGTAATCCAATGAAAAAACTGGTTCAACTTGATTTCAGACAGTAACTTTTGCTTTCTGGAACTGTGTAATACGTTTACCGTTTCAAGGTAGAAAAAGTTCAAATGATTGTAGCATTTGAGCCGCCAAAGTTGTTGGCGGCTCACTTTCTATCAGTTAAGAAAATGTATTTTTATACTCTGTTCCCCATTGCCACATTGCGTCCAGAATCGGACGCATGGATTCCCCCAATTCACTTAGGGAATACTCTACACGAGGTGGCACTTCAGGATAAACCGTTCTGGTAATAATGCCATCCTCTTCCATGGCACGCAGAGAATCCGTCAATACCTTTTGGCTGATTCCGTCTAAGTCCTTTTTCAATTCATTGAACCGCCAGGGGCGGACAAGAAGATTTCGTATGATTAACAGCTTCCATTTACTTCCAATCATAGATACTGTAGTAGCAACAGGACATTCTGGTAATTCGTCTTTGGTTTTCATAGGGTATTTCCTTTCAAAAGTTACAGTTTGATATGGGTCATTGACAAATCGTTAAGGAAATTGTTGAGTTCCTTATTTTTAAATTTCATATAGCAAATAGGTTTCAACCGTACAATATTGCCTTATCAATTCCTTATCTTTATTTGAAAGCTCTTGATTGGGAAAATTAGCGACCAATGAGCAAAGATAAAAGTAAACAGGGCTGTACCTTTGAGAAAAACCTTCTCGTCCAAATTTGCCTTGTATAATATCAAACTCATGCTGAATTTGACTGGTACTATTGCAGTCAGACAACCTCACCACATTATTTAAATTATTTTTACTTGTATTGTCAATGATTGATTTAGCTGTATTAACTGCCACAAAAAGCCACTGTTCTAAATTCGTCAGCTTTTTGGGCTTGGCTTTCAGTTGTGCTTTTATATTGTCATAAATTTCATTTTGCATACTTAATTTCCTCGTAAATGCAGGGTTATTGAGTTCCTTACAAACTGGAATTTGTCTGGTTATCTGACTCAACGGATAACCAGACAATGTGATTAATAGTCTTTCAAAAACATCTTGGTGATACTGCTTAAACCAAATACATCAGCCACATTTTCCATTCCCAATTTTATTTCTGCTCGGCAGAAATCATTTACTTCTAAAAACTCATCTGTTTTATCATTTAAGTAGGAATAAAACAATAGTGCGATTTCTAAACTCCCCATATCCGTATCGCTGATTAAATCATATAATCTGTTTTCTGCTTCATTGATTTTTCCAGCATCAACCATGTCTAACAATTTTTCTAATGTTTCCTTTTCTTCTTTGTTTTCCAACAATTCTACTGTTGGAGATTCCGTATCAATGTTGAATAATAGTTTTAAAATAGCTCGTACCATTTCTTTGATGAGCCTCATTACATAATCTTGCTCAAACATAATCATTCTCCTTTCTGCTTTTTGTTTGCAGAAAAGATTTAATTGTCCATGCGAACTTTTAATGTAACTATGGTATCACCTCGTGGAAGTTTGATTAAATTAGCACAAAAACTAATCCATATAACTGCTATCAAAATTTCAAACCAAACATTGTGAATGTTTACACCTTTTGCAGTTTTGACTTTTTTATGGTCTATAGATTTGATATTAACTATTTCTTGTTCTTTATCTTCGGCTACTGTTGATGTGATTACTTCACCAAATAAGCCATGAACATTTATTATTCCACAAGGAAATACGGCAACAGATACGGACATTGCAAAAAGCACAAAGAATAATCGAATGATCCAATGCTTTTTCTTGCCCACAATATCACCTTCAAAAATCCAATTTGTTTAAAGGTATCTTACCATAATAATGCCAATATGACTATGATTTTTCCTGACAAATATTCTGCAAACAATTTTGTAAAATATTTCATAAGGATAATACCAACAGTTTAAGAGCGTTATACATGGTGATATAAAACCGCTTAAAATAAGGCTTTTTTCATGCTACTTAATACATGATGATAATATTAAAATTGAGCAACCATTACTGCTGGTATAAAAAGCAACAAACAATTCATATTGTCGGTGTGTTTAAATCAAAATATAAAAGTGCTAAAATAGTAGAAGAAGGAGCTTATTATGAAAATAAAAATAGCAGAAAATATCAGAAACTTGCGTAAAACACATTCTCTTACACAGGAACAAATGGCGGAGGCTTTAGGCGTTACTGTTGGAGCGGTTTACAAATGGGAAGCCGGATTGTCCATGCCGGAAATAAAGCTGATTATGGAAATTGCGGATTTTTTTGAGATTTCGGTGGATACGCTTTTGGGATACGAGCAACAAAATGGTAATGTTGAAAATAGAATACAGAAGATAAAGCAGTGCATAGTAGAAAAGGATTTTGAAGAAGGCGTTATAGAGTCAGAAAAGGCATTGAAAAAGTATCCAAATAATTTTGATGTTGTCTATGCCAGTGCGATGATGTACATGCTGAAATTTTCAGAAGAGAAATGTGATGAGGCAGTGATAAAGTCCAATCAGCTGTTTGAGAAGGCAATTTCTTTACTGTATCAGAACACAGAAAAGCGTATTAATGAAGTAACCATTTTAAACCATATGGCGAGCAATTATCTGGCAGTAGGGAACATGGAGAAGGGACTAGAGATTTTAAAGCAGAACAACATCTGTAATATCAACAGTAGTCTGATTGGCTATATCTATGCCGTACAATTAAAGAAACCGGAGGAAGCCGAGAAATATCTTATTTCTTCTATGTCCGAGATTATCAATCAGGTAATTCGCACGGTATCTGGTATGGCCTTTGTATATGCACAGGCTGATGACGAAACTTGTATATCAGTTGTATTATGGTTAATGCATTTTTTTGATAGTTTGAAAATGAATGCTTCTGCTATAACTTTTCTGGATAAGTTCAAAGCAATATTAATGGCACAATGTGCAGTATGGGAAGCTTCTTTCGGACACCCGGATGAGGCAAGGGAATATATTACCAATGCATATATTTTAGCGAAACAATTTGATGAGTCTCCGATTTATACCATGCAGGGCGTAAAAATATTTAAAGAAATGGAAACGGAAGGAGCCTCTTTTGATGGTATAGGCAAAACTGCAATGGAAGCCGTTGAGAATTTTGTTTTTGGTAAAACAGCTGGTTTTAAGGGGGAAAAACAAGTAAACGAGCAATGGGAGGAACTAAAAAATGAATACACAGATGCTGGATAAGAAACTTAAAAAACTGTGTAAAAAGAGCAAGGTAATTGGTGTAAATGTTGCTTTGTTTAACAGTGAGGAAATTATTTACAATTATAACTACGGTTTTGCAAATAAGGAAAAAGGTATTAAAAGCGATAATGACAGTCTATATATGATAGGCTCCAATACTAAAGTCATGACAGCATTAGGTATATTAAAGCTGCGAGAGGAAGGAAAACTTTCTTTGGATGATGACATCAAAAAGTATATTCCTGAATTTGAGGTAAAATCGTATTTTGAATATGACAAGATTACCATTGAAAATCTGCTGATGCATAGGTCGGGATTGGTGTCGGATTTGTTTCATCTGATACTGGATAGAACAAGGGATTACCATGAGGTTATTGCGGAATTAAAAGATACTTATCTGACTGTAGAGCCGGGAAAAATGTTTTCTTACTCTAATGTAGGATATACTGTACTTGGCATTATCATTGAGCGTGTTTCCGGTTTATCTTATACAGAATATATACAAAAAGAGATTGCTAAGCCTTTGGGAATTCAGGTTCATTTTCTGTTAAACGAAGTTGCCAGGAAACCCTATGCATCCCGTATTTCTTTATGCTATGACAAAAGGGGAAAGGCAGTGGAAGATATGTTGTCAACGTTGCTTCCGGCAGGATCTAATACATATATGTCACTCAATGATTTTGCGAAGTTTGGACAGATGTTCTTGAATAAAGATAATGGACTTCTAAAGAGTGAAATCTTAGAATTTATGGAAACCTTAAACTTAGAAGATCCAATTGACAGGGAGTTACAGAATGTAGGCTATGGTTTGATTCATAATCAATATGATTTTGGAGAAAAGGTAGGTAAGGTGCTTGGGCATGGTGGAAATACCACTTGCCACCATTCGATTTTTAACTATATTCCGCACTTGAATGTTGGTATTGTCGTGATGACGAATAGTCAGAGAGCGATAGAATTATCGGGAATGGCAGGCATAACTGTTTTAGTGGAATATCTGAAAGAGAAAGGGATTGCCATAAAGGAAGTATCTGTGGAACATAAGCACGTGTATAAGGATAGTATGCAATCTGTTGGTCGGTATGCAACTGGTCTGGGGATGATAGATATTAGATTGAATCATAAAAAGGAACTGGTTACCAGAGTATCTAAGATACCAATAAAGTTATATCCTTGTGAAGATGGGTATTTACAATGTTATCCTATCAAACTTTTACATAAACTTCCCCTGTTTAAACGGTCAATTCAAAGAATGCGATTGAAACCTGATTCTTATTTGGGCGAAGATGTTATGCTTCTGGAACAAAGCGGAAAATACCATAAAACAAGAGGAATTATTGGTTGCAGGTATGAGCAGACAAGGATTACTGAAAGTTTTATAGAAGCTTGTGGCGAATATCAGGTTAAAGATGAACGTTTTAAGGACTTAAGTTGTAAATGTTGTCTGAGGGTAAAAGATGATGTGTTAATGCTGGAGATAGTGGCTTTAAATGCGAAATTCAACAGCTGCTTAAAAGTAATAGATGAAAATTTTGCAATTATACAAGGATTCGGAAGACTTGCAAGGCAGACAGTAGAGTTACAAAAGAAGGATGAGGGGTATTATCTGATTTTTAGCGGTATTATTTTTAAAAAGATGTAGGAGTATAATCTTATAGAAGGACCAAACAATCTAAATGTGAAGAAATTTCTGTCAGTTCATATCGCTACTAATCTGCTCGGCAGTTGAAAAAAAGACCTAAAGAAGCAGAAACAAAAAAACAACAAGAAAAAGATAGTCACTACTATTCCGAAAAACCAAAAACCGCACCGTGGAAATGTGTACAACTTGCTATTCCGTTATGGAAAAGTCCGTTCGCAGAACATGGAAAGCGCTATTTACAGGCATTACCGCAATTTTAAAGAATCTTCCGCATCATCATATCATATCATATCTTATCTTATCTGTCCTTTCTTTGCTAATTGAGTTTTCGTAGAAATTTTAGAAAGCATTTCAATCAGTTCTTCTTGCCCTGTTCATTTCATGTTATAATTTGTTACAGACTTTTCTTTCCCTTATCTTTGCCCTTATGAGTGTTCGTAACATGGGAAAAGGATATAATAAAAAGTGTCCTCTCACAACTGGAAGCTGCCGCTTATTTAATCGCAAAAAATCCAGCCTGCATATACGAAAACCATAAAAGTTCGGCACATTGAAAACCGCTATTTTTCAACAAGTCAAGGTGTTCAGCTACAGTAATGGGAAATACCGCTTTTCCTCGTCTTTCTGCATGTTCCTCAACTTCCCGCTCTGTCTTTCCATTTGAGATCATATAATTTTTCCATCGTTTTACTGCCAGTAAATCCGCTTTATCGTTCTCTAACCGAATGTTTTCAAAGGTAATAAAAATCCCGTTTTCTTTAAGTGCATTATAACAGTTTTCTATCGCCGTTTTTCTTTCTGCTCTCGATAAATAATGATGGCATTGTATTGCGGTAACTACATCGAATTGTTCGCTATAATCAAGTGCCTGGGAGGAAATATTTCGATAAGTAATTCCATTATCACCAAGTATATCTCTTGCAATATTGAGCATTTCATTTGAAATATCACATAATGTAAAATCTATATCTGTTTCAACAAGTTCTTCTAGGACTTTTCGAGCTGTCTTGCCTGTTCCACAGCCTGTATCAAGCCATTTCAATTTATTGAAATTCAAAGCTCGAATTACATCAATTACTTGTCTATGAAACTCCTCGTAATATGGCAATGTCATATTTATCTTGCTATCATATTCAAACGAATTATATGAAGACGCATTATCCCTCAAAGTTAATTCCTCCTATAAAAACCGATATGTTTAAAGGTATCTTACCATAATAATGCCAATATGACTATAATTTTTCATGAACTGTCTTATTTTTCATTTAAACATTCTGAAAACAATTTTTCCTGGGATTTTTATCACGCCACTGCTTAGCAGTCATACCAAATAGTGCCATATCCACATTCCCACAGTGCCTGCGACGGCGGAATCACATTCACCATTTATATCTGGTTAAGAGAAGTAATAGTATTCTAATTTTCATATATTGCAGCTACATCATGTATTCTACGCTTCATTTCGGCACGAATATATAACGGCTCTAAGCACTCACACTTATTACCAAAACCAAGAAGAATATCGTAATAATATTCATTTTCTATGAACGGAAAATTAACAATGTAATATTCGTTACCATCGGGAGAAAAGTGTTCATAAGTGCAATAATCAAGTACCCTGTCCATGATAGATTTATGAATACGAATTTTTATTGTTGTCTGCATGGTTTCCAGAATTTCCTCAAAGTCTAAAATCGGTTTTTGATAATCCCGTGGTCTGAAATTTTCCTCTTTCATTTGTAAATTTGATATGCGGGATAATCTGAATAAGCGAAAATCATTTCGTATATGGCAATATCCTTGAAAATACCAATGACCGCTTTTTAAAACAAGCTGATACGGCTCAACTGTCCGTACAGTTTTCTTTCCGTGATGAGCGATATATTCAAAGGAAACCAGCCTGTAATCCTGCAAAGCTGTTTTGATAATCTCTAAATATGATTGTATGTTCTGGTTGCCGATCCAAGGGCTTAAATCTATACATATTTGGTTTGCTTTTAATTCTATGTCATTCGCTTTGTCAGCAGGAATAAAACTTTTGACTTTTGCAAGGGCGTTTATCAGCTCATTCCCTCGTATTATGTTGGAAAGGCTTGAAAGCCCCATCAGGATAGCAGAAAGGTCTGCAGTCGAAAAAACATTTTTATCAATTTTGTATTTCTGCATAATTTCAAAGCCGCCGCCCACTCCCGATGCCCCGCGGATAGGAATACCCGCCATATTGATAGTGTCTATATCACGGTAGATCGTGCGGGGCGACACTTCAAACATATCCGCTAATTCCTGCGCCCCTATTCGCTCTTTATCAAGAAGCACCATAATAATACTAATGAGCCTGTCAATTTTCATCTGATAGCCGCCTTTCAAAATTTCTTTTACCCTATCTATTGTTGCCATAATGTTGTCAACGATTACATGATACAATCAAAAAGCAACCAAATCAATGGAACAATGAAAAAGGAGGAGATTTATGTTTACAATCTATGTTTATGTTCTTGAAACTTTAGCCGACTGGGAATTAGGTTATGTTACTTCGGAGCTACATTCCGGGCGATTTTTCAAAAAGGATGTCGAGCGTGTATCACTTAAAACAGTCAGTTATTCTAAAGAGCCAATCCATACTATGGGAGGGCTAACAGTCGTACCCGATTGTTTAGTTGATGATATTGCTGTAAATGAAGCAAGCGTGTTGCTGTTACCGGGTGCAGATACATGGAATGATCCAAAACATGGTGCAATTATCAAAAAAGCAAGCGAATTTCTCTCTTTAGGGGCTACGGTTGGTGCAATTTGTGGGGCTACCGTTGCACTTGCTGATTTAGGATTGTTGGATAGTCGTCGGCATACCAGTAATGGACGGGGATTTCTTGAAATGTTTTCACCCGCTTATAAAGGACAGGATTTCTATATGGACGAGCCATCTGTAGCAGATAATAACCTTATTACCGCAAATCCTACGGGCTCTCTGTTGTGGGCAAAACAAATCATTGAGCATTTAGGTGTTTTTCAATCAGACACACTGGAATTTTGGTATGAATATTTTAGTACTGGGAAAGCAGAATCTTTCTTTGCCCTCATGCAAACATTACCACATAACAACGAAAAATGATATATCATCAATCATTTTTTTGATGGGCAGTTAAGGGGAGAACAGTAAAAATGTTGCCGCCCCTTTTCAGCATAAAGTAACCCATTGACACCATTTCCGGTAGAGGAAAGGGGGAATTTTCTATGGCTTGCACAGAAGCATAAAGAGGGCCTTGCCAAATATCCCGAACTAAGGGAACGTATGCAGAGCCTTTTGCAGAATGGCGAAAAGATAACGCCGAAACAGTGGAAAGCAGAAATACAGTCATTGCAAACCGAGTATAACAGTATTGGTAGGGAGCAGTCAAAGACTGTCACAGAGTTAGCCTATGCCGAGGTAATCAGCTATAACAAGAAGAACCTTGCGAGGGAACTTCAGAACGAGAGCCGACAGCATAACAGATAACAGGGCAGAGCGAAACGTAGGGAGAAAGAAATTTAATGGGAATTTGATTGAAATATAAGTGTGATGGTGGTATTCTATTAACGATACAAATCGGAGCTTATTGTGCCGAGTAAGCTACAGAGAATTTGAATTTATTGGGTTGAGTGAGTAGAACGGATGCCCATCTATCATTGACGGAAAGGATTAAGATTATGATTACGGATTCATTTGACAACAAAACTGAGCCTATATTTACACTGAAAGATTTTTATGGAGAGAGAAAAATGATGCTCGATACCTGCGTCATCATTTTTTCTAAAGAAATCTACGAGACAGTTTTGACCACTTATTCTTGCACGAAAATCACTGAAATCAATGCGCCGAATGGGGCAGTTCCAATTTATAAATTTAGTCATGAAGGAAAAGAAATTGCCTTTTATTTGTCTGCAATCGGTGCTAGCGGGACATCCGAGTATTGTATCGAGGCAAATTGGCTGACTGGTGCTGAGAAATTTATCATGTTTGGATCGGCAGGAAGTCTCAATAAAGAAAAGACTCAAGGAAGATTTGTTATTCCGACTGAAGCTTATAGAGACGAAGGAATTTCCTATCATTATGCGCCGCCAAGTGACTATATCGAGATTAAAAATCACGAAAAGTTAGCTTCCATTTTTGATGAGCTACATCTTCCCTATGTCAAAGGAAGGGTATGGTCTACAGATGCATTTTTGCGTGAAACAGCAGGTCAGGTTGCTAAGCGGCAGAAAGAAGGTTGTATTGCGGTGGAAATGGAATTGGCAGGTGTACAGTCCATTTGTGATTTCTACGGCTTTGATTTATATGATTTTCTTGTAACTGGGGATGTTTTATCGGAAGATAAGTACGAGATGGAGAAATTAAACGATGCCAATCATAATTTGAATAAATTCTATATCGCTTTAGAGATTGCAAAACGAATTTAACTTGTTAATAATGTAAGTGCTTTTGAGTAGGAAAGTTCAAAAAGAATTTGAAAGAAACGAATGACTTTTAGGAAGATAAATTCAAGTTTGTCTAACTAATCATTACCACAATCATAACAGAATAATAACACAGCTCATAGTGTATCACTGGTTTCTATACACTCTGACGCTGTGCAATTATTCTGTTGTGTTAAATCAAATTGTAACGCTTCATTTCCTCTCTGCATTTGGCGCATAATTTACCTATAATCCTATTTGAATATCCTTGTAATGGTTCTATCTTTCCCTGATAATACGCTGTATGCCACATTCTGAGTATAGGAATTTGTTTATCATTTATGACAAAATATATTTTACCTCCCATTTTTTTTGCACCCAAAAAGTTGATATGCAAGTCTATATCATAAGTTTTTGTTCCTAACCATACAACAACATCTGGATTTATTATTTCAATTTCTTTCTTGATAAACTCCTT
>JAAVAC010000029.1 GCA_014804265.1 Lachnospiraceae bacterium | reverse complement strand
CAGACATTTTCTTTTCTTGTCAATGATTATAACAAAGAAATATTTTTACCGCAATCCCTGAACCTGTTTTGACAGGGAAATCCATTTTCAATCAGAGGCTCCCGCCGCAGGCAAAAGATACCGGGACGGGCTTTTGGCTGAGAATATTTTCTAAAGGCGTCCTTATAAAAACGCCAGCGCTTAGCGAGGTACTTTCGAGCTTAGCACTGTTGCGTTTTTATAGAGCGAAAGCGTGACGACGCAGAAATATTCTCAGCCGGAAGCCCGTCCCGGTATCTTTTGCCTGCGGCGGGAGCCTCTGATTGAAAATGGATTTCCGAGCTGTTTTGAGGCATGCCATGTTAGGAATAGGAACATTTTCCGGCCGCTCTTTTACTCTTCTCTTCCTTCCACAGGCCTCCATGCCCTTCCAAATCCGTTTTCCTTAAACAAGGCGGCAAGACCGGTAATCTGCTTTAACCTTAAAATTTCATCCTTATCCATTCCTAAATGCTTGGAAATCCATGCATCTGAACGACCCAGCTCATGCAGCTCTTTTACGATATTGCTCATAAGCTCTACATCATGAGTGCCCCTTGCCCGATTATGTCGTATGGTGCTTGCCATTCTCTGGTCCAGAGGTTTGTCAATGACGGAAACCGGCAGCATTCCCTTCTCCCTCTTATAAATATCCGGATGCTCCAGCATGATCCGGTATCTGTGGAATCCGTCAACGATCACATAAACATCTTGTGCCTCAGAATAATAGCAGACAACCGGCATGGTATACCCATCTGTCTTAATACTTTCATAAAGAAGCTTCATCTCCGGCGGCGCCACTGCATTTGGATTATAGGTATTGGCTTTTACCTTTTCAACCGGTACTGCAATTACGTTATAAACAGGACTATTATATTCCATATTCCATCTCCTCGATACTTTTGTATTTCTGTTTGATCATATCAATTCGTTTTTTCTGTTCCTTTGTCATGCCAAATCCCATGAACCGGCAGATGTGGTCATTTTTCAATATGCAGTAGCACATGCGCTTCCAGCTTGGCACATCTTTGGAAGACTTGATATTATCCGTATCATCCGGAATCTTCCCCACAAATACAATTCTGGATTTCTTATTTAAGGTATAGTTGGAAACACCATTTCTTTGAATCTGATATCCCTTCTCCTGCAGCTCCTTTATGGTATCCTCATCCAGTCCCCCTCCCGTTTTGTGCCAGAATTCAATAGAAGTATTGAATTTTTTTATATAATTATTCCGCAGCCTGGTAGGAAGAGTATCCAAAAGGAACCTTGTATAAGATTCCCACGTATGCCCTTCCGGCAGTGTAATGTTGCGATATCCCATGGCCTTTGTTTTTGCATAAATGCTTGCAAAATTGGCGCCTCTCACTCTTCCCACCAGCTTTACCCAGATTTCCGGATCAATGACCCGATAGAGGTTCAGGGAATCCTTGGAATAATCATTAAAAGGCGAGGCAACCCGCATCTGCGTTACTCTAAGCCCTGCCTTATAGTAAAGATCATATAACCGGTTGTAGTCATAATCAAACAAATAATGGGCATGCCATACATCATTTAAAGTCCAGTCATACAAAGGCGAAGCACACCACACGTCCTTAAACTGATTGCTGATCCAGCATTTCTCCTTGTAGCCGTATTTTCTGTTTAAAAAGCCGCTATAGCGCTGTAAGGATTCGTCCGCGCGCATTCCCAAAAGGCATACGGTCTTCTTTCCCCCATGGGAAATCCGATACCACCGTCCAAACTGTTTTGCCAGATCTTCCTGATGCATCCGATAACGGTATGTGGTGACCGGATTGTTTTTCATGTTGATGACATATTCCTTTTGGGGCATGGGCCTGACCCAGCATTCCTCTTTCGTATCGTCCCATGGATACCAGTACATTTCATAACTGCTGAGAGCCGTTCTGGTTGCCATGGGAAGGCATACCCAGTATGGCTCTACGTCATTTTTAATCCTTTCAAATGTCCTTTCAATATACTCCGAAGTGACCGTATATTGAGCCTCGAAATCCTGATGGAACACTCCAATCTTTTTGTCCGGATAATATTTTCTCTGAAACTCCAGCACCAGCTCTAAAAGGAGTCCGCTATCCTTTCCGCCCGAAAAGGAAACATATATGTTGTCAAACTCCTGAAAGATGAATGCCAGCCGTTCCTGGGTGGCTTCATATACATTTTTCTTCAGATATTCCCGCTTCATCTCAAGTCACTCCGTTTTATTTTTTCCATTTTTTTCCAGTTTTTCTGTTATAAATTTAACACAATATAGGAGTAATTTCAATAAAGTTTGAGAAAAACAGGGGGTGGAGATGAAATGAAATGGATTGGTTTAGAGGACGTAGGAGCCGCCCTATTATATAAAAGTCTTATGGGCACGTTTGCACTCTATGAAGACGCAACGGTACTAACGCACCAAAATACGGTGCGTAAGGACCGGCGACTTTACTTTTCCCCGATCTTGTATCGGGGACTTTCCTTATAGGCCCATAAGACTTTTATATAATAGGGCGGCTCCTACTGTTTATCGAAAGGCTTTACATTGAGGTTGATGTTATAAGTGGCATGTTTCATTGGAGATATAAGGCATTTAGTACAGTGGTGCTCTCTATTGCTTACTATTTACTATTTACTATCTACTCTCTGCTCATCTTATTTTTCCACCAGTATGACTTTTTTCTTTCCATACCACTTAGCCATATAGCGGTTTCTCCAGTCGTTATTGTCTGGGGTGATATCGTCAAAGAATAGTAGCTTTGGATGTGCGGTAGTGGCCATTACTTCTACGTTCTTTTCCTCTGTTGTCTTTAAAAGCGCTTCCCGCTCCAGGCTCTGGACGTGATAGAGCTGCGCTTCTTTTTGGTAAACGGATTTTACTGCTGATAAGGTGGTATAGCTGTTCCAGTCATCGCAGAAAACGGTCAAAAGCAAAAAGCCGGCCGTTATAAGGGTAAAGGGCAGCCATATATGGTTTCTAAAAAATTCTTCTGCTTTTCTGGCGGCTTCTAAAAGTCCTCCACTGATGATTTTATGCTTGATATACCCTGCCACATAAATCAAGTCGAATAAAAGCATCATGTAATAAACGATTCTGTATATGTTCCTGCATCTTCCCGCTCCCGGAAAGCCCAATGCATAGCAGGTAGGGGCATACATTGCCGCAAACAGGCAATAGGCATAAATCACTGCAAGGCCGGGCAATGGAAAGGAAAATGATGTCTTTTTTACCATTCCTACCACAAGTGGAAGCAATAAAAGAAAAATGAAGACAATGCTCATCGTCATCCATATATTGCAGCCTTCTATGGAATATTGAAAGGACAGGCCAATTGCTTTCATGGGACTCACATCTTCAAATTGATCCCCTCTGTGAAAATTACCGGGAGCAATGACGGAAATGAGAAAGCTGCACAAAAACAGAAGGACAGGCAGTATCTGCCAGCCTATGTTTCTGCTCTTTTTTCTGTCTTTGTACTGCTGCAATATGGAAACCAGCAAAATAGTAAAAAACAAAAGCAGATATAAAAAGGCCGTCACATAATTTCCTCCCCCAATCAGAAAACCAAGTGCTGCCCCACCAGCTGCGCACCATGCTCTTTTCTTTGTTCCTGCTGCCAAAAGAACCTGCAGGCAAAGGGCAAATAACAGCATGGCAAACATAAAAATATAGTGCACTCCCGCATTATAAAAATAGAATGCCTGTACCGGCGCCTGCAGCCATTGCGTGCATAAAAGCAGCATGGTCAAAGTAACAATCCCTGCCTGATATTTCTCTGCATGAAGCAATTTTGTTAACATAACATGTCCAAAAACGTAAAAACTCACACCATACAACAAAATCAAAAAGACCGCACCAATCCAGTAATATTGTTCTCCAAACACTCCCGGCTGCAATGCCATGAGAAAAATAGAGGTAAAGGTCCCCTGCCAGCTTTCATAAGAGTCTGCCACCTGCTCTCCTGCCGCTTTTATCGTCTCCTCAATGCTATGGGTCTCCTCCCATGCCTTATGGGTTTTTAATCCATAGGAATAATCATCGGCGCTCATATGGTTGTATTTGCTGATAAATAAAAGCGGGATAAAGCTTAAGAGAACTCCCGCCAGTAAGATTCGATATGTGATTTTGTATGTGAGTTTCCATCTTATTTTTGGGTTGCTTTTTGTTTTGTTCATATTCTTTTTCCTTCCGGAACTCGTCCAGTATGAATGTGGTAGTATCTATTCGTAAATTTTCCCTACATAAAGCAATGTAGCTATAAAACTCCAATTCTCATTATTCGGTATTAGTAAATGCATATTTTCATAATAACCTTCCATATCCTCAATCCAGGAACCAATTGCTGCTAAATAGTCCTCAATCGTATTATTTTGCCATTCTTCTTTGTTTTTAGATCTATCTTTGGATAAGAAATCTAAAAAGTCAATCAGTTCTTCTTTGGATTTTATATTGTTAATCTTATCATACAAGTCCAAAATATGATACCTCCGTTTTCCATTTTTACTTTCAGATAATGCTAGTTGAAAGTTCCATGACTATGGCTGGTACTATACGGTCACTATTATCCTGTGTTTCATACAGGTTGCCTACACAGTCGGTTGTACGGAAAATAGCTTCAAGGTCCGATTCTCTCGCACATACTAAGTTGCTGAACTGGTCATAGGAAAACAGGGCTGTCCCTTTCGTCAACTCATTGGTAATTCTCTTCAGCTGGTAATTCACATCCCATTCATATCTGCGCCGACGTCCGGTTTCCGAATAACCTGTGACATTCCCAAAAGAACCCTGCCTCTTACTGTCACCCGCCTGCTGTATGCTTACTTCATGGAAAACCGGCCTGCCAACTGCTACAAATACCGCCGGGTAACAAATGCCTTGTTTCCTGCCCCAAGCATTATATTCCATCTTGGCTGCCCACAGTTTTTCTCCATTTAGGTATGCCCCCAAGTGGATTGTCTGTATGCAGCTTCCCAAGTTCACCATACTTACCAGACATTCAATGACAATACTGTCATTCTTTTATAACCTTGTCTAACTAGTTTTATCCCAAATTTGTACCATATTTCTTCGCCTATTCTAACAGTTTTTAATAATCCTCTTCGCTCAAGGCATTCAAAAATTCTTCAAAATCATTGGCTAAAAATTGAATTGCCTCCTCATTGACCTCACCAAGATCCAACCATATCATTACAACTTGCCCATTCTCTAAGTTGATACAAAATGGATTAGCACCTGCATCATGAGCAAATGGTAAAAATTTTTTAGGCATTACTTTTCTATTCATAAAATCCAAATACCCATCTTCTAAAGTGTAACCTATTTCATCCGTGTATTTCATTGGCAAAAAAGCATGTACACTTGTTTCTATATCTGTAACTTCAGAATAGAAAAATGGTTTATCCGGAATACCACCATTAAATTTTAAATAATGCTCTATCAACTGTTTGGGTAGTTCGATATTTAATTTTGCTTCTATTTCACGAATATCATCTAGTGTTAATTGTTTAGCCGTATTTAAAAACATTTCCAATTCCTCCTAAGCTTTAAATCCATATTATTTTATCTTTAATAACAACCTCGTCTCCTCGGCTTTTTTTTACGCCAACCTTTCTCATAGGCTATCTGCTTTGCTTCATAAGATTCATATGTAACTCCAAACTCCTTCTCGAATTGAGAAACTGAACCCTTATGAGGAATATTGGCCACATGCGTTTCTGTTTTAACCAATTGCATGGTTGTCTTTCCAGTAACTGGATCGAAATCATGAACATGATGCCATGTATACCCCTTGGTATTACTAGGTATTCCAGATTTCTTATATGCTTCTGCAAAATCAGTTGCTCTACTACCAGTCATCGTTATTTGTACTATGTTATTTGGATGCGGAAATAAATCCGGATGTCCTGTAAAATCTACTGTTTTAAGCAATCCAAACGGATCAATACACCAATTCGTATCATGCACATAACCATACAATGTAGGATTTCCCCCAGCTAACCCAATCGGATCCTGCTGCGTATAACACCCATCCTCTGGCGAATAATACCGGAACCGGTTATAATATAATCCAGTTTCTTCATCCTCATACTGCCCCTGGAACCGGAACGGGATAAAATTCTTCTCCCCAGTCTCTTTCTCCGTTCTTCCATAGGCATCTTTCCGGCCTGTCTTCACCCGCCCATAAATATCCAGCTCTCTCTCCCAGACCTTCTTTCCTTCCTCGTCATAGGCTTCCACAGGCGTCCCGAGATAATCACTGATGATACTGTAATTTCCATCCTGCGTAATCTTTCCTCTTGGGATAAAGTCATCCTGAAATACCCATGTGACCAGACTGTCCGGTGGTCTCTGCCCCCGCTCTGCTTCTTCTCCTGCCTTTTCCTCTTCCTGTTTTTCCAGCTTTAAAAGATAATCCGCCTTGTAATCCACCTTGGATTTCGGTTTCATCCTGTTGGCTGGATTCTCTTCCTTCCATTCATGGAGCAGGGTATTTCCATCCCATAGGAATCTTATGACTTTCTCTATGTTTTCTGCCTTTTCCTGAGGCTCTTTCGGCTTACAGCTTTCTTCTTCATAAACGGACTGGTCGATTCCTTTCACCACATGAGGCTTTTTCATCTCCGTATTCGGCTTCCTAATTCGGACGCCGCCAACCGTTTCCCATGTACCTTCCTTTATGGATGGCATTCTTCCTTCCAGCTTCGATACATCTTCACTGCCTGCCTTAGTTACCGCCTTCTCAATCCTCCTTCCAAAAGGGTCATATTTGAAGCTGACACTGCTTTTGTCCGGCCTGATTACTTTTCTCAGCATTCCATTCCCAAAGTAAAGATAGGTCCATGTATCTCCATTGGGCTCCACCCTCTTTGCCAAGTTTCCCTCTTCATCATAGAAATATTCCCTGCCTTTGGTGACGAGCCTTCCATGGCCTCCCTGAAAGCTGTTCCGCTTTTCCTTCAAATCAATGCCGGATTTCTCCAAGCGGCTTCCCGCTCCATAAATACGGTCGCTGTTATCCTGTGTCTCATACAGGTTGCCTACACAGTCGGTTGTTCGGAAAATCGTTTCAAATCCCGATTCTTTCGCACATACTAAGTTGCTGAACTGATCATAGGAAAACATGGCTGTCCCTTTCGTCAGCTCATTGGTAATTCTCTTCAGCTGGTAATTCACATCCCATTCATATCTGCGCCTGCGCCCGGTTTCGGAATAGCCTGTGACATTCCCAACTTGTCCGTGACTCTGTCTATTACTGTCACCCGCCTGCTGTATGCTCACTTCATGGAAAACCGGCCTGCCCACAGTATCATACTCCCAACTGCTGCAAATGCCACCGGGTAATAAACGCCTTGTTTCCTGCCCCAAAGCATTATATTCCATCTTGGCTGCCCACGGTTTTTCCCTATCCAGATATGCCGCCACATGGGTAGCCTGTCCCAGTTCATTCCTTTTAGTAAGAATGTTTGCTCCAAAGCTGCTGGTCGTCTGTATACGGCTTCCCTGCTCATCATATTTACTAAGAATCCAATGCTGGTCCTGCCACTCCTTTATGACCCTGCCCAGCTGGTCCCGTTCAAGCTTTACTTTGGTATACTGGTTTTCTGTTTCCAACAGGACACCCAGCTTATTGTAGGTAAATGTCTCATAGCTTTTATCGTGATAATCAGCTCTTATGACCTGTCCCAGCTTATCGTAACTGTATTTGGTGAATCTGCCTCCGGGGCGGTTGATCTTGGTGACGAGTCCGGAATAATCCCGTTCATAGGTGCGGGTCAGGTTATCATATCCCACCTCCTTGACAATGTTCCCTTTTACATCCCGCTCAAACCGGTAAACCTCTCCCTTTTCATTGGTAACGGAAATCAACTCTTCTTCGCTGTTATACTCATATGTTATTTTACGCCCATCCTGTGTTCTGGATGCCAGGCTTCCCAATATGGTATAGGTAAACTCTACTTCTGTCTGCTTGTCCTTTGCATGAATCACATCTTTGTATCCATCGTAGGCAAGCTGGATTTCATTCCCATCTGCCGATTTTGCCTTTACCAGACGGTTCAGGCTGTCATATTGATAAGTTTCAACTGCCCCCAGAGGATTCCTTGCATTCAGACAGTTTCCTCTCTGGTCATATTCCCAACTGGAAGAACTGCCATCCGGCAAGGTGACTTTGCTTAAGTTTAAGTGCCTGTCATACTCCAAGTGGATTTCTTCTTTTCCGGCATAGACCACTTTTTCAACCTGTTTTTGCTGGTTATATTCATAAATAGTTTCCACGCCTGCTTGATTTCTTCATTTTTATGAAGAAATAATATCAATATATTCTTTGTATTCCAATGGAATGGGTCTGTTAAAAATTAAATCTTTCATAGGATCTACATTTTTACCGAATTTGTAACAAAGATATAGCCTCTCATTAAATTCTGCATAAATACGAACATCCGTTAATTCATATTTATTTATGGTCTCATCATCTGTAAAAGGAATCTCGGACATAATTTCAATATAATCTCCTATATGCCCTTCTATTAACTTTCCTCCGCCTTCTCCCAGTATCAATATCTTTCTCTCATCTGGTGTTCCTTTCCATAAAGTTACCTCTCTAACCTCCGCACCTTTCATATGTATTCTATACCTGGGTGGTTCATAATCTTTAAGTGGCTCTATTTTTTGTTTATAAATATTACTATTAGAAATAAATTGTCTTGTTACATATGTACAAAATAAAATGGGTGCTTCCTTTAAATCGACATTCTCCCAATTATTATCTTTATTAAATAAATTAAATACTAATAACTGAGCCTTATTTATCATTTGTGCTAATACATAAACATTTTCTTTTCTATTTTCATCTTTACGTTTTGTTTCTATGCTTATCACTTGATCAGCTCTCCAAATCATTTTCTTAGTCAAATGCTAAACTCCTCGTATAATAAAGTAGTAGTGTTTATAGTCCCTCTCCAATGACTGTATGTTATACTATCGGAGACACTGTGGATTGATTTCCTACTCTTACCACTTGACGGTTTTAGAAAGGCTCCAGTCACAGTCTGTCTTGCACATATACAACATCCTCTTTTTTCATTGGGTATATCATTATTTCCTATTTAGTATTATAGCTTTACATATCATTTAATTATCACTATACAAATTTTCCCAATATTCATTACGTTTTAAAAATTCTTCATATAGATTTTTTGAATTAAGCAACTTAGCTGAATAGTTTTCAATCTCCGGTGTTCTTTCGTCATCTGACATTGAGATAAAGAATGTAATTTCATCTATTTTTTCTCCAAAAGTTTTTGATTCAATCAAATGTTTAAATGCATGAGTTATTGTCTCAAAAAACAATTCCATATATCTTGGATACTCTTCTACATTTAGTGATTTTTCTTTTTCATATAACAATTTACTTATTTGAGTTAATTCGCTATTCTTTCCATCAGAATATCCCCATTCAGCCGGAATCCATTTAGAAAGATTAATTGTGCCTTCCTGCATTTTTTTGATTATTTCTTCTGAAAAACTGCTTTGATTCATTTTTATATATTTCTCATCCTCTTTCTGCATATATTCATAAGTGTTTATTGCTAGATATAGTGTAATACAGTCGCTATCTGTCACTAATGCAACTGAATAAATTCTCTCTTCATCAATTTCTTGCAATATACTTTGAATATCCTTCTTAATTGCCTGTTGAATTTTATCTCCTAAGTCTTTAAAAAATATTTCCATTTCTACTCTCCTTTTTCAATTTCTTATTTTTTTAATAACATAAAAAAACGTCTTTACCAGTTCTTTGTAACTCCTCTTTCATTTCTGCCTGAGCCTGTTTAAAAGTTATTTTATTTTGTTCTAATTTTTGATTTAATTTCGTTTCCATCGCTTTCAATCTAGCTAATACCTTTTGGGCATTTATTTCTGTATGAACACCTTCTATATTAGAAGCCCACATTAAATTAGCTGGATCATTAATATCAATTTTAAAATGTTCAAGTATCTCTTTACTAGCACTAACAGGTATCGCTATTTTATTACTAAAATTCCCTTTGAAAACAATATGATGTCCATGTGGTCTAGTTAATCCGGTGGGCTTTGGTATACCTAACGCTATCAAAAAATCCGACCATGATAAAGATAAACCTAATAAATCAATTTCATTGCTAGGATTATCTACATAACCATAAATTGTAGGATTATTTCCAGCAAGCCCAATCGGATCCTGCTGCGTATAGCACCCATCCTCCGGCGAATAATACCGGAACCGATTATAATATAATCCAGTTTCTTCATCCTCATACTGCCCTTGAAACCGGAACGGGATAAAATTCTTCTCCCCAGTCTCTTTCTCAGTTCTTCCATAGGCATCTTTCCGCCCTTTCTTCACCCGCCCATAAATATCAAGCTCTCTTTCCCAGACCTTTTTTCCTTCCTCATCATAAGCTTCCACAGGCGTCCCAAGATAATCACTGATGATACTGTAATTCCCATCCTTCGTAATCTTTCCTCTGGGAATAAAGTCATCCTGAAATATCCATGTAACCAGACTGTCCGGCGGCCTTTGTCCCCTCTCTGCTTCTTCTCCTGCCTTTTCCTCTTCCTGTTTTTCCAGCTTTAAGAGATAGTCCGCCTTGTAATCCACCTTGGATTTCGGTTTCATTCTGTTTGCTGGGTTCTCTTCCCCCCATTCATGGAGCAGGGTGTTTCCATCCCATAAAAACCTTATGACTTTTTCTATGTTTTCTGCATTTTCCTGAGCCTCTTTCGGCTTACAGCTTTCTTCCTCATAAATAGACTGATTGACTCCTTTCACCACATGAGGCTTTTTCATCTCTGTATTCGGTTTCCTGATCCGGACACCTCCAACTGTTTCCCATGTACCTTCCTCTATGGATGGTATTCTTCCTTCCAGCTCTGATACCTCTTCACTTCCTGCCTTCGTTACCGCCTTCTCAATCCTCCTTCCCAAAGGGTCATATTTGAAGCTGACACCACTTTTATCCGGTCTGATTACTTTTCTCAGCATTCCATTCCCAAAGTAAAGATAGCTCCACGTATCGCCATTAGGCTCCACCTTCTTTGCTAGATTTCCTTCCTCATCATAGAAATATTCATTGCCTTTGGTAACGAGCCTTCCATATCCTCCTTGAAAGCTGTTCCTTTTTTCCTTCAAATCAATGCCGGATTTCTCCAGACGGCTTCCCGCTCCATAGATAC
Organism: Lachnospiraceae bacterium; assembly: GCA_014804265.1. Taxonomy (GTDB): domain Bacteria; phylum Bacillota; class Clostridia; order Lachnospirales; family Lachnospiraceae; genus RGIG3040. The sequence goes on along the minus strand of JAAVAC010000029.1, from coordinate 27,701 downwards.
GGTCGCTGTTATCCTGTGTTTCATACAGGTTGCCTACACAGTCGGTTGTCCGGAAAATCGTTTCAAATCCCGATTCTTTTGCGCATACCAAGTTGCTGAATTGGTCGTAGGAAAATACAGCAGTTCCTTTGGTCAGCTCATTGGTAACCTTCTTCAGTCGGTAATTCACATCCCATTCATATCTGCGCCTGCGCCGGGTTTCAGAATAACCTGTAACACCCTTGAAAGTCCCCTGCCTCTTACTGTCACCCGCCTGCTGTATGCTCACTTCATGGAAAACCGGTCTGCCCACAGTATCATACTCCCAACTGCTGCAAATACCGCCGGATAATAAACGCTGTGTTTCCTGCCCCAAAGCATTATATTCCATCTTGGCTGCCCACGGTTTTTCACTATTCAGGTATGCTGCCAGATGGGTTGCCTGCCCCAGTTCATTCCGTCTTGTAAGAATGTTTGCTCCAAAGCTACTCGTTGTCTGTATGCGGCTTCCCTGTTCATCATATTTGCTAAGAATCCAATACTGGTCCTGCCACTCCTTTATGACCCTGCCCAGCTGGTCCCGTTCAAGCTTTACTTTTGTATACTGGTTTTCTGTTTCCAACAGGGCACCCAGTTTATTGTAGGTAAAGGTCTCATAGCTTTTATCATGGTAATCGGCTCTTATGAGCTGCCCCAGCTTATCGTAACTGTATTTCGTGAATCTGCCTCCGGGTCGGTTAATTTTGGTAACAAGGCCAGAGTAATCCCGTTCGTAAGTGCGGGTTAGGTTATCATATCCTACTTCCTTGACAATGTTCCCTTTTACATCCCGTTCAAACTGGTAAACCTCTCCTTTTTCATTGGTAACGGAAATCAGTTCTTCTTGACTGTTATACTCATATGCTATTTTGCGGCCATCCTGTGTTCTGGATGCCAGACTCCCTAAAACAGTATAGGTAAAATCTACTTCTGTCTGCTTATCCTTTGCATGTATCACATTCTCATAGCCATTATAGGTGAGCTGAATTTCATTTCCATCTGCTAATCCGGCTTTCACCAGACGATTCAGGTTGTCATACTGATAAGTTTCAACCCCACCCAAGGGGTTTCTTGCATTCAGGCAGTTTCCTCTCTGGTCATATTCCCAACTGGAAGAACTGCCATCCGGCAACGTAACTTTACTTAAGTTTAAGTGCCTGTCATACTCTAAATGGATTTCTTCTTTCCCAGCATAGGCAACTTTTTCAACCAGCTTGTGCCGATTATATTCATAAGTGGTTTCCATGCCTGCTTCATCCACTATTTTGTCAAGGGTGTCATCCTCCTTATAAATCCATTTCCTGCTGCCTCCTTCCGGATTAACTGCTTCCACTAACCTTCCAGCCTCATCATAATTAAAGAGTATTTTGCTTGCATCTGCCCGGGTTAAGGAAGTAATTTGTGACCAGTCGTTATATTGATACAGGGTAAAACGCCCTTCTTCATCCACCCGACTGACTAATTGGTATCTGTCATTGTATGTTTCTCTTGTTTCTGTTAAATCCGGGTAAACGATTCTGGTGCAGAGCATTTTTTCATTATAGTGATATTCACTGGGCAGACTTTTCTGACCAGTTCTAACGGTATTGTATCTTTCTTCATCATGATAGTCAATCCATAAACTTAAGACACCTTCATCTCCCCATGTCCGCAGGGCCCTGGCTCCGTCCTCATAGCAATCATACTCCCAGTAGAAGGAATGCTTGTTCCGGTCCGTTTTCCTTACTAATAGATGATTGCGATATGTTAAACAAGTATCTGCTCCTACCGCATCAGTAATGGTTTCTAAGTCATGCTCCCGGTTATAGTCATAGCAAACCAGTACATAAGATTTTCGTTCGTTATCTTCGTCTTTTAAGGCTATCTGCGTTATACATCCTTGCTGATTGGTTATAACATCCAGCTTTCTTCCTACGCTGTCTATTATCTGGCACAGATAGCCGTTTCTGTCATAGGAAAATTGTATCTGATGCCCCTGAGAGTTTTGCATTCTGGTAAGTTTGTATGACAAATAACCGTTTTCGCTGGGATAAAGCAGGTAACTATATCTGCTTTCCGGGTCAAACAACTGATAGTGATCCTCTTTTCTTCTTAAAAGCAGCCTGTTTTCCTCACTAAAAGCTTCTTCTCCTATCAGAATGTCCGGGAATATGCAGACCCGCCCATCATTTAGGAAAACAGCAACCGCATACTCTTCCTCCAACACTTCCAGACCTATCTCATAATTATAGCGTGTACCATGTCCTAAATGTCCAACGATTTGACTGGCACTACACCAGATTCGCCGCCACTGCAATGGCAAAGGTCCCGGCAGTTCAAAATCGATGGTATCATATATCACATTTCCACTAATGAGATCCACAGGATCTCCGCCCAGTTTACAAAAAGCTTTTTCCAGCCATTTAGGCATGCTTTTACCGAATTTTTCCAGTATTTTTCTGGAAGCTTTTCGAATTACCGCAGATGCTGCTGGCATAATAAATCCTATTCCAAAGGAAAGCAATCCCTGCTTCCAATTATAACCGGAAGCTCTTCCAGTAAGAATATCAATTCCTTGTGAAATTGCATCGGTCAAAAAGGAAACTCCGCCGCTGACGAGCATTTTTACAATAAGCTTTGCTCCCTCCAATGCTTTGATTCCTAAGATTGCCCCAGATACAGCTCCTTCAATGGCTCCTTTTAAGCCTGCAAGCGCATAATCCTGCCAGTCACTTACTTCCCCCCGAATCATGTCCGAGGCCGCAGTCATTCCAACGGCAATTGCCCCACTAATGCCAGCGGCCATAGCCACGGAAGCCGCAGTTGATGCTGCCGAAAACTCAGCAATTACTCCAACGGCCGCCAATGCCGCTCCTCCTGTAGCCGCCACTGCTGCTGCCGCTACAGCTACCACAGCCACTACTGCCAGGCCGATTAATACATTCTTAAGCAGCTTCCCCCATTCAAATTTCTTTTCTTCATAAGCAATCTCCTCATTCAGCCTTTCCGTAAAGATTTCCTTCCTCCGGCCTTCATAAATCAGATTATTCCCCGCCTTGATATGGGTATCCCCATCTGCTCCCCCAAGTAAATAAAGGGCAGATTCTTCCTTTGCCCCCACAAGAATATTTCCTGTCCTGGCAAATACCTTTATCAGCTCCTTTGCTTCCAGAAACAGCTTTTGCTTTGTAAAGACATTGAAATCCTCATGGCTTTGAACCAATACACCGCTTTCGGCAGTCATTTTCATAAATAACTTTTCATGTGCTACAAAATCAATATCCGTTACCCCTAACTTAAACTCTTTTCCTTCCGGTATTCCCATATATTTCAGCTTGGGATTGGAAGTCTTGGCACAGCTACCGCCATTTTTCCGCACTGCATTCATTGCAATGCCGCTGGTTTCATCACTGCTGGAAAAGTACAGGGAAACCGTAGTTCCGATTTCCGGCATGCAATAAAACAAGTTATTTGCCTGGGAGGCATAAGGAAACCAACAGGCAGTATCCACATCCTGCCCCTTATCAATGTCCAGTTCCAGCTTCACTTGCTGATTTTCTCTTTCCAAAACCTTTCCAAGCAGAGAAATCCCATGGATACGGGCATTGGTTTCTTTTGGTACCCGTAAAGACTCTTCCAGGCCCAGTACATATGTATAATGGAGAACTCCTTTTTCTAAAAAGAACCTGCTTTCTTCGATTATCCTGGAGCGCCCTTCATATTCTACAAGGTCCCCCAGCTCCAAACGCTCTTTGCTCTCAATATCATACTTGACAAACTGCTCTTCCAGCAGCCAGAAATCGGAAGCAGCTGCCTTATGATACTGGCCTGCATCCCTCTTAGTCACTACTCCACTCACACTTTTTAACGTTTTATTATTCTTAGGTAAGCCAAACCAAAATCCCGGTGCTCCTCCAAATATATCCGCTACCAGCTGCGTCTGGAAATGAGTAGCAAGACGCTTGCAGAACTCCCAGTCCGTTTCCCGATACTGAAGAATAAACTGTCCGATAGACTGCCCCGAAGGCTTTGTTTTGTTTACAAACATGCTCCCCGGATAATCCTTCATCACCTGCTGAAGCAAAGCAGCATAACTCATCCCTTTATCCTGAAAAGAACGGCTTTTTTCTTCATAGTCCAACAGGCTGCTCCATGATAATCCTTTCATCTCCACATAGTAAGTGCAATCCTGGTAACACACGTCCAGCTCGGTTACCACACCGGAAAAAAGCAGCGTTTCCTCTGGGCCATTTACTCCATAAACGGCAATGGGGTCCTGGCTGCCCACCCGGTGGATACATCTTGCGCCTTCTTCTTCCCGTAAAATTCCTTTGACAAACACCCTTCCATGTTCATTTAACTTTCTGGTAATCTCAAGCTCACAAACCGTCTGGATTGGATACGGGCATTTCACTTTTATCTGACCGTGGGTAAATTCATCTTGTACTCTATTTTCGTCCATCTATGCTCCTCCTTTTTCCAGAAGCCTGGTACTCTTTTAGTTTCATATCAGTATACATCCTGCCCGGCATCCATAAAACCAATGGTTCCGCCATAGCTGCAGGTAATGGTACATTTTACGGTAAGGGCCGGCTTCCCATCTACCAGAGTATTTTCCTGTGCTTCCGCCCACTCACCGGCTAACTTAGGCTCGCACAGCTTTCCCTCAATTGGCATAGGAATTTCAATCGGATTCCCTTCCTCATCTGTAAAAGGGAATAAATCTTTGGTATCTTCGATTTTAATATCGATTCCATCCTTGTTTTCCGACCAGCAGGCCCCAAAGGGCGGGATATTCTGATCGAGCCCCACCTTACAATCCGCATTATTCATCATTGCCTTATCCCGGATATAAGAACCGTGGGATACGGGCATATCCAGCTTTCTCATATGGGTTCCACAGGTACAATACATGGTTGCCCCTCGTACCACATAAGGATATTGCACTTCCTGTTCTTCCTGGTTTTCTGTTTCATTTTTTATCTCATCTGACATTTTACCTGCTCCTTCCTGCTGTCTTNACCGGTTCAAACCAAATCCCATCGGCCTCCCGCCGCAAAATGCTTTCTGCTACATCCAGCCGCACCAGCAATTGNCTGTCATAATCCTCTGCCAGAAAAATCTTCCGGTTTCCTGCCTTTTTTATATCCAGCACAAAGTCCTGCACATTTCCNACNGCATCATACCGGGATTCTTCTTGATCCGCACATGTTATCTTTGGCGGCATCATGAAGTAATAGGGTTTTTGCTTCCCTGTTTCTTTTTCGATTAACGTCACCCGGTGGAACAACATATCCTGCTGGTACTTCTGTAAGATCCTCTGAAANTTTTCTGCAATCAAAGGAATCGGCTTTTCCAGATAATCTGCATACTCTATGCTTAGCCCATGGTTTCCCTTCACATAGACNATNGAAGGCTTCNTTATTTTTTCNAGCTTTTCCTTCGTCATTCCAATGGGAGAAAGTTCTTTTGGTATCTGCATCTGTGGCAGTTTACATAATCGTTTATCTGTTTNCATTCTAAAATAATCCATAGCTTACCTGCCCTCCGGAAGATTGCANTCCACAATNCTNGCATCTTGAAAGTCGATTTCTTCTGCTAATAACGCATTGGAAAAATCNACATGAGAAAGGGTTGCACCTGCAAAAGANATATGCTTTAATTTGGCTCCNGCAAAGCTGACATGTTCTAACGTGGCACCCGAAAAATCCGTATCAAANATNTTCATTCCCTNCATGTTGGTGTCTTTNAAAATGGTTTTTTGAAAGTTGCAAAAAAGAAGCCTGCTNTTGTCCCAGCTGCTCCTTGTAAAATCACAGCCGGAAAAAGAAGAATATTGAAACTCCAGTTCTTCATAATTTCCTTTGGACAAATCCANATTTTCATTTATTTCATAAGAAAAAAGCGTCCTGTCTCTGGATTGAAGATAGCGTTTTACCNCTTTACTGTCTTTCACGGTATGGTCTTCTTTATACANAATGTCAAACCGATCCATAAAACCACCGATACAGACCATGAAACACGGTGCCTTTGCTATTCTTTCATATGCTTCTGTCCGGATTGCTTTTCGCATTCCTACACGAATCAATTCAGCNACAAANAAAAGATAAAGATTACTTTCAGCAAACACTCTTTCCTGNGCTTGCGCTAAGCTTACCTTACCCATGGATTTGCTCNGCAATTCCTCTACCATGTCCCCATATTCCTCTAAATAGGAATANAACTCTCCTACCGGATAAGAGCCGCTGCATTCCACGGAATCCATATACCAGTTTTCATCATAGGCATCCAANCGAATTTCATGCTTTTTCAACAGGATGTTCGTTCGCAAAACAGAAAAATGAATATAAGCAATNGCCCCTTTTTCACCTTGTTGCTGCATCTGATAAATTTTGTCACAATACNTTGAGAANCAGTCTACGAATCGAGCCTCCAATTGTTCAAAATGNCCTTTCACATACNCATCCAGACTAGTGGCTAATTCCTTACTTTTTCGTTGTAAGTCAAAACTTTGCACTCNNTATACCTCCATGCCTAATTGGATTTTACTTCCTGTCCAATCACTTCTACATTTTCTTCCATTTTGATAGATGCCGTCTCGTTACAACTTAAATCAATTCCAGTGAGTCCAACNATGTTTACATCNTGTTCAGCGCTTAAGATAATGTTTTGGTCAGACTTAAACTCAATATTTTGGTCACTTACAATGGAAACACCNCCATCATCCGTTAAAGTAATCGTCGTACCATCGGAAATAATATAAATNCCATCNGGAGTCAGGCGAATTTCTTTTCCNTCCTGATTACGAAGAGATTTTACACTTGGGTCATCTCTCTGTCCGCTGTAANCTCCACCGCCGCCACCNGAAGAACCGCCACTGCTGCCGGCAGCACCGCTTCCACCACCAGACGGGCTGCTGCCCATNCCNTGCTGCAGGGAAGNGTCTACNGCTTCATGCACAGAACTNATTGCATAACNATGTTCTTCTATGCCATCNGGAAAATANATTCGTACCTGATCGCCGATTTCCGGCATACAATACCATCCGCTTCCATCTTGNGAAGAATAAATGGTAGAGTAAGGGAAAAAGCACAGNTCTCCNGGAGAATGCCCTGAAACTTCNTCTACTTCCAACGAAACCTTNACCCGGTCATTTTGAATTTCAACAATCTTTCCATTTAAAGAACCNCCNGCAATCCGATCATGGTACTGGTACGGCTGACTCATTCCTTTTTGTGTCGTTAAGGTCAAACGATGCAGGAAACTTCCTTTTTCCATATANCCCTGTATCTCATAAACATATAACNTCTGCCCCTGAAACTGTACTACATCTCCAATATTTGCCGGCAGGTTCGTTTCCACTTCNTAGTAAATAAAGTCTTGCTCTTGTAATCCNCTGATACCATTCTTTGATAATTTTAAATATTTCCCTATATTTTGNTTCACTCCATAATTCATCACGTCTACTGTCAGTTTTCCATGATTTGGTATGCCAAAATAACATGCAGGCCGCTCAAAGTGAATATCGCTCACTAAGCCCGTATGAAAATGGGAAGCCAGCCGCTTTAAGAATTCCCAATCTGTTTCTTTATACTGGACAATCAATTGTCCTATACTTGCTCCCCCGGTAACCACATCCTCTACCATGGCATTTGTATAATCTGCAGCCACCTGCTCTATCAGCTCTTTATAAGGCATTTTCTTATTCTGGAACGTACGGCTCTTTTTCTCTACATCCAAAAGATAGCTATGAGAAATTGCATATACTTCCATATAGTACAAGCCTTGTATGGCTTTGACCTTTACATCTTGTACCATTCCTTGAAACAGGATGCTGCTTTTTCCACCGGAATCTTTCGCCATCAGACTTACCCTGCTTCCTTCCCTGCTGCTCTTTGCATAGCTGTCTTTCTGCTCATCAGGCAGTAAAGCCTTGAAATAAAAGGTACTATGCTCATTCATCTTGTGTTCCATACGCACATCCAATAACCGCTCTACTTGATAGGGGGCAACTGTCAGGTTTTCAAAAGAAATCATTTGTTCCATATGTACCTACCTTTCTATCGCTATTCTTCCAATTCTACCATTTCAATGGACTGCATCATTTCAAAAGCAGCAGACCTCCAATATTTCATCTCTTTTGTCCGGCAGTTAAAGCTCCCCATCAACGGCCGCCCTTTTACTGCCAGGTAAAACATAAGATTATATAACTTTCCATCCATAACAGGGTTTGAAAATTCCACATAAGCAATCTGTTTCCCTGCGGCATCAACCACTCCTATTTCCCGCTCTTTAATCCCTGGATTGACCCGCTTCATCATGCCAAAGATTCGATTACGAAAGCTTTCGATTGTGGTGTTGCTTTCTTCTCCTTCCATATACTGAAACATCAGATTTATCGTTCCTGTCTCATCGGTAAGAATGGTTTCAGGCCGTTGTTCCGATGGGTATTTTTTCCTGGCTATATCCGGACTCATAGGTACAAAGTCCCTTGGCAGCATCATGGTAATGGTTTCCTTTGCTAAAGGCTGACGTTCAAAGTAAATCCACCTGCCTAAAATTTTGATGCCGGTGTCAATGCTGCGTTTTTCTGGGTCTGCTGTTACATTTTCTTCTGCCTTTTCTGACTGATTGGATATGGAAGCAGCTGTTTTCTGTTCCGATTGGTTGATCATATCAATGATCTGCTCATCCAAAAATTCATCTTGTTTCATGTTTTCCTCCATTCTTCCCAGCTGAATTTCAAATTCAGGAATGTTTTCTTAACTTAGTAGTTTTTAAATTTGTATTTTTGTATTTTCTAATAATATTTTGAAATATATGTTATATTTATAATATAGAATTACAGCATTTTGTCAATTAGGTTCATCAATTAAATAAGTGTGTAATATAAAAAAGTAATTTATTCTGATACAGAAAAAGACACCATCACCTATATTTCTATAAGTAATGATGTCTTCATTGTGTTCAAATATTTCATTTTCAATCCATTTTTAAGTAGCTTGAAAACACTTTATTTTCTGGCTTTCTGACTTCTAAGAAATATTTCTTAGTTGCCTGCCATCTGTGCCGCAACCTCAGCCGCAAAATCCTCTTCCTTCTTTTCAATACCTTCACCGGTCTCAAAACGAACGAATTTCACAACCTTCAAATCCGCATTGTTATCCTTTCCAACCTGTGCAATGTACTGACCTACTGTCTGCTTGCCATCTTCAGCCTTTACATATACCTGATCTACCAGACAGATTTCTTTTAACTCTTTCTTGATACGTCCTTGAATCATTCCTTCAATCACTTTTTCCGGTTTCTGTGATTCTTTTGGATCGTTCATGATCTGTGCTTTTAAGATTTCTTTTTCATGCTCTACATAGTCAGCGCTGATTTCTTCTTCAGAAACATACTTTGGATATAAAGCTGCAACCTGCATTGCAACATTGGTAAGCGCTTCCTTTACTGCATCATTCACTACGTTTGTTTCAGCTTCTACGATAACACCGATTCTGCCGCCGCCATGTGTATAAGAAACAACACATCCGTTAGCAGCCTCTACCTTGGCAAATCTTCTGATTGTCAGATTTTCACCGATAACCGCAACTTTTTCTACCAAAGCATCCTTAACAGTCTTGGAAGAATCTGCATTCCAGCTTTCAGCCAGGAAAGCATCAATATCTGCCGCACTTGTTGCAAGTGCCTGGTCTGCCACTGCTGCCACGAATTTCTGGAACTCTTCATTTTTGGCAACAAAGTCCGTTTCAGAGTTTACTTCAACGACTGCTGCTGTCTTATCATCCTTTACTACAACCTTGCAAAGACCTTCTGCTGCAATTCTTCCTGCTTTCTTTTCAGCCTTTGCCTGTCCGTTCTTTCTTAAAAATTCTACTGCTGCATCCATGTCACCATTGGTTTCTGTAAGAGCCTTCTTACAGTCCATCATGCCTGCACCGGTCATTTCTCTTAATTCTTTTACCATTGCTGCTGTAATAGCCATGTTTCTTTCCTCCAACTAATCAAAATTCTTATGCTTCTACTGTTTCTTCTTCTGCTTCAAATGCTTCTTCAGCGGCTTCCTCTTCTGCTCCTTCTGAAACCTCACCGATTTCGCCCTGATTTGCTTCAATTACAGCATCTGCCATTTTTGATACGATTAATTTTACGGCACGGATTGCATCATCATTGCCCGGAATTACAAAATCAAGTTCTTCCGGATCACAGTTCGTATCGGCAATACCGATTAATGTGATTCCAAGAGAATGCGCTTCCTGAATGCAGATTCTTTCCTTCTTAGGATCTACTACGAAGATTGCATCCGGCACTCTCTTCATATTTTTAATTCCACCTAAGTTCTTTTCTAACTTTTCCCATTCCTTCTTTAATGCGATAACTTCTTTCTTAGGAAGAACATCAAAAGTTCCGTCTTCGGACATTGTTTCGATTGCTTTTAATCTTTCGATTCTGCTTTGGATTGTCTTAAAGTTGGTAAGCATACCGCCTAACCATCTTTCATTTACATAAAACATTCCGCAACGCTCTGCTTCTGTCTTTACAGCATCCTGAGCCTGTTTCTTGGTACCTACAAAAAGAATGGTGCCGCCTGCTGCCACTACCTGTGATACGGCATCGTAAGCTTCATCCACTTTTCCTACAGATGTCTGCAGGTCAATGATATGGATACCATTTCTTTCTGTGTAGATGTATGGAGCCATTTTAGGATTCCATCTTCTTGTCTGATGTCCGAAGTGAACACCTGCTTCTAATAATTGTTTCATTGAAATAACGCTCATTTTCTTTACCTCCATTTGGTTTTGCTTCCCCATAGTTCCCGTTTATGCCACCTCTGCATGAAAGAAGCACCGACATATCATTCCTATGGGTGTTTTTTGTCACAACGGATAGATTATAACATGAAAAAGCGGTGAAAGCAAGATGGTTTTTTCGGTTTGATCAACCTGTTCCTGCATTTCACCCACTCTTCTATTCATCATCCATGATCGCCATGCTCTCTATGGCTTTTGAATCAACAGCTTCGCAATCTCTTCCATAGTAGCCCCTTGTGGAATCTCATGCTTTCCCGTACAGATTCTTTTATCATATCCGCCGCTGCACAGGAAACGGTCGAATTCTGCTGCATCCGCTACCAGTCCGGCTTTTTCCGCCTTTCTCGCCACACTAAGGGAACCATCTCCGGAACGCACTTCTAAGAAAATGCTCTTTCCGGTTTCCTGAGGCGTTTCTTCTGCTTCATCCGGCGTGTTTTCTTCCTGCGTATCTGCCGGCTGGTCCTGTGTTTCCTGAATAGAAGAGGTTTCCTCAGCCTCCGGATTTTCAATGCTGCTTCCAAACCCTCCTTCTTTCTCTCCAGTTTCCTTTGTATTCTGTTCGGAAGCTTCTTTCTCTGGCTTTCCGCCATCATCCGCTTTTACCGGATTGGTTTCTTCTTTTGCGGTATCCTTACTATCTGCCATCTCATTGCTGCTGACTCCGGCATCCTCTTCCAATTGCTTTGTTTCCTTTTCTTTAGAAGCTTCCGCCAGGCTTTTGAATTCTTCTACCATACCAAGCTCTGTGGCCCGGGCCTTTATTTCTTCATCGGACATGCGTCCTTTTCCATGGGATAAGGATATACCTAAAACCAAGGCAGTTACTACGATGCCTGTTCCCAACCCTCTTAAATAGTATTTCAACTTCATGATCATATCCCCTTATATAAATCAATCACTAAATTTACTTCTCCAACGCCAAGTCCCAGTTCTTTTGCAATCGCCATATTGGATTTTCCCATATCATGAAGCTCCAGTATTTTTTCGTTGCTGTTCTTAGTGTCACCGCCCTCAAATTGAATGGAAATCTTAGATTCGGTCTCCTCCTTCTGTCTCTTTTGGGAAGTTTTTTTTCTTTCTTTTACGGGCGCCAGTTTTGAGAAGTTGATTACATCAAGCGGTTGGAACTCCATATTTTCTTCATCTATCTCCGTTTCCTCCTGAACCTGCAGGGTCGTTTCCACTTTCTTTGCCGTATCTTCCAATACCTGGACAGTTTTTTCTGCTTCCTTTGCTGTCTGGCTCACTTCAACTACCGTTTCCTTCAAATTTTCATGCTTACTGTTAAGCATGTCGTAAAGGAACATGACTTCCTTATGGTTCTTATTAATATCATCGATGACTGTTTCCGCATACTCGGAAACAGCACCGATTTTTTCGTTTGTAATCTTCTCTAAAGAACGCTCGGCTTTTTCCATCCCGTAAGAAACAGCCTCTTCCTGCATTTCCTCCAGCTTAGCCTTTGCGCCTGCTATTTCTTCCTCTACCAAAGCCTTCACGGTTTCTTCTATGAACTTTTTATCCAGTCCATCTGATTCCTTTTGCTTATCCGGCAATAGAAAACTAATAATACATAATACAATGCCCGCCACACACAAAACGATTTCTATTGTTGCCATATAACCTGTCTCCTTGCTGTCCTATGCCATCAGACACTCATGTCGAAATGGCCTCCTTCTTTTTTTTGTACCCTGTCCTTTGTCTTCATCTGGGTCTGTCCCGGCCGCCTTCTTCCTCCGTCTCCGGCATAGGTTCCATTTCCCTTTTCCTTGGCATCGGAATTATCCCCTTTTTTATCCGCATTATCCGCATTTCTCACATTACTTAGCTGATGCTTGAATTCCTTTTCCATCTTCATTTGGAAATTGCTCTGATCCACAATTCCCTTATTGTCCTCATTCTGCTTCATGGTAGTAAAATCCTGAGTCCTTTGCACGGTTGCATTGAACATAATGGGAGTAATTGCCATACACTCACCTCTTTCTATAAAGCTGTCACACGGACTTCTCCCTGATCCTTCACAAGCCTGCAATACTGCAGCGTATTCTTAACTACTAAACTTGCTTCCGATATGGTAACCTTGGTGCCTGCATAAATTGCATCCTTGGCACAGATACAGGCATTTTCCTTATGTTCCAGAATCGCTTCCAACCCTGCGAACTCCGCCTGTGCTTCTGCATACCGCCTCTGCTTCTTCTTAGTCTCCATTGCCAATGACTGAATATATCTCATTTGGGCATCCTCTAATTTCTCGCCCTTTTTCATCTTTTGAGCAGCAGTTGTAAGAATAGGCCGTGTTTTCTGAATGCTTTGCTGAATCGACAACATTTCCTCCTGCAGTTTTTGATGCCTGGCTTTTATCTCCGGATCCACGCCTACTTCCACATAAGTGTCAGCTCCCATAGTAGAACCCAATGTACGACAGGTTATTTTATTGATGGCTCTTACAAAGCCTCCCATAATAAACCCTTTTTTCCCGTCCACATTGACTTCTGTTTTGGCGGTTACCGTACTGTGGAGTATGGAATTTGCTTCCACATAATTTTCGGAATAAGCCACTGCATTTTCCAGAAATTTGGTAATGATGCATCCGCCTGCCTGAATCTTCCCTTTTCCCATTCCATTCATGCCCCGGTCGATGATAATATCGCCTCCGGCAATGATGCTGGCGCCTTCTACCACTCCATGAACATGCACATTGCCTTTTGCCCGGATGGAAAAACCAGTCTGCACATTTCCATTTACCAATACACTGCCTTCCGATTCAATATTACCAGTGGCAGGACCTACATTCTCCACCTCAAATACATCCGATACGAATACCGAATCTTCCACTAAAGCAACATGACCGTTTACCTGGGAAAACAGCTCCGTCCTATCTTCCGAAATCGTAATATTCTTGCCATACTTTAAAGATACCTTCTTCACTTCTCTGGGCTTTATCGTCTCACCTAATAAATTGGTTCCGCTCTCTCCCATATCAGGCGGAAACATTCTTGCCAAAAGCTCTCCCTGCTTACAATGATTAATGGTATTTAAATGAAAAAAATCCACCGATCCATCTTCATTTCTCTTTGGCCTTGTATTTAAATCCGTATTAAAGAAATACTCAATCCTGCCGTCTGTACCATGTACCGGCGGCTTTCCCTTTGCCAGTACAATATCCGTACAGTATTGCCTGCGTTTTAAAAATTTCTCTATGCTCTCTTCATCAATGCCATATTTAATATTTTTTAACTGCAGGTTACTGATGATTTCCTCTTTATCCATTCTGACACCGCCGGTACTTGGAGGATAAAATCTGGCCACCGCTTCCATATTGTCCGGACTTATGTGAATCAAAAGAGTCTCATTTATCGGAGAAATTCTTTTAGGAATCAATGAGAACACCTGTTGTTCTTTCAAGGTGCTGACTACTGCGTTCAGCCCTTTAAGGTCGAAATTCTCAATTTTCCGGGCACGCAGATACTCCAGCAGTTCCCCGATTGCAATAGGCTCGCCATCGTTTGTAGGCGGTAAAAGCTTCAATGCAGTTTCCCTTTCCGTTATCATTATTTGAAAACATCCGTTCATCCACTGCCTCCTTCCCTTTCAACTATCTGCTATCTATCTGTTAATATGCCGATATAACTACCTAGTTTTGCTTTCATCTTATGAAGCGCCTTTGTATGGAGCTGGGAAATGCGCGACTCCGAAACTTCCAATACATTGCTGATTTCCTTTAATGTCAGATCCTCATAATAGTAAAGCAGAATCACTTTCTTTTCTTTTTCCGTCAGACTCTCTAAAGATTCCATGAGAATCTTCTTCAACTCCTGCTGCAGGGTAACATCTTCTGGAGAATGAAACTGGCTTGATACCTTTCCTTTTTCATTTGGCACCTCACTGCCCTGTTCCAAATATTCATTTAAGGAAACAAGTCCTGTGATTTTCATCTGGGACTGCCATTCCGTCAACTCATCTCCTGAAATCCCAAGTCCTTCTGCAATTTCTTCATCGGTAGCGCTTCTTCCCTTCAAAGCCTCTATCTGTTTGATCACGCCATCTATCTTTTTCTGTTTTTGTCTGATTGTTCTGGGAATCCAGTCCATTTTGCGTATCTGATCCAAAATAGCGCCTCTTATGCGCAGGCTTGCATAGGTTTCAAATTTAACCTCTTTCGCATAATCAAACTTATCAATGGCGTCAATCAGCCCGAATATCCCATAGCTTACCAGATCCTCATACTCCACATTATAGCCTAAGTACATGCTCATCCGTCCTGCCACTACTTTCACAAGGGGCGAATATTCCAATATGATCTTTTCTCTAAGCTCCGGTGACTTCTCTTTTTCATAATCCGACCAAAGCTTCTTTCTGCCTGCTTCGTCCATAAGCTTCCCCCTTGAATCTATTCTGCATCAGAATTCGGGATGCCGGAAGCATTTTTCCTTTCTTCTGACATCTCCTTTTCAATCACGGCGCCTTCCCGTTCCTCCTCCTCTTTCCGAAGCCGTTCTTCCTCTTCTTCCTTTAATGCAATTTCGGCCTGGAACTTATCCAGAATAGCCTTTACAATAAGCCCTGCCACATAAAAAAGAAGTAATACAGCCAAAAGGATTCCCAGCATCGCCTTCACTTCATATCCTAAGACAAAGGTGATGATACTGGTGATTGCACCTGCGCTTAATGATATGATTGCGGGTATGTTTTTTGTATTCATTATATGATCACTTCCCCTTTTCCCACTGCTTTAATGAGAAAATCTCCGGTTTCCGGAAAGAATACTACTGTTCTCCCGTAATTTAATCCCGTATCTTCTGCTAAAATAGGAATATGTAATTCTCTCAATTTCTTTTTGGTTGCCTCTACATTCCGGTCTCCAACCGTGACTGAATTATTTCTTCCTCCAACTGCAAACATCTGTGCCCCGCCTGCAATTTTAGCAACCATCCTGTAGGGGCTTGCTCCCTTTAATGACATCTGCCTTACCAGTTCTACAATTCCAGTATCTGCAAATTTAGGAATATTCGTACTATTTCTAATCTGTGTGCTGTCCGGAAGCATGATATGAGCCAACCCGCCCACTTTGGTAATTGGGTCTCTTATTGCAATTCCTACACAAGATCCCAGTCCTAACGTAGTGATGCTGTCAGGACTTATACATACTTTCAAATCAGCCATTCCAACCTTAATTAGTTCACCCATTTCTTTTCCCTACCGTCCATCATAATCCTAATGATCCTAATAATTTATCATAAGAATCTAAATCCGGCATTAAAATAAAGAATCCGTCCAGGTTGATTTCATCTGTAAATTGCGTCTGTATTAACAAAAGCTTATCTCCCATGGCTCCGAATTCAATTGCCGGTACACTTAAAATTGCTGCCGCCATATCAATGCTCAAATCCGGCACAGAAGGAATAATCTTCATTTTGGTAAGGCTTGACAGGGAATTCAAATATGCCCCTGTAATAATATTACCGATTTCTTTTAATGCGGAAAGCTCGATTTCGGTAAATGTACCCGTTTCATTGCCTTCCACTCCCATCAATTTCCCAACCAGATGATGGGCTACCTTTTCTTCGCATAAAAACATCATGCTTCCGCTAATATCCCCTTCAACCAGCAGATAGACCCCCGCCATGATCTGTTCCTCGCCGCCCATTGCTTCTCCCACCTGGGAAAAATCAAGAAGCCTTACCTGGGGAACCTTCATATCCACCTTACATTGAAGCATCTGTGCCAATGCTGTAGTAGCATTCCCTGCCCCAATATTTCCCAGTTCCTTCAATACGTCAAAATATTCCTGGGAAACATCATCAAAATTCATCTTTGCCATACCATCACCCCACTGTTTTTTAGCTGTTTTCCTTTTCCGCAAATAAGGTATGCAGATCCAACAGGGAAATCAGTTCCCCTTTATCCTTTCCTACAGCCGGAACGTAATTCGGCTTTTCCTCCTTGGCATCATAAGATACCTTTTCTACCTGAGAGGCTTCCAGAGTAACAACCTCCTTCACTTCATCCACAATCAGTCCAACTGTATCACTGCCGTCGATCTTTACGATAATGATACGGGTAGCTTTTGTTTCTGCCACCTGCTCAAAGCCCATTTTAGCCCGGATGCTGATTACCGGAATAACCTCGCCCCTTAAGTTGATGACGCCTTTGATGTATTGCTGCACTTTAGGAACTCTGTAGATCTGCTGCATTCTTATTATATTATCTATGTATTTAATATCAATTCCGTATTGCTCATCATTTAATTTCACTACGATAAATTGTGTCGTCTCATAAGCAGCTCTTAATTCTTCCATCCTTTTTCACCTGACCTTTCCTAAATAAGTGCATTGGTATCCAGAATAAGTGCGATTTCTCCGTCGCCTAATATGGTAGCGCCGCTGATGATCTTACACTTATTGATATATTTGCTCAAGGATTTAATAACGATTTCCTGCTGTCCCATCAATTCGTCCACCACAAGACCGGCCAGTTTATCACCCTTCTTTACGATGACCACGATCAGGCTTTCCTCCGGTGATTTGCTGGATTCAATGTCCAGCACCTCATTTAAGCGAATCAGCGGAATGACCGCTCCTCTCAAATTGATGACTTCCTTTGCCTGCACGAACTTGATTTCTTCCGGCGCAATGTCTTCTATGGTCTGTATGGTTCCTAAAGAAATGGCATATTTCTCATGTCCTACTTCCACCATAAGCGCCTGAATGATTGCAAGCGTAAGGGGAAGCCGGATAATGAAAGTGCTGCCTTCTCCAAGCTGGGTCTTGACCTCTACCTCACCGCTTAAGCTCTCAATCTTGGATTTCACCACATCCAGTCCTACACCACGTCCCGATATGTCCGATACCTGCTTGGCTGTGGAAAAGCTCGGTTTGAACAGAAGATCGATAATATCCTTATCGCTCATGCTTTCTGCCTGTTCCGGAGTAATCGTACCTCTTGAAAGCGCCTTTTCCTTTACCGCTTCCACATCAATGCCGTTACCGTCATCCCGTACCTCGATGACTACGTTATTACCATCCTGATAAGCATCCAGATAAATCGAACCGACTTCCGGCTTTCCTCTTTCCAAACGTACTTCGGAGGATTCCAATCCATGGTCTGCCGAGTTACGCAGAAGATGCATCAACGGATCACCGATCTCATCCACTACGGTACGATCCAGTTCCGTTTCCTCACCACTCATGAACAGCTGCATCTTCTTATCCAGTTTCTTTGACAGGTCACGAATCATTTTCGGGAATTTCACTACCACTGACTCTATAGGAACCATTCTTACCTTCATCACCGATTCATGAAGGTTCGTAGTAACGCTTTCCAAATACTCGATGTGTTCGCTTGCTGCGTTCCTTGTGCCTTCCGTATTGGAGGCCGCCACCAGGGAATTTTTGGCAATGATCAGCTCGCTGACCAGATTCATCAATACATCCAGCTTCTCTATATCTACACGCACAGTACGGTTTACTATCGGCTTAGAAACAGCGGGCTTCTTCGCCTCCTGTTGTTTTGGCGCTGCAACAGCTACCTTACCGCTTTTTTCCTTTACCGGCTTCTTATCTGTTTCCTGAACGCCTGTCTGAACGGCTTCTTCCTTTTTTGCACTATCATATTCAAAAGGCGCCACAAAAGCATCCTTGATTTCCGATACGTTCTTGACTGCAGCAGCCACTTTGTCTATACTGCTGTCTGTTACGAAGAGCATACTGAAATCATACTCGAACTTCTCATCCTCGATATCCTGTGCTGATGGCACGGACACGATGATTTCTCCCAGCTCTTCCAATGCCTTGAATACCAAAAATGCCCTGGCTGCCTTTAAAATACAGCTTTCCTGTACATATACCGTAATGCCCAGTACATTCTTTCCCTGATCCTTAGCCGCACGAATAACCGTTTCCTCAGCGCTCCCGATCTTAATGGTATTCCATTTTTCCTTATCGCCTTCTTCCACAGGCGCACTGGAGGAAGAGGCTTTATCGCCAGATTCTTCCTGACCACCATTTAAGATTCCCTTTAAGGACTTTACCAGATGCTCATTATCATTATCTCCCTCTTCTGTGGTATTTTGAATATTATCCACATATTCTTCCAGTGTATCTAAACACTGGAACAAAATATCCACCATATTGCCCTGAACCTTGATGGTATTGTTCCTGACCTCTGAAAACACATTTTCCATTTCATGAGTCAAAGCCTGCATGCGCTTATATCCCATGGTTCCTGCCATACCCTTTAAAGAATGGGCAGCCCTGAAAATCTCATTAATAGTGTCCATGTTTTCAGGTTCCTGCTCCAAAATCATAAGCTGATCGCTTAAGGTTTGTAAATGTTCCTTGGATTCATCTAAAAATATATCCAGATATTGACTAACATCCATTTCATCTTACCCCCACGTTCTTTGTAATTTGCTGTGCCATGTCTTCCAACGCCACTACCTGGTTTACCAGCCCTGTCATACTGACAGCTCTTGGCATTCCATACACCGCACATGTGCTCTGTTCCTGGGCGAGCACATGAATCTGCTTCTTTTTCCCCAGATTCACGATTCCTTCTGTCCCATCAGCGCCCATTCCGGTCAATACCACGCATACAATCTGGTCAAAGTCCGAATCCACAAGGGATTCGTACATATAATTGGCGCAGGGCTTTACCCCTTCTCTAGGCGCTTCGTCACCAAATTCTATCCGATGCTCTCCCCGTCCTTTCTTCACCTTTAAATGAGTGCCGCCTTTGGCAATATAAACCTGCCCCTTCATCAACTTATCTCCCGGCACGGCTTCCTTGACGGAAAGCTGGCTCAAGGCATTTAACCGGTCTGCTAGGGATTCTGTAAATCCGGAAGGCATATGCTGCACTACCAGCACCGGCGCATCCAGATTTTCTGGAAGCTTTGGGATGATTTGCTGCAAAGCTCTCGGACCGCCGGTAGAACAGGCAATCGCCACAAGCTTTCTACCGGTTACCGGACAGGATTTACGCAGTACTGCCGGCTTATCCCCGATTTGCCTAAGCCTATAATCTCTTGGAACAGAAGTGCGCTCTCTTCTTGCTCTGGAAGGAAGATTTGCTGTGGTGGCTTCCCACAGTATGTTCAAAAACCGCCGTCTGAATTTATCAGCCTTTGCATCCAAAATACTAAGTGGCTTATGCACGAAATCAATGGCTCCAAGCTCTAAGGCTTCCAAAGTGACCTGTGCGCCTTCTCTTGTGGCCGAACTGTTCATGACGACTTTGGCGGAAATCTTCTCTCTGTTTAATTCCCTTAAAAGCTCAATGCCTGTCATCTTAGGCATATTCACATCCAAAACAACTCCGTCATAGGCTTTTTTCTTTAAAAGCTCCAGAGCTTCCACGCCATTTGCTGCTGTGTCTTCTACCACGAACCTTCCATCTACGTTTATTATATCACAAACAACCCTTCTCATAAGTGCAGAGTCGTCAACAACCAGTATTTTTTTCATAGCATCACTATCCTTGCAATTTCTGCCTGCTTTTACGCTCTTCTTCAAAAATAAAGCGAATGATTTCTTCTCTTTGGTTATTAGTTATATTCACATATTGAACCCGGTGCTCAAACTGTCCCTTTCTGTTTTCCAGCTCCTTAGAGTTTAAAATCTTTCCGGTAAGATCATACGTCTTTTCTTCCCCCTGTATGATGAGCGTATAGGTCAGGTAAATGATCGTATCCTTTTCATATTGGTGGTTTGCTACAAAGCGAATGCCGCCGCCGCTGATATCCACAATAATGCTTTGGCGAAGAGGAAGATCCTCCTCTAAAAAAACCGTCTTTTTTTCCTCATATACAAGCATTTCATCGTTACTTAACTCCCTGCTCTTCATGTTAAGAATGCAGTTGAAACGATAATATTCCCTTCTCTGATGTTTTCTTAAATTTGTGGTAAGCTCGAACAACAATAAAAATACGCCATTGACCTTATAGCGGTCTACCACTCTTGCAAGGCTTTGATAAATACCAGTCTTTGTATAAAAGCAGATTTCATATACTCTATCCACAGGCAGGAGAATTAATTTTGTCTGTTCCATCGGCATACAGATTTCCAGCCGTTCATCGGAAAGTACATCATACACCTTGGATACATGTATCTTATCATCAGAGCCTTCACCTAAAATGCTCTTTTCCACTGACTGTAATTCCACTTTTTCTCCCGGCAATATATATTTTGATAACATAGCTTTCTCCTTCTCATTTTATTTTTTCCCTGATAAAATATGGGAAAAGAATGCTGCCATTCCTCTTTTCTGAACCTTATCGCTTCCCGCCTCATTCATTAAAAGCCCTGCAATTTCCACAAATGCCTTTGCCGACTTTGCTGACGGATTTGCCAGACACACTGGTTTCTGCTGCATCACTGCTTTAGACAACTGTACATCCTGAGGGACGCTTCCTAAATATTCAATGGGCAGCTTCAAATATCTGGTGACTACCGTATTTAACTTTTCAAACAAATCCATTCCCTCTTCATTTGTCCCCACCCGGTTGGCAATCACTTTTATCTGAGTGCTTTCCACTAAAAACCGCTTATGTCCACTTAATGACTTCAGTAGGGAATAGGCGTCCGTAATGGAAGTAGGTTCTGGCGTGGTCACTAAGAGGATTTCTCCGCTTGCCACCAAAAACTCCAACACTGCATCCGATATTCCGGCTCCCGTATCAATAATGATCACATCCGCCAGCGAATCCAGCTCCGCCAGATTCTGGATAATATACAATAAATAATCCCGGCTTAGGTTGGATAATCCGGCAATCCCGGAACCTCCTGAGATAAACCCAACGCCTCCTGGTCCCCAGGTAATCACGTCTTTTATATTTTTTCCCTGATAAATTAAATCCGATAAATTATGCTTTGGCACGGTACCAAACATAATTTCAATATTCGCAAGCCCAAAATCCGCATCCAGAATAATCACTCTCTGCCCCATCTTCTTAAACTGTATAGCCAGGTTGATGGCTGTATTGGATTTCCCCACTCCGCCCTTTCCACTCGTGACAGTAATGACCCGGGCAAGAGGTCTTGGATTGGCCTGGTTCGCTTTTATAATATTTCGGAGTTTTTCTGCCTGGTCCATTATCCTTCCTCCATTGTATCCTGTTATCTCCTTTATTGCCTTCCCTCAAGCAGTTGTTTTACTGTCTTTTGAGGATTAAAGTCCGCAATGTCATCTGGTACATTCTGTCCGCATGTTACGTATGATAATTCTACCCCTGTATGAAGCTTTAAATTCAGTAGATTTCCAAAGGTTTCCGTTTCATCCAGCTTTGTAAAAATAATTTTATAATCTGTAATCTTTGAGTATGTATCGGCAATGTTCAATAAATCCTTGTATTTCGTAGTGGCGCTCAATACCAGATATACTTCCTTCTCCACCGTGTCATCCATGACATCCAGCAGCTTCTTCATATCTTCCTGCTGTCCTTCATTCTGATGGGAATGTCCCGCAGTATCCACTAAAATATAATCATAATCAGAAAATTCCTCACAGGCTGTCTTGATTTCTTCCTCCGTATAAATAATCCGGAAAGGCGCTTCTAGTATATTCGCATAGGTACGAAGCTGTTCTGCCGCTGCAATCCGGTATGTATCTGCTGTCAAAAGGACAACCTTCTTTTCCTTCTCCACCTGGAATTTGGAAGCAATCTTGGCAATGGTAGTAGTCTTTCCCACTCCCGTAGGCCCTATGAAGAATACCAGCTTCGGCTTCTTATCCGGAGGCTCGATTCCCTTTGACTCCCCAAAGCGCAGAATCATCTTCTGATAAATATTAGAAAGCACAAAATCAATGGTCTGATTGGATGACTGTATCTTTCCAAAATCATCAATGATCTGATTGGCATAAATCTCATCCACTTCATTTTCAATCATTGTATTATATAGGAGCTTTAAGAAACGATCCATTTCCGTTTCTTCCTCTTTTTCTTTTTTCTCTTCTTCCTTTTTCTCTTCCTCTTTTTCCTTTTCCTTCTCTTCCATGAATGCTGCATTCATCAGCTGCTTTTCTAAAAGGCTTTGCAGGGAATTCAGCTTTTCTTCAATGACTGCGCTTTCTTCCTTCCGCCCATTCCCTTCCTCCACCGGCTGTTTCAAATCCACAGGCTTTATAGGAGCAGCAGGCTGTTTTGCTGTTGCTTCCGCTTTAGGCTGCTGCCCAGGCTGGATTTTTTGTTTTTCCCCTTCCTCTTCCAAGGCAACTGTCACTTCTACCTTTTCTCTTTTCAAAAAGGAAAAAAGCCCCTTCTTCTTCACATTTTTTACATTCATGATCACAATGCCTGTTCCCAGTTCTTTCTTGGCATTTTCTACTGCTTCCGCTTCCGTTTTTCCTAAAAATTTCTTAATGATCATTATGCCGTCACCATCCCCACAGATTGTAATTCAATATTAGATTCTATTTCATTATAGGATACTACGATCAAATCTCTGTAATAGTCTTCCGTCAACCGCTTAAAATACACGCGTACAATCGGTGATGTGATAATAATGGGCGCCTTGCCGAGACTTTCTAACTTGCCCACTTCCGTTCCTATGGAATTCATGATTTCCTTTGTCTTTTCCGGCTCTAAATTCAAATAAGCGCCCTGCTCTGTCTGCTTCACCGCTGCCATAATCTCCTGCTCGATCTTTGGATCAAGCGTTACCACGCTGGTTGTCTCGTTAGCAGGAAAGAATCTGGCAGATATGGCTCTTTTTAAGCCCTGTCTCACATATTCCGTTAAAATATCCGTATCCCTTGTAGTTGCCGCATAATCCGCCAGCGTTTCAAAGATGGAAAGCAGGTCTCTTATGGAAATACCTTCTTTTAACAGATTCTGCAGCACCTTCTGTACTTCTCCAAGTCCCAAAAGCTTCGGTACCAGTTCTTCCACCAGAGAAGGATTTGTTTCTTTCAGGTTCTCTACCAGGTGGGAAACATCCTGTCTTGTAAGCAGTTCGGAAATATGCTGTCTGATGATTTCCGTCAAGTGTGTAGCGATGATGGACGGAGGATCCACAACGGTATATCCCATGCTTTCCGCCCTCTCCCGCTGATTTTCTGTAATCCAGATGGCTGGAAGGTGGAAAGAAGGTTCAAAAGTGGGGATTCCTGTAATTTCCTCCTCCACATATCCCGGGTTCATTGCCATATAATGGTCAAAAAGAATCTCCCCTTCACTGACCTGAATTCCTTTTATCTTAATAATATATTGATTTGGATTTAATTGTATGTTATCACGAAGACGAATAATCGGCACTACCGTACCAAGCTCCAACGCAATCTGCCGCCTGATCATAACCACACGGTCAAGCAGGTCCCCGCCCTGGTTCACATCTGCTAACGGTATGATACCATAACCAAATTCCAGTTCGATGGGATCCACCTGTAACAGGGAAGTAACGTTTTCCGGCTGCCTGATTTCCTCTGCCGCCACTTCATCCGCATCCACTTCCTGTTCGATTTTGGCGGTTTCTATCGTACCGGCAATCATCCTGCCTGCAATTACAAAAGCCATTCCCAGTGTAACGAAAATAACCGCATTTAAGGGGGTGACAATTCCCAGAAACGTAAGAGCCCCTCCAGTCATATAAAGCACCTTGGGTATGCCAAAAAGCTGTCCTAACAATACGCTTCCGAAATCTGCATCTTTGCTTCCTTTCGTTACCAGAATACCAGTAGATAAAGAAATGAGCAGGGAGGGAATCTGGCTCACCAGTCCATCCCCAATTGTCAGGATTGTATATTTATCCAGAGCCGCTCCAATATCCATTCCCTGACGCAGCATTCCAAAGGCTATGCCGCCTATAATATTGACTAGCGTAATCGCAAGGCCTGCCATGGCATCACCCTTGACATACTTTACCGCACCATCCATGCTTCCGAAAAAGCTGGCTTCCTGCTGGATCTTATCTCTTCGTATCTTTGCCTCCTGATCGGTAATGGCGCCTGTATTTAAATCTGCATCAATCGCCATCTGCTTACCGGGCATAGCATCCAGAGTGAATCTTGCCGTTACCTCTGCCACTCTTTCCGAACCTTTATTGATTACCATAAACTGTATCAAAATCAAAATAACAAACACAATGACGCCGATTGTCAGGTCTCCGCCGCCCACAAACCGGCCGAAAGTAGTAACTACATTACCCGGTTCTCCCGTGGTTAAAATCAGCTTTGTGGAAGATACATTTAAGCCAATCCGGAAAATGGTGGTGAACAAAAGAATCGTAGGAAAATAAGACATTTCCAATGCTTCCTTGGCGAACATGCAGTTAAACATTACAATGAAGGCAGTGGCAATGTTGATTGCCAGCAATACATCCAGAAATACGGAAGGAATCGATACAATAAACATTATAAAGGCCGTAAGTATATATAATGCCACACCTAAGTCCGCTTTTTTCATTTGACCAACTTCCTCCTGTTTCATTTTTTTTATCATCCCTATACCTTACCCTGGGTATGGTACACCATTGCCAGCACCTCCGCTACCGCCTGATACAGCTCCGGCGGAATCTGCTGTCCGATTTCCACATTGTGGTAAAGCATCCTGGCTAACGGCTTGTTTTCTACTATTTCAATCTTATGTTCTTTTGCGGCTTCCCTGATCTTTTTAGCCATATAATCCTGCCCCTTTGCAAGCACAACAGGCGCTTCTGCCACTTCCTTGTCATACTGTATGGCAACTGCTAAATGGGTAGGGTTCGTAATGACCACATCCGCCTTTGGCAAATCCTGCATCATACGCCGCTGGGAAGCTTCCCGCATTTTCTGTCTGATTTTTCCTTTGACCTGAGGATCTCCTTCAGACTGCTTAAATTCTTCCTTAATCTCCTGCTTGGTCATCATCTGATCTTTCCGGAACTTCCTCTTCTGGTAAACAAAATCAATTCCCGCAATAAGCACATATACTGCAGAACACTTCAGACCTAAATTGATTGCCATTTCTCCTGCCAAAAGCACTCCCTGCAGAAGCTGCATCTGAAACAACAGATAGATTACATTGTATTGATTCTTAATCGTGCTATAAACCACATAAGCAATCAGGCCAATCTTTAACAGGGACTTTATCAGCTCCATCAGGGAATTCAAGGAAATAATCTTCTTCATGCCGCTGATCGGATTCATCTTATTCAGCTTCGGCTGCAGCGGCTTTGTGGTAAACTTCCATTTTACCTGAACATAGTCGCCCACAAAGGCAACTAAGAAGCCTATCACAAAAAAAGGCGCCAATACAATTAAAATACAGAGCAGGGCATTTCTCAAAAGAACCAGTATATCCCCGGCGGGAACCATTCCGTTCCACATGACAAAGACCTCCGGAATCTTATTGTAGATTCCATGAAACAGTTCTAAAAACTCATTTCCGATAAAACCTATAAATAGTTTTAATATAAGGAACAATGCAATAAGGCTTAACGCATTGGTAACCTCTTTGCTCTTTGCAACCTGTCCTTCTTTTCTGGCATCCTCCAGCCTTTTGGCTGTGGGCTCTTCTGTTTTTTCACCGCCAGGTCCATCTTTTGCAAAAAACTGGAGCTTAAGTTCCATCATCTACATCATTGCCTCCACAAAAGCTACCATCATAGTCTTCATTTCCGTAAAAATAAAATCGGAAACGTAAGGCAGCATGCCTACCGTCAGGAACATGACTCCCAATCCTACCAGCAGCTTTATCTGTATACCTACCGCAAACATATTCATTTGCGGGGATACCTTGGCCAAAATGCCAAGGACCACGTTCAGGATCAGAATCACACAAAATATGGGAAGACAGATTCTGAAACCGATGCTTAAGTAGTCCGTTAAAAAGGCTAACATTGGTCCTAACAGCCTGTCTCCGTCAAATACAGCACCATTAATAGGAATCAGGGTATAGGTCTCTGCCAATGCCTGCAGGATATATCTGTGCATACCGCTGACCAACAGCATAAGCATGACCACATATTGGTAAAAAACACCGCTGATGCTGGCATTTTCCCTGGTAGTAGGGTCTAACTGATTTGCCATGGCCAGACCAATATCCATATCAATAACCCTTCCAGCAAATACAATGATGGTGTTGCAGATATTTGCACCATAGCCCACCAGCAAGCCGGTAAGCCCTTCCTTTATTACAATCCCTGCATATTCTAACAGCGTATCATATGCGATAGGTTCATGGGGAGCCAATACCTGATAGATCAGATAAGACACAAAAATCGAAAGGCCTGCCCGTACCCTTGCCGGCGTGTTCGTCATGCTGAAAAAAGGAGCGATAAAAACAAAACAGCTCACCCGTGCAAACACCAGCAGGAAATATTGTAATTCATTTATAGAAAAAGAATATTCTATCATAGGAACACCTAAATATATCTGGAAAAGTCAGACCACAGCTGTGCCATAAAGCCTGACATTTCATTTAACATCCAATGCCCTAACAGCATAAGCGCCAGAAACACGGCCAGAATCTTCGGTACAAAGGTCAACGTCTGTTCCTGAATGGAAGTCGCTGTCTGAAAAATACTGATGATCAGACCTACGACCAGGGATACCAAAAGCACCGGTGCGGAAACTTTGATAATAATCCACAGAGCCTGATTGGCAATTTCAACCACATCATTTATTGACATATCTTCACCTCAGCTAATAAAAAGTCTTCACCAAATTTACGATGATCAGATTCCATCCATCCGCAAGTACAAAAAGAAGTATCTTAAAGGGCATGGATATAGTAGTGGGCGGAAGCATCATCATACCCATGCTCATAAGAGCGGAAGCTACCACCATGTCAATTACGATAAAGGGGATATATATGGTAAATCCAATAATAAACGCCGTCCTGAGCTCACTGACGATAAAGCTGGGTATCAAAACAGAATTTTCAATATCATCTAATTCCCCTGTCCATTCCCT
>JAAVAC010000028.1 GCA_014804265.1 Lachnospiraceae bacterium | reverse complement strand
GCTCCGCGCTGAGCATATTTTCTAAAGGAGCCCTTATAAAAACGCCAGCGCTTAGCGAGGTACTTTCGAGCTTAGCACTGTTGCGTTTTTATAGAGCGAAAGCGTGGCGACGTAGAAATATGCTCAGCGTGGAGCCCGTCCCAATGCCTGCGGTGAAAGCCTCTGATTGAAAATGGATTTCCGTGTTTCCTCATAGTAATCAGTTGTGAAAACCCAAAAAAAATGTTATACTTAAGCTACTACGTTCTTACCCATTATAATCTTTTCCGGAAAAAATGCAAGTGAAAGGTAAGCCCCTGATTAAGAGGGGAAGAAAAGAAGACAGGAGGCAAATGATGAAGCAGGTCCTAAAACGGATTAAGAAAGAAATGTATGAGTATGCAGCGGGCACTGTGGAATTTTCTGTCCCAAGAATTTCACTTACAGCCAGAAAAAACGAGAAGCTGACAGGTGAAGTCACCATAAAAAGCAGTCTGGACCAGGAGTTTGTGGCATACCTGTATTCTTCCCATTACCGGATGGAGCTTTGTCAGGGGAAGATCACAGGAAGCGAAAATACGATTTCCTATCTGTGCGATACGGCGGGAATGGAAGAGGGAGATATGTTAAAGGGTGAAATTATCCTGATTTCCAACGGAGGGCAGTTTTTGCTCCCTTTCGACCTGGCTGTGACGGAGGAAGTATTTTCCTCTTCCGTAGGACCGGTAAAGAATCTGTTTCATTTTGCCAATATGGCAAAAACTGATTGGAATCAATCAGTATCTTTCTTCTATTCTCAAAATTTATCCCATATTTTAAAAGGCAACGACAGGCAATACCGGATGAGCTACGAGGGGCTTTCAAAATACAAGGGCAACCAGCAGAATATGGAAGAATTTCTTCTTGCAATTCATAAAAAGCAGCCTATGGAATACAGCTTTGACCAGCCGGCAGCCGAGTTTGAAGGAGTGGAAGGAAAACAGCAGGAATTTCTTGTCATTGAAAGAAATGGCTGGGGATATTCCAGACTGTTTGTGAGAGCGGAGGGAGCCTTTTTGCAGTTGGAGAAGGAGGAACTTTCAGAAGCGGATTTTTTAGGAAACCGCTGCAGGCTGCCTTATTATATTGATGCCGAAAAGCTTCATGAGGGCCATAATGTGGGAAAGATATGCCTGTTAGGTCCTTTGTTGTCTTTGGAGTATCCGGTGACTGTAAAGAATCAGAAACATTTTGGAAAGGAGTTTTCCTATAGGTGGGAAATGAAGAAGCTTACCCTGCAGCTGTTTCAGCTTTATGTGGATTTTCGCATCCAGAAGCTTTCGGAGGCGGTATGGATGAAATCCACAAAAGAAGTAGTGGATAATATGCTGGGACTAAACACCAGTAATATTGAAGCAAGGCTTTTTCAGGCACAGCTTTTGATTACGGAAGAAAAATTTAACGAAGCGAAATGGGTGCTGCAGCATGTGGAAGATATGATAGAGGAGCATGGCTGTGAAGAGGAAACTTACGGATATTTCTTCTACGTTACTTCTTTGTATGACAAGACGGAAGAAACCATTAAACTGGCAGCCGAAACAATAGAGAGGCTGCTGTCCCAAAATCCGGAAAGCCCGGCGCTTCTTTGGATGCTGTTCTATTTAAAAGAAGAATATGAAGCGGATGATGCAAAAAGATATATGTTGTTGGAAGAAGCATATAAAAGGGGGGTGAATTCTCCGATCCTCTACGTGGAAGTCTATCTGATACTGCGAAAGAGCCCGGCTTACCTGGCAAGGCTTGGGAGCTATGAAAAACAAGTCATTGCTTTTCTGGCAAAGCATGACCTGCTTGGGAAGGAGATTATCGACCAGGTTGTTTATCTGGCTGGAAAAGAAAAAGAATATTCGGATAAGTTATTTGGCATATTGAAGATATGCTACGAAAAAAACAAGGATAATGAAACGCTGGGAATTATTTGCAATTTGCTGATCAGAGGAAATCGGATTGGCGAGGAAGCATTTTTCTGGTATGATCTGGCAATTGGTGAAGAACTGCGGATTACCAGGTTGTATGAATATTATATGCTGAGTCTTGATAAGAAAAGAAAGGAACTGCTTCCAAAGACGCTTCTTCTTTATTTTTCTTATGAATGTACGATGGATTATGAAAATACTGCGTACATTTATGCCAATATAACGGCTCATAAAGAAGAACTGCCTGAGCTGTTTTTCAGTTATGAAAAGCAGATAGAAGCATTTGTGGCAAAGCAGATTCAGGCAGGGCATATCAATGAAAATCTGGCTTATCTGTACAAAAGAATGTTGGGCGGGCAGATGATTACCCAGGAACTGGCGGAAAGTCTGGCAGATCTGCTCTTTTTATATGAAGTGACCGTGGTGCCTGAGGATATAAAGCAGGTGGTGGTATTGTGCGGGCAGCTGGAGGGTGAGAGAAGTTATCCTCTGCAGGATAAAAGGGCGCAGATTCCGCTTTATACAGAAGATTATATGATTTTTCTGGAGGATAAATGGGGAAATCGTTATTGTAGCAGAGAATTGTATCAGATGAAACGTTTTTTACAGCCGGAAATGTTTTTAAGCATACTGGAGGAAAAAGTCGAAAACCATACAGGCTTCTTTTTGTATATGAGTCATGAGCATAGAGACCTGGGAAATATCCAGCCTTCCCATATGCATGGGTACAGGCTGTTGCTAAAGGATGAACGAATTAAAAAGAGTTATAAGAAAGGACTCTTTTTGAAAATCATTCCATATCTGTATGAAAAGGATGC
This sequence comes from Lachnospiraceae bacterium, assembly GCA_014804265.1. Classification (GTDB taxonomy): domain Bacteria; phylum Bacillota; class Clostridia; order Lachnospirales; family Lachnospiraceae; genus RGIG3040. The sequence continues at coordinate 25,413 of JAAVAC010000028.1, read as the reverse complement.
CATGGAAGAACTGGATCATTATCTGTCCGAACTGGAGCCGGATTATTTTAACCGGGACGAAAGGGCAGAAATGATTTCTTACATGGTAATCCGGGATATGCATGAAAAGGCATATGAGACCATATGCAGACTGGGCTTTGAAGGAGTACGGATAAAAACGCTCCTTCAAATATGCAGTTTCCGATTGGAAGAGACTGACAGCATGGATGAGAAGCTTCTGGCATTATGTCAATATGTGTTCCAACAGAACAAGCACAATAAAAAAGTGCTTGCCTATCTGGAAAAATATGCAAGGGGGAATCCAAGATACTTAAGGGATATCTGGAGGACTGTTACGGCAGCGGGGATGGAAGCCTATGAGCTTTCGGAGCGGATTCTTTTGACCTGCTTATTTGGCGGCTGCTTTTTATCCGGTAAGGAAGAAGTTTTTTCTTACTATTTTGCGGGAAAGCCGGATTGGCAGGTGGTGGAAGGTTATCTTTCGGAAAGCGCTTATGAATATTTTGTGAAAGAACAGGTAATGGATGAAAGGATTTTTGGGGATATGATTGCCTTTTATAAGCAGAATGGAACCATGCCCCAGATCTGTATGCTTGCCTTCTTAAAATATTTTTCCGCAGGGAAGGGAATTCTGTCTCTGGAGGAAAAACAGATGGCTGAGAAATTTCTTCTGGAAATGCTGAAAAAGGACATTTTCTTTCCCTTCTTTTTAAGATACAAGAACATACTTCCCATCGTAATGCTGCAGGATAGTTATACGTATATTGAATATAGGGGAGAACCCGGATGCAAAGCGGTCATTCATTATGTGATCGAAAAGGATGGGAATTATGGAAGCAAGTATCATAATGAGGAAATGGAAGAGATTTATAGCAGCATTTTCTTAAAAAGATTTGTGTTATTTTTTGGAGAAAGGCTGCAGTATTATATTACGGAAGAGGTAAACGGAAAGGAAAACCTAACAGAAAGCGGTACTATTGAGGGAAGCAATATCGTGGATGAGGAACCGGAAAGCCGGTTCAAACTGTTAAATAGTATGGCGATGAGCCGCAGCCTGGAGGAATATGAATCCATGGAGACCATTGCCGATGAATATGCAAAAAAAGTATGGCAGTGTGAGCGGTTGTTTCCTATGAAGTAAGGGCAGGTGAGATACATGACGCAGAGGAAAGAAGAAGGAGAAAGAATACGGAAGAGACAGCTGGCAATCGGCATGGACATATCCAGAGATTATCTGCAGATCAGTTATCTGTACTTAGATGAGGAAAAGCCGGTAACCATAAGGCCCGGTCAGATGGAAGAATACAACATTCCCATGTGTCTGGCCAAGCGGAATGAAATGAATCAATGGGCTTTTGGAATGGAGGCGTTGAAATGTGCCGGACAGGGAAAAGGCATTCTGATAAAGGACCTGTACAGGCTTGCAAAAAATAAGGAAACAGTAACTGTGGAAGATAAGGAGGTTTCAGGAGAGGACCTGTTTTTGTTGTATGTCAAAAAGTGTTATTCCCTTTTGAATTTCATGATCAGCGGTAATGAACCTGTGGCGCTTATGATTACCGTGGAAAGTCTGAAAGATGGAACGGTGGAACTGTTAAATAAGGTCAGGGAGAAGCTTCCTATTGATAACAGGCGGATTTTTTTCGGGGACAGACAGGAGTGCCTGTATTATTATGTGCTGAACCAGCCAGAGGAATTATGGCATTATCAGGTGGCGGTATTTGATTTTACGGCAGATACTTTAAAATCCTATACGTTCTTTCGGAATATGCATACAACTCCCATTGTGGCTTTCGTGGACAGGGAAGAGTATAAGATGCTAAAAAGCCGTAAGGAATTTCGGGATGAGGAAGAAAAGAAACAATATGAAAAGGAACTGGATCAGCAGTTTTTGGAGATATTGACCGCTTATGTGGATGGGAAACTGTTATCCAGTGTGTATTTTATCGGAGAAGGCTTTTTAGGGGGATGGTATGAAAACTCTCTGCGCTTTTTGTGTAAGAACAGGAGGGTTTTTGAAGGGAACAATCTATACAGCAAGGGAGCCTGCTATGGAGCAAGGGAAAGGGTTCAAAGGAGCAGGATCTGCAGTGCCCATATTTTTTTAGGAGAAGAAAAGCTGAAGATGAATCTGGGCATTATGGCAAAAAAAGAAGGAAAGGTTTCGTATTATCCTCTGTTAGACGGAGGAGAAAACTGGTACGAGGCAGGATGTACGGTTGATTTTATGATAGAAGGCGGTGCGTATCTGGCTTTTTTGATTACCTCTTTAGAAGGGGGCATGAAAAAAGAAGTGCCCGTGTATCTGGAAGGATTTGGAAAAATAAGCCGGAAAGGCTGCCGGATTTCCCTGGAGCTTTCTATGAAAAACGAGACGATTATCCATGCCTGTGTTAAGGACAAAGGCTTTGGAGAATTCTCTCCCACCTCAGGCATGAGTTTTTCGCAGGAGTTTTCGGAGGCGGATGGAAAAGAACCGGTTCTGGAATGCAATATTTCCTTATGCACAGGCAGCTATGGGGAAAAACCTTTAAAACTATATAAAATCAATAAAGGCATTTACTCCATGGAAGAGCTTTGCTATTATTTATGTGAGAATATATACCTTTTGGACCGGGACCTTATGACAGAAGAGCTGATAGACTGGATAGACGGACAGTGCGCAATGGAAGTTCTTGCCAAAAGGCTTAGAGAGCTTCTCCACTTTGGGGGCTCTCTTGCCGCCTTTGTCTCCATGATTCTGGAAGCGTGCTATTATAAAAAAAACGAAGAGATAAAAAGGTTCCAGGACATACTAAGGGAAAATGAGAATCTGTCTGTTTATGAAAGAAAGAAAAACAGGGCTGATTATCTGTTGAAGGAACAAAAATATATACTGGCGGCCCAGGAATACGAAAAGCTGTTTAGGGAGATCGACGGCAGGGATCCGCAGTTGGAAGGAAGGATTCTGCACAACATGGGCTGCGCATATGGAAAGCTGTTTCTTTTTGAAATGGCAGCAGGCTATTTTATGGAAGCATATAACCGTACGGGAGAGGCGGATGAGATGAGAGGGTTCCTGCTTTGCAAAAGAATGGAACTGGACAAAGAGGAATATATAGAATTCACGTCTTCTAAGGAAGGGTATTATGAAGCGGCGCTGGAACTGGAAAAGGAAATGGAGCAATCGGAAAAGGCCTATTGGGAATCCGATGAAAGGAAAAGACTGGATGAAATGAAAATCAGGAAAGAAGGGACTGGTGCCAGTCATCAGGCAATGGAAGAGCTGTTAGAACAATGGAAGGAAGAATATTTAGACAGGGTATTGGCATAGGATATGAAAATTTTTGATAAGTTATTTAGAAGAAAAAAAAATCAGGAAGCCGAGCTTTTGCAGGAAGGTCTGGAAGAAGGGAAAGAAGCGGAAATCAGTCTGGACAGAGAGGATATTGACGTCTTTGATGATGTCCAGAGGAAGCAGTTCGTGGAAAGCTGCTTAGAGCAGATGGCAGAAGCTGCCCGTGAAATAGAGTCCCTGAATGGGGAATATGAGCTGGTCAATTCCTATTTAAAAGATATGGAGGAAATCGAGCAGATCAAGGGAGAGGACAAAAAGGATCTGGACGAACATGCCAGCGGGATCGTGATGCTTTCTTTTGATACCAAAAAGTATGAAGGAAAAAAGCGGATCATTAGTGAAAAGGATTATAGCAAGATGGAACGGCTGGAAGAGGTGGCCGCGGAGGGGATGGCAAAAATCAAAGAGGCGGAAGAATACCAGAATGCCATCCATCAGGACCTGCAGCGTCTGGAAGGAGAAAAGCATGCCTGTTTGTATCGAAAGCATGAGGCAGGAGTGGGAATCTCCAATATACGGGGAATGGCGGTTATCTGCGTATGCGCTGTATTTGCCTGTATAGTGCTGCTGGTCTTTTTACAGTTCGGGCTTGAAATGGATACAAAGATCGGATATATGCTGACAGCCGGCATAGCAGCATTGGCACTGACGGTACTATACTTAAAATATGCGGAAAACGTGGAAGAACTAAAAAGGGCTTCCGGCAGCCTGAATAAAGTGATTCTGCTTCAGAATAAGGTGAAGATCCGCTATATCAATAATACGAATCTTCTGGAATATTTGTATGCCAAATATGAGATTTCATCAGGCAGGGAATTAGAAAACCTGCGCAGGCTGTATAAAGAAGAAAAGGAAGAACGGATAAAAATCAGACAGGTAGAGGAGGATTTGGATTATCATCAAAAGCAGATGATACGGATCCTGAAAAGATATCATTTGTTCGACCCTCTGATCTGGCTCCATCAGGCGGAAGCGCTGCTGGATAAAAAGGAAATGGTAGAGGTTCGGCATAATTTAATTGTCCGGCGCCAGAACCTGAGGGGGCAGATGGAGTATAATACGGAGCTTGCCAATCATGCAAGCAGCCAGTTAAAGGGGTTAGTCAAAGAGTACCCGGCATTTGCCGATGAGATTTTAGGAAAAGTGTCGGAATATGAGAAAAAAACAAAAAAGTAAATTGACAGAATGTATAGTCTGATGATACTATTGCAACGTAATGGGAAATTAGGAGGAGAAGATATGAAAAAAGTATTAGCAGCAGCAGCTATGGCAGTATTGTCCATAAGCCTGCTTACAGGCTGTGGAAGTTCTGAGGAGAAGACATTTACGGTAGGATTTGATGCAGAGTTCCCCCCATATGGCTATATGGATGAAAACGGGGAATATGTGGGATTTGATTTGTCCCTGGCAGAAGAGGTATGTAACAGAAGGGGATGGGAATTAGTAAAACAGCCCATTGACTGGGATGCAAAAGATATGGAATTGTCATCCGGCACCATTGACTGTATCTGGAACGGATTTACCATGAACGGACGGGAGGATAAATATACCTTTACCGTTCCTTATGTGGATAACAGCCAGGTATTCGTAGTTGCTGCTGACAGCGGAATTGTTTCCTTTGAGGATTTAGCAGGAAAGGCAGTAGCGGTTCAGGCAGACTCTTCTGCATTAGCGGCTTTAACAGATGAGGAAGATAACGAGGAGAATCTGGCATTGACGGCCAGCTTTGCTTCTTTGACACAGTTTGCCGATTATAATACGGCATTTATGGATTTGGAAGCGGGCGCTGTAGATGCGGTTGCCATGGACGTGGGGGTAGCGGATTATCAGCTTTCTACCAGAGGGGACAAATTTGTAAAATTAGATCAGCTGCTTGCCACAGAGCAATATGCAGTTGGCTTTTTGCTGGGAAATGATGAATTAAAAGATCAAGTGGAAGAAACATTGTTAGAAATGGCAGAAGACGGTACTTTTGCAAAAATTGCAGAGGAATGGGGTCTTTCTGACAGCGTTTGTTTAGGAAAATAGAAATGGGCGGGACTGTTTGCTAACAGTCCCTTTCCAGTCTGGAGGATTTTATGGACATTGAAACGATGCTTTTCCAATTGGGAAAAGGGATGCTTACCACAGGAGAAATTTTTATATTGACATTGCTGTTTTCCCTGCCTTTAGGGCTGGTATTATCCTTTGGCAGGATGGCAAAAAACGGTGTATTAAGAAACGTGACCAAGCTGTACATATCCATTATGCGAGGCACTCCGCTTATGCTTCAGCTGTTTGTTGTGTATTTTGCGCCTTTCTATTTATTTGGGATGAAGATTTCTTCTTCCTACCGCATCGTGGCAGTCATGATTGGATTTGTCCTAAATTATGCGGCTTATTTTGCGGAAATATACAGAGCCGGCATTGAATCCATTCCGATAGGACAGTATGAAGCGGCAAAGGTACTGGGGTATTCCAAAGGCAAGGCCTTTTTCAGGATCATCCTGCCCCAGGTAATCAAGCGGATTCTGCCGCCGGTTACCAATGAAGTGATTACTTTAGTAAAGGATACTTCCTTAGCCTTTGTGCTGTCGGTAACGGAGATGTTTACCATTGCAAAGCAGATAGCAGCAGCAGAAAAAAGCATGCTGGCCCTGGTGGCAGCAGGAATCTTTTATTATGTGTTCAACCTGNTNGTNGCTTTTGTAATGGAAAAAATAGAAAAGAANCTTTCTTATTACAGATAGAGGAGGANTNAGATGAANTTATTGGAAATNNNCCANATGCNAAANTCNTTTGGNGNATTGNAAGTNNTAAAGNATNTNTCCCTGNCAGTANANGAAGGTGANGTNGTTTCNATTATCGGNCCAAGCGGTTCCGGNAAATCCACNNTNCTNCGCTGTGCCACTCTNTTGGANNAGATGGACANNGGANNTTTGANNTATNTGGGGCNNTATGCGGNAANNGANNNNGANNGTAAGATGNNTCTATGCAAAAAAAGGAGGANCTNNNGCAGATACAGAAATNNTTTGGACTGGTNTTTCAGAATTTTAACCTGTTTCCTCATTTTACNGTNATNNANAATGTAACNGANGCNCTGATTACNGTGGATAAGGTANCTAANGNNGANGCNANNGAGCGGGGNGAANANCTNCTTNNNCAGCTGGGGCTTTTAGAAAANGCNNATGCATATCCNTTTCAGCTNTCCGGCGGGCAGCAGCAGAGGGTNTCCATAGCAAGGGCATTGGCGCTNCAGCCNAAGATTNTNTTNTTTGANGAGCCTACCAGNGCNNTGGANCCGGAGCTTACCGGNGAGGTANTAAANGTAATCAANGANCTTGCAAAGGAAAANATGACNATGNTNATNGTTACNCATGANATGCAGTTTGCNAAAGAGCTTTCNGACCGNATTATCTTTATGGANGACGGNGNTATTNNGGANCAGGGNACACCNGANGAAATNTTTGCNTCCNNAAANGAACGGGTNCAGAATTTCATAGGAAAGTTTTAAAAGGTTTATTGAATAATANGGACAGATTGATTATAATATTTTCGTATGAGAAGCAAATGTGTATAGAAGCAGTATNAAGAAAAAGAAAGGATTGCATGGAAATGGAAAAGAAAGAGTTACTTTATGAAGGAAAAGCAAAGAAAGTGTATACAACNGAAGATCCGGATGTGTTAATCGTGGANTACAAGGATGATGCNACNGCATTTAACGGAGAAAAGAAGGGNACCATCGTTGGAAAGGGNGTNATNAANAACCGNATGACNAACCATGTATTCAAGCTTTTGGAAAAGGAAGGAGTACCTACCCATTTCATTGAAGAGTTAAGCGACAGGGAAACNGCNGTAAAGAAAGTNGAAATCGTNCCTTTAGAGGTNATTATCCGNAATGTGGCGGCAGGAAGCTTTTCCAAGAGACTGGGCGTGGAAGAGGGAACTCCTTTTNCAGAGCCTACNGTGGAATTCAGCTACAAGAATGATGATNTGGGCGATCCGCTGATCAACGATTATTTTGCAAGAGCATTANATCTNGCTACCTGGGAAGAAATCGAAACCATCAAGAAATATGCATTTAAGGTAAATGAAGTGTTAAAGGCNTATTTCNTNCAGGCAGGCATCAAGCTCATCGACTTNAAGATTGAATTTGGACGTTATCANGGACAAATCATCCTGGCAGATGANACAAGCCCGGATACCTGCAGACTTTGGGATGTAAATACAAANGAAAAACTGGACAAGGACCGTTTCCGCAGGGATTTAGGAAATGTAGAAGAGGCATATAACGAAGTATTNAAAAGATTGGGATTATAATTCATGACAGAACAGATACATACATTAGAAGAAGAAAATGACCATTTAAAAGAGGAATGCGGNGTTTTCGGCATGTACGACTTNGATGGNAATGATGTGGCNACCAGCATTTATTATGGNCTGTTCGCCCTTCAGCACAGNGGACAGGAAAGCTGCGGCATTGCGGTAAGTGAAACGGGTGGACCCAAGGGAAAGGTGTCCAGCACAAGGGATATGGGACTTTTAAGCGAAGCCTTTACACCGGAAATCCTTGAAGGCTTAAAGGGAGATATCGGAGTAGGACATGTGCGTTATTCCACGGCAGGAAGCAGCACAAGAGAAAATGCCCAGCCCCTTGTCTTAAACTATGTAAAAGGAACACTTGGACTTGCCCATAACGGAAATTTGATCAATGCAAAGGAGCTTCGCCGGGAGCTGGAATATACCGGCGCCATTTTCCAGACTACCATTGATTCGGAAGTGATTGCCTACCATATTGCAAGGGAGCGGTTAAACTGCGGTACGGTAGAAGCAGCGGTGGGACGTGCCATGAAAAAGCTTAAGGGGGCTTATTCCCTCATCGTCATGTCCCCCAGAAAGCTGATTGGAGCAAGAGATCCTTTTGGATTCAGGCCTCTTTGTATCGGAAAGCGGGATAATGCTTATGTGCTGGCTTCGGAAACCTGTGCGTTAGATACCATAGGCGCAGAATTTATCAGAGATGTGGAGCCGGGAGAAATCGTAACCATCAGCCCGGAAAACGGAATTGAATCGGACAAGTCTCTGTGTATTCCGAAAGAGCAGCATGCAAGATGCGTGTTTGAGTATATTTATTTTGCAAGGCCGGACAGCTATATTGATGGAGTAAGTGTATATAATTCCCGGATTTTAGCCGGGAAATTTCTGGCAATGGATTCTCCCGTGGAAGCGGATATCGTAGTGGGAGTGCCGGAATCGGGAAATTGTGCGGCAATGGGGTATGCCCTNCAGTCAGGTATTCCGTATGGAACCGCTTTTGTAAAAAATGCCTATGTAGGACGTACCTTTATCAAACCAAAGCAGAAAAGCAGGGAAAGCAGCGTGCGGGTCAAGCTGAATGCCCTTAGGGAAGTGGTGGAAGGTAAGCGGGTAGTCATGATTGACGATTCCATTGTAAGAGGAACCACCTCAGACCGGATCGTGAGAATGCTTCGGGAAGCCGGGGCAAAGGAAGTGCATATGAGAGTGTCTTCCCCGCCGTTTTTATGGCCCTGTTATTTTGGTACGGATGTGCCGGCAAGAGAGCAGTTGATTGCCTATAACCGTTCCGTGGAAGAAGTCAGACAGATTATCGGAGCGGACAGTCTTGGGTATTTAAAGCTTGAACGGCTCATAGAGCTGACGGGCGGGCGTGGAATCTGTACCGGCTGTTTTACGGGGCAATATCCTATGGAGCCTCCTAAGGAAGATATCCGGGGGGATTTTGAAGAATAAGTAAGGCTGGTTTCAGAGAAAGGAAGAAGTTTCCGATGTGGAATCAGAGAAAAGTGAGAAAAAAGGAGACGCACAATGAGTAATGACAGATATGTAAGCCCTCTTTCGGAGCGGTATGCCAGTAAGGAAATGCAGTATATTTTTTCACCGGATATGAAATTCCGTACATGGAGGCGGCTTTGGATCGCCCTTGCGGAAACGGAGTATGAATTAGGCTTAAGTCAGGACGGAAAGCCGGTTATTACAAAGGAGCAGATTGAAGAGTTAAAGGCCCATGCAGAGGATATCAATTATGATGTGGCAAAGGCAAGGGAAAAAGAAGTGCGCCATGATGTGATGAGCCATGTATATGCATATGGAAAGCAGTGTCCCAATGCGGCAGGTATCATTCACTTGGGAGCTACCTCCTGCTATGTTGGAGATAATACGGACATTATCGTAATGACGGAAGCTTTGAAGCTTGTAAAAAAGAAGCTGGTAAATGTAATGGACGAGCTTGCCAGATTCGCAGACCAGTATAAGGCGCTTCCAACTCTGGCATTTACTCATTTTCAGCCGGCACAGCCTACTACTGTAGGAAAAAGGGCAACCTTATGGCTTCAGGAGTTTTCCTTGGATTTAGAGGAACTGGATTTTGTCCTTTCCAATATGAAGCTGCTTGGTTCTAAGGGAACTACCGGAACACAGGCTTCCTTTTTGGAGCTGTTTAACGGGGATCAGGAAACCATTGACAAAATTGATCCTATGATTGCGGAAAAAATGGGCTTTTTGGAATGCTATCCGGTTTCCGGACAGACCTATTCCAGAAAAATCGATACGAGAGTGGCAAACGTGCTTGCAGGCATTGCGGCCAGCGCCCACAAGATGTCCAATGATATCCGCCTGCTGCAGCATTTGAAGGAAGTGGAGGAGCCTTTTGAAAAGAGCCAGATTGGTTCTTCTGCCATGGCATATAAGAGAAATCCCATGAGAAGTGAAAGAATTGCTTCTTTATCCAGATATGTGATGATTGATGCCTTAAATCCTGCCATTACTTCCGCTACCCAGTGGTTTGAAAGAACACTGGATGATTCTGCCAACAAGCGGCTTTCCATTCCGGAAGGATTTCTGGCAACAGACGGCATTCTGGATTTGTGCTTAAACGTGGTAGACGGTCTGGTAGTATATGAAAAGGTCATCACCAAGCGGCTTATGAGCGAGCTTCCTTTCATGGCAACGGAAAATATCATGATGGATGCGGTAAAAGCAGGAGGCAACCGTCAGGAGCTTCATGAACGCATTAGAGAGCTTTCCATGGAAGCCGGAAGGAACGTAAAGGAGCTTGGNAAGGAAAACAACCTGCTTGAGCTGATTGCGGAGGATGAAGCTTTCAATATGAGCTTAGAGGATCTGCAAAAGACCATGGACCCGTCTAAGTATGTGGGACGGTCTAAGGAGCAGGTGGAGAAGTTTTTGGAGACGGTGATTTACCCCATNCTTGAGGAGAATAAGGANCTGCTTGGGGTGAAGGCTGAGATTAACGTGTAGAGAGGTTTATATAGTATTTATTTTATATAGTAATAGAAGAAAAGGGTTNATTGTTTCNTCAGGAGCAATGAACCCTTTTTTACTGTTTNGTTTNNGNCAATNCTCTTTCNAANATATTTCNTTTTTTATTGTATTGTATTGTAAGTAATTACATGCTACAATACAANCAAAAGTGNTATAAATGAAATAGTATAATGCTACTTGCAATTATAACAACAAGNTGGAAAAGGGAAAAAAGAAATGGGGTAAATCANNTGGGAAACTTAAAAAGAAGCATATCTGTTATTTTAATTTTTGTTATGAGTATTATCGGTATCTGTGCAAATGTGCCTTTTGATGTAAAGGCGGAAACAGAAAAGGTAACCGTCTATTTTGTGGATGCAACAGGTGGAGGATGGATTTCAAATGATTCTGCCATTATTGAGCTTGTAGACAACACGAGAGGACATGACTCTTATATCATGTCTACTAATGATCATAAAGTATGGAGCGTAACGGTTCCTGCAACGGCTTATAATATTACATTCAACCGCTATGACAGTAAAAAATCCGTATTATGGAATTCATGGAGCGCCGGTGGCAGGGATGGAAAAGTTACTTATCAGGCAGAAAGCGCTTCTGGTGGACGATGGACGGATGACAACATGAATGAAAAAGGATTTCAGGCAGGAGACAGTATATATCTGGATTTTTCGGATTTCACGGACTGGTCTAAAGACGATGCTGTTTTTTATATGAACTTTACATCCGCATCCAAGGAGCAGAATCACGGGAACAATATAACAATAGAAAATGCGGATAAATCTATTTACAATCCGATAAAAGTAACGGAAGAAGTGGAATCCTATGTTTATCAATATACGGTAACCGAAAAGGAAGCAGGCTCCGGTGCATTAAGGTTCTGGAGGGGAAATGAGGAAACATTATGGAATTGTTCTGTAGTTCTTTCCTATGAAGACTATCTGCAGGGAATGAACTGTGTGAAAGTAACAGGATGGAACGCAAATAATGGATTCCTGATGAAAAGAGAAGTAAATGAAGAGGAACATATGGAAGTAGATGAATGTTGGGAAGATATGCAGGACACAGATGGAGACGGGCTTCCGGATATTTATGAGGAGGAAATCGGCACGGACATAGAAAATCCGGATACGGACGGAGACGGGCTTACAGATGGATTTGAGGTATTATATGCTTCTTCAGATCCCTTAAAGCCATCCACACTGGACAATGGAATTTCCGATGCAGATGTGGATGCGGATGAAGACGGTCTTACGATGTTAGAGGAGTCTGCCCAGGAAACCGACCCGTTACATTCTGATACGGACAAAGATGGATTAACGGACGGGGATGAGGTGAAAGTTTATGGTACGGATCCTTTAAATCCGGACACGGATGGAGATGGAATTAAGGACGGAGATGAAATTTTAATTGGATTAGACCCGCTGAATGGAAAAACATTCGGTTATCCGGACGCAGAGTACAAATCTATCCAGAAGCTGAATGAGGAGCATGTTATTTTAGAAGAAATCAATCAGGATAATGAGGATTATAAGCTGAGTCTGGAACTAGAAGCAAAGGGAAGTGTTTTCAGTGATTTGTTTGTAAGGGAAAGCGCATATTCAGCGGCTCTGGAAAACGGTAGCATACTTGGAACAGTGCCGGAAGTTATTTATGCAGATGAAGAAAATATGGAACGTATGAAGCTCACATTTCAAATCAGTCCGAAAAATATTCATGAAGAATATAGCGCAAAAGATTTTGAGGGGATAAAAAGATATAATATTTTCTGGTTTGATGAAACTGAGAATCTGCTAGTTCCTTTGAATACGACCGTTGATGAAGAGGCATGTACCATCAGCACTTTGGTTAATCAGGCTGGAACTTATTGTGTCATGGATATGGAAAAGTGGCTGAGTAACCTTGGATGTGAAATGATGGATAAGGAGCCCGTTTTGCAGGCGGATTCTGATGTCTTGCAGGCAGATACCATGGAGCTGACAGAAGAATGGGAGGAAAATGCAGGAGAAAGAATGTCCCTGACGGATTCTGCCATACAGGAGGATGATGTATCCGTCAGCATGAATGAGGTGGAAGTAGAAGTTTTCACAATGAATGCTGTGCCGGAATCAAAGAGTAAAATAGACGTGGTATTCAACATCAACAATAACGTAGATGGGTTGACAGCTTTGGAATTTGCCAACATTAAAAATAATATTGAAATTATTGGGAAAAGCCTTTTTTATGAAACAAAGGATGTGAGGGTTTATGTGTTAGACCAGCATGGAAAGGCAGTCAGGACTTCTTTTGGACAGTACTATGCAAATAATATTACCCAATTGTCCAGAATGATTGAACAGTTACTGAATACGCCGCCCCAGACTCCGTATATTGATGAACAGGTAGATACCATGTTACATACCATAGGGCTTAGGGCAGATGCATTTAAAACGGCTGTATTTTTCGGGGATTCTTATATGACGGATGATACGGATTCCCTGATAGGTAAAATTGCCGCAGCTAATATACACTGTTGCGTGATAGAGCCGGGAACCCTGCCGGATTCCTGGTATGACAGGCTTTCCAAGGCAACGGACGGACTGCTGGTATACAGTTATGCAGACTTTGCAGATGAAATATTAAATTATATTTATGGATATAAACCCAATGTTCCTGTATCAAAGTATAATATGCTTACATCTGCTGGGCTTGAGTTAATCGTTTTAAAGGCGGAGTTAAAGGAAAACGGCGCTACGGATACGGACGGGGATGGATTAACTGACTGGAGGGAAGTAAATCAGGACAGGGTAAAAGTAAATTCGGATAGCAGCGTGGAACTGTATACCTATAAGGAATATGTGGATAAGTATGTGTTTATACCAGAACCTCATTATGAATGGGCAAGGCGGTATGCGGGAACGGTCAATGCTGCTGGAAAGAGCCTGGATGAAATCATGTCTGCCATATATGTGTTGCCGGTTTTATCCAATCCTACGAAACGTGACGGGGATGGAGACGGCATTTTGGACGGAGATGAATTTGAATGGGATGGAGTGGACGAAAGGTATAAGAATGTAGGACCTTTGCATAAGGACACTGTGGAAACATGTTTCCCGGAAATAAGCAGGGATGGAAACAATAAGCCCGATTATCCTTCTTATATTACTATACAGGATAATGATGTGACTCTTCATGCAAGGATTGTTATAAAAGGCAATACACACAACTCAGCGTCCAGAGCTTTAAGGATAACAGATCTCAATCCGGAACAGCAAAGTGAAGCGGATAAGATTACAGCCCGGGTAGGGCAGAATGCAACCTTGAAAGAACTGGTATTGGATGGAATTCCCAATCGTTGGAATGGAACATATGAGGGGAGCAAATATGATTTTTATAAAGGGCTGAAGGTGAATTTTAAGGTGGAGCTTACGGAGGTTACGAATCCAGAAGCATTTAAGAATATAATAGAGGTTACGATTAAGGATGGAGTTTGTGGGAAGTCTCATCAGTCTAGAATTAAGAACTGGAAAACGAATTGTAACAGGTATGTGACGATATATTCCAGTTTTTGTGAAGATGATACTCACGAGAATCATAGTAAAATAATAAATGACTGTAAGGATTATGATAAAGAATTATATCATCCAGCTCAATATGAAGGAACTGTGGCACATGAGTTTGGGCATGTGTTTGGTTTGAAGGACATGTACTACCAGGCATCAATTAACAATGGATATCAGCCAAAATCAAATGAAGAAATTGAATACGGGAGCTCAAAAAAAGAAGTTTTTGCTTTGCCACAGGTAAAAGGAATCATGAATGTGAACGGAAGCGCCTGTGCAAATGATATTGAGATGATTCTTACTGCATTTACAGAGAACGCATGGCAATATTATGTGCCAAGTGGTAAAAATCAGAAGATATCAAAGGCGATAAAGAGTGATGTGGAATATACAAAGGGTAAAGATTCGACTATTTACAAATGGAATGATACCACATGTGAATTTGAGGTAAAGTGAGAAGATGCATATGAAGAAAAAATGTTTCATTATAGCAATCTCATTGATTGCAGTAATAGTAATTGGTATTATTTTCTTTCCGGTTCTTAGAGAGTTAAAATGGAAGCATGAACATTCCATGATAGAGTCGAAGGTAAATAAGGCTTTTGAAGAAATGATTGTGTTTTGTGAAGAACATCAAAAAGAATTGGGAGTCTATTCAAGCAGATATATAGCAACGAAGCATCCGGATATGTCGTATAAGCAACTGAAGAGATTAGAAAGAAAGGTTGCAGATGATTTGGATTATATATGGTTGTTTGATTATATATCAATCGGATATACTGGGGAATGGGAAAAGGAGGAGGGAGTGATACTTTATAGGTATAAAGAAGAATATCTTGACTATAAATATGGAATAGTTGAAGTTTTATACATAAACAAAGAAATGTCAGAAAAGGAAGTGGAAGAAATGGATTTTTTTGGGGATCCTCATTTTCTTGAGGATATAAATCAAATAAATACCCATCTGTATGTTTTTATGAGGGGGTATGAGGATGTTTGAAATTTGGGAGGTTTGCATATGAAGCGAAAATATTTCATAATAGTAATTTTCATAATAGCAACAATGTTAATCGGAATAGGAATCATTTCCATTCCCTCTCTGATAGAAGCGAAAACAAGATACGAATATTCATTGTTTTTGGAAAATGTAAATAAAGCTTTTGAAGAAATGGTTGTATTTTGTGAAGAAAATCAAAAAGAAATAGAAGCATATTCAATCCGGCATTTGGAAATAGTGCAACCAGATATGTCGAATGAGGAGTTTATGAAGATGGAAAAACAGATTATAGAGGAGTTGGATTGTAAATGGATGTTTGAGAAAATATCAGTCTGCTATAGTAGGGATTTGGAGGAGATAGAGGAAATCGTTAAATACACAGATAAAAAAATTTTTAGTTATATTGATAGTGACGGTGTGCAGGATTATCGTGAAATAGAAATTTTCTATTTTGAAAAGGAAATTTCACAACAGGACTTCGAGGAAGGGCTGCCTTCTTTTGTTGATGGTCCCTGTATCCTTGAGGATATAAAAAAAATAAATGCGCATCTGTATGTTTGTGTGACGGGGTACGAGTGCGTTTAAATTTTGGAATGCTTACTTATATGTATTATAGGGTATGAGTATGTTTAATATTTTAGAATGGGTATGTGTATGAAGAAAAAATATTTTATTACAGTAATTTCAATAATAGCAGCAATAGCAGTCGGCATAATTTCCTTTTCATTTCTTGTAAAGTTGAAATCAAATTATGAATACTCTGTGGCAAAAGCTAAGAGAAATAAGGCCTTTAAAGAAATGATTGAATTTTGTGAAGAAAATCAAAAAGAAATAGAAACATATTCCAATAGGTATATTTCAATGAAGAGTCCGGATATGTCATACAAGGAGCTTGAGAAGTTAGAGAAACAGATTGCGAAGGAACTGGATTGTACAGAGCTGCTTGAAGATATAGCAGTTAGATACACTGGGGAATGGGAGAAGGAGGAGGGAGTGATTCTATATAGATATAAAATGGAAGAATATCTTGACTATGAATATGGCATAGTTGAAGTTTTATACATAAACAAAGAAATGTCAGAACAGGAAGTGAAAGAAATGCATTTTTTTGAGGCTCCCGCCATTCTTCGTAATATAAAAAAGATAAATGCTCATTTGTATGTGTTTGTGAGGGGGTATATGTGCCTTTAAAATTTTTTTGGGGTAAAATGCATATGAAATGAAAATTTTGAATAATAAGCTACGTAGTGTTGCAATGAAGAAAAAACAGAATCCTTATGAAAAATGGTATTGAGGAAAGGAAAAGAAAAAATGGAGAAACATTGTGGAAAGGTCAAAAAAAGCATATTTGTTATTTTAATTTTTCTTATTATATGCATGCTTGGCATTGGTGCCATTGTGCTTTTTGGTACGAAAAAGGATACANAAAAAGTTACTTATCAGNCAGANGGCACATCTGATGAAGGATGGACGAATGAAAATATAGAAGCAGATGAATTCTGGGAAGATATGCAGGATACGGATGGGGACGGCCTTCCGGATATTTATGAGGAAGAAATCGGTACGGATATGGAAAATCCTGATACAGACGGGGACGGACTTACAGATGGATTTGAAGTATTATATGTTTCTTCNGATCCCTTAAAGCCATCTACACTGGACAATGGAATTTCCGATGCGGATATGGATGTGGATGAAGANGGGCTTACGATGNTAGAGGAGTATGGACAGGAGACAGATCCGTTACATCCTGATACNGATNNGGACGGANTAAAGGATGGAGAGGAAGTGAAGGNTTATGGAACAGACCCTCTAAATCCTGATACAGACGGNGATGGAATTAAGGACGGGGATGAAATTTTAATTGGCTTAGANCCNCTNAATGGAAAAACATTCGGTTATCCGGATATGGAGCATAAGTCCACCCAGAAGCTGGATTATGACCATGCTATTTTGGAAGAAATCAATCAGGATAATGATGANTATAAGNTGAGTCTGGAACTGGANGCAANNGGAANNGTTTTCAGTNATTTGNNNGTNAGGGAAAGTGCATATGCTACTGCTTTGGAAAATGGCAGCATNCTTGGAAGGGTGCNGGAAATTATTTATGCGGACGAANAAAATTTGGANAGTATGAAANTNACATTNCAAATNAGTCCTGAGAATATCCATNAAGAATATAGCNCNAAAGATTTGGAGGGGATAAAAAGATATAATATTTTNTGGTTTGATGAAAATGAGAATATATTAGTTCCCTTAAACACAACGGTTGACGAAGNGGCAGGNANGATTAGCACTTTGGTTGAGCNGGCTGGAACTTATTGTGTCATGGATATGGAAAAGTGGCTGNGCAACCTTGGATNTGAAATGATGGATAAGGATTGATAAGTTTCAATTGATAAGTTTCAATTGATAAGTTTTTTGAGAACCCCCATTGACAGNANNAAAAAACAGTGNTATATTTTNAATAATTTAAAACAGCAAAATCAATGAGCAAAGANAGTACTNTNTGNTNNNTTCATGACAGAGAGCCGGTTATGGTGGAATCCGGTATGAAAAGCTTATAGGAATGGGTTTGTGAGATGCAAGGTGAATGANAGTAGCTGNAGCCGTAGCCTCTACGTTACAAGAGGAGGATATCGAAAGTTGTTTTCCGTATCCGTAAGAGTCAAAATGAATTGGTGGCAGATCGTTCCGATTGGAATATCTGCTTTTTTTATGAGTACAGGCATAAAAGATTGATTTTGAGAAGAAGGGTGGCACCGCNTTTTCTACGTCCCTTTATGAGGATGTAGCTGCGTTCGGTGCTTTTTTTATTTCCTGGAGNTTGTGATATGATCTTTTNGGAAATACCACCGGGGAANTTTTGAAGCATTGAGAAACAGGAGGCATCAGATGAAAAGAAAATTAAGAGCTTATAAGAAGACAGTAAGNATTGTCAACGAAAAGGCAATTTCCATGTTTGAAGGAATTGCAAGAGGAAAAAAAGGATTTTTGCTGGAAAGCTATGATAAGGATAACGGAAGATATTCCTTTTTTGGAGTGGAGCCGGAGGAAATCATCACATCCAAAGGAAACAGCCTTGTGATTACGAAAAAGGATGGGACTGTGGAAGTGAGGGAAGGAAATCCCTTAGAGCGGCTGAAGGAATATTACAGTGAATTTGAAGTCTTAAAGGATGACGGGGAGCTTGCCATGATTGGCGGGCTGGCAGGCAGCCTTGGATATGATTTCGTCAGATATTCGGAAGAGCTTCCCGATGCCAATCCGGATACGATTGGCATCGAAACCATTCAGCTGATGTTCACCAAGGAATTCATCACAGTGGACCATGTGGCAGAGACAATGACGGCGGTGGTTTTGGAGGAAGATACGGAAGAAGGCAGGAAGACCGGGGAAAAGAAAGCGGAAGAACTGGTCAGCCTGGTGCGGGAAAGCACNGGTGAGACTGTCTGCAGCTTCGTTCATGACGGAAAAATCATTGAGAAGACAGATACCTTAGAGCAATACAGCGATAAGGTGGAAAAAATCAAAACGTACATCCGGGAGGGGCATATTTTCCAAACGGTATTGTCCCAAAGATGGACCATAGAAACGGCACAGGACGGCTTGGAGCTCTATAAGGAGCTGCGGGAATTAAATCCATCTCCATACTTATATTATTTCAACTTCGGGGAATTTGAAATCATTGGCTCAAGCCCCGAAATGATCGTAAAGCAGACAGATAACCGGGTATTTACCTGCCCCATTGCAGGCACNAGGAAGCGGGGAAAGACTCAGGAAGAGGATGAGGCATTACGGGCAGAGCTTCTGGCGGATGAAAAAGAGCGGGCAGAGCATGTGATGTTAGTGGACCTTGCCAGAAATGATATGGGAAGGATTGCGGAATTTGGCACCGTGAAGGTTACCCAGTTTATGGAGGTACAGAATTATTCCCACGTGATGCACATTGTCTCTTTGGTAGAAGGAAAGAAAAAGGGAGAGTTCCATCCCCTTGATTTAGTAGCAAGCTTTCTTCCGGCAGGTACCCTAAGCGGCGCGCCGAAAATACGCGCAATGGAAATCATCGACGAACTGGAAACAGTGAGAAGAGGGCTTTATGGAGGCGCTACTGGATATCTTGGTTTTAACGGCAATATGGATTTCTGTATTACCATACGTACCATGATCAAGAAGGGAAACCGGGTATATCTGCAGGCAGGCGCCGGAATCGTGGCGGATTCCAAGGGAGAAAACGAATATATGGAATGCTGCAATAAGGTGATGGCGCTGGCAAAGACATTAGTGGAGGAAGAAAACTTATGATTTTACTTATTGATAATTATGATTCATTTACGTATAATCTATATCAGTATTTTGGCACGTTTACCAATGATATTCAAGTAGTAAGGAATGATAAGATTACCTTAGAAGAGATAAAACAGCTTGATCCGGACAAAATCGTCTTATCCCCCGGACCGAAAAGTCCGAAAGAGGCGGGGATATGCATGGAGGTAGTAAAGGAATTTACCGGGAAAAAGCCTATTCTTGGAATCTGTCTCGGACATCAGTGCATCGGGGAAGCGCTGGGTGGAACGGTTTCCTATGCAAAAAGCATTTTTCATGGGAAACAGAGCAGCATCACCCATCAGGGNAAAAGTATTTTTAAGGGAATCAACTCTCCCATTCTGGTAGCCAGATATCATTCCCTGGCAGTGCAGGCAGAGGACTTACCGGACTGTCTGGAAATTATGGCGGCTACGGAGGATGGAGAGATTATGGCAATGAAGCATAAGGACTATCCGGTAGTGGGACTTCAGTTCCATCCGGAAAGCATTTACACAGAACATGGAAAACGACTGATAGAAAACTTCGTAAACGGTCAGATATAAAAGAATGGGTGGTATACAAGATGATTTTAGATGTAATCGTAGAAGATAAAAAGAAACGGCTCATACAGGCTAAGAACAAGATTTCCATGGAAGAAATGAAGCAGCTTGCCATCCAGTGTGAGAGAGAGTCTGTGAGCTTTTATCAGGCATTAAAAAAGCCCGGCCTCTCCATCATAGGTGAATTTAAAAAGGCATCCCCTTCCCACGGAAAAATGGATAATAAAATCAATTTGACAGACCGGATCGACCAGTACAATGTTTCGGTAGATGCGATTTCCTGCCTGACAGAAGAGGATCATTTTTTAGGGAGCGTAGATTATTTTAAAGAAATCAGGGAGATTTCCCCTCTGCCCATGATCCGGAAGGATTTTATCATCGATCCCTATCAGATATTTGAAGCTAAGGTAATCGGAGCGGATTGTATCCTGTTGATTGCGGCAATTCTGACGGACCGGGAAATGAAGCTGTTTTATGAGCTTGCCTATGATCTTGGAATGGATGTATTGGTAGAAGTCCATGATGAAGAGGAGATGAAACGGGCCCTGGGACTGGAGGCAAGGATCATTGGCGTCAATAACCGGAATTTAAAGGACTTTACGGTTGATTTAAACATTTCAAAGGAGCTTTCTAAAATGGTGCCAAAAGAGACGGTGTTCGTATCGGAAAGNGGCNTCACAAAAGATGAGGACATTGCCTTTTTAAAGGAATGCCGGGTGGATGGGCTTTTAATCGGNACGGTNTTNATGGANGCNCAAAAGCCNNGNGAGCTGGCGGATAAATGGAAGCGGATTTTTTTGCAGCATTGANTGTGCAGGGAGAAAAGCAGGTGAGTGCATGAAAGGGAANATAGAAATTAAAATCTGCGGAATCACCTCTGTGGAAGAGGCGGAANTATTAGTAGAAGAAAAAGTNGATTANGCAGGCCTGGTTCTGTTTTATGAAAAAAGCAANAGGAACAATACAGTAAAGCAGGCAGAAGACATCCTGCAGTTTTTCAGGGAAAAGAAAGAGCAGGGGCAGCAGGTGAAAACGGTNGCNGTNGNTGTTTCNCCCACAAAGGAACAGGTGGGAAGGATTGAAGACATGGGCTTTGATTANATCCAGATTCANGGCAGTCNTGAAAAGGAAGNTTTAGATTNNATTCATATTCCNCTGTTTCGGGCAGTCTGGGCTAAGGATGAAAAGCTCCCNGATAAAATAAAGGAATGNGANAACACAGAAGCCCTGCTGTTTGACGGGCTGATACCAGGAGCNGGGGAGGTTTTTGACTGGAAGCTGATGGAGGAAGTAAGAAGGGNGCTGGAGGGCTTTCCGGTNAAAATCATTCTGGCAGGAGGANTGACGCCGGAAAATGTAAAAGAAGCTATAAAAGCGGTANGNCCCCATATAGTGGATGTAAGCAGCGGAGTGGAATTTGACCGGGATAAGGTGGGAAAAGANCCGGAAAANATCAGGCGGTTCGTCAGAGAAGCGCGAAANGGATGANAAGCAGGGAAACAAGNATTTGGCATATGAATCAGGAAATAAGAGAAAGGAAAGGACGAANACAATGAGCAGTGCATATTATGGACAATTTGGCGGACAGTATGTTTCCGAATCTTTAATGAACACATTAAAAGAGCTGGAAACAGCATTTGAGGAAGCCATTCAAGATNAATCTTTTATAGAGGAATATCATTATTACTTAAAGGANTATGTAGGCCGTGAAACCCCTCTTTATCTGGCAAAACGCCTGACNGAGAAATACGGGCCTAAGATTTATTTAAAGNGAGAGGACNTAAATCATACAGGNGCNCACAAAATCAACAANGTGATCGGNCAGATCTTANTGGCAAAAAGAATGGGAAAGACAAAGGTAATAGCAGAAACAGGAGCAGGCCAGCATGGAGTGGCAACGGCAACAGGAGCAGCNCTGTTTGGCATGGAATGTACGGTCTATATGGGNTCNGAGGATATAGAAAGACAGCATTTGAATGTAATGCGCATGGAAATGCTGGGNGCAAANGTAGTTTCCGTACAGTCCGGTTCCAATACNCTAAAGGATGCCACCAATGAAGCAATCCGTACATGGGCAAAGAAAGCGGAAGATACCTTTTATGTAATCGGTTCCGCAGTGGGACCACACCCATATCCCAAAATGGTAAAAGAATTTCAAAAAATCATCAGCGTAGAGGCAAAGANGCANTTTCTGGAAAAGGAAGGAAGGCTGCCGGAGGTNGTTATGGCATGTGTAGGCGGCGGTTCCAATTCCATTGGAATGTTTGCGGANTTTCTGGAGGAAAAGGAAGTGGAGCTGATTGGNGTGGAGGCAGCAGGGCTTGGNATNGAAACAGGAAANCATGCTTCTGCCATGGCGCTTGGCAGNCCGGGAACACTNCATGGAATGAAGTCNTNTCTTTTGCAGGATGATGANGGAAATGTGCAGCTTGCCCATTCCATTTCAGCAGGNCTGGATTATCCGGGAGTAGGGCCGGAGCACGCNTATTTAAAAGAAACCGGAAGGGTACAGTATGTTTCCATAACCGATNAGGAGGCCATGGANGCNTTNTCGGANCTTTGCAGAATGGAGGGTATCATACCTGCCATAGAAAGCGCCCATGCCCTTGCCTATGCNTTTAAAAAGGCAAANACCATGAAAAAGGAAGAAGCGATTCTGCTCTGTCTTTCCGGCAGGGGAGATAAGGATGCCCATACCATTGAAGCTTATTTTTCCGGTAAGGGTTANTTNAATTAAAAACAGGGAGAAGGAGCGGAAGAATGAAAAACAGAATAGAAGAAANATTAAAAATGGTAAAGGAAAAACAGGAAAAGGCATTTATTACNTATATGACTGCCGGGCTNCCGGATATGGAGGGNTGCAAGCAGCTNATAAAGGCTCAGGAGGAAGCGGGAACNGATATTCTGGAGTTAGGCATTCCTTTTTCNGATCCGGTGGCGGACGGTCCGGTCATTCAGGCTGCCTCCTATAAGTCCATAAGCCGGGGGACCAATTTGAAAAATTCCCTTGAGCTGGTGGAAACGGTGCGAAAAGAAGGCTGTGANATCCCCATTGTNTTTATGATGTATTTTAATACGATACTTTATTTTGGNATCGGGAANTTTGTAAATGCCTGTGCGAAAGCAGGCGTAGACGGTTTGATCGTGCCGGATCTGCCATTTGAGGAGCAAAAGCAGCTTCAGGATGAACTGGATAAAAACCAACAGTCGCCGATTCTGATCCAGCTTGTATCTCCNGTGTCAAAGGATAGGATTCCAATGCTTTTAGAAAATGCCAGAGGCTTTGTCTATTGTGTATCNAGNATGGGNGTTACCGGNCAGGCNGCAGAGTTTCATAAGGATGTGCTGAATTATTTAACGGAAGTGAAAAAGGTTTCCAAAATCCCGGTCATGATGGGNTTTGGCATTCGGACTCCAAAGGATGTGCTTCCTATGAAGGAGGTAATCGANGGATGTATCGTNGGCTCTNATTTTATCAATCTGTTAGAGGAGCATCAATATGATGTGAATGCAGCGAAGGAATATTGCAGCAGCTTTCGGAANGAANTGAATGNCAGGTAGAAGCAATNCCGAAACAGAGTGNCNGAANGAAAAATNCNAGACAATGNTAAAAANCATTGTCTNGNATTTTTCNTTCTGCTTATATCCGGTTGNATTCTTCCACGAATNTCAAAAACTCCGGNCCGGGNACAGGNCTTGANAAAAAGTAGCCCTGCAGGTAGTCAANGCCTGACTGCATCAGATCTTCTTTTTGAAGCATGGTTTCNATTCCTTCGGCTACNATNTTTAAATTCATCTGNTTGATCATAGCGGTNGAGCTGTCTAAAATCATTTTTCCNGTATCGTCATTTGCNGCCATGTCAATCATGGATTTATCAAACTTTACAATGGAAAGAGGCAGGCTCAACAGGGAGGTGATGTTGGAATAGCCTGTTCCNAAGTCATCNAGGGAAAANGTAATGCCATGTCTGGAAAGANGAGTCATATTCTGAATGAGCATCTTGGGGGAATTTGCAGCAGCAGTTTCCGTAATTTCCAGATTGACATGCNNNCCGTCAATCTNGTACCTGTTCATAAGGGAAATGACTTCTTCCGAAAGTCCTTCCTGCATACATTGTANCATGGATAANTTGATCTCAATATATTCAATGCCTTTTTGGTCTAAGGAATTTTCCGACATNAAACGAAAAACCTTNTCAAATACAATATGGCCGATTTTTAAGATCATGCCGTTTTGTTCTGCCAAANGNATAAATTCATCCGGCGGCACGAAGCCAAGNTCTTCTGTCCGAAGGCGAATCANAGCTTCCGCCGAAGTAATGGAATTTTTGCTGGTAGAATAAATGGGCTGGTAATANATTTCAAATCCATCATTGTCTATGGCCCATTTCATGGCAGCTTCTACCTGTTGTCTTCTTGTCCTGTCAAAANTANTGATTTCATCTGCCGATAAAGCCCAGTGNCTTGAANTGTCCAGNTCCTGCAGATAGTGAAGGTAAAGGTAGACGGTTTCCAGATCCGGACCGTGCTTTGGCAGTGNCAGNGTAAGNGTNCGGAAGTNCAGGTTGATCTGTGCCGAATCTATGGAAAAACTGCTTTCAAANATATGNTTTATTTTTNNNAGCAGATCATCTGTAGGAAAAGGAGCCCGTTCTTTATACATAATGGCAAAAGAACCGTTATCCAGATAATAGACTTCCTGTCTGGAAGCATGCTCCAGCTTTGTAGTAACGGCAGAGAGAAGATGAAAAATCTTTTCGGCTGTAAAAGTATGAATCAGGACAGGAAGCTCCTCAATGCAGAGAAACACTATCCGATCCTGCCGGTGGGTCTTGGCGTTTATTAGAAAATTTTTGGAAAAAGCATTGTCATTCAGGGCGCCGGTATGGTCATGGATAAAGTTCTCAGGTCTTTGCAGATTTAAGTAAATCAAAAGCAGACAGAAGGTAATCGTAAAGTTCTCAACCAGATATTCCGGATGGAAAAGCTGGAATAAAGAGGCACTTAAACAAATGACCATGAAGGTGTAAAGAGAAAAACGAAGATTTTTCAACAGTACGTTTTTGAACAGGGAGCAGTATACGGCTCCGAATCCGGCATAATAAAAGCAGATTACATAAAGGGGCAGTTGGAAAAAGCCCCGGTGATAGCCAAAGGAATCATAGTAAAAAACCGCTTTTGTAAAGGGATTGGTAAAAATCATAACAAGCTGTACCAGATAAGGCAGCAGCAGAAGTATTTTTAACTTTTTTTTGAGTTTCCCCATTTTTAACAACCAGATTACCCGAAAGCCTCTATTCCAAAGTATCCGGCTAACGTAAGCTGTTGTGATTTCTCCTTTTTCAATAGGAACGTTTTTATGCCAGAGCG